>JBHLPH010000010.1:0-73942 GCA_048939625.1 Promethearchaeota archaeon
GCTGGATAAGTGTGCAGACCTGGAAGCAATGGGAACAAAAGATTCTGCGTAGTGCTCCTACAATAACTGTCAGTCACGAAGTTGCCCAGTCGTATAAACGGGTGCAGCCAAAGACTTTCGTTGTCCCCAACCTTCCAAATAAGCGCGAAATTTCTTTGATTCCTTCGAATCGAAACGTCGATTCCGAATTTCGGATTGCTTACATTCGTCGCATGGCACCGCAGGTCTCCTCATCGGTGCTTCAATTACGGTTCTTGTCCCGCTTTGCTCCATCCATGCAGAAGCATTTGGGGGCATATGCGAAATCTGATGCTGAGGTATTAGAATTGTGGGAAACACAACGCCTTGGCGCTAAGCTAGTGTTTGTGGGGCATCCAGTCATTGACACTGAGGAAGTAGAGAATCATGGCTTTTGTTCACACGAGGATATGCTATCCATTATTGCCGACTGTGATGCGGCTTTGTTAGGCAAACAGATACGATTCCCGTTTTATTCCTTTCAAAATACGTATTCGCTAGTGATGCATGCCGGGCTCAAAACGCTGGTTCATGATACCATGTTATTGCAGTCACAATTCAATCAACAGCACAACACAGGATGGACTTGGTCAACCGGTGCGGACTTGAAGCAGCTGGTACAGCGACTGGTCAAAGAATATTTTTCGGATGTTGCAGCGTGGAATGCTGAGAAACAACGGGTCCGGGCTATTGCAAAGAAACACCTAATCTGGGAAAAGTATGCAGATCAATTGAAGCAAGCCTACGAAGCAGTCCAGCAAATGTAGTGTCTAGTCGGTAAATTGAAAAACCGAAATGGTAATCGAGTCTTAAACGCTAAGGTTGGCTAAGTTGGAGTTGAATGCGACCTGACGTCGGCGAATCCGTTGAAAGATTTTAGCATTGTTCTTCCGCTGCATGATGAAGAGGAGATTTTACCCTATACCTTTCCTCGATTGCTTGCTTTGGGTGCTAAGGAGCTTGTGGTGGTTTTGGATCGCTGTACGGATCGGACATCAGAGCTGGTTCAACGGATTTGGGATCATACAGCCGAACCGAAACCCAAACTAGTGGTTGTGCAAAATCAAGCGCAAACTGATGCACCTAATCATGTGAACTATCTGTATCATCGTGGGATCGAGAAGGCCTCAGCTTCCTTTGTAATATTAGTCCAGGCCGATATTCTCATGGACCCTCGAATCGGTGATTGGATGCCAGATATTGCAGAGGGGAAAATGGCGTCTTTTGAGGATGTGGGGCACCCGCATGATACGCCCTATAATTCGGTGATTACGCGTCTGTTGCGTATGTATCCACGATTTGGGAAAATGCTGGGAGTGGAAGGATTTGCGGGGACCTTGGCGTTTAGTAAAGAATTGTACGCCCAGTTTCCTTTTGTGCAAGAGAAATTTTACTATGATACATATTATCACCAGGTTGGTAAGCGGTTGGGCATTTACCGATTTGTTCGCACGCGGAGTTACAACCTTCGAAATCGGCGTCGAGTGAATTTACGGTTCGATGTGATTATGTGGCGGTTGGGCGTAGAAAAACAGCGAAAAGGGAGTTCTCTAATCAAAGTGTTTGTGTATAGCCTTTTGCGGTTAAATCCGTCTGTGATGGTGGGCTGGTTTCACTCCAAATTGGCTACACGCAAATAACACGGAATAAAAAATTTAGCTAGATCAAGGAGTAATTATTGATGTCCTGGAGTACCCGTGCCGCCATTATCATCTCCTTTCTTGGTTGTTTATTTGGCGCGGTAGTGGGTATTGGCATATTACCATCTGTCCTTCTGTTTGTTATTGGATACACGCTTCTTGGAACTTTGAATGTGGTGCGAAAGGGCTATCGGTGGTATAATGATTTTCCGAACTCATTTCGAGTGCTCTTAGCAGCGATTGGTGGATGGATTGCCTGGTATAATCTTATTGTAGGCATAGTCTTGGTTATTCTTGGATTCGTTTTAAACGATGAATCACTTCGTCGCACGATTAGACAGTCCGGTGTCATTGTGTTATCGGGTGTCGATGGTACTGGAAAAAGCACATGGACCACACGAATCTGCCACGAATTACGTAAAAAAGATTACAAATGTCACATCGAACGATTTTACAAATATCTCATCATTAGCCAAATTCGGAAACCTCCATCTACGGAGGGGCTGAGTAAGACACCGCCACGAAAACGGAGTCGGTTGTTCTTCCTACGCCCATATCTGGCATTGGTGGATAATTTTTTGTTATATTTGACCCGTGTGTTTTTGCCAAATTGGCGAGGTGAATTTGTTGTCTGTGATCGTTTTATTTGGGACAACTATGTGAAGCACAAAGCGTTGGGTTATCGAATGCTACGCATTCTTGTTCTACTTGTGAAGCCGAAGCATGGCATTATTCTTGATGTCAGTCCTGCGGTATCCCGACAACGTACGGATCAACGTGATTTTCATTATGAGTATACCTTTGATGAGTTGAATCAAGAACGTCGAGTTTTCGCCGCCATTGGTCATCAACTGGGTTATCCGGTTATCTCCACTGAACAATCCCAGTCTAAAACTTGGCAGGAAATTAAGACTGCGTTGATGAAAAGTGGAGTGCCACTTACTTAGCAACCTCTAGAGCATTGACCGTCTTGATTAATCCGTCGTGAAGTGAATGGCGGGGTTCAAATTGGAGGTGGGTTCTCATTCGGGTGACGTTGCCTACGCTATGGTAGATGTCACCTGGGCGGGGCTCTTCAAAGACGAGTTCAGGGCTACAACTGGGTACGATCTGTTGTATCTCTTCGGCAAGTTCTAAGATGCTGACAGCTTTGCCACAACCGATATTGATGGGTTCGGATGGTACATCGCTAAGAATGGCCGCACGAATGAAGGCTTCAACAGCATCTTCGACAAAGATGAAATCTCGGGTTTGGTGCCCATCATCAAAAATCACCAGGGGAAGACCCTGCCTGGCACGATGGATGAAAATGCTGACTACGCCTGCTTCGTTATCTTTAGCTTGTCGTGATCCATAGATATTGAACAGACGTAATTGGGGGGCAACAAGACCTTTCTCTGCTGCTTTTACGCAGAGCCGCTCACCTTCCAATTTGCTTGCTCCATATGGTGAAAGTGGTTGGGTTGCAGCATCCTCTGGGATGGGCACGATTTCAGGCGTGCCATAAACTGCAGCGCTTGATGCAAACACGAACCGCTTCACTCCTGCTTTGATAGCCCCCGTGATTACATTCTGAGTTCCGGTAACATTGATGTCTGTATATTTCTGTGGATCACGCACCGATTCGGCTACCTTGGTCACGGCAGCTAAATGGAAGACAACGTCGCAGTCGTTGCAGGCTTGATCAATAGCTTTCGCATCACGAATATCGCTTTCAATCAGCGTGAACGCATCGTTGAATTCTGCATTTTCAAGGTTTTGTCGGGTGCCGGTGGTGAGGTTATCAAAACCGATGACGCGAACCTGGTTTCTGAGCAGCGCATCCACTAGGTGGCTGCCAACGAATCCTGCAGCTCCGGTGACTAATGCCGTTTGTAGGGCTAGTTTGGTCGTAGGATCCCCTCGACGCTTCATCCACTCCTCTCTCTGGCTTTAACCGTTTGCCCTTGCCCGCCTCAGAGGATACAACAAGGAGCAATCCTTAAAAGTAGGTGACTGTACCCAACAGCTGTACCCCACAACACCATTCGGGTCATCATCATGGTCAAGAAATTCACCTACCGCGGATTCGGATTAGAAGAACTCCAACGCATGCCTATGGACCAGTTCATCAACCTACTCCCCGCCCGCCAACGCCGCAGCCTCCGCCGCGGCCTCCCACCCCGTCAAAAGAAACTCCTCGAACGCCTCCGCAAAACCCGCCAAGCCATCGGCAAAGGCAAATCCCCCATGATCCGCACCCACAACCGCGACATGATCATCCTCCCCGAAATGGTCGGCCTCACCCTCGGCATCCACAACGGCAAAGAATTCCTCCCCCTCGACATCAAAGTCGAACACATCGGCCACTACCTCGGCGAATACGCCCCCACCAACAAAGCCGTCCGCCACGGCAACCCCGGAATCGGCGCAACACGCGGAAGCCAATATGTACCTCTCAAGTAATATATAGATTAAGTAAAATCTATATAGATATGTTTTCAAGGAATTGTGGGGTTTAAGTACCTCCTTTTAATGCGCCTATTGATGTGCTATGGGAAGACAACACCTACGTCACTTCCACCTTACTGATTTCCACACACGCGACATATATGTTCAACTTGACCCAGATTTTGGCAAAAGCTTCTTTTCAAAAATACTTGATCAAATCTCCTTGAAAACTCTCGCTGAGGAACTCGACTCCAAAATCGACCTTTTAGCTCGATACGCTGTGAACTATCGTGAGGATTTAGTGAATCCCGTTTTCATCGAACTTGGCGTTTTATTGAAGCTTATTAGTACCCACAAGAAATTTCATAGGAATTCAGATATTCTTTCAGATGTGGAAAGAAATGTTCGCGCAATTAAAGGGTACGGAAGGTCAGGGCTGCTACGAAATCCACGAATACCAATTAAAGAAGATAACCATCTTGTTCGATTGGTGGTTCATCTAATAGGAGACGGCACCTTAACAGAGGAATATGGAACAACTAAGACTCCACACTACACAAATGGAAATGCAGTGTTACTTAATCAGTTTCATAGCACTTTGGGACAGGTATTTGGAGATGTTACTTGTTGTACTCGGAAATATATTGACAGACATGGAAAATCCCGTTCATATGTTGCTTTCACAAAATGGCTCGGTTATCTTCTCCGCCATTGGTATCCAGACGCAGGATTTGATGAACTACATGGTTCTCTTCCCAGTGCATTTCTACAACTTCCTTTAGAACTAAAGCGCGAAATTGTTCAGACGTTTGGGGATGATGATGGGCATGTGGGAGCACATTCTATTCGGTTTACGTCGGGGGGTTCAACGATTCTTGAGCAGATTCGTAGTTTAATTGTGGAGTTGATGGTGGCGACGTTACCTGTGGAGGAGTTTCAGGTTCTGTTGAAGTCCGTGGGTGAGGTGAAGGCGTGTCGGAGTTGGTTTATTTTGGACGTGTATCGACCGGTGTTTGGGTGGTATGTGGAGCATATTGGGTTCTCGCATCCGGAGCGGGCTGAGAGGTTGCGGTTTCAGTTAGCTTGTGATAGCGCGTGGGTGGAACGGGGGTTGGATGGGTTTGATTTGGATTTTCTCACCTTGATTGGGTTGCGAGAGGTTGGGTCGGTGGCGGATGTAGCGCGGCGTTTTGTGTTGCGTGAGGATTTTCTGTTTCGGGTGGTTGAGCGGTTGCGGCAGTTGGGGTGGATTCGGCGGATGACAAAGCAGAAGTTTACAACGGTGTATCAGACGACATCAAAAGGCGAGGATTTCTTAAGGCGGATTTGGGCTCGTGGGTGGTGTGAGCCAGATCGGGTCGTGATGGATGATGCGTGGTGGTCTGAGTTGCGGGGGCAGTTGTTGGATGAGTATGGCACCGCTGCAGCAGTGGCGCGGGTGGCGGGGATGCCGGAGACGACGGTGCGGCTGTATTTGCAGGGGCGGCGGCAGTGGATGGATGCGCGATGGGTAGTGGCGTTAGCGAAGGCGGTGGGGTGGGGGGTGGATGCGGTGTCGAAGGGACTTGTCGTGGGGTTTACACGGAAGTTGGCCCCGCGGTATGAGCAATGTGATTTCTTGAAAAAGCAATTGGAAGTGTATCGGCAGTTAAGCGATGGACGCCTTGGGTTTGAGGGTTGGCTGTTGAGTCATCGACGAGATGGAGGGCGATCGGAGCAGCTGTTAGATGTGGGACATTCGGTGAAGCTGCAAACGGCGTCGGCGATCAGAAATCGAATCGTTGAATTGGCTAGAGTGAATGGGGGAACGATTGCTTTGGAAGCGTTGAAGGGTGATGCCGTGTTGCAGGAGTTAGTTGCGAATCGGTATGCGGCGTATTTGGCGGATCGGATGGCGAAGCTGATTAAGCAGGGGGTGTTTGTGCGTGTGCAGAAGGGACGGTATCAGTTGGTTGAGTTCTGAGTTCATGGGAGTGGTGTGGGGTGAATTGGTCGAAGTGGCTGTTATGCTTTGAAGGTTGGGGTAGGTGAGGTTTCGTTGAACAGGATTTCACCAAGGGGGGTGAAGTCGGTGAGGTTGTGGAAGCGGAGTGTGGAGGGGGAGAGGGTATAGAGGACTTCGTTGATGTAAAGGGAACGGGTGATGAAGTGTGATTGCCATTTGTAAATGTCATCGTGGAGGACGTCGGGATCGGCGAGGTGGGTAATTTGATGTCGGATGGTAAGGGTGGCGGTTGCGGGGTTGAGGTAGAAGATGTAGGCGCCTTGCCAGACGTAGTCGCCATGTTCAAAGGGTTCGTGGGTGTAGTTGTCGGTGTATTCTGCGAGTAGAACGGGAATGATGAGGAGCTGTTGGTCGGGATGGTAGAGGACAGCGTGATGGTCGTTGAGGGCGGGGGAGTCAGTGCCTCGTACGCCAAGAATTAACTTTGCATTTTCTTTGGGGGTGTAGGGGTCGGTGGCATTGAATAGGCTGAGTTTGAGTCCCTCATACCACCACCAGTCTTCTGCTTCAGAAACCTGGACCTCTTTTCCGATGCCTACTAACTGGTTGTCACCCAGTGGGTGGAGGTAATTCGAGTAACCGGGAATTATCAATTCTCCTTGAAGGTGGGGTGTAGTGGGATCAGAAAGATCAATGATAAAGAGGGGATCGGTTTTCCAGAAGGTCACTAGATAACATACGCTTTCTAGGAATCGAACAGAGTAGATGCTTTCGCCAGGGGCTAAGCCTTCGAGAAGCCCAACGGTGTCGAGTTGTGCGTTTAGAATATAGAGATTGCTATCTTGTGTCCAGGAGGTTACAAATAACATTGGTGTCGACGTGAAGTTGGCGATTCGCCGTGTTGTAGCTACGCGTAGATAGCCCTCATGTTCATCGAGGGCGAATTGGTTAATTAGTAAGCCTGGAACTTTTCCACTGGCTTCATATAATACCTGACCTTCACAGATCGCAAAGCGATGTATGGCTGTTGAATGGTGAGATATGGCGTTAGTACTGAAGTCGAAATGCGATATAGCAAGGTAGAGATTGACAAGTGATGCGTAGATCGTACAGGTGCCCGTTCCGCCCAGGAAGGTTTCACTGGTGGGAGGATTATCCGGATTGCTGATATCTTGGGCTAGAATATGATAGTAGCAGAATCTGTAATCATACGTGTACAGATCATAATAGATGGTTTCAGCTGGGATGATGTGTGTGGAGTTTCCTATTGTTATTGATGGTAGCTCGACGGTTCCATTCTCCTCGCTTATCCAGTCTTGGACGATGAGGTATAGATATTTGCCAATTAGGCGGGCACTGACATAGTAATTCTCAAGGTCGATTCGTTGAAGTAAGGTAATGGATGAAGGTTGAGATACATCATAAACTTGAAGTGAAATTGTGTCGGGGCTCCATGGGTCTCCGTGGTGCGTGACTCGGCTAATCACGGCTAGCCTGGATGTATCCCATAAGAATAACGCAAGCGGTGTTCCCTCAGGGTAAATCCAATTGACTATGTTCGCCATAGCCACAGGGTATGCTTTAACAACTGCAACCTTCTCTTCAGTAATGGTGTAAATGTAAGTTCCGTCGGTTTTGACAATGTCGGGCTCATCAACGCCTTCAACTTGAACATTGGTGGTCGAATACCCTGATGTCCCCTGCAATCCACTAGGAGTATCTCCGGACGTAAACAAGTTGATATCTTCCAGCCACAATCCCCATCCATAGCCTTGCGGTGGGTGATGATTTTGCACATACAATGCCAATTCCGCTTGTGATCGAAAACGCTGTAGTTGAACGGGGGAATTAAGTTGAAAATCCAAATAAAGGCCTGCTATGGCGAACCCACCGATGATCGTTGATAATAAAAGCACGACTTTTACTGGTTGGCTTCGGACTTGTCTTAACCAATTACTCCCAAATCGGGTCCTTATGTGAGGCATATACTTACCTCTTACCCTCTGGGTCATTAATCTAAACTTTAGAACAGGAAAATCCATTGTGTTCAATGCTTTTGAACAACTTCAGACTTCTCAGACGCTATTGATCGGCTCTGAAAGAGCTACTTTTAATAAGGGCAGTTAGCGTAGACAGGTTGCGTGTTGAGGTGTTTATTGTGAAGCCGTGGTTGTTGAATATTTTGGCGTGTCCGATTTGTAAGGAGCATCCGTTGACGACGTATGTGGTGGGTGTGAAGCGGAATCGGCTTCGGGACAAGAAGGGATTAGCCGGAGAACTGGTCATCCATTATCAGCGCGGAGTGCTGAGTGAACCGTCTTTGAAGCCGGTCTATAATTTGTCAAAGGACAAAGTCTTTGATCAGCGGCTGGCAAAGGCGCGGAAGGTGTTTGCCTCCTTTTCGAAGAAAAAGCCTGATTCCCAGGATGTGGTACCTCTCGTGGAGTACTTCCATGGCATCGAAATTGTAACGGGAGCGATGCGGTGTGAGAAGTGTGAAAGATGGTACCCGATTGGGTCCCGCGTGGAGACGATTCCGGAGCTGTTGCCGGATGCGGGGCGAGATAGGAAGGCGGATGTGGCGTTTCTCCAGAAGCATCGTGAAGTG
Source organism: Promethearchaeota archaeon (assembly GCA_048939625.1). Classification (GTDB taxonomy): domain Archaea; phylum Asgardarchaeota; class Hermodarchaeia; order Hermodarchaeales; family Hermodarchaeaceae; genus Hermodarchaeum. The sequence continues at coordinate 8,642 of JBHLPH010000010.1, forward strand.
CTTCCGAAAGTGATTTTAACCGAGTCTAAGCCCTTCGTCTTGGAATAGGACGACATCGAAGCCGAGACTAGCAGAATTCTTATATAGGGCACATGGCATCGCTTCATCGCTCTCACGTTGTTTGGGAGTGCGGACCAGCACCGAGGGTCACATGATTCTCGTTCTTGCTGCTGCAACCTGCAAAGTGAGTGTTGTAATTCCCAGAGTGGATACCTTATGCCCAACTATGGTTACTCGATTATTGGTCTAGATCCAGACAAAACCGCACGAGCTAGTGGACGCGAGCTTCGGATGTCACCAAAGGCAGCCCGGGAAATTTGTAATGAATTGCGTGGGCTCCGCTTAGAAGCTGCGAAAACCTACCTCGAGGAGGTTATTGCCATGCGTCAAGCCGTCCCCTATCGACGCCATGACAAGAAAGTCGGGCACAGGAAAGGGCTACATAAGGCCGATTCTGGACGGTACCCCGTGAAAGCCTCGAAAGAGATTATGCGGATCTTAACCAATGCTGAAAACAATGCGGATTACAAGGGCCTAGACCTTGATCGACTCCGAGTAACCCATATTTCAGCGTATCCTGGGAGAGTTCTCAAACGTTTTATAGAACGAGCCCATGGACGCTCCACCAAATTCGATGAACAACTGGTACATGTTGAGGTTGTATTAACGGAGGAGTAAAAATGCCAGCTGAAGATCATTTTATCAATCGTGGATTGCTCAAAGTCAAAGTAAATGACTTTTTACGCCAGGAACTTCGCCGTGCCGGCTATGCTGGCGTAGATCTCCAAAAGACTCCACTGGGGATGCGCGTTGTTGTCTATGCATCACGCCCAGGAATGGTCATTGGCCGTCGTGGAACCACAGTCCGTGAACTAACGGAAACCTTAGAGCACGAATTTGGCTTAGAAGCTCCACAGATTGAAGTTAGCGAAGTGGAAGTCCCCGAACTCAACGGACCCATCATGGCTGAACGATTAGCCCAGCGACTTGAACGCGGTGACCATTTCCGTCGTGCTGCCTATGGGGTGCTTCGCCGCATCATCAGTGCTGGAGCGAAAGGCGTGGAAATCTCCCTTTCTGGGAAACTGACCAGCCGCCGTGCACGATATCAAAAATTCCGAAGTGGATTCGTAGCCAAAACTGGTGAACCAATCCGCACTGCTGTGAGTCACGGTTGGGCTTTTGCGATTATGAAACCTGGTGTCTTGGGGGTACAAGTTCGAATTATGCTCCCCGACGCCGTAGCACCGGATCACCCTGTCATTGTAGAGCGAGAGGTAGTAGTTGAAGCTGTTCCAACGCCTACTCCAACAACCACAGAACCCTCTGAAACCCCTGAAGCTGCGGATATTGAAATTATTGAAGAAGAGCTACCTATCGAGGAAGCTTCATCAATAGAAGAGTTTGTTGACGAAAGCACTGAACCAGTCCCCGAACCAACTCCTGCACCTACTCCAGAATCAGTTCCGAAAGAAGTTCCTTCCGAAGAGGAAAAACCTGCTCCTGAAGAACCGAAGGCGAAGCCCAAGGCCAAATCCAAAGAGGAACCTGAAAAAGCCCCAGAGAAACCGAAGGCGAAGCCCAAGGCAAAGAAGAAAGAAGTAGAAAAAGCGAAGCCGAAGGCGAAGAAGGAAAAAGCCGAGACGAAGCCTAAGGCGAAACCGAAGGCGAAGAAAAAGGCTGAACCCAAAGAAAAGGCAAAGAAAGAGAAAAAAGCCGAATCTAAGGCAGCCAAGAAAGAAGAAAAACCAAAAGCGAAAGCCATGACCAGCAAAGCTGCTGAGAAGGAAAAGAAGTCGAAATCCAAGGAAACCAAAGCAAAGGCTTCAAAATCCAAGAAGGAGTCTTCGAAGAAGTGAGATGAGGAGGCGAGTGGGGTATGGCATTACTGAAAATGAAAGAAATTCGGAGTATGACTGTTGAAGAACGAGATCGAAAGCTCGATGAACTCAGGGCTGAACTTGCCAAACAACGCGCTGCAATGTTATCTGGCGCTGGAATGGAAAATCCAGGGGTCATTCGGGGTATTCGAAAAAACATTGCTCGGATTCTTACTGTAAACAATGAAGAAGCGCGGAAAGCTGCTGCTGAAGGTCTAGGAGGTGGCGAATAGCAATGCAGTATACCTCTCGGTTAGCACTTCGCCCCCTCATTGGTCTATCTGCTATAGTAAAGCAGGCAACAAATCCTACACTCCACCGAATTACCGGTGTCATTGTGGATGACACTCAGAATATGCTGACACTCTTTGATGGTCATCGAACCCGCCACGTTCCCAAGACCTCAAGTCTGTTTGAACTGTCTTTACCAAATGGTGAGACAGTCGAAATTCCCGGGAAGGCTCTTTTAGGGCATCCCGCAGAACGCTTAAGGAGGGCGAAAAAACTACAATGGTAGCTCGAAATATCGGCTTAAAAGTCACTCCACCCGAACAGGAATGTGAAGATCCTAATTGTCCATTTCACGGAACTCTGCCTGTTCGTGGTCGGGTCCTTGAAGGCGTGGTAGCCAGTACAAGGATGAAAGGCACCATAACGGTTCGCCGTGAGTACCTCCGATTTATCAAGAAATACAAACGATACGCACGCAGTCACTCAATGACAGCGGCCCATCATCCCCCTTGTATTCCTCTTGAGGTAGGAGATACTGTTCGAATCGCCGAATGTCGACAAATCAGTAAGACGGTATCCCATGTCGTTGTCGAACGAATCAAAACCAAGGAGGCAACCGAATAATGGTCAAACGAGGAAAGAAGACCGCAGGCGTAGCTCGAACACGAATTAGTCGCGGGCTTCCCACTGGCGCCCGCCTCATCGTCGCAGACAACAGCGGTGCCCGAATCGTCGAAATTATCTCAGTCATTGGCTGGCATGGACGCCTTCGCCGACAACCCGCAGCTAGCGTTGCGGACATGGTCGTGGTCTCCTGTAAAGCAGGAACCCCCAAAATGCGACGCCAAGTCCTTCGCGGGATTATCGTCCGACAACGCCGACCATATCGCCGAAAAGGTGGGCAATGGATTCGCTTTGAAGACAATGCCATCGTCATCACCTCAGAAACAGGTGATCCCCAAGGGTCAGAAATCCGTGGACCCATTGCTAGAGAAGCCGCTGAACGCTGGCCCCGAATTGCCAGCGTAGCAAGCATCATCGTTTAGGAGTCGAACAAAAATGACCTCACGAAAACCCAAGAAACAACGTAAAGCCCGATACACCGCACCTTGGCATCGTCGCCACAAACACCTCACAGCGAAGCTTGCTCCTGAACTAGTGGATAAACACGGCATCAAACGAATTCCAGTTCATACAGGAGACACCGTCTATATTACTCGTGGAGCGTTCCGTGATTCCGAAGGCGATGTCCTTGAAATCGATATGAAGAACCTCAAACTGAGCATCGAAAACATCACCATCGAAAAAGTGGATGGCTCAGCGGTTCCTTTTCCCATTCGCCCCGAGAACGTCATGATCACCAAACTCAACATCGACAAGACTCGTCAAGCCGTCATTGATCGTAAAGCGGCAGCACGAGCAGAACTCGAAAGCAAGGAGGATTAGAACCATGGCAAAAGGTCCAAGAAAACACATGAAACGATTGGCTGCACCTGGTCACTGGCAAATCAAACGGAAAGTTCGTCCCTTCACTATACGTGCCAACCCAGGATCCCACGCACTACACGAAGGCATCCCGTTAGGTGTAATCATCCGTGATATGCTTAACCTAACCACAACCCTCGCTGAAACTCGACGTGTCCTCGCTCAAGGTCATGTGAAAGTCGATGGAAAAATTCGCAAAGACTACAAATATCCCGTTGGGCTCATGGATGTCATTCAGATTCCGACATCGAAAACACGAGTACGTGTCGTCCCAGATTCTCAACACCTTCTGCAACTCTATAATATTGCAAAGAAAGAACAGGACATCAAACCCTGTAAAATTACAAGCAAGAACACGGTGGCAAAAGGGAATATTCAACTCCATCTCCATGATGGTCGAACAATCTTACTCGAAGTGAAAGATCCCAAGGCTAAGCCCAAGATACCCTACAAACCAGGTGACACCGTGCTCATCAAAGTCCCCGATCAGACCATTCAGGAACATATCCCACTCAAGGAAGGTATCATCGCTGTTATCACAGGTGGCGATCATACAGGAAACGTGGGTAAACTTACGAAAATCGACACAGAAAACCGCTTGGGTACCATCAAAACCGCCGGTGACAAATCCATTCTCACCGCGATTCGGTACGTATTCCCCCTCGGTAAAGATGCACCTTTGATTTCCATTCCGGAGGCTGGCTAATCATGTCAACAGCAAAGAAAACATCATCATCAAAAAGCACAACAAAGCGGACAACATCAGCGAAAGCTACAACTGAAGCTTCAGCTGCCAAGCCAGCAAAACCTGCCCCCAAACAGAAAGCGAAAAAAGACAACGTAATGCGACAAATCTTCATTTCCAAAGTTGTTGTCAACATGTCCCTGGGAACCGCGGGCGAACCCCTAGCAAAAGCTAAAACAATTCTCGAAGAATTGACGGGACAAAAACCCACAGAAGTGCTAGCAAAACGCACCAATCGGGATTTTGGCCTCCGACAAGGCGAACCCATGGGATGCAAAGTTACCCTACGCGGAGAAAAAGCAAAGGAATTCGCTAAACGCGCCTTAGATGTCTCTGATTTCCAAATTCCAATCAGCGCGATAGATCACGCAGGCAACGTCAGTTTCGGAATCTCCGAACACATACAGATACCTGGCGTCAAATACGACCCGAACCTAGGTATCTTCGGCATGGATGTCTGTATCTGCACCGAACGCCCCGGATTCCGCATAAATCGTCGACGTCGGGCACGCCACAAGGTTCCACGCCGTCATCGGATTACACCCGATGAAGCCATGACTGTACTCTCATCTGAGTTGGGAATTCAATTTACCCGACCAGAACTGGAGGATGAATACTAATGTCAAAAGAGAAGAAACAGGGTAAAGGTCACCGCACGTGCAAACGCTGCGGAACCCACCGTGCAATCATTCGAAGCTTCAATATTGGATTATGCAGACGATGCTTCCGAGAAGTAGCCGAAGAGCTCGGATTTCGGAAATTCAGCTAGAGGTGAAATGGTAATGACTGTAAAGAATCCATTAGCAGATGCGTTTTCAACCATCATGAATCACGAAGCCCTTCGAAAATCCGAGGTTATCATCGCCCCTGCATCAAAGAAAATTGGGGCCGCCTTGCGCATTATGCAACGCATGGGCTATGTCGGTGAATTCGAATTCATCGATGATGGAAAAGCCGGAATGCTCCGAGTGGAACTGTTAGGTCGGATTAACCAATGTGGTGTAATTAGTCCACATCATCCAGTCAAACGAACTGCCTTCGAGGAATGGGAGAAGCGCTTTCTGCCTTCCCGAGCATTTGGGTTTCTCATCGTTTCAACACCCAAAGGCTTCATGACACATCGTGAAGCCATTGAACAAGGTCATGGAGGACGCCTCATCGCTTACGTTTACTAACCTCTGGAGCGGATTAAGAAATGCCACCAAAAACAACTCACTTTGAAAGAACGACTCCAATCCTGGAAGGCACCGAAGTCAGTATTGAGAATAAACGTGTGACCGTGAAAGGTGAAAAGGGTGAGCTCGTCCGTGACTTCAGTCACGCTGATGTTGAAATCAAAAAGTCGCGTAACGACATCGTCGTCTCTGTAGAATATCCACGAAGTCGTCAAATCGCATTAGTTGGCACCGTTCTGTCACATATCAAAAACATGATGCTTGGTGTAACCTATGGGGTCACCTACAAGATGAAAGTGGTCTTTGCTCACTTTCCCCCCTCAGTGAAAGTAGAAGGCGATCGGCTCATCATCGAAAACTTCTACGGCGAAAAAGCCCCACGCCGCGCCAAAATTCCGCCTGGAGTGACCGTGACCGTTCAAGGTGATGATGTCATCTTAGAAGGCATTGATATTGAACTCGTCGGACAAACTGCCGCCAACATCCAGCGTTCCACGAAACTCCGACGAAAAGATCCCCGCAAGTTCCATGATGGAATTTACGTATTCGAAAAACAACTAGGTGAACGTCACTGGAAGATTTAGCCGAAACGGATGTGACCAGCTATGAGTAAGAGTAAACGAATCAAAAAACTTCAACGTGAACTCAACAAGAAGCGTTTACACAATCAGCGTAAGCCTAAATTCCGTCGTCCGGAGAGTTGGCGATATAAGCGCCTAGATACCGGTTGGCGGCGACCTAAGGGAATTGACTCCACGATTCGGAAACGTGAGAAGAGTCAGCCCAAAATGCCTACCATCGGCTATCGCAGCCCTACCAAGCTTCGAGATTATCATCCGTCTGGCTATAAAGAAGTCATCGTTCACAATCTTCAGGAAATGGAAGGATTACATCCCAAAATCCATGTGGTTCGCATTGCCCACCGAGTGGGTGATCGAAAGCGCTTAGCCATCATTGACCGCGCAGATGATCTTGGTCTCCGTGTACTGAATCCCCAACTGAAATCCGAGGTTCGCGAACTCCTTGACCTCGAAACTGAGGAGATCCTCTAGAAGGTGAAGAAGAAATGAATGTCAGTACCCAACGTGAATTGGCTGCTCGAATCCTCAAAGTCGGAGTTAACCGGGTCTGGATAGATCCAGACCGGCTTGATGATGTAGCGTTAGCTATACGTCGTGATGACATCCGGAAATTAATCCACGAAGGCGCTATCCGCAAGGTTCCAATTCAAGGTGTCAGCCGAGGACGAGCTAAGGTCGTCCATGAAAAACAAAAACGTGGCCTTCGCTCAGGTCCCGGCAGTCGAAAAGGTAAGCGAACTGCCCGACTCTCAAGCAAAGAAAGTTGGATGATTAAAATCCGGGCAATACGCCTACACCTCAAAAAACTACGAGCTAGACGCATTATCAAACCACGGGATTACCGACGATTATACCGGCTCTCAAAGGGAGGAGTATTCCCCTCAATCCGACGAGTCGACATGTACATTCAAGAAAATAAAATGAAGAGGCGATAAAATATGGCACACGGACCACGATACAAAGTTCCCTTTAGACGGCGCCGAGAAAGCAAAACCGATTATCATGCACGACGACGCATGGTCGGTTCTGGACGACACCGGCTAGTTGTCCGAAAGACAAGTACACGAATTATTGTCCAAGTAATGGAAGCCCTACCGGAAGGAGACCGCTGCATAGCTGTAGCTGACTCGCGGCAACTCAAAAAATTTGGGTGGCGGGCAGGAGTAAAAAATCTTCCAGCAGCTTATCTTACCGGTTTCCTCGCCGGTCATCTAGCTCTGAAATCGGGAACGAATGCAGCGATAGCCGATATTGGGTTAACTCAACCCATCCCTGGCTCTCGGGTGTTCTCGGCAGTTAAGGGTGCAATTGATGCTGGGCTCGCTGTTCCATGCTCGGATAAAATGTTTCCCAAAGACAAACGCATTCGAGGCGAGCACATTGCCAACTACGCCAAGGACTTGAGTGAAAATCAACCATCCAGCTTCCAACGGCAATTCGGAAAAGTGTCTAAGGGACGAGTAGAGCTCACTCAACTCCCCAACATGTACGATACAACCAAGAAGAGTATTGAATCGAATTTCACTCGCGGGAGGTCAACGAAATGAGTCGCTCTCGTCCACAACGTCCACGACAATTCGAAATCGATGAATGGGAACCAGTCACCAAAGTCGGACGTCAAGTAAAAGCTGGTGAAATTACCTCTCTGGAGGACCTATTCCAACTCGCTTTACCCATTAAAGAACCTGAAATTATTGACGTCCTCCTCCCTAATCTGCAAGAAGAAGTCATTGACATCAACTTGGTGCAAAAGCAAACCGATGCCGGGGAGAAATCCCGATTTAAAGCCACAGTTATAGTAGGCAATGAAAACGGGTTTGTGGGTATTGGTGAAAGTAAAGCTCCAGAAATTGGTCCTGCCATCCGCAAAGCCATCCTTCGGGCGAAGCTAAACCTTATCTCGGTTCGCCGTGGATGTGGAAGTTGGGAATGTGGCTGTAACGATCCCCACTCGGTTCCATTTGAGGTAGATGGAAAAACCGGAAGTGTTCGGCTCAAACTTATCCCTGCACCCAAGGGTGTTGGATTGGTAACGGCTGACACCATTAAAGTCGTCTTACGACTTGCCGGCATTAATGATGTGTGGTCTCGAACCCGCGGGCATACCCGAACAACCCTTAACTTCGCCCATTCAGTCTTTCGAGCACTGAAAAAAACCAATCAAATTATGACACCACAAGATTGGACACGGAGAGACGAATAACATGGCAACAGAGGCAAACAAGACTCATCCACTGCTTGCAGTCATTCGGATACGTAGTAGCATTGGATTACGTCAAGAAACCAAGGATACCCTTTCGTTGTTAAGCCTGTCCCGGGTTAATCATGCTGTAATTCTCGATAAGCGCCCGACCTTTCTAGGAATGCTCCAACAAGCCAAGGATGCACTTACCTGGGGTGAAATTGATGCCCCCACATTATCCCGTCTACTTCGAAAGCGAGGTCGATTACTTGGTGATAAACCGGTTACAGATGAGTATGTGGCAAAGCATTCTCAATACAAGACCATTGATGAATATGCCAAAGCCCTTGTCTCGAAAAAAGAGGAAACCTTAGCACTTCCAAAATTGAAGAAAGTCTTTCGGCTTCATCCACCTTCCAAGGGCTTTCATGGAAGTCTTAAACGCACAATTCAACAAAAAGGAGAACTAGGATATCGCGGTGAGGATATCAACGCCCTCCTCAAACGAATGTCATAAGAGGACTGATACGGAAACAGGAAGGACAAATTATGGCTGAAGATGACGATCGCCGAAAGCGCAAACGCTGGTGGGACGATGAATCCACCGATGCTCAATTCGAAGCTCTTCAACGCATGTTCGAAGAAATCATGAAAATGTTCTCTGATGTAAATCCTGAAGACATGTTTGGACCCGATGCCCAACATCAGCTTGAAGAGATTATGAAACAATTGGAAAAGAACCCCATGGTATGGGGCTTTTCTGCTGGCATCGGCCCAGACGGCAAGATGCGCTTAAATCCCTTTGGCAACTTAAAACCCGAAGGTGCTCCTCCTGCCGTTCGCTCTGAACGCGAACCCCTCATTGATGTCCAGGAACAAGAAGACAGCATCATAATCATCGCCGAACTTCCTGGCGTCAAACATGATGAAATCAATATCAAAGTAACAGATTATGCGGTAACTCTTCAGGTTGAATCCAAGGATCGGAAATATGCGAAAAACATCGATCTTCCAGCTCCAATTGATATCGACCAAGTTACCTCGAATTATAACAACGGCATCCTTGAAATTCAACTTCAAAAACGGTGAAATGAATATGGCACAACGGAAACCCAAGAAGGTCCGGAAACGTCGTGGCTACCGTCAGCATGGATATGGACGAATAGGTCAACACCGCAAAGGTGGCCAACGGGGTGGTAAAGGTAAAACCGGTGGCAAGAAACATGACTGGACCTACGTCACCGCCCATGATCCCAATCGCTTTGGAAAACATGGGTTCCATCGTCAAGACGAGCTCCGTCAATCACACACGACTATTAATGTTGGAGACATTGTCCGAAATCTCTCCCACTTCACAGAGGGCAAGGCCTCCACTAAAGCTGCTCCTATCTCTATCGATCTAGCTGCTCATGGTTATGATAAAGTGCTTGGTGCAGGTCGAATCAGTATTCCCCTCACTATTTCTGCCCCGCTTTTCACTCACCGAGCCGCGGAAAAAATTAAGGCTGCGGGAGGGAAAATCAAAGGGACTGTGCAGGATCCAACCAAACACACGGCGCCTTCTTTGCGAGAACCTCCGAAACCTTCACCAAAACCAAAAACCGCACGCGTTACTAAACCTAAAGTTAAACCCAAGAAAGCAATCAAGGCTAAGTCCAAGTCTGCAACCAAAACGAAACCGAAATCTAAGGCAAAGACTACAACGAAAAAAGCTGCTTCAAAAGCGAAGTCTAAATCAGCTTCGAAACCAAAAGCGAAACGAGCGACAGCTACAAAAGGAAAAGCGAAGACCTGAACCAAAACATAATTAAACTGCAATTACCTCCGCAGTTCAACTTCGACACGGATTTATTTAGAATATTGTGGGGCAAAAGGCATGAGTCGATTTCTCAACGCGCTGCGTCCATTGATTCGTATCATGCCTGAGGTCAAGGCACCTGACCGGAAGGTTTCCTTCCGGGAAAAAGTAATCTGGACAGCTGTAATCCTCGTTCTCTATCTGATCATGGCTAGCCTGCCACTTTATGGAATTAGTCTACAACTAGGATTTGACTACTTTTTCTGGCTCCGGACTATCCTTGCCTCTTCACGTGGAACCCTCATGGAACTCGGTATCGGTCCCATTGTGACTGCCGGGCTCATCATGCAGCTCCTCGTGGGCTCCCAGCTCATCCGCGTCGACATGTCCGATCCTTATCAGCGTTCGCTCTACACAGGCGCCCAGAAAGTCCTCGCCGTCTTAATGACCGCATTCCAAGCTTTCGCCTACATTTTCGCAGGCGCCTATGGGCAAGTTCCTTCGCAATTAAGGTACGATCAGGCTGTTCTCGTCTTTATCCAACTTATGTTCGCTGGCATCGTCGTTATCATGATGGATGAAGCTATCCAGAAAGGCTGGGGACTTGGGAGTGGTGTTAGCCTCTTCATCATGGCCAACGTTTGTACCCAAATCCTCTGGGGAATGTTTTCAATAGCACCTGCACAAAATTTGGATCTTCCCAGTGCTCCGCTTGGATTTACGGGCATCATCCCATATTGGATTCAGAACTTGGGTGGCTGGTCTGTCAATGATTGGAATCTGGGGGTCGTCTTCAATCCAGATACTAATCCTGCTGGTTTCATCGCTGACCCTGTTACTATCTGGTTCAGACCGCAAAATCCCCGCTCTAGCATGCTCGGTCTCTTTACTACATTCATCACCTTCGTCCTCGTCATCTACATGGAATCCTACCGTGTGAATATTCCGCTTCAATACGCCCGCTATCGTGGATTCCGTGGGCAGTATCCCATCAAACTCCTTTACGTCTCCAATATCCCCGTTATCTTTACTCAAGCCCTGTATGCCAACATCCTCTTCATCACCCAAATCCTATGGGTTCAACTCCCGTGGCTCCAAACCTCCTTTTGGTTTAACCTCATCGCTAGCTATACGGCAGCCCCTGGTGGAGGAAACTACTTGGTTCCCGATCCATACTGTTTCGTTTGGTTCCTCACACCCCCCATTGGCATCCTTTCCCTCCTTGACACTGGTGGATGGATCCGTGCCATCGGTTATGCCCTCCTCCTCATCGTCTTCTGTGCAGGTTTCGCCCGACTTTGGATTGATGTCTCCGGCATCTCACCACGAGATGTCTCTCGCCAACTCATCGGCGCTGGCATGCAAGTACCTGGCTTCCGCCGTTCACCCCAAGTCATCGAAAAAATCCTCAATCGCTACATTCCTACGGTAGCCCTCCTCGGTGGCATCATTGTAGGTGGACTCGCCGCGTTCGCCGACTTTCTCGGCGCTCTCACCACTGGTATCGGAATACTTCTTGCTGTAGGCATTATGCGGCAATACTTCGAGTTGCTTGCGAAGGAGCAATTGGGTGAGATGCATCCAATGATGCGTGGTCTCCTTGGCGTTGGATAACCTAGGGAATTTTCCATGTATGGATATTAGGTCTGGACCTGTTGTGGGCTCGAAAAGCTCTTAAGGTTGTGACAGTGAGTGTGCCCGTTCAGGTGGAGGTCTGTTGATTGCAAGTGCGTAAGGTCGTTGTAGTCAGTGGCGTGCCCGGTGTTGGCAAAACCACCGTGGTGACCGATGCGATTCGTAAGGTTGAGAACCGTCTCAACGTTTCACTAATAACCTATGGTTCTGTGATGTTTGAGATTGCGCAAAAGAAGCGACTTGTCGAGAATCGTGATGAACTACGAAGATTGCCTGTGAAAAAACAGCGTGAGGTTCAAAAACTCGCTGGCGAGCGTATCGCAGCAATGAGTAAAACTCAAGTCGTAATCGTCGATACCCATACTTTAATTCAAACTGCTGATGGTGGATTTCTAATAGGGTTACCAAAATGGGTAGCAGAAGCCATCCGTCCTGCCTCCATTGTGCTCGTAGAAGCCGATCCAAAGAACATTGCTTCTCGACGCGCTAAGGATCCGACCCGTACACGGGATGAGCAGTTGATCGACAACATTGCAGCACATCAGTTGTTATGTCGTTCAGCGGCAGTGGCGGTAGGAACTCTAACAGGGGCAACCGTAATGATTCTTAAGAACATAGAGGGTAAATCTGAGGAAGCAGCGACCGCCTTTGCCGAGTTACTGTTAAAAGTGTGATAGCCGTGCAGAGTATTTTCATCGATATTGCTGTAGCCATTCGCAATGCCTTAGGTCCATGGGCGTATCCGCCTCTATCGTCAGTTGTAGTGCTGCTGGTTAGCATCATTATTTCCCTGACTTCAAACCTAGTCAATCGACATTTCATCGATTATGATCGCTTGAAACGGTCACGGGAAGAGATTAACAAGTACAATGAAATGAAGAAAAAGGTCAAAGAGGAGACTGATCCCAAAGCCCGGCGAAAATTGGAACTCAAGATTAAACGTCGCGAACGGTATATTATGAAATTACAAGGTGATGTAAGCAAGCAGTCATTCATTCCTATGCTGGTTACAATTATCCCTTTCATGTTGGTGTATACCATCATGAACGGCGTCTTTGTTGATCCTGGCCTGGCATTTCCTTCTGCTGCGGTTCCTGCTCCTGTGATTTGGTCTCCTCTTAACTTCGGTCAGCTTCTAGGACCCTTTGGTCTGGGTTTCGGATGGCAATATGGGCAATGGGTCGATACAGGGCTGTATTTCCCTGGAGTGCCCCTCGGTGGAATGGGATTACTCTACATCTATTGGTATATCATTTGTAGCTTCACAATGAACCTCATTATTCAGAAATTCCTTGGCACAACCATGACCACCGGCTTATCGTAATCTCGGACGTGTATTGTCGTGGACTTGTCAATTGCGGTCAGTGGCATGCACGGAGCAGGCACTACCACGGTTGCCACCGCCCTCGCTGAGGCCTTTAATCTCCGATACATCTCCGCTGGAATGATTTTTCGCCAACTCGCAAAAGAAAAAGGAATCTCCTTGGCGGAATTAAGTAAAATCGCTGAAGATAATCCTCAAATCGATCAAGAAATTGATGATCGAACCCAACACGAAGCAGAAGCTGGCAACGTAGTTATTGATGCCTATATTGCTGGTTGGGTTGCCCGAAGGCACGCTGATATTGCCATCTACCTTCACGCACCATTGGAGATTCGTGCTCTCCGCATTGCAGAACGGGAATCTCGGAATTACGAAGAAATCCTAGAAGAAACGCAAATTCGCGAAAATAGTGAAAGAAGCCGGTTCCGGGAGTTTTATGGCATAGATGTCACAGACACCCGGCTTTTTGATCTCGTACTTAACACCGAGCACTTCAACGCTGTTGCTACGATAAGTATTTGTACCGCAGCTGTAAAGGCGTATCTTGCGTCCTCCGGGACGACAACCGAATGATGTTGTGGTGGCAACACCCAGCTGACTGTCAACCGGTGGAGGAAACATCCCCATGAGTCTAGTTGAAGTTGGAAGAGTTTGCGTGAAAACGCGCGGTCGAGAGACCGGAAAGAAATGTGTTGTTGTTGAACGTGTGGACAAAAATTTCGTCCTTGTATCCGGACCCCAAGAAATTTCTGGAGTCCGTCGTCGCCGAGTGAACGTCGACCATTTGGATCCGACGAAAAAGAAAGTCGACATCAAAGCTGGTGCAGAAGACGCTGCCATTGTGAAGGCTATCAAGGACGCTAAACTTACACCGTTCATGAAAGAAGCTGGAAAAGAATAACACACCGCTCCCTGTACGGGAGTTGAGGAGGACATTGGATCTGACAAAATCGCGGCTGCCTGCAGATAAGAAACGGAAATTAGTAACGCGAGCTGAAGACACCACAAACCCTACTTATGGTCGGATTCCTGCGAAGCGAACTATCCTGGAATTATTCCAGGATGGCATCATTAACCTGGATAGCTTGGCTTAAGGGGTTTCAACCCTTTCCAAACCCAGAAAAACCACCAGGACCGACCAGTCACGAAGTAGTGTCTTGGATCAAACGCATTCTAGCCATATCTCGTGCAGGCCATTCGGGAACATTGGATCCCCAAGTCACAGGTGTACTCCCAGTTATGTTAGGGAATGCCACAAAAATTGCCAATGCCCTGCTAACGTCAGGTAAAGAATACATTTGCATAATGCGCCTTCATCGGCAAGAAGAACCTCAGAAGGTTCGGGAAGCTGCCACAGAATTCGTTGGGACAATTTATCAACGTCCGCCTGTCCGTTCTTCAGTAAAGCGACGTGTACGCACACGTCACATCTATTATCTGGATATCCTTGAAATCGAGGACCAAAACGTACTCTTTCGTGTTGGATGCCAAGCTGGCACCTATATTCGGAAACTCGTTTATGATCTTGGTGAAGTTCTCGGCAGTGGAGCCCATATGGCTGAACTCCGACGAACACGCACGGGACCATTCAAAGAAGACAATACGTTAGCAACCTTGTATGATGTTAAGGATGCCTATCAGTTTTGGCACGAAGACAAGGATGATCGGCTACTCCGGCAATATCTACAACCTCTCGAAAATGGCGTCCAACATCTACCCCAAATTATAATTCGAGACACAGCAGTGGATGCCATATGTCACGGTGCGAACCTAGCGGTTACCGGAGTGTTACAGCTTCATGACGATATCGAACCAGGTGATTACGTTGCGCTGATGACCTTGAAGGGTGAGTTGGTCGCCCTCGGAATTGCTCAACAAAAGAGTCAGCAAATATTACAAGCTTCATCAGGGATTGTAGCAGATACCAAGCGGGTTGTGTTAGCAGCAGGAACCTATCCATCCAGTTGGCGAAAAAAAACTAAAGACACTGGCTAACAAACACCTTTTAGGAAAAATATAATGGCGCCGCGGACGAGATTCGAACTCGTGCGACCCGAGAGTCACAGGCTATATGAGCATCGCCAAATTAGTGACGAGATTCCAGGCCTGCGCCGTAAACCACTTGGCTACCGCGGCTCGCGAGTTCCTTCAGAAGCGTGCTTATTAAAGATTTAGTTACAACTTCCTTTCTTTGTGTGCTAGAATTACCTCAAAAGGATTCGGACTTTGGCAACACATTTAAAAGCGGTTCTGTATTTCGATTGCGATAGCTCAGAGCTAGTGCTACTTGAGGTGCTAACTTGTCGTCGTCATATCGATACATAATCCGAGTTGCTCGTACCGACCTCGATGGAAGCCTAAAACTTGACAGAGCTTTAAGCAATGTCAAAGGAGTTGGTCGAAGGCTAGCCCGTGCCATAGTTGAGGCTGCAGGGCTTAATCCAGATCAACGGACAGGATATATCACCGACCAGGATGTTGCCAAAATCGAGGAAGTACTTGAAGCTCCTGGAAAATTTGGTATTCCTTTCTGGATGCTGAATCGTCAAAAGGATATGGCTTCTGGGCAAAATAAGCATCTCATTGGCGCAGACCTTGACTTTCAACTGAAAATGGACATTGACCACATGATGAAGACAAAGAGCTGGAAGGGTATCCGACATGGACTCGGATTAAAGGTTAGAGGCCAACGAACACGCTGTACCGGGCGCAGAGGACGAACAGTCGGTGTCACCCGGAAACGACGGGCTCCCTAGGTGACGAAATATGGGCGGAATACGCAAACCAAAGAAGAAATACGTTGCACCCGGACATCCCTGGCAGAAGACTCGGTTAGCCGAAGAACTAATTTATGTAGGTGAATATGGTCTCCGCAATAAACGGGAGCTCTGGAAACACCGAACCCAGCTGACCCATTTCCGTGGCACAGCCCGTGATCTTGTGGCCCTTTCCATGGAAGAAAGGGACGTTCGTGAAACTCAACTTCTAAACCGATTGGCTCGACTAGCTCTTATTGATGAGAATTCCCAATTGGATGATGTTCTCAATCTGACGATTCGTGACGTCTTAGAACGCCGATTGCAGACGCAGGTGCTACGTCAGGGCTTGGCAAAGACAATGCACCATGCAAGGCAGTTAATCGTTCACGGTCATATCATACTTGATCAACATCGTGTTACTTCTCCCGGTATGCTCCTTTATCGTGATCAAGAAAAAGCGCTCAAATATGCTACAAAAAGTCCCTACACTAATCCTCTGCATCCAGAAATTCCAAAAGGCGAAACAGTTGCTCCAGCTCCTGAAGTCCGGGAACCAGTTTCGAAAGAAAAAATTGAAGTAAAAATCCCTCAAGTCCGTGAAATCAAAGAAGTTGAACTTGAAGAAGAGGTCGACTTAGACGAAGACCTTGCTGAAGAGGAAAACGTTCAGGAAGAAACTGAAAAACCGCCTGCAAAGGACCAGAAAGGTGCAGCCAAAGAAAAAGAAACAAAATAATTGAGTTGGAAACAGAAAGGTGATGGGAAATGGCAAAAGACGAGGAAAAGAAACCGGAACCGGAAAAAGCCCCTGAAGAAAAACCTAAGAAAACTCCCAAAGCGAAAGAAGCACCTAAGAAAAAAGCAGAAACCAAAGAGGCACCCGCTGAACCCACTACAGCAGAGGAACCTTCTAAAGAGAAAAAGCCCGTCAAAGCGAAGAAAAAAGCCAAACCCGAAGCGGAAGAGGAAGAAAAGAAACCAACTCGTCGCACTCGAACCCGTTCACCACGTTCAGGTGGGCGCGCTCGCACCCCCACCCCTGTTGATAGTAAGGAAAAATGGGGCGTGGCTCATATTTACAGTTCCTACAACGATACAATTGTTCATATCACCGATATTACGGGTGCAGAAACGATTGCCCGTGCTTCCGGTGGCATGATAGTCCGCGCGGATCGAGACGAAAGTTCTCCCTATGCAGCAATGCAAGCCGCTTTTCGTGCCGCTCGCGCAGCTATGGACAAAGATGTCACTCGAGTCAATATTAAGGTCCGAGCTCCCGGTGGGCATGGTCCCAAAACTCCTGGGCCTGGGGCTCAAGCAGCCATCCGCGCACTAGCACGTGCTGGTCTTCGAATAGGTCGAATTGAAGAAGTAACCCCCGTACCTCATGACGGAACACGCCGTCCTGGAGGTCGGAGAGGTCGCAGAGTATAATGGTGATTATCACTGGGCATCAACAAGAGGTGAACTGAAAATGAAGATAACCATCCTTGAAAAAACCGAAGACACCCTCAAGCTTCAAGTGGAAGGAGTTCAACCTGGTTTAATGAATGCCCTGCGCCGCATCATTATAGCTGAAACTCCATCGATGGCAATTGAAGAAGTTGTGATTCTTGAAAACCAGTCGCCACTCTTCGATGAAATCATTGCACACCGTCTTGGTCTTGTCCCTCTTCGGACGAATTATGATACCTATGTTTTGCCATCTGAATGCACCTGTCAAGGCGCTGGTTGTCACCTCTGTCAGGCAGGCTTTACCATGGAGGTTGAAGCACCTGAAGATGGCTATCTAGCCACAACAGGAGACCTCAAACCCCAAGACCCGGACACGGTACCAGTAAGTGATAAGATTCCCATTGCCAAAATGGCGAAAGGACAGCGCATTGTTGTCGAAGCATATGCTCGGTTGGGGGTTGGGCTTGATCATGCCAAATGGCAACCCGTATCTACCATGGCCTACAAAATGATCCCTCACGTGGAGGTCGATCCTAAGAAGTGTGATGGATGTAAAGAATGCATCGAAGCCTGCTTTCGAAAGGTTTTCGAAATGCAAAACGACAAAGCTGTTGTCGTTGATGAAATGAATTGTACCATATGTAATCTCTGTGTGGAAACTTGTGATGTTCAAGCCATTAAAGTAACATACGAAGAAAACAGCTTCATCGTGACGATTGAATCCACTGGAGCAGCACCGCCTGAGCAAATTGTTGAGAAAGGCTTTGACGTATTTCGCGCAAAATATGAGAATCTTATTAAACTACTTCCAGGTCGTGCACCAAAAACCTCTACGAAACCAAAGAAGACAAAGAAAGCAGCTGCCACCAAACCCAAAATCACTAAAAAAACACCCGCAAAGAAAAAGACCACTAAGGCTAAGTCGACCACGAAATCGAAAGCCAAGAGCAAGAAATCCAAATGAGTGTGAGTCACGGTGAACTTAAAAACAACCAATGAAACTCGACAACAACTTATCATTAAACTGAAGCGTCAATCACGAAACCCAGGAGGGCGTATTTGGCGAACATTATACAAGGATTTGCAATCCGCTCGCCGGAAACGAATTACTGTGAATGTAAGTGATCTTCAACGATACCATAGCCGGGGATATACTATGGTTGTGCCTGGTAAAGTTCTTGGTGATGGAGTAATCGAAGATAAGTTAAATGTCGCAGCAGTTAGCTTCTCTGAACAAGCCCGTACAAAAATTGAGGGCAAGGGTGGTCAATGTCTTACAATTGAAGAACTAATGGAAAAGAACCCGACGGGTAAGAATGCTCGAATCATCAGCTAAGGAGAAATAACAAATGGTAAAACAATCCACTAAATCAAGCAATGAGGCACCAATCTCAATCGACCCACTCCTAGTTGATGCAAATAACGCTGTTGCTGGCCGATTAGCCACCCTTGTTGCTAAGCAACTCTTACAAGGCGAACATGTTGTTGTAATTAATGCCGAAAAAGCCGTGCTTTCAGGAAATCGCTCAAGTCTAATTTTACAATATAAAGAAGCCTTGGGTCGTCGAACCAGATCAGCACCCTGGAAGGGACCATTACATCCCCGACAACCCGATCGCTTACTGCGACGAATAATCCGCGGGATGGTTCCATGGAAAAAAGACCGAGGACGAAAAGCTATGAAACGGCTGCGCGTTTATACTGGCACTCCAGAAGGGCTGAAAACGAAACGTTACATCGACATGTCCGAATTTGAAAGGACAGGGCGTCGAACAATTTACTTAGGTGAAATCGCCCGCGAACTTGGATGGAAGGGATCCGCATGAAAATAACTGTAAGCTCAGGAAAACGAAAAACCGCCATTGCCCGTGCCACGGTACGTGAAGGCACTGGACGAATCCATGTTAACAAAACCTCACTGGAAACTTTTACTCCGTTAATGGCCCGCCAAATTATCGAAGAACCGCTCTTAATCGCAGGAACCGATATTACTTCAAAAATTGACATCCGGGTTAATGTACGGGGTGGGGGGACAATGGGACAGGCCCAAGCCTCTCGAATCGCTATCGCTCGCGGACTTGTGGATTTCACGAAGAGCGCTGATCTTCGGAAGCAGTTTGTTGAATATGATCGAACACTCATGGCTGGCGATTCGCGTCGAAAAGAAAAGAAGAAATTTGGTGGTCCCGGCGCTAGAGCCAAGAGACAGAAAAGTTATCGTTAGAGGAGAAAGATTACGTGATAATTCCAATTCGTTGTTTCACTTGTGGTCGGCTCGTTGCAGATAAGTGGGAAGAATATAGCCGCCGTGTACGTCAAGGGGAAGACCCTGCAGCGGTCTTAGACTCGATGGGATTGAAACGCTACTGCTGCCGGAGAATGCTTCTAAGCCATGTTGATATCATCGATGCGGTTCTTCAATTTGCGGAGCGGACATGACCATGACAGAAGATCTACTTGTTGCCCTTGACCAATATCTTGCCGCTGGAATCCACATTGGCACTCAGGTAAAAACGGTTACAATGGAACCCTACATTTACCGGGTACGTCAGGACGGACTCTATGTTCTTGATATTCGTAAATTTGATGAAAGGGTACGGGTTGCTGCACGAATGCTCGCTCGAGTCGAACCAGCTTCAGTAGCTGTTGTCGGTGCTCGGCAATATGCCCAAAAACCCATTAACACCTTTTGTACGGTCATTGGTGCAACCCCGCTCTCTGGGCGGTTCATTCCTGGAACTTTTACAAATCCCCGGCTTCCCCAATATACCGAACCTTCTCTTATCTTTGTGACAGATCCACGAGCTGACGCCCAAGCCGTCCGTGAAGGCGCAAAAATCCGGGTTCCCGTTGTAGCATTGGTCGACACCGACAACTCTCTCCAATACATTGACCTTGCTATTCCCTGCAATAACAAAGGACGAAAATCTCTCTCTCTGACCTATTGGCTCCTTGCCCGCCAAGTACTACGCGAACGTGGACAATTAGCACCAGAAGTCGAGTTTCCATTCAAAGTCGAAGACTTCGAGGCAACTTTGCGTCGCACTGAAGCCTAGCACACTCCCTCTTGTTTTCATCGAGTCATGGAAAGGCTCTTAAGCATTCAACTCAGAATCGACTCGTAATTCCCTACCACACATGAGGTCATCCCCTCATTCCAGCATGAAATAGCTGGAGGCAAATTTCCATGGGTAAAGGCTCAGGCTTTGGTAAAACAATTCTTTTTGGTGAACACTTCGTTGTTTATGGATTTCCCGCGATCGCAGCGGCAATCGGATCCACAACGACCGCGATTGTACGAAGAACACCCGAGCCAGGATGGTCATTAAAGGATAATCGTCCTGCAGTTCCTGGGTATAAGAAAAAGAAAAAAGATGAACAAAAGGCGTCCATTGAGAATATTCTTCGGTTCGCTGACATCAATCTCGATGAAGCAGGGATTACAATCACCTTAGGCGGAAAATTAGTTTGTGCGAGTGGCATTGGAGCAAGTGCGGCTAGCTGTACAGCTATTGCCCGTGCACTCAACGATGAATTTCGCTTAGGCTGGGATGACAACCAAGTAAATGCTTGTGCTTTTGAAGGCGAAAAAGGCTATCACGGAACCCCAAGTGGTATCGATAATACAGCAGCCACCTTTGGCGGCATTGTTTGGTATAAACGCGATCCCAGTGGTGGTGCTCCAACAATTGAGACCATCAAAATGAAAGCACCGACCGACATCGTAATTGCTAGCACTGGGATCACGGCTAGTACTAAGGAAGTAGTTGCAGATGTCCGCCAAATGAAAGACGAGAAAGGTAACTGGTTTAATCAAATCACCGAGGACTATCTTGACATTGTAAACACAGCTAGACAAGCCCTAATTGATAATGACCTCCAGCTTGTTGGTCTGTTGATGAACCAGAACCATAATCTTCTCATTGAAATTGGAGTCTCGTGCGTGGAATTAGAGGAGCTTGTGGGTGTGTCCCGTCAAGCAGGAGCATGGGGCGCAAAATTGACGGGAACAGGGCGGGGAGGAAATATGGTTGCTTTAACCCCAGGTCGAGAGTTGCAAAACAACATCTTTGGCGCAGTCAAACAACGTGGGTTCTCGGCTTGGCGGTACCAGATTGGCGTATAAAAAATTATGAGGTGAAAGGTAATGGGTTTACGTGACCATTTAGCGAAACTTGACAAAGAAGGCACCCTTCTTAAAATAGCTAAACCGGTGTCTAAACGCCTTGAAGCCAGTGGTATTCTCAAGGCGGTAGAACCTCGACCGGTTCTCTTTGAAAATGTCAAAGATTCAGATTACCGGATAATGGGAAACCTGTTTTGTAGTAAAGAAAGTGTAGCTAACTATCTAGGAATTTCAACCAACGAGATAATTCCTACCCTAAGCAAAGCCATTGAAGAGCGGTCAGTTCCTGAAGAAATTCAAGATGCTCCCTGCCAAGAGGTCGTTGAAACGGATGTTGACCTTGATAAAATTCCTATCATCTTTCATAACGAACGTGATGGGGGACCTTATATCTCTTCAGCTGTCGTCGTCGTTACTCATCCTAAATTTGGTCAGAATCTTGACTTCCATCGTGCAATGCAAATCAAAAAAGATATGATGAGCACTCGGGTCGTTGCCAAACGCAATTTTCATACATTCTTAGAAGACATTGGCGAAGTCAATGTCGCCTTTTGTATTGGCAATGCACCAAACGTTCTTGTTGCTGCGGCCACAAGTGTAGAAATCGGAATAAATGAATTAGAAATCGCAAATGCCCTTGAACCAATACGCGTTGTCAAGGCTAAGACCTCTGATTTACTCATACCGGCTGATTGCGAGTGGGTAATTGAGGGCAAGGTGTATCGGGATAAACGTCAT
Organism: Promethearchaeota archaeon; assembly: GCA_048939625.1. GTDB lineage: Archaea > Asgardarchaeota > Hermodarchaeia > Hermodarchaeales > Hermodarchaeaceae > Hermodarchaeum. Next base: position 30,756 of record JBHLPH010000010.1, read on the forward strand.
GACGAAGGACCTTTCATTGATTTAACTGAGACTTATGATGTAATCCGTAACGAGCCGATATTCGAAGTCAGCTGTATCACGCATCGAAAGGACGCAATCTGGCAGGCCCTTCTCCCTGGTGCTTTTGAACATAAACTACTCATGGGCATGCCCCGAGAGCCAACAATCTTCCGAAAAATCAACGAGAAAGGGGTTCGTTGTCTTGACGTGAATATCAACCCAGGTGGTTGCAGCTGGCTACACGCCATCGTGAAAATTGACAAACAGCGAGAAGAGGATGGCAAATTAGCAATTCAAGGCGCATTCGAAGGACATACCAGCTGTAAACATGTGTTCGTCGTTGACAAAGACATTGACATCTATGATCCCTTCGATGTTGAATGGGCGATGGCAACCCGATTCCAAGGCGATGTCGATATGGTGGTTAAAGACAAAGAACGAGGAAGTAGTTTGGATCCGAGTGCAGAACCTGGCACCTATCTGACTACTAAGATCGGGTTTGACCTGACTCATCCTTTGAAGACTGAAGGTAAAAACTTCGCTAAAGCTAGTTTTCCAAAAGTAGACCTCTCCAAATTCCTGAGGGAGTGAAAGATAGAATGAAGTTATCTACCCTGCAAATGGAGATGCTCAATGGAAAGCATGGGCTTGCGAGCCAAAAGAGCATGGAAATCCTCAATGCACTTGGCGAAATTTTTGGTGCCAAGACGATGGTGCCTGTTACCTCCGTTCAAATTGCTGGCGTCAGTTATGCAAATCTCGGCGAGCCAGGTCTCGATTGGCTTGCGCAGATGGCGGAAGATGGACGGGTTCGTGTACTAACCACTCTAAATCCGGCAGGTATGGACTTGGAGAACTGGAAGGTCTTAGGTATTGATCCTGAATTTGCGAAAAACCAGGAACGTGTTGTCAACGCTTTTGCCAAGATGGGTATCATTACAACATGTACATGTACACCCTATTTAGTGGGCAATCTTCCTCATTTTGGTGAACACATTGCTTGGGCTGAGAGTAGTGCAGTTTGTTTTGCCAATTCAGTAATTGGCGCAAAAACAAATCGTGAAGGTGGACCTAGCGCCTTAGCTGCGGCGCTCACTGGGTACACTCCGAAGTATGGGTATCACTTAGAAGAAAATCGTCACGCTCATATTAGCTTCAAGATTGAACCTAAAATCGAAGGCACCGCCCAGTTTGGTACACTAGGAAAGGCTATTGGAGATATCTTAGATTCAAAAACTGAATGGACAATTCCTTACATTACTGGAATTCCCTCCGCGAATACGGATGAGCTTAAATCCTTCTGTGCTTCAATTGCAACATATGGGGGGACTGCCCTCTTCCATATGGAGGGCTTGACACCGAATAAAACCAAAACACCAAAAGAAACCATCACCATCACAGCTGCTCAGTTAAAGGATGCAGAAGAGGAACTCAACGAGGCTGATGCAGCAATTGATTTTGTAAGTATTGGCTGTCCTCATGCCTCATTACGCGAAATTCGGTATATCGCTGAACTGGTTGAGAGCAAACAAGTGAAGAAGGAAACTTGGATTACTACTGCGCGCCCTACCAAACAAGTTGCTGACCGTATGGGCTATACCCAAATCATTGAAGCCGCTGGCATCAAATTTGCTTGCGATACATGTTGTGTTGTAGCTCCAATTAAGGGACGGTTCACCGGGTTATGTACCGATTCAGCGAAAGGTTGCTACTATGGCCGTGGACGCAATAAATTCCAGACCAAACATTGTACCCTGGAAGAATGTATCGAGGAGGCGTTAACGGAATGACCATGAAATTCGAGGGTCGAAAAATATCTCCTGGCAAAGCAAGCGGGGAAGCCTTAGTCACCACTCAAGGCATCTCCTTCTACGGCGGAGTTGACCCAGAAACCGGAGTTGTCGTTGAAAAAGACCATGAGCTAGAAGGTCAATCCATCACAGGCAAGGTTCTCATCTTTCCCAGCGGAAAAGGATCAACTGTTGGATCCTATGTACTCTACCAATTAGCAAAGACCGGTAAGGGACCCGTAGCCATTATTAACCAAGAAACCGAAACTATTGTAGCTGTTGGCTGTATTATCAGTGAGATACCTGCAATCGATAAAATCCCAATCAACAAAATCTCAACGGGTCAACAACTTCGCGTTGATGCGACGAACGGATTGGTCGAAGTCATCTAATCTACTATAACTAATCCGAATCAATAGAACGCCATTGCCACCTCGGAGGGACAATCCTTGGCAAAAACACGATCTAAAACAGAATCGAAACAAAAAGAGAAACTCACCGAAAGTCGAAAACTGGATCATATCCGCATTTGCCTAGAGCGCGAAGTAGAATCCAGTATCCCTACCGGCTTTGATGATATTACGCTCATCCATAATGCTGTCCCAGAACTGAATCTCGAGGATGTTGATATCCAAACCTCCTTCCTTGGGCACAAACTTCAAGCTCCCATCATGATAACGGCTATGACTGGAGGACATCAAGAAGCACTCCCAATTAACAAACACATTGCTCAGGCTGTGGAAAAATTGGGGTTAGCGATGGGTGTTGGTAGCCAGCGTGCTGCCATCGAAGACATCTCCTTGGCTGATTCTTTTACTATCACTCGAGAAGTCGCCCCAACGGCATTTCTTGTCGGTAATATTGGAGCGCCTCAACTCTCACTTGGCTGGGGCGTTGACGAAGTCCAAAAAGCAATTGACATGATCAAGGCAAATGCCGTAGCCATTCATTTCAATGCCACGCAGGAAGCGGTGCAACCGGAAGGTGAGGCCAATTTTGCTGGAGTGCTTCAATCGATAAAAACTCTCAGTGCTGAGATATCGACCCCGGTTATTGCAAAAGAAACTGGGGCTGGGCTGAGTCAGAGTACAGCCACGGTCTTGATGGCTGCTGGGGTAAAAGCACTGGATGTTGCGGGTTTAGGGGGCACTAGCTGGCCAGCTGTAGAAGTGGAACGCGCCAAACCAGGGGATGTCTTGAAAGCGACACTGGGTCGATGGTTCACCAACTGGGGAATTCCAACAGCTGTAGCTACCTTTGAAGTAGCATATGCAGTAAAGAAGCGGGTTCCCATTATCGCTTCGGGTGGGATACGTACGGGTATAGATGTTGCGAAAGCAATTGCTATTGGAGCGAACCTAGTGGGAGTGGCTCTTCCAGCTTTATCCCCCGCTATTCTCGATGCGAAAGCAGTGCAATTGTACTTAGAGAGTCTTATTCAGGGATTAAAAGCTGCGATGTTTCTTGTTGGTGCAGCCAATCTTAAAGAGCTCTCGCAAGCGCCTTTGGTGATTTCAGGACGTACCAGGGAGTGGCTTGAATATCGCGTTTATGAGGACCTCGTTGAATTCAAAGCTGACCGGCGTATTCGCAAGTAATTTTCGTCTATTGGGGCTGTGAGAAGAAAAAGCTTTAAATGCCGTGTTGTTTGCTACTCTGTCGCCACAGCCACGGGTCGTTTAATTACTGGCTGCTGGCCTCGACAAGACCCGATGAATACCCATGAGGTGTTCTTGTTGTCAAAACCACATGTCAAATTTACTGCACCCAAAGAATTGCAAGACATTGCATATGAAATAATTGAGATTGCTCGGGATACTGGTAAGGTTCGAAAAGGGACCAACGAAACTACCAAAGCCGTTGAACGAGCAATTGCGAAATTCGTTGTTGTTGCTGAAGATGTAGATCCTCCGGAAATCATCTTTCATCTTCCTGTTATGTGTGAAGAAAAGAACATACCCTACATCTACGTCGCCAGTAAAAACAAGGTAGGGACCTCCCTCGGTATCGATGTTCCTTCGGCCTCTGCTGCAATAATTGATGCGGGTGATGCACAGAAACTCATCGATGACCTCGCGAAAAAATTGAAAGACCTTCAAAAATAAACACCATCCAATAGGTGACAAATAAATGAGTTCAGAAGACGCGGGCATTCCAGCCGAAGTAGTTCAGGTCGTAGGACGAACTGGACTCACAGGAGAAATCATTCAGGTACGTGTCCGTGTATTAGAAGGTCGTGATCAAGGACGCATTCTTACTCGGAACGTCAAAGGCCCAATTCGTGAAGGCGATATTCTCGTTCTTCGTGAAACTGAACGCGAGGCACGGAAAATCCGAACTCCCTAGAATTAGGTAAGCTGGGAAAATAAATGGTCAAAAAATACACATGCACTTTCTGTGGCACGGATGTAGAGCCAGGCACAGGATCGGTCTTTGTAAAAAATGATGGAACCCTATTTTACCTGTGTTCAAGTAAGTGCCGACGTAATCAACTAATTTTGAAACGAACGGCACGACGTCTTAAGTGGACAGAAGTTTATGAGGAGCGGATTCGTCGCCGGTCCCAAGCCACGAAAAGGAAAAAGGCGAAATCCAAGCCTAAAGCTAAAGCCAAGGTTAAGAAAGAGACGAAAGCGCCTGCAAAGAAGAAAGCCGCACCAAAATCCAAGTCTAAGAAAGAAACAAAAGCTCCATCTGAGAAACCAGCGAAAAAATCCAAACCCAAATCTAAATCCAAGAAAGAATAACTTCAAGACCGCTTTCCGCTAGTTTGGTGCTTCTTTTCCTAAGATCCGAGGACGTATTAGGTCTTATCACGGTCTAAATCCATGTTTCCCAAGATTGCATTCGCCAGATTATTCAAATCTTGTTCTGTCCAATCTGGACATTCGTCAATGAGTAATTCAGCGATCTCTGATTTGTAGGTGTCTCGATTCATGTATTCTAGTGCGTATTCCTGGCAGATCTGTCGAATTTGTTCAGTTGCAATCACAGGCGTTTCCACCCATTTAGTGATATAAGCCTCAATCGCCTCTCGCCCATCCTGTTCGAGGTTGAGTTGGGCTTCTTCTTGCCAGAGTGCTATTTCCTTTTTTGCATTGATGGGCTCATCAGAAGCATGGGCAACATTGACTCCTCCAACAATACCATATTTGCCACGAAGGCTCTCTGGATCGGCTTTTTCTACAAACGTAGCTCCCAAGACTTCTCGAAGCCGGGACACGATATTTTCACCTTCTAAGACCGTAGCGACGACATTACCCACTTCGATGAATTGCAGCAACCAGGGGTAGAAGAACTTTCCCTCATGAATCGCATAATGCTTCTCGGCAAGATGGTGCGAGACTGGGATCTCAAGAAATCCTTTGAACACTACATCAGGGAGAGCACTGAGGATTTGTTCAAAGACCGCAGCACCTACTCCTCTCCGCATTGTAGAATCCGGTTTGAGGATAAGAAGAGTCTGTTCCATTTCAAACGCCTCGTGAAGGCACAAATCAGTTTACACACAAAAACCTTCCCTCAGCTAAAAATCTGGTTGGGCTTTTAGTTCCAGTGACATAAGCCTTAAATATCGTAGACCAGTCGATGCCAATGACAGCCCTATGTTGTTGTTCTTGAAGGACGGTGTCGAGGATGCCGATTCGCCAACCTATTGTTACCATGTTGGGTCATATCGACACAGGCAAGACCAGTCTCCTTGATAAAATTCGCGGTACTGGCGTCCAGGCACGTGAAGCAGGAGGTATCACTCAACAAATCGGGGCAAGCTTCTTTCCCCTATCTACGGTAAGTGAACTCGTTGGTCCACTGATGAAATCGCTCAAACGGGAAATCAATCTTCCTGGATTACTTATCATCGATACTCCCGGGCATGCAGCTTTTTTTAATCTGCGTAAACGCGGGGGAGCTGTAGCTGATATTGCTATTCTGGTAGTAGATATTGTCGACGGTCTACAACCACAAACCTATGAGTCAATCCGAATTCTCCGAGCACGAAAAACTCCCTTTCTGATTGCCCTGAACAAAGTGGATAGGTTACCGGGATGGAAACCCCAAAATACGTGGGTCATTTCTCAATCGATTACTAGCCAATCTGAGTACGTCAAGAGCGAGCTTGATAACAAAATCTACGAAGTTATGGGAGAATTATCGCGGGAAAATATCCAATCTGATCGGTATGATCGTATCACCGACTTTGCAAAAACAGTGGCCATTGTACCAACCAGTGCAAAGACCGGTGAAGGGCTGTCTGAATTACTACTCGTCCTTGTTGGGTTAGCTCAACAATATCTCGAGGCGCAATTGCAAACAACAGAAGGCCCAGCGAAAGGGGTTGTGCTTGAAGTTAAAGAAGAACCGGGACTTGGCGTAACCGTTGATACAATCATCTATGATGGCGTTCTCAAACACGGTGACACAATTATTGTAGGCGGACTCCAAAAACCCATTGTCACCCATGTCCGTGCCCTTTTGATGCCTAAACCACTTGATGAAATCCGGGATCCCCGTGAACGATTCTCGCCCGTAAAAGAAGTTGTAGCAGCTGCTGGTATTAAAATTGCAGCTCCTGAATTGGAAACCGCTATTGCAGGTGGAGGTCTGTTCGTCGCGAAGACAGAAGAGGAAATCGCCACCATCAAAGAGCGCATAATTCAAGATATGGAAGCTGTGCGTTTTGAAACCGATAAAATCGGTGTTCTCCTCAAAGCAGATACTCTAGGCTCGCTAGAAGCCCTAATCGAATACCTCAAAGAACGGGAAATCCCAATTCGTCGAGCAGATATCGGGGATATCTCAAAAAAGGAAGTTAAGGCCATCTCAACAGTCTATGAACACGATCCCTTTGTAGGGGTTATTCTCGCTTTCAATGTCCGTCCCCTACCTGATGCCGCTAGTGAAGCCGACACCTTGGGAGTTCCCATCTTCCAAAGTCAAATCATCTACGACCTAGTTGATCAATACGAGAATTGGGTAGCAGATAAGCGGCAGAAACTTGAAGAGGCCATGCTTGAGGAGCTCATCTTCCCCGGCAAATTCGAAATCCTTCCCGGTTATATTTTCCGCCAAAGCAATCCCGCGGTTGTTGGAGTTAAAGTAATTGCCGGACGAATTAGTGCGAAAAGCAACCTCATCACTCCTGAGAATCGGCGCATCGGCTCAATCCAACAAATTCAAGATAAAGGTGAAACTATACCTGTTGCCCGGATAGGCGCTGAAGTTGCGGTTTCAATTCGTGGAGCCACTGTCGGGCGACAAATAGACGAAGGCGACATCCTCTATATTGACCTGCCCGAAGGAATGGTAATCCGACTCAACCAAGAATTCAAGGATCAACTCTCTGCAGATGAACAGGAATTATTGCAAGAATTCCTAGAACTCAAAAGAAAACATGTGCAACCATTTTGGGGCGTCTGATTTTTTCCCAACTAGTAGATGCTTCTCATCAATCCCTCATTTGACGGTAAGATTCATAAGCCCATATCCCATGCTACGCATTAATCTTAGCACACCTCTCTAAGTGGAAGCGATACTCAACGCATAGAATATCTTGAGGTCAAAATATGACGCGAATTCGATTAGTCATCGGTGATCCCCAAACAGGAAAGACAATTCAACTAGAACTCAGTGAACAACGTAGTCGCATCCTACAAGGCAAAGTCATTGGCGAAATCGTCGATGGCGATTCCCTAGGATTTGGTGGTTACCAATTCAAAATTACAGGCGGCAGTGATGGTACAGGTACACCAATGCGCCCCGATGTACATGGTGCTGTCCGAAAACGCCCTCTCCTATCAGGTGGCATCGGGTATAAACCCAAAACCTCAGGAGAGCGTCGACGTCGCCGAGTTCGTGGAAACGAAATCACTGATGAAATCGTTCAAGTAAATGCAAAAGTAATCACTCAAGGACCCAAACCCATCCTTGAATTAATCGAACAAAGCTCCGCCTCCTCATAAGAATTATACACAGAAGCAGCACAAGAGATGACGATCCAATATGCCTCCCCGGAAAACAATGCCCAAACAGGCAGAAGTCAATATAGGATTAGTGGGCCATGTTGATCACGGAAAAACCACCTTAGCCAAGGCCCTTTCTGGGGAATGGACGGATCGCCATTCAGAAGAAATTCGCCGAGGAATCTCGATTAAATTAGGCTACGCTGATGTCACCTTCTATAAATGTACAAAATGCCGTGGACCAGCAGCCTATTCAACCTCCTCCAAATGTGCGAAGTGTGGAGGGACCGCTGAACCACTCCGACGAATATCACTTGTAGATGCACCTGGTCATGAAGTCTTGATGGCTACGATGATTTCGGGTGCGGCTTTAATGGATGGTGCATTGCTTCTTATTGCCGCTGATGAGAAATGCCCCCAACCCCAAACAAGAGAGCACCTTGCTGCTCTCGAAATCATCGGTGTTGACAAAATTATAATCGCCCAAAACAAGGTAGAAGTTGTCTCCGAAAAAGAGGCTTTAGCAAATTACAAAGAAATCAAGCGATTCGTGACTGGTTCTATTGCTGAAAACGCCCCAATAATCCCAATCTCTGCTATGTTTGGTACCAACATCGATTTCCTCATCCAAACCATCGAAGAAGTCATTCCGACTCCGAAACGGGATTTACAGAAACCCGGATTATTCTATGTAGCTCGATCCTTTGATATTAACAAACCAGGGACACGACCAAAGGAATTACACGGAGGAGTAATTGGTGGAACCATCATTCAAGGCAAAGTCTCCGTAGGCGATGATCTTGAAATCCAACCCGGTATTCCTGTAAGGAAAGATAAGGGCGGGCTTTCATTTGAACCAATTCACACCACAGTCAAAAGCATTCAAACTGGAACGGGTATAGCCCTAAAAATAGCCCATCCTAGCGGACTTATCGGAATGGGAACCAACCTTGACCCCTCCGTAACTCGCGCTGACGCCTTAATTGGGAACCTCGCTGGACCCGTCGGTCAGCTTCCCCCAATAGTTGAGGAAGTAACACTAGAATCCCACCTACTGAAACGAGTTGTCGGATCAGTTGAACAGACTGCGGTACAACACATTAAGCAAAACGAAACTCTAATGCTAATTGTGGGATCCTCGGCAACAGTAGGAGAAGTCAAAAAGATAGGCTCGAAAAACCGGATTACATTTGTACTCCGAAAACCCGTTGCAGTCATTTCTAATCAACGAGTAGCGATTAGTCGCCAAATCGAAATGCGGTGGCGATTAATTGGATGGGGCACCGTCATTGCTAATTAATTCGAATACTCCTCGGGGCATCCAAGTCTTATTGGATACTAACTTTCTTCTGCTCCCTTTCCAACGCCAAATCGACATTTATGAGGAAATTCCCCGCCTATTAGGTGGTCAGGTGCAATTTCTTATTCTCCCTCAAATCCTAACTGAATTAAAATGGTTGAAAACAAAAGCATCAGCTAAGGATAAAATTGCAGTAAAGAGTACAATGACAATGATTTCTCAACATTGCCAAATTGTCGAAAACCTTCCTCCCGCCATTCAGGATTTGGATGCTGATTCAGCCCTATTACGTTTAGCCCAAGAAACCGGTGCCATTGTTGCCACAAATGATAGCGAATTGCGACGAAAACTGGTGAATCAGGGTTCTCGCGCCATATTTTTACGAAAACTAGCTGTACTAGCGCTTACTGAGTAGGATTGCTCCCAAAATCAGCTTCAATTCCATAAAATAGAAAAGCTTATCAGCCCGACTTGTAATCCGTCCGAAATCGGAGGCAAGACTATCTACCAAGCTGTTACCATTAAAGGGCATGTGCGCATTCCGCCGAACCGATTCAGCGAAGACCTCTATGAGGTCGCCGAGGAAATTCTCCGCGAACAATACGAAGGCATCATTGATGTTGACCTCGGATTCATCATCGCTGTCACAAATGTCGAAGATATCGGCGTGGGCAAAATCATTCCTGGTGACGGTGCCACCTACCACGATGTTAAACTCACAATTCTAACCTTTGAACCAAAGGTCAATTTCCTTACTCAAGGTGAAGTTGTTGAAGTAGTAGATTTTGGCGCATTCATTCGCCTCGGACCTCTTGATGGGCTCTGCCACGTAAGTCAAATCACCGACGACTTCTTCTCCTACGATCCTCGAAGTGCTGCCCTGGTGGGGAAAGAAACCGGTCGAGTAATCTCTGAAGGCGATTTAGTTCGAACACGAATTGTAGCCGTAAGTATCGATGGTGGCGCGCGAAGTGGAAAACTGGGCTTGACAATGCGACAGCCTTTTCTTGGCAAGTTCGAGTGGATTAAAGAAGAAATTGCCAAATTAAAAGAATCCAAGCGAAAAGCAGAGAAAAAGAAAGAAGGTAAGGACAAACCGAAGGATAAATAACAGCTGTTCCTTGTTCTCCATCCGATTAACAGAGAGTGATGTAAATGGCAAAGCGAAAAGCGTGTAAAGTCTGTCATGTCATGACCACCAAGTCCCACTGCCCAGTCTGTAAAAGCACCAATCTTTCTGAAAGCTTTTCCGGGCTCGTACTGATTTTTGATCCGGAGCATTCGATGATCGCAAAGAAGCTTAACATCACGAAAGATGGAGAATACGCTCTCCAAGTCCGTTAGGTGAAGTAGTTGGCTGCCACGCAGCTGCGACAATGTACTTTAGTTCTCCCAAAACATCTCCGTGAATCCCTAAAAGGCCCCAAGGGTAAACTCTTTTCACGAAAAGACTTAGGCGCAGCGAAAGATGCCTGTACCTATATTCGCAAACACAAACTAAGTCCAGTCATTGCAGTCGGTGACCTTGTATCGATTAATCTCATGAAAGTTGATTGCCAAGCCACTCTGTCAATTATAGATGGGAAAACCAAGCGAAATGATTCTATCGAGTATGGTATTCCGACAGATGTAACTTTCACCGCGACCAACGCTGCTACAGAAATTCGACCTGAGGTGTGGATAGCTATTGAACTTGCTCTTGCAGCAGGACAAACTGGGAAAACTGCGAAACTCTTAATAGAGGGCGAAGAGGACCTAACGGCACTACCCGCAGTGGCTCTTGCACCCAATGGGTCTGCCGTTGTTTATGGACTTCCTGATCAAGGCATCGTTGTTATCAAAGTAGCCTCAGAGCATAAACAGGCGGTTCACACAATACTGCAAAAAATGGTGCAAAAAAATGAAAATCAAGATTGAAGAAAAACAGGAGAACCCCCTCCTCAACCGACAGGACATCTCATTCCAAGTTGACCATTCTGGGGTAGCAACCCCTCCACGTATTGATGTCCGAGCTAAACTTGCTGCCATGCTGAACTGCAAGGAAGATCAGCTTTACATCGTGAAATTGAATGGCCTGTACGGGCAATCCGTCGCCCATGGTTATGCCCATCTTTATCCCTCAAAGGAAGTTGCCCTCTTACAAGAACAGAAACATTTGATTAAGCGGCATGCTACCAAAGAAGAAGCTGCTACTCCAGCAATGGAAATCCCCGAGCCTGCTCCAAAGGAAACACCGGAAGAAGAAAAACCTGAGCCAAAAGCAGAGAAACCAGTAAAAGAAAAAGAGCCAAAAAAGCCTCCTGCAAAAGAAGCCCCGAAGGAAGAGCAAAAGAAAGAGGAACCCAAGGCCGCTCCCCCTAAAAAGGCCGCTCCTCCTAAAGAGAAGCCGAAGCCTAAAGAGAAGAAGGCAGAAAAGCCTTCTGGGGAGAAGACCACTTCATAATCAAAAATCCCGAAAGGTGAACTCTGATGACAAAAACCCATGAATATTACTCAGTTGGAAAGGATGGGAAACTCGAACGCAAACGAAGGTCCTGCCCCCGATGTGGTGAAGGGTCCTTCATGGCCGAACATAGCAACCGATTCCACTGTGGTAGCTGTGGCTTCACGGAATTTAAACACTCCAAGAAGGAAAAGGAGAAAGAAACTTAGACAATCCGACCCAATAATCATTTCGTGGGTCATTACCGTTACATCCAATAGGAATCAACTTGCTATTAGGTCTGGATAAATCACAATGGCTGTTCTTGGGATTGAAAGTACCGCACATACACTTGGCATTGGAATTGTCGATACTTCTGGGCAAATACTAGCGGATATCAAATCAGTATACACGCCTCAAGAAGGCGGTATCCACCCTCGAGAGGCTGCTGAACACCACCAGAGAAATGTGCTAGCTGTGTTGCAGGAAGCATTTGAGCAATCTGGCCTTCTCTCCACCCAACTTAAAGGTATTGCATTTTCTCAAGGTCCAGGTCTGCCACCTGCCCTCCGTATTGGCGCTGTCCTTGCCCGAAGTCTTGCAAGAAGCTTGGATGTCCCACTTCTCGGGGTCAACCATTGTGTTGCCCATATTGAGCAAGCCCGATTCTTTACAGAAGCAAAGCACCCGCTTGTAATTTATCTGTCAGGTGGAAATACTCAGATAACCACCCTTGCGGCTCACCGATATCGAATTTTCGGAGAAACCCTCGATATTGCTCTCGGTAACATGCTTGATATGTTCGCTCGAGAAGCCAATCTCGCACATCCCGGTGGTCCCAAAATCGAACAATTAGCTAAACAAGCAAAGAATGGATACCATGTCTTACCATATACAGTGAAGGGCATGGATCTAGCCTTCTCTGGACTCTTAACTGCAGCAAAGCATCTGCTTGAAAATGGAGTTCCTCTCGAAGAAGCCTGTTATAGTCTTCAAGAAACGGCTTTTTCCATGGTTGCAGAGGTATCCGAACGAGCTTTAGCCCATACTCAACGTAATGAAATGATCGTGACGGGTGGAGTAGCTGCTAATTCACGCCTTAAAGAAATGCTACAAATCGTTGCAGAAGAACACTCAGCTCAATTCGCTTCAGTTCCTCCTAAATACGCAGGTGATAACGGTACAATGATTGCCTATAATGGTCTGCTCCTATTACAATCGGGAGGACAGACCTCGTTCTCTGAAAGCATGATTTTACCTAAATGGCGATTAGATCAAGTCGATATTCCATGGGAGGCATGAAATCTCGATGTCCAAATTAATCGCTAAAGGCGCGGAAGCATCCCTTTATCTCGAGACCTTTTATGGACATGCAGTTATTCGCAAACACCGTCGTCCCAAACCGTATCGGCTTCCCCAACTTGATTCCAAACTCCGCGGTGAACGTACCATTCGTGAAGCTCGCCTGCTTTCTGCAGCGCGTCAAATTGGTGTAGCCACGCCCGTACTCTATCAGATTGATGTGGACTCAGCAACCATTATCATGGAATATATTGATGGCGACCGAGTGAAGGAAATGATTCCCGGAATCCCACCAGCTAAGCGACGCACACTATTCCAAAAGATTGGTCAATCCGTGGGGACTTTACACCGCAATGAAATTGCTCATGGTGACTTGACCACCTCTAATATACTCATGCGCAATCCGCAGTGCATTTATTTCATTGATTTTGGTTTAGCCATGAACACACAAAATATTGAAGATTTTGGAACGGATATCCATTTGCTGCATCGAGCACTTCTTAGTACTCATTATCCCCACTGGGAAGACTGTTATAGGGCATTTCAAGAAGGGTACCGCACTACCTTCGGAGAAAGCAGTGATGATGTTTTCCGCAAGGTAGAAGCGATTGAAAGTCGAGGACGATACATTACTGAGAGAATCCGGTGAATTGCATGCCACAACCTCTCCTCCTGTTTGTAACCGGGAACAAAAATAAATTCGCAGAAGCACAAAAAATCACAAATCGTGCTGGTATTCGTATTAAACAGTTTCATGAGCGTCCAACCGAAATCCAATCCAGCTCTTTGCACGACATTGCCTACCACAGTTGCCAAGAAGTCCTCAAACAAGTTCAACAGCCTCTGTTTGTCGAAGATGCTGGTATGTTCATTAATCGGTTCAATGGCTTTCCGGGACCCTACTCGTCCTATGTTTTGAAAACACTCGGTAATCCAGGACTTCTAAAACTCATGGAGAGAGAGAAGAACCGGGTCGCTGCTTTTCGCAGCGTGATTGCTTATGGAGAACCTAATCGTGAAATCCAGCTATTCGAAGGAGAAACTCGAGGTACCATTTCCCATAGACTTCGTGGAACCGAATGGGGATTTGATCCGATTTTTGTTCCCGATGAAGGGGATGGCTCCACTTATGCCGAGATGCCTGATGACATGAAAAACCGTATTTCTCATCGAGCCAAATCCTTAGCCAAGTTTGTCCAATGGTACCTGAAGTATGGTCCACAGACCACATAACAGGGATTTTCTTCGTGTACTTTTAAAGCCATTTTAGTGAAACAAATAATGTTGAAATGAATATTCATAAGGGGTATAAGACTGAGTTAAAGCTGAATGAAAGGCAAAAAGAGTTATGCAGAAGACATGCAGGTTGTGCTCGGTTTGCATATAATTGGGGATTACTTAGAAAAATTACTGAATACAAAGAAACCGGTTCTCAGATTAGTGCGATTGATCTTCACAAAGAGTTGAATCAACTCAAGAAAACACATTACAAGTGGATGTATGAGGTTTCAAAATGCGCTCCCCAAGAAGCGCTACGAAATCTTGACAAAGCATTTATGCAATTTTTTCAACGCATTCAAAGGGATGAGAAGCCTGGGTTTCCAAAATTTAAATCGAGAAAACGGGGCATCGGCTCTTTTAGATTAACAGGGGTGATTCGAGTTTTTCAAGATTCAATTCAATTACCTCGACTTGGGAGGCTTCGGCTAAAGGAATCTGGATACCTACCCCCTGAATCGCAATGTATTCATATTCTCTCAGCAACTATTTCAGAAAAAGCGGGTCGCTGGTTTGTATCACTTCAGGTGCAGGAAGATATACTTGTAAAACAAAATTTCGGTCCCGTTGTTGGTATAGATGTTGGAGTTTGTTCATTGGTTACAATTTCTGATAGAACTGTTGTTGAAAATCCAAAAGCTCTGAATCGATTTGAGAGAAAAATAAAACGAAATCAAAAGGAGTTAGCTAGAAGAAAGCATGGGAGTAAAAATTGGGAAAAGACTCTTCACAGATTAAGGAAAACCTATTCACGAATCACACGGATTCGAAAGGATGCAATTCACAAAGTAACGACTAAATTGGCGAAAACCAAGTCAATTGTAGTTATTGAGGATCTTAATGTGGAAGGCATGCGTAAGAATCGTCGTCTATCGAAATCAATCTCTGATGCAGGATTCTCCGAGATTCGTCGTCAATTGGAGTATAAAACAAAATGGTATGGATCAAAACTCAAGTTAGCACCTAGGTTTTATCCATCATCCAAAAGATGTTCACGGTGTGGCTTGATTAAGAATAAACTCTCTTTGTCAACAAGAATTTATCAATGCAAAAACTGCGGATTAGAAATTGATCGTGATCTAAATGCAAGTTTTAATTTAGAATTAGTCGCCGTGAGTCCCACGGAGACGATAAATGCCTGTTTTGAGATGGAAGGTTACAGCCGTCTGGCAGTGCCATCAATGATGCAGGAACCGAGAAGGAGTTCAAATGAACTCTAAAGGAATCGGGGGACGGATACAATTAAATAGCGTTGTCTATTCCTGCTCTCCGGTGCTCTGCACCTAAAGCTCCTGTTCATGCAGGTTACTCATCAAATTGGTGTATTGAATGGCTCGAATGCATTCACCCCGAAAGGGCAGGTCTCATTCCAAACGCCCAATCCGGCTGGAAACCCCTGATTGGTGTCAACGGACACCAGAGGAGGTTGAAGAGCTAGTTGTGAAATTAGCAAAGGAAGGTCATCAACCATCCATGATTGGGCTTAAACTACGGGATCAATATGGTATTCCACTCACTAAGGCTATTACCGGAAAAACCATCACACAGATTCTCAACGAGAATGAGCAAGCACTTCGGGTTCCTGAAGATCTCTTCCACCTCATTAATCGGGCCGTTACCCTTCGACGACACCTTGAAGAGTCGAAAAAGGACCTACACTCTCGATACGGGCTTCGGCTAATTGAGAGTAAAATTCGACGCCTAGTGAAATATTACCGTCGACGAGGTGTTCTCCCTCAAGACTGGAAATACACACCAGAGCAAGCCGCGCTCCTCATTCGCTAGGCGTAGAGGATTGTTGGCTGATTTCCTTGACAAAAGATTTAGACCGCCTTTTAGAAGTTGCAGATTCGGCAGCCGGTCGAATCAATGACTGGATTGAAGCAAACGAACCTGTTTTTATCACATCACACCTTGATGCTGATGGTATTTCCGCTGCTGGCATCATCGCCTCAGCTCTACATCGTCGAAATGCATCATTTCAGCTTCGAATCACTCGCCAGCTTGACCAACTCTTTTTGTCTGAATTACGTACTAATGGTTCTAAACGACTCATTTTCTGTGATTTAGGTAGTGGACAACTGCCGCTAATAGAGAAAGAATTGAATGATGCAGAGATACTAATCTTAGATCATCATCCTCCACACAAAAAGAAACCTGCATCCAATATCCGGCAAGTCAACCCACACGAGTCAGGTTTTGATGCAACCTATGAGATATCAGGCGCAGGTGTCGCTTATCTTGTTGCCCGACATCTTGGCAACTCAAATGAAGATTTAGCTGGATTAGCAGTCGTTGGGGCGCTAGGCGATATTCAAGATAGAGGAAAACAGCATGATTTCGTAGGTCTGAATCGCGAAATTATTGTCGAAGATGCTATTGCTAGCGGTGTCATCGACCGCTCCATTGATATGCGTATTTTCGGACGCGAAACTCGTCCTATTCATGTTGCCCTCCAATATAGTAGTGATCCCTATATTCCTGGAATTAGTAACGACCCTGAAGGGGCCTTGAATTTCCTTGCTGACCTCGATATTGACCTGCGAGATGGTGATGAATGGCGAACTATAGCATCTCTCTCAAAGGAAGAAAAACGTAAACTCAACTCTGAACTTGTCACTTATATGCTCAAACAGAATATCCCTCCACGAGAAGCCCAATCGCTTATCGGTGTTGTCTTTACTCTTACCCGTGAAGAAAAAGGGAGCTATCTCCGAGACGCTCGGATGTTCTCCACACTACTCAACGCAACAGGGCGGTCTAATCAAGGAGGAATCGGCGTCGCAATCTGTATGGGTGACAGACAAGACCTCCTCCGGAAAGCTGAAACTATTCTGAAAGAATACCGCGAACAACTGGCTTTAGGCCTCCAATGGCTAACAGATGATGCTGACGCTGTAACGAAGATGCAACTGATACAGACATTCCATGCCAAAAATCGTGTTCCAGATACAATTGTCGGATCCATCGCAGGCATGGCTCTAAACTCGCGAATTCTTGACTGGTCCAAACCAGTCATCGCCTTTGTGTATTCCCGAGATGGCCGAGTTAAAGTATCAGGACGAACGACACGCCGAATCGTTGAAGCAGGAGCTGATCTTGGCCAAGCCATGAAACAGGCAACAGAGGAAATCGGTAGTGGCTCAGAGGGAGGTGGTCACAACATCGCCGCTGGTGCTACCATTCCGCGCGGTCAAGAAGAGCAGTTTCTAAAAATTATCGAAAGGATTCTCCGAAAACAATTGGGTCGAATGAAAGAGCTCAGTGTTCAACCTGATGAGAATGCGAATGAGGAAACAATTAAATAGCCGCGGCAAGGTTTTGCCCTTCACACTTCCCAAAAAAGACTAGACTTTGAAAGGTAACTAATTATGAGCCGACAATCCCGAGTTCGTGACAAATGGCGTGAAAAACGCTGGTACATGATGGTAGCCCCCTCATCCTTCGGAAACGTGGAAATCGGAGAAACTCCTGCTGCCAATGCGAAGGTTTTGGTTGGGCGAAGGGTCGAAACCACGCTCTATGCCATTTCAGGAGATTTTAATCAGATTCACATCAAGCTGTATTTTCAAATCAATGAAGTAAAAGGTGACAAAGCCTACACCTACTTTGCTGGTCATGATTTTACACGGGATTATCTTCGAAGTCTAGTTCGCCGAGGAAGTAGTCGAATCGATGGCATCTTCGACGTAAAGACCAAAGATGGCTATGAAATTCGTGTCTACGCCATCGCCTTCCCGATGCGACGAGCCAAAACCACCCAACAATCAGCGATTCGTGAAGTCATGCAAAAAATCATCACTAAACGTGCCAAGCAACTCAACTTCGATGCCTTCATTCAGGAATGTGTTCTCGGCAAAATCGGCAGCGACATCTATAATAAAGCTAAAACCATCTTCCCGTTACGGAAGAGCGAGATTCGGAAAAGTAAGCTTCTCGCTCCACCCGCCGCTGCTGCGAGCTAGCCTCTCCTGATTTTTACCTAATGGGTTTCTTTGCAGTACATTTAAGGTGATATTACCTCCTTTAAGCGCGCGCATGTTATGGAGATATTAGCAGGTTTTTATACAAGCTTAGTTTCAGTAATCCTGCTTAAGTAAGGGGTTTGAAAGCTGGGGTTAAGCTTGAATTTAACTTCGAAAATTGAACCGACTTAAAACGGTTTTCTACAAAAGCGAACCGGTAAGGCTTATTAGCGATAGAAGCGCGTACTAGCGAGGGTCTGGCTAGTATGTTTGCTCGAACACTCCAGCGGCAGGGTTTTTGGAAAGCTCGAAACGTAGAGAATGAATCAGGGCGCCGAATTTTCTTAAAACACGATTTGTATCTCGGCGGCATCTATGTTGAAGTCATGAATCGCGTCGCGGTTCTCCGCATTACCGAGTTAGGCATTGTCAGGGTCTTCAAACGGGCGAAGGCTCTCAGAACCTTTCTTGCTGAACTCGAAGCCATGAAAGGTCGTATTGCAGTGGAATCTCCTTCCCTTCATTCCCTTGTTCAACTCTCCAGTGATTAGACTTCCTCATTCGTTTCTTTACTTCGAACTAGATCCATGAATGGGTCCTGTTCTACTTACTCTTAGTTAGTCAGAAAGCTTTTGTAACGCGGATAATGGGCTATGCAGGAGAATAACTCCTTTCCACCTGTTTCATGCTGACTATTAAGTCCGTGATTCTGATGTCCACACAATTTCGGGAACGCAATGTGATCCAAAAGGACTGGCGCAAAGTTCAACTTCGTATCGCGTTGTGTTATCCAAATGCTTATCGTGTTGGCATGACCAGTCTTGCGACCCATATGCTATACGCCCTATTCAACTCACGTCCTGAGGTGGCTTGTGAACGCGTTTTTTATGTTCCTGGTGAGGTGCCTCGATCGTTAGAATCTGGGCAACCGCTTTCTAAATTTGATATCATTGCTTTTTCGCTTCAGTTTGAAACTGATTATGTCCATGTTGTTGAAATGCTAATCCGCTCTGACATTCCACCCCTAGCCATTAATCGGCAACAACCAAGGATTATTGTGGGGGGACCTTGTGCGACATCAAACCCCTTTCCTCTTCTACCCTTCATTGATGTTGTTCAAATCGGAGACATTGAACCAGTCTTTTCACAATTGCTTGAGGCTCTGCTTGTAGCCAAAAGCCGGACGGAATTAAACGAGAAGTTAGGTAATCATTTCTTGGTTGCTGAAAGGAATCATGGTTCACGAGCCTTTGTTTCCGATTTAGATTCCGCTTTTCATCCGACTTGCCAGATTCTTCCTGAAGCACCTTATCCTTCGGAACTTGAGCCCACATTTGGTCAAAGCTTGTTGGTAGAGATTTCTAGAGGGTGTGATCGGCGGTGTAATTTCTGCATGACAACATACCACTGTGTTCGACGCCGAGAGCGTTCAGTGGGCATCCTCAAAGAAATAATCAATGAGGGCACTCGGTGTTCACAGGTGGATAAGATTGCGCTCTTAGCTTCCGGTTTTACTGATCATTCCGAGTTGCTTCCTCTATTGACCAATATCATTAGCGATGGACATCAGCTTTCGGTTCCCTCTTTGCGGGCTGATCTGAAAGACCCTGACATTTTACCTCTTATTTTTCAGGGAGGACAACGCACTCTCACCTTTGCTCCTGAAGCGGGTTCTAAGCGACTTCGAACTCTTATTGGTAAGTCCATTTCAGATGACACTTTTTTACAGACGTTCCAATCCGCCATTGAAGTAGGCTTTTCCCAATTCAAACTCTACTTCATGATTGGGCTACCCACTGAGTCCGATAATGATATCCAAGCAATTCATGACTTTTGTAAACGGCTTCTAATGCTGACTGACAAAAAGCACCGAATTCATGTTAGCGTTGCACCGTTCATTCCCAAACCCCACACACCTTACCAGTGGATAGGTCTTACTCCACTCAAAACGCTGAAGAGGCGCCTTAATCTTCTTAGAAATCTGCGTCGATATGGACGAATTCAATTAGATCTGCCAAATCCGCGGTGGAGCGTTATACAGGCAGTTCTTTCAAGAGGATCAAGTGATTTAGCAAGGCTACTCTTAGACGTAGCACTGAAAGGAAAAACCACAGCTGGAACATGGTTCCAAGCAGCCAAGCAGCTGGGATTGAATCTAGAAACCCTTGCAACTGCGGATTATCCCCCTGATGCTACCTTTGCATGGAACCGAATTGATGTAGGTGTCAATCGTAAACTTTTATTGCAACGGTTTGCCAAACTTGAACAGTAAACTTACAGAAGCTAGCTGGGGCTAATCAAATGGGATCAAAACGAAAACCATCCAAAAAAGAAACTTCAGAGATTCCACTCAAGCTAGAAAAAGAGGTGAAGGGTGCAACTGATTCTGAATGCGAGGATTTGACCGAACGAATTCTCGAGCATCTTCCAAACCTAGCCAATGAGATGAAGACATCAGAAGCTGAAGTTCAAATTGATGGTGTGCGATGGGAAGAAACTGACCGCACTCGTCAGCCCGTTCGAGGCGGTGAGGACCGCTTTTCAGGTTATTCTCCGGATGTTATTGATTTTCTTAGGCGTTGTGCGACAGATGATGAAGCATTAGAAATTATCTCTTTCTTAGAGAAACGGGGAGAAATCAATTCAAATCATGCTGAAGAACTCCGGAAACAATTACAGAATCAAGGTCTTCGCAGTTTCGGAACGAAGAAATCTTGGGGCCATTACGAACGGGAAAGCTCATAACTAATGGGTGGCCCCTGCAGCAACAATCCGGATCACATCATCACGTTGTAATTCATAGGTTTCCGCTAATCGTTTTTTGGTTCGCGCATCGATAGCATGGATAAAGGTATCGCCTAACTCGGTATGAATCCTATAGGCCAGCTGTCGAGCGGTAGTACCCTTTGGAACTAAGTAAACATCAGGAAGCACGTTTCCATCATGGTCTGCGAGTTTTCCCGCGTCCTCAACGGGATATACAGGAATGAGCTCTAAGACATCGAATACAACGGTATTCAGTACCTGTTGTACACCAGTTGATCCATACTTATCTAAAATTTCTACTTGTAACCGGTGTAGCTGGGATTGTTCTTTCTCCCCTAAGACGCCAGGTGTGATGATATCGAATCTTGGTGCACCAGGTTGGTAAGCGATGATGCCTTTTTCACTCAGACTTCGGAGCACAAACTCAGCTTCTGCACTACATGGAATGACAATCTCATCGGTGTTCTGCTGCAAGGTTTCCAAATATTTGGCTGCGTGCTCACGATCTATCTTATTGGCGGCAATAATCATCGGTTTTGCTCGACGCCGAAGGAACTGTACAAATCGCTCCAAATCACTCTCCGACCATGAGGTTGGATTGGCGGTAGATAGGTCTGAATCCTTGATTGCGGCTTTGATGGCTAATTCAGTGATTTGTAATCCAGAAAGTTTCTCTCCTAGGAGGCTGCTGATTTTTAATTTCTCAGTTTCAGCTCTTCGTGAAAGTCGTCGCCAGTCTCGTTGTAAGATTTGCACGAGCCACATGTTGATTTCTCGTTCTAGAAACGCAACATCTTCTTGGGGATCCCAACTACCGGGTTCCACATCACGTCCCTCGGCATCCAGTGATCCCGAAGTATCAACAACATGAATGAAGGCGTCTGCACGGCTCAGCTCATTTAAAAACTCATTTCCTCGCCCCCTCCCAAGATGAGCATCCGGAACGAGTCCAGCCACATCTAGCATATCAACAGGGATTAACCTCACACCATCTCGGCATACGGAATTCTTTGGATTACACGTGACTTCGAATTCTTGACATAAACAATCTACGCGCACATAGGCCGTGCCAGGATTGGGTTCAATGGTAGTGAAGGGATACGCTCCAACTTTCGCTGCGGTTCGACACGCTGCGTTTAAGAATGTGCTTTTTCCGGATGATGGTTTACCCACAATTCCTACCAACAAGACAGGTTACCTCCATGCTCTAATAATAACGATAACAAATAAATCACAGCGATTGATGCATTCGCAGATAACAATACTTTCATCCTATGGAAAAAGTAGTGTGGGATACACAAAGTAGGTGAGAAAATTGACAACAGGTCGTATCTTAGTTGCTGATCCAATACATAACGATGCAGTCAAGCAGTTACAGGATGCTGGTTTTAACCTTGACTTGAAAACAGAAATTACTCCTGAGGAACTGCTGAAATCAATTAGTGATTATGCTGGGCTTGTGGTGCGGAGTCGAACCAAAGTCACCAAAGAAGTAATTGCTGCTGGGACATCCTTGAAGGTAATCGCACGTGCAGGGGTGGGATTAGATAATGTTGATCGTGAAGCGGCACAGGAGAAAGGCATCCATGTCATCAATTCGCCGGAAGGTCCTTCGGTTAGTGTTGCTGAGCTAGTATTCGCCTTAGCACTTAATGTACTGCGAAAGATTGCCTTTGGTGATTCAGGTATTCGACGTGGTGAGTGGTTGAAGAAGCAAAGTAAAGGTGGCGAAATGCGTGGACGACGAATTGGTATTTGGGGATTTGGCCTCATCGGTGAAGAAGTAGCCAAACGGGCGTTGGCTTTTGGAATGGAGGTATATGGCTTTGATTTAGTTTCTCAACGAATCGAAGTAATGAAACAACTGGGAGTCCACTATGTTCCAGTTGAAGAGTTGCTTTCAGTTTCTGATGTACTCACCGTACATGTCCCACTTACCCCCAAAACTCGGGGACTAATTGGAAAGAAGGAGCTGGAAGCATTGCCTCAAGGGGCGATATTAATTAACACCGCTCGTGGGGGAATTGTTGACGAAGAAGCCCTTTACCAAAGTTTGGTTGCAGGTCATTTGGGCGGAGCAGGCATTGATGTGTTCACCTATGAACCACCATTCGGGAATGACCTGTTAGAAAAACTCGTTGCACTGCCAAATGTAGTATCCACTCCCCATATTGGTGCTCAAACCATGGAGGCGTCACGAGCAAATTCAATGATAATCGCCAAGAAACTGATGTCGTTACTGAAGTAGTAGCATAACAATTTTATAGGCAATGGCGGTTCGCTATCCCTTATTACGCGGAGGCGTCTACATCAATGTACAAGCATATCAGCGAGTTATATGCCAGCCACGATAAAGATTTCAAAGCCCTTATCCGTTCCCGGTTAATTGAGTGGCGGAAAGAAGCGGCAACGACTCGCATTGACAGACCAACGCGCCTTGATCGAGCCCGACAAATCGGGTATCGTGCCAAACAGGGCTTCATTGTCGTACGCCAACGTATTCCTCGCGGCTCTCGACGGAAACAAAGGCCAATAATGGGGCGTAAGCCCAAGAAAATGGGAACGGTGAAAATCACTCCCAGTCGTAGTCGTCAATGGATTGCCGAGGAACGAACTGCTCGTAAATATCCAAACATGCGTATTTTAGGTTCATATTACATCGCCGAAGATGGTAAGAACCTCTGGTACGAAATTGTTCTTGTAGACCCTACCCATCCTGCAATTCAAGCAGATTCGCGAATTAACTGGGTTTGTGATCCTACCCACAAAGGCAGAGTGTTTCGGGGTCTTACGCCTGCAGGAAAAACCTCTCGCGGACTCCGTCATCGTGGCACTGGAGCAGAGAAACTCCGTCCCAGTATTGGCAAATATGGCCGGCGTGGAAAATAACAACCACAGGTTGGAGTGTGGGTAATCCGTGGCCGCATCTGAAAGCGGACCGGTTCGTCTGGAAATGCAAGCTTCTGTTCATGCAACAGAAGATGAAGCTAAAGTTCGACAAGCCATAGAGAACCTTTTTCCTGGCGATGTGCGCAACACGCTTGAATTTAACATCACAACCCTCCGGGGCCATTATCACAATCCGATTATTCGTATCGTTACTCAACTCACAGAGCCGCTACTCATTGAACAAACACTTACGGCAATTGGACAGCAACTGCCTTCTGAGGACTGCAGGGAAATAGAAGCTACCTTAGCCTCGCGGATAAACCAGAAAGGCCAACTGTTTCTCCGGCTTAATAAACAGGAGGCTTATCAAGGACGCGTTCGATTAATAAATCGTGGTGACTCAATTCGCTTGGTTGTTCGGTTTTCCGGACGGAAACTCTCTCAAAAAACATTTGAAAATCTGTGTCGGCGGTTTAACCTCATCTAGGATTGGAAGAGAATGCGTACATATGATCTCCACATTCGTTTCAACCCAAACAAAAACGAAGAGGAGTTCAGGCGTATCAAAGAAATGGCTATGAAATTAGGATTTAGAGGAATCGCCGTTGAATCTCCAACGAGAGGCAGGTTTGAAGAGAACGCTTCTCCATTTGAGGTTCTCCATCGAATAACCCTTGCTCCTCGGAGTGCAGCCCGTCTTCGGATGCGGGCAAAGAAACACGCACAAGAGACTGACCTTCTTGTCATTCGTGGGCGCTCTAAGCCAATTTGGCATGTTGCGGCTGAAATTCCCACTATTCACATGGTAATGCTGAATGATGTTGAGGATTACATGACAGTTGATTCCAAAGTCGCACGAATAATGGCGAATCACAACAAACCTGTGGAATTGTGTCTTCACAATCTTCTGACACTAACCGGCTCCATTCGGTCTAGGTTAATGCGCGTTATGAATACGGCCATTGATTATTTAGAACGGGCGAACTGCCCTTTGGTTCTTACTTCTGGAGCTAGTTCTCTCTACGAACTTCGTGCTCCTAAAGAACTGGAAGCACTCGGTTATTTGGCATCTGTTTCTGAAAAAACCGCTAAGAATGCCATACATGAAATGCCATCAACTCTTGTAGATTCGCTTGGCATTTCTCGGGATACAAAGTCGGGGAGGGACCAATAATCGTGCAACCGCGTCAAAGGTATTTGGCTCTCCGGATTTATTCCTCAGAGAACCTCCCCTCAGAAGCAGACTTTCGAAATGCGATTTGGCAGCAGTTAACCCAGTTATACGGGGAGTTGGGAGTAAGTCTGATTGGATTTTGGTTAACCTCATATCATCCTGACGAAACCAGTGCAATCCTCCGTTGCCAACACACACAAGTTCGACCCCTCCGAGCCGCTCTTGCAACGCTTACCCACGTCAATTCCAAACCATTACTAATTCATGTTGTAGCTGTCAGTGGTACCATCCGAAAAGCAGTTTCGCATCTGCCTGAACTCGAAACAGGCAAAGTCATCAGAGCCCGAAAACATCGCTAGCACAAGAACTAATTCGTATACTGAGAATTTTATTGAGCTTCAGGTTTCCAGCCAAAACAGATAAAACGCGCCCTGCCGACACCTTTCCGGGGTTCAGTGAAGCCCCGCCGCTCCAAACTGAGCCTTGTGCTATGACGATCTCGCGACGAGCCGAGAGCCCCCGCCTTTTCGTTTTATACAGGCATAGTATTAATCTCGACAGATATCAGGAATCCTTCCCATAACTGATATGCTTTCATTCGAAACCTCAGTTTTTTCAATCCATCTATGACCCAAACACACGGGTTATATTGCATGAATTCCAAGTCGCTAGCGGAGGGTTCAGGGGGTGCGGGATGGGAATGATATATACCCACTTGTTCGAGTCCTTCCTCCGCTGCAGCCGAGAGGATGGAGAATTGGTGTTCAGGGTCGATTTCAAATGCAGCCATCGACTGTGCGATATTTTTTGTTTCGGCAACCCGAACAACCTTGGCGGTTAAGCCATTGTCAGTATAGGTTCCAAGAAGTAGAGCACATCCTTCTTTGGGGAAAGCCCGGCGGCGAATGCCATAGAGCTGCCGTCTTTGTAGTGTGGTGAACTGGATTCGCGCAATCCGGGGTGTAATCATTGGTGAACCCCCAGCCAAAGACTTAAAAGCCTCTCACCTTTTGAGTCTTCGCATCTAAGCCGCCTGAGCGAGGTTGCTCCCAGGGATGTCCAAAGATAAAGATCGAGATCGCCAATATATGCGTCGCAGTATGATAATTAGTGCTGTAGCTATTATTATCTTCAGTCTTCTCATTTTCTTAATGATTACCCGCTGGGGTCCCTTTGGACCATTTCTAGACCTGCTTGGTCCCGTTGGCACTGGAGTGATTGCTATTTTACTCCTTGTTCTCATTTTTCTTGGGCTGGTCATTCTGTTCGGCAATCTACGCGAATTTTATGGTGAAACGGCCGGATGGTTTGAACTCATCATCTTTCTTATCATTGTAGTTGTGATTGCCTTTGTTGGCTTCAGCTGGTTGCATGCTCTATTAACTGGGCTCCTTTGTATCGGCATCATATACTATCTTCACACTGCTCAAGATTAACTATAGCATCTCCCTTCCAGAAACTTGATACAACTAATAACAAGATTTTAAAGGCGTTGCTACTAATCGGCAAACCTGCAAGACCAACGAAAAGTAAGAGGGCTTTCAAACAACTCCCTTCTTATTAGGCGTTTATGGAGGACCCCTCATTGTTCGGTAACACCCAAAGCTATGATATTGCCCTGACTACATTTAGTCCAGAGGGACGCCTATTTCAGGTTGAATACGCCTTTGAGGCGGTTCGAAAGGGTACGCCGATTTTGGGGATTCGCAGCACTGATGGCGCGATTTTAACTGCTCTACTCAGAAAGCATCCGCTTCAAGAACCACACCATAATGATAAAATCTACATGATCGATGAATCAATTGGCACCGCCATTGCAGGATTATCAGGCGATGCGCGAACACTTGTTCGGTATGCTCGTGAGCTTGCTCAAATCAACCGATTAACCTTCGATGAACCCATCCACGTGAAAACGCTTAGTAAGAAACTCAGTGATCACATTCAATCTTACACCCAACAGGGTGGAACGCGACCATATGGCGTTTCGATGCTCTTTATTGGCGTTGATACTACTCCCCAACTCTACCTAAACACACCCATCGGGGCCTTTTGGAGCTATAAAGCTCAGGCGGTTGGGATGGACGCCGATCAAATGAACGCTAAACTTGAACAAGTGTATTCTCCTAACCTCACAACAGATGCTGCTCTCCAGTTGGCAGTTCGAATCCTTAAGGAAACGGCTTCCTCTCCTTTACAACCCGAAGGACTTGTGGCAGCAAAAGTAACGACCGCTGAAAAAAGATTCGTCAAATTAGAAATAGAGGAAGTACAACAACTGCTGGATTCGGTTTAAAGAACAATGAGGTTTTTATGATGTCTGGAATGGGTGGAATTCGTGGCGATAAACGGGTTGATTTAGGCGATGCGGCGTTGGCACGATTAGATTCACATGGGCATCGCTTCGAGATAATCGTTGATCCGAAACTAGCCTGGAGTTTTAAACAAGGAGAGGCAGTCGAATTTCGTGAAATTCTCCGTGGTGATACCATTTTCGAAGACGCACTTCGAAGCAAAAAGGCCCCTACAGAATCATTAGAAGAGGCGTTCGGAACCACTGACGAACGTGAAATAGCCCGAATCATTCTTGAAAAAGGCTCACTCCAGCTCACAACTGAACAACGCCGCGAGATGGTTGAGAAACGGCGACGTCAAGTAATTGACATCATTGTGCGGAACTCAATTAATCCTAAGACCGGTTTACCCCATCCACCTGCGCGAATCGAATCAGCTATGGATGAGGCTAGTGTAGTAATTGATTCTACTCAGACAGCTGAAGAACAAGCTCGCGATGTTGTCAAGGCATTACAACCCATTATTCCAATTCGAATGGAAGTTCAACAAATTGCTGTAAAGATTCCGCCCGACTTTGCCCCCAAAGCCTATGGCATCGTAGAGCGTCAAGCTCATATCGCAAAGGATGAGTGGCAAAAGGACGGGTCTTGGATCGCAATTGTTGAAGTCCCTGCTGGACTCCGTGGAGACCTCATTGATGCACTCAACAATCTTACGCGTGGTCGTGCTGAAATCAAGATACTAAAAAAGGAAACACTATAGGAGGCTTTACCGAACGTGTCAATCCACTTTGAACAACAAGATATTGTCGTTCCTGGGCAGCTCCTTGCTGAAGGCGATTTTCGCAACGGGGAGGGAGCTTTCAAGGAACAAGAGAAAGTCTTTGCCTCTGTTATTGGTGTGGCGAAGATGAAAGGTAAAACGGTATATGTTGTTCCCTTGAAAGGGCAATACATACCCAAGGTTCGTGACATCATAATTGGAACGATTGTGGAAGTAACCCTGAATGGCTGGCTTATCGACTTCCATAGCCCCTATCCTGCCATGCTTCCAGTGATGCACGCACTATCCCGACGTGATGCAGTTCACGCAAAAGAAAATCTTCGGAAATATTACGATATTGGAGAAACTGTCGTAGCAGAAATCATTGCTGCAGATCGAACACGAGATCCCCTGATAACCACACTTGGTCGTGGGCTAGGAAAAGTCCGAGGGGGTATTCTGATGCATATTATCCCAACGCGGGTTCCACGGCTGATAGGGCGTAAGGGATCCATGATTAATATGCTAAAATCAGACCTTCAAGTCGATATCGTTGTAGGGCAAAACGGGATTGTCTGGCTAAAAGGGAACCCAAACCGGATGTCAATCGCTATTGAGGCGATTCATCAAATCGAACGCGAAGCTCACACCAGTGGGCTCACTGATCGCATTCGTGACTTCATAAATGAGAAGCTTGCTGAATTAAACGGTGAGAAAAATGAGTGATAAAAAAGCGGAAGCAGAACAACCATTGATAGACGCTAAGGGGCTACGGACTGATGGTCGCAAGTTCAACGAGCTCCGACCAATCCGATTAGAAGTAGGATATCTTAGTCGCGCTGATGGATCTGCTTACATTGAACATGGCCGAAACAAAATCGTTGCTGCAGTATACGGCCCTCGCGAACTGCATCCACGACATCTTGCTCAATCCGATCGAGCTCTCCTCCGAGTGATTTATCGGATGGCAACCTTTTCGGTTTCTGATCGAAAACGTCCTGCTCCCAGTCGTCGAGAACATGAAATCTCTATGGTTCTTCGTCAAGCCCTTGAACCTATGTTGTTCCTGAAGATGTATCCTCGCGCTGTGATTGATGTCTTCATCATGGTCTTAGAAGCAGATGGCGGTTCACGGTGTGCAAGTGCCACTGTTGCCTCACTAGCCCTTGCCGATGCAGGAATACCCATGCGAGGCTTGGTCGCTGGTTGCGCCGCTGGGAAAATTGATGGCAAGGTGGTAGTAGACCTGAACGATATCGAAGATAAAATCGGGGACGCTGATGTGCCTTTGGTAATGGCTCCCGATCGGGGTGATGTTACTCTCTTGCAAATGGACGGAAAACTTACATCCAAAGAATTCGCTGAAGCGCTTCGAATGGCGGAAGAGGGAATTGCACAAATACAAGATATGCAACGGGCAGTCCTTCTAGATAAATATGCGAAAATTCGGGAAACAATTGGAGATGAAGACGAAGAGGCACCTAAAGAAAAGGAACCCGAAGAAAAACCGAAGCCTACCAAAAAGAGAGCCAAACGCACTAAAACTGAAAAAACCGAGACAAAGCCTAAGACCACGAAAAAGAGTAAACGCTCCAAATCTAAGGACGAAGACCAAGAAGCAAAGGAGTGAGTAAAAATGGATATTGTTACTGATATCGAACGAGAACAGATTCTTAACCTTCTCCGAGAAGGAAAACGCATTGATGGTCGAGGATTCGATGATATTCGTCCCATCAAAATAACACAGAACATTATCACAAAAGCCGAGGGATCCGCTGAAGCTTGGCTAGGAGAGAGCCGCGTACTGGCAGGTGTAAAAATACAGGTTGGAAAACCATTTCCCGATACTCCCGATGAAGGAGTAGTCATTACATCGTCAGAGCTGTCTCCAATCGCGTCCCCAACCTTTGAATTGGGACCTCCGGATGAGCAGTCCATTGAATTAGCTCGGGTTGTAGATCGAGGCATTCGTCATTCTAGTGCAATCAACCGCCAAGATTTGTGCATTCAATCTGGTGATGCAGTCTATATGGTCTTGGTGGATTTGTATGTACTTGCAGATCATGGCAATCTCATTGACGTGGCTACTCTTGCTGCCGTGGCAGCTTTACTCGACACTAAAATGCCAACGGTTAAACTCACTGAAAATGGTGAACCCGAGATTCAAGAAGAGACCACAAATCTCAAAGTAGGACCGCCACCACTAACAATCACTTTTGCAAAAATTGGTAATCACATCATAGCTGATCCAAATCATGAAGAAGAACGGGTTTTGGATGGACGGCTATCAATTTCTATTGATGGCGATGATGCAATCTCCTCAATGCAAAAGTGGGGAACCGTTCCATTCTCTATTCAAGAAGCCACCGACTGCGTAGAACGAGCGAGCAAAATCGTTAAAAAGATGCGTAAACAGCTTCCCAAAAGGTGAATATTCACATGGGTCGTACGAAGAAAGCTGGAACAGCAGGTCGATTCGGTGCTCGCTACGGAGTAACCCTCCGGCAGCGGGTAGCAAAAATCGAATCAAACATGAAGATAAAACACAAATGTCCCAACTGTCAAACCAAGGCGGTTCGCCGAGTCTCTACAGGTATTTGGAGCTGTCGAAAATGTGGACACATCTTTACAGGTGGAGCATACATGCCCACCACAGATGCACAGAAAGTTCTTCGCTCCTTCCGTGAACGCTCGGTCAGCCGGCGATCATCGTGATTGCCATCGGTACTACTCGAAAACCGACCCAACGGATTCGGAGTTTCATCAAGGAACTCAGCCATGTTATTCCTAGTTCAGTGCGTCTTACTCGAGGAAAGCAGGGATTTGCTGAGTTCTGCGAATCGGCACAGGAATACGGAGCTTCACGCCTCCTCCTTGTTGGCGCATTTCATGGAAATCCAGGCCGAATCGGCTTCTTAAATTACTCTGAAGATGGCTGGAATTTTTATCCACCCACAATCATCATTACCTCCACTCAACTTCTTCGAGAGAGAAATAATAATCCGCCACGAAAAATCAGAAAACTATTTGTTCTCGCTGATTTACCCAACGACCAATCCAAGGCCCAACTTCTCGCCCAAGCGCTGAATGTACCTTGTATTGAACGAGATGCGCTCTCAGGCTTAGAATCTCAGGCAGCAGTGTTACGCGTGGCACTAACACAATATAAGGCACTGGATTTTGTTTCACCAGACGAATCTCACCTACTCGGTCCCGCAATGCGGGTGAAACACTTTCTTACACGACCAATAGGAGAAGCTAAACGATGGTAAATCCTTCGCAGTATGCGCTCACAATCCAAATTCATCCGAAAACCCCCAAAAATCATCAGGCAATCTTGTCCGCGCTCGAACCAGAATTTTCGTCGATAGATTCAAAAAGAGTCAAGTTTCACAATAAATCCAACAAGAATGAAATTGTGTTTCACCTCACTGCCCAAGATGTAAATGCGCTTCGTGCTGCAGCAACCACACTGATGCGTCTCTACACGGTGGCTGATGGTGTACACCAATTTACGGTGAAGAAAAATGGGTGAAGAGCTTCCACCGCGTGTTCGTCAGCAGCTCGTACGAGTCCAACAAACACGTGATAGCCTACAATACGTAACTGCCCTACTGCTTCAGGTAAAACAGCAACTGGCTGAAACCAAGAACGCCCAAGAGCAGATCAAGGGGTTGACTGCCAAAAGCGTAATCTATCAAGCTTCTGGACCAATGCTTTTCAAGACAACCAAAACAAAAGCGAATAAGAATCTAAAAGAGCAAATCGAATCTTTGGAGCTTCGAGTTAAATCCCTTGAAAAACAAGAAGCCCAATTACGCAAACAGTATGATAGCCTCCAAGAAACCCTCCGAGGAATGCTTGGACAACCCGGTACCGCTCCTGCTGGCTAATCGCCCTTGTTGATAATGCCGCCTAAATAAATTTCAAAGACAGCGGGACCTTCCTTGAAACAACTGAATCCTTCCCAATTTTGGCAAACCCTATTAGAAAAAATACAAGATTCAGTTGCCCTCGTTCTCCACCAGAGTGCTGATCCTGACGCTATAGGAAGTGCAGCTGCGCTAGTCCAGCTTCTTCAAATTGATGCAAAGATCGATATCCAAATTTTTGCCGAAAGCCTGAATCGGTCTGCCAACAATTTAGCCACGTTCTTCGATATCGAAATTGCTGCTCCAGAAGATTTGGAAAAACATTCGACCGTTATTTTACTGGATTTGAATAATTTGGAGCAAATCGGCGTACTTGCACCACATCTATCTACAAAAACCGCAACCGTATTTTGCATCGACCACCATGCACCACATAAAGATCTCCCTAAACTTGCAGAATACACGCTCCTTGATGACCAAATTCGATCAACAGCAGAGCTAATTTTAGATCTATGGACGGTGAGTTCCCATACAATGCCACCGGCTGTAGCAACACAACTAGCTTGTGGGCTTGTATATGATTCACGGCACTTTCACATCGCCATAAAAAGTACTTTTGAGCATTTTCTTACCCTACTACATCACGGGGCAGATTACACTCAAGTTCTTCAACTCCTATCAACACCACTAGACAAATCTGAACGCGTTGCTCGTTTGAAAGCGGCCCAACGTGTTGCGGTCTACGATGAATTTAATTTACTCATAGCCGCCACAACCATTCGCTCATACGAAGCTAGTGCCTGTCGGGCACTCATTGCCTTGGGAGCTGATATCGCCATCGCCTGCGCTGTAAAAAAAGATGAAGTTCGCCTAAGTGCCCGTTCATCGCTTGCTGTCAATAAGGAACGGGGACTGGACCTCGCCCGAGATGTGATGGAACCTTTAGGTGAATTGATCGGAGGAGCAGGCGGTGGGCATCCTTCAGCGGCGGGTGCAAATGGAGTCGCCACCAGTGATCATGCGTTGGGTCTAGCACTCCAATTACTCCGGAAAACTCTAAAAGCTCATCGTGCCCAATCTCCGCCAGTCTCAGATCAAAGTGCTGACGGGTGACGAAATGTGAGCATCGAAATTAATCAGCTTTCTTTCACCTACTCTGGTTCTGAGACCAAAGTACTCGAAGATATCTCACTGACTATCCCTCAAGGTACATTCATCGGACTCGTTGGACCCAGTGGATGTGGAAAAACCACTCTAGCCCGCTGTTTGAATGGCTTGATTCCTCATTTTCATCCTGGTGAACTTGAAGGTTCTGTGATAGTCGAAGGACTGAATTCCCAAGAACATCATGCCCATGAGCTTGCACAAAAAGTAGGGCTTGTCTTTCAAAACCCCGAAAATCAATTGGTTGCTCCTACGGTGGAACGCGAGTTGGCTTTTGGGCCCGAGAATCTCGGAGTTCCTCGAGATGAAATCCGTCAACGCGTGGAAACGCTTCTCAAACAACATAATCTTGAAGCGCTTCGTGAAAAAGCGCCATATGAGTTATCAGGCGGTGAACAACAACGCGTAGCAATTGCCGCTGTGCTAGCTTTGAAACCCGATATATTGGTCTTAGATGAACCGACTGCGAATCTTGATCCGTTATCCGCCTTTGAGATTTTACAACTGATTGCCCGCCTCAACCAACAAATGCATCTCACTGTCTTGCTTATCGAACATCGTTTGGAATTGGTCTTACCCCACTTACACGAGCTCGTTGTCCTCGATAAAGGCAAGTTAATCGCCCAAGGATCACCAGGGGCAGTCTTCAACAATCCTTTAGTCTCCCAAATTGGCGTGGCAGTCCCGGGAACGATTCAGCTCTTAAAGCAAATCAAACATTCTCGGCTGCGGTCTTTAACACCCCTTACCGTTGATGAAGCTGTTCTAGCTATTACTGAGGAGGTTGGTCGATGATCCTCTTTGAGCATGTTGGATTTGAATACGAATCCAATTCCCCCGTTCTGAAAAATATCAATCTCGAGTTGGAACCAGGTCAAGTAATTGGAATCATGGGAGAAAACGGCGCAGGGAAAACGACGCTCGTAAAACAAATCAATGGCCTCCTAAAACCCACCTCAGGCGCGGTCTATGTAGACGGAGTCGATACGCGTGAAGTATCAACAGCACAATTAGCCAAGAAAGTTGGGTTTGTATTTCAAAATGCAGACCACCAGCTCTTCGCAGATACTTTACAAGCTGAAATCGCCTTTGCCCTCCACAATCTTGAATTTTCGAAAGATGAGATTTCCGAGCGGGTGACTCAGTATCTTGACCTGTTTGATCTCGCCAAATACAAAGATCAATCACCGTTTCTACTCAGTGGTG
Organism: Promethearchaeota archaeon; assembly: GCA_048939625.1. Classification (GTDB taxonomy): domain Archaea; phylum Asgardarchaeota; class Hermodarchaeia; order Hermodarchaeales; family Hermodarchaeaceae; genus Hermodarchaeum. Next base: position 64,898 of record JBHLPH010000010.1, read on the forward strand.
GAGAACGAAAGCGTCTTGCTCTCGCTTCGGTACTCTGTGTGGATCCCAGCATCCTGATTCTAGATGAACCAACGCAAGCACAGGATGCTTTACAAAAAGAAAAGTTGCTGAGCTTCATCGATTCGTTCCGTAAGCCTTCTCATATCCTATTATTGGTCACCCATGATGTAGAATTTGCCGTGAAAGCTGTTGATCGGCTAATTATCCTTTCACAGGGTCAGTTAATCGCAGATGGGTCACCCCAACAGATTCTAAGTAATCCGCAGATATTAGATCGGTCGCGTCTGTTACCCCCCCAGCTGACGCAATTTGCACACCAATTGGCAAAATACTATCCGCAGTTTCCAACTGACGTGGCAACGATAGCTGCAGCAGTAGAGGCTGTGAATGAATTAATCAGGAGTCGGAGGTGAGAGAGGCATGGCAGCAATTTTTGAAGCGTTCCGGTTCAAACAAAAGGACACCTTCATGCACGGGCTCGATCCCCGAACCACTTTCTTTATGGCAATCAGCTTCTCAATCATCGGGATGCTCTATCTCCAAATCATTCCACTCCTCCTTATCTGGGTGGCTATGCTACCTTTCATATTCTTAGCCCGATCAACCCGTCAATGGTTCAAAAGCCTCCAAGGTCTTGCTTATCTTGCCGGCTTTATACTCATCATCAATTCCTTCTTTCTTTCCTTCTCTTTTGCCATCTCAACAGTGCTTCGGCTAGTAGTGCTCATGACAGCGTTCTCACTCTTCTTTCTCACTGTACATCCTGACGATTTCGCCCTCGCCCTAATTAAAATGCGAATTCCCTATGAGTTTGCTTTTGCCTTCTCCATGGCAGTCCGGTATGTTCCCACCATTGCAACTGAAACGGAAACCATTCGAGATGCCCAAATGTCTCGTGGACTTGAACTTGAACGGGGGAATATCCTGCAAAAGGTTCGCAACTACATCCCAATTCTTATCCCCATCATAGTCAGTTCAATCCGACGTGCCCTACAAGTTGCTGAAAGCCTTGAGTCACGTGCTTTTGGCTCTACAGCTCAACGAACTAGCCTCTATGAACTCAAATTACGAAAACGAGATTATGGAATGATGTTCTTAACTGCAGTAGCTCTTATTTGTGCACTCTATCTAGCCTTAGTAGTTCGGGTGCAATTTCCATTCCTCCTTCCAGATTGGTTTTTCTGGGCCTTCCCCTTTTAAGATAATATTCAGGTGAAATGATTAGATGGCTCCCCTAATTCTACACGATGTGGACATCGACAACACACCCCATCAGGTCGGCATTTTTGGCTGCACTCGAACCACACCGCTACTGCCAACCAAAATCAATACCATCACTCAACAAGTAATTGAGGACCAGAAAATAACTCTTGTATTAGCAGATGCTGATTTTATCGCAGGAGCTGAACATCTCCTCTTCGCAACAATTCATGCTCTCACTGCTTTTAGTCGAAAGACCAACCGAGCCACCACCAAACAACTAGAGATTTTAAGATTCGCAGCAGCACAACGTCAAATCTCTCAATCCCTGAAACTCTTAGGGGTCTCAAAATCCACTCGACGATTTGCTGGAGTATTAGTCACATCAACAGCTGCTCCACTTAAGACTGCATACCAAAAGCTGCTGGAAATTGCACAGGCTACAGATGATGTGCAGGTACTGGACCTAAAGACCTCTAAAAAAGCCCAAGCAATCCAAAACCTCTTTCAGATCTCTAATGCTGAACTAGCTGCTATCTGCCCAATGTCAAAACCTGCGGAGAGACACCAGGCACTCCAAAAACTCGTATTTGATCGATGTGCCCTTCAAGCGATTTCACGCTAAGGCCGACGTAATGTTACAATCTCATCTTCGCGCAATAACGCAAGCCCGGTAATGGGTCCTAAAATCTCGACCATGATCACCCAATCATATTCTTCCAAATCCACCTTCCCTGGAAACTGAATCGCGATTTTATGAAGAAGGGTATCACGATCTAATTTCGTATCACGACGATTGAGGTTAATCCGGAACGAGGCTGTGGGTGCCATCTTCTTTGCCAGTTCCTTGCTGCCCTTCCGGATTGCTTCAAGGGAACTTTCAACCACAAGATCAATGGGGTGAATCTTTAGTAAATCCCGCACGACCCACGGCATTTTCTTAACCAGTTGACCAAGGCGGGTAACGAACGCGTGGGCATCACCTTCGAGTTTCGCAGCTACCAGACACGTAATCCCAGTTAGCTTACACCATTCGAGTACACCTAACTCAGGTTCATCTTCCATTATGCGGCGGAGCTCTTGACAGCTTTCGGCCTCTTGAAAACGGCGGCACGATAACAGCAGATTGAATTGGTCATTGACTGATAGCATATAGCTCACAGGTTAAAACTTTCCGTTTTTAAGTCTTCAGGAACCACTTGCTCCATAACCTTCGCTAGTCTGTGAGCACAGAATTTAGCCAATTTTCAACATCCGACTGGGGGATGGCGCCTTCACGTAGAATTGATGGAGGCTCAGTCATGAAAGTCACGATGGTTGAATCTGCAGAGTGATGAGTTGGTCCAGCATCTAAAATGAAATCCACTTGGTCCCCCAATTGAGCCACAACCATGTTGGCTGAACGCGGGCTTGGCATGTTCGATTTGTTCGCGCTGGTCCCAATGATGGGAAATCCCGTGGCCTGAATCACTTCTAATGTGATGGGGTGATCAGGCACCCGAATTGCTAGTGAGCCACTCGGACCACTAATACCTGGAGGAAACCCTTGACTTGTGGGTACAATTACAGTTACGGCGCCGGGCCAAAAGTGAGCAACAAAAGCTTCCGCAAGAGCGGATAAGGTAGTAAGCTCTTGAACCTGAGAAGTACTGGCTGCGAGGAGTGGCATGCCCAACTTCTCAGATCGTTCTTTGATTGATAAAACTCGACGAACCACTTGGGGGTCTGCAGGGTCACCTGTTAAACCATATGCCGTATCTGTAGGAACTACAACGACATGGCCTTCACGAATAAGGACTGCAACCTCCTGGATTAACTCAAAATCCGGATTTTGTGGATCAATCGTTTGGCGCCTAGTCATTTTTCAACTGCCACCACTAATAGAGAAGGGATTCTAGCCTAAAACCCTGTTCGAGGCACGATTATTGCAAGCCATAATTCTAGCCAGTGGACGTGGAGCACGATTCCGTCCGCTTACTGACACTCTTCCCAAGCCTCTACTACCGCTACTCAACCGACCTCTCCTTGAGCATCTCCTCACAAACCTCACGAAAGTAGGCTGCACTGACTTCTACGTCACTGTCGGTTACGCTCACACCCAACTTGAACAATTTCTTACAGCTCTTCAAGATTCCTCTTCAATAGAATCTGTGTATATACCTGATTGGGAACAAGGACCTCTCACTTCATTCCGCACAGCTCTTCTCTACATCAACTCAAATGAACCATTCCTTCTTGTTCCAGCCGACCTCTATATCTCTCCACAAAATCTGAAACTACTTACTTCTTCCGATTTACCGATGACCATCCTGTATGATCCACAAACCCCTCTCCCTGGAACTCAGCTCCAAATAGATTCATCCCACCAAGTTAGCAAAATCGTCCAATCGCTTACCTTTCGGTCAAATCATTACTCCACAATTCCTGCGCTCCGTGGGACTCCTGAATTTCGCACTTTCAGTATCAAAAATCATCTTGAAACACAATCCACGGTGTTCACCCTCCTACGTCAATGGCTCCGCCTTGGACATCCTTTGCAAGGAGTGCCAATCCACGACTCACGCTGGTGCGATGTTGACAGTCCACATCAGCTTCTCGATTTGAATCAGCATCTTCTAACCAGAGCGTGGCCCCCTGACCCTGTACCCCCAGGCACTTATGTTCCTTCAGATTCCTCTTTAGAGGGACCACTTCACGATACAACCCTCACACTCGGTGAACACTCCAAAATTTTAGGACCCACGCTTCTTGGTCCCAACGTTGAAGTGGGTGATCATTGTCTAATCCGTGGAGGCACAACTCTTGGTTCGGCAACTCGTATTCAAGCCAATTCTGAATTGGCCCACTGTATTACTCTCCCCCATACACACGTGCCATCCAACGTTGATCTGAGCAGGTCGCTTTTAGATGCCCATGGCAATATTTTACATGCCGACGAATGAGGTGAATTGAGGATGCCATCACGATTTCGACTTCGACGGGTGTTCGGTCCCTTAGTCCGTCTAATGGCTCGTGGTTGCATCCGGCTACGGCTCTCCCCCAACGCGGTTAGTGTATTAGCCTTCTTTTTTGCCTGCTTAGCCGCTCTGCTCCTCACCCTTTATCATTGGATGGTGGTATACGGAATCTTAGTATTCATTGCTGGAGTTTTCGACGGAGTAGATGGGGAAGTTGCTCGCCAAACGAATCGGGTCACATTAGCGGGCGGGTTTCTTGATTCTCTGCTAGATCGAATCGCTGATGTAGTGGTATTGTTACCCTTTTTGTGGTTACCTAATCCGTTTCCCCAGTGGGGACCTAGCTGGTGGTGGGTGACTGCCACTATCACCGGTGTTCTCCTTGTGAGTTATACCAGAAGTCGCGCTCAAGCGGCCGGCGTCACCGATACTGATGTTGGGCTAGCCGCCCGCTCGGAACGACTTTTCCTCCTGGTGCTCACAAGTCTGTTTGCTTTTCTGCATCCTCCGCTTCAGTATATCGGCCTGGTCTTGGTGGCAATTCTTAGTCATCTTACAGTAGTGTACCGGGTGGTGTATTATCGAGGTCAACTCCGGAAAATGGCTACTCCGAAAGTTTAAACCTACGGAATTGATGGAGCTACGCGTGTCATGCCAGATGATATTTCTGTGTCACACAGTTCAGGACCCGAGGCGCTGAGTCAGGCGGTTGCAAAACATCACCTAGTTGTTCTTGTCGATGTCCTTCGGGCAAGTAGCACAATAATAACGGCTCTAGCGCATGAAGCCTCGAAGATTATTCCTGTGCCCACTGTCGAGGAAGCTCGTGAACTGATTTACCATTATCCGAATGGATTTCTGGCTGGGGAACGTGCGGCGCATCCTCCTGCAGGGTTTGATTTTGGGAATTCCCCCAGAAGCTTTATGACGACCCGCATCCGGGATCGACCCATCATCTTAACGACTAGTAATTTTACGCGCACTCTTGGGAAACCCCCAGCCTCCGCAGCCATTCTCGTTGGTGCTTTTCTTAACATTGATCATGTAGCCCGTACTGCGCGTGCTTTATCTGCGCAACTCCAACAACCGATTTCAATCATTTCTGCAGGCAGTATGCACGGCATTTCTATGGAAGACGATTTTACCTCCTCTCAGATAATCATCCGAATTCAAGATCCCGATGGACCCCCAGGATATGCTGATATCGGAGACCTAGCCCGAGAACTGCTCGTTAGTCGTCATGGAAACCTGTTAATCCAGGCAGGCTATGAAGATGACATCTATTTTTGTGCACAGCCGAACCTGTATAGTCTAACCCCAATATTCCATGATGGGGGGTTCATTCCCTACTCGCCTGAACTCCAATTTTCTGACTAGTGTTACAGGTCAAAGATGGACGGTTCAAATTTCTTGGTTTTTGTCGGCTTTTTTTCTAAACCGAGATTACGAAATCAACAAAATTCTCTATTCCAGTTGCTGTGGTCAAATAGGGTATTTATCGTTTAGAAGCCAAGTTCTAAGGGCTACAGAGTTCCGGAAATCGATGACCAAAATAGTAGCGAAAAGCATCTAGCTTTACACCAATTGGCTAGAGGGAGGTAAGCACGAAATATGAAGCAATCCCGGACTGCAGCCGGGCTTCATATCCTCTGTCTTACGATAAGTATAATCCTGCTGTTTAATGGATTTGTCTTGTTGGTTCCATTAGGCTCCTCTAGCCTTCGTGCTACTTCTCACCTCCCCAATAGCTCTCTCAGGTTTTCAACCCCTCAAAGGAGGCTCCTTACACCTCATGGGCGTGCTCAGCTTCCTGACAATCAAAGTGAACTTGTTGCCCAATTAACTTGGCAGCAACAGAAAGAATGGGCCAATTTGAATAGTCGCACAGAATTCAGTATCACCTTTGAACAAGGCCTGTTACGCCACGAGACGATGCAATTTACCAACATTCATCCCGAACCACTCCAAATCGCTGTTGAAGATTATAATCCAGCTAATTGCCCCTTCGAGGATTACATTTGGACAGATGAAGAGTCCTATATGAGTTTCTACATTAACGGTTCAGAACCAGTTCGCATCAATGGGTTCTGGATTTACCTTCGTGGGGAATCACAGGGCATTTTCCGATACCGCGTCTACGGGGCCGAACCAGGAATCCAAGCTACAACTTTTGTCAATACATCCGCATCCTTCACAGACTGGGTTGAAGTCCCCATCTCACCGACGCTCGAACCAGGGGAAGAATATTGGTTTTGGGTTGATGCAAATGAAAGTGCATTAGTTCTTGATCCCTTGTCTACCTATGCGAATACTTTCTATTTTGGCTTGGGTCGTGCCTTTGGAGCAACGACTGACACGCACATCAATTGGGTTTACTGTCGAGATGATGTGAACCCCGATGAAGAAGACGAAGGTGATTGCTATGGACATTTTAATTCCTGGTCTTACCGTACTCGTGATCTGTTCCTCAACGTGTCTATTTTGCCTGAATCTACAGATCTTTACCCTGTGGACATCGATATGCGCGTTAATGGGAAATCCGTCTCAAATCTGGGACCTCCTTCAGTTGGATTATGGGACAGTGAGGACTACGAACCTCCAATTGTACTAAATGGCGATGCTCGCAGCTATCGTGTGGTGGTGGACTGGCCAGATTTCTATCAATGGTCAATTAACTATAATGTCCAACTGGAAGGGAATTTTGTCGATTCGGTTTTAGTAATTTCTACACCAACTTCTGTCTATTTGGATGCAAACTGGCTACTCACGATAATCGTTGATTTCCCGACAGGAATTACAAATCAGACAATCATACTTGCTCTTCCCTCTAACTGGACACTCCAATTTCTTCATCGAAACACCCTCCTTTATACGGATTGGCATTTGGAAGACTCTCTGCTTATCATAAATAATGCAGAAGATGGGCTTTGGCACCTCTATTGTATGGCGCCTGTCTCACCACTATCATTCTCCTGGTGGGGGCTCCATTTAGGACTCGTTATCCTCGCTTTGATATTATTGGTCCTTTTCATTTTTTACCGCCAACAAATCTTGCTCCCGCGCCAACGGCGTCATCGTCGAGACCTTCAAGCGCTTGCTGACTCTTTTTATGATATCCATAAAATCCGACGCATCTTGCTAATTCACCAGGAAACGGGACTTTGCTTGTTAGACCCCATCGTTGATCGAAAAATGAAGGCGAATCTAGTAAGTGCTCTCATCCAAGCTATTACCGCTTTCGGATTAAACCTCACTGAAACCGAAGACTCATCCGATACACTCGATGTCACTTCCTCGCTTCAGCAAATCACTTACCGCGACTTCCATATCATCGTCCATGATGGTCAGTATATGCGGAATGCCCTCATCTTCAAACAACCTCCCAGTAGTCAATTAGGGAAACGCTTAGAGGAATTTACAGAACGGTTCGAGGATCAATATCAGGATACCCTTGAAAACTGGGTCGGACGGCTGAACCTCTTTGATGACGCCATCGACCTAGTTGATGAATACCTGTTTATTTCTCTGCGCCTCCCTCACATTGTGCAATCCGAACCCGGGTCTCACCTTTCTCTGTCTGCAACTGAACGAGCCTTATGTGCCTTAGCCAAAACCTTGAGAAGGGAGGACGGGACCTTCACTATCTACACCCTCGTTGAAAAATACTTACAAGAAAGAGGCGTTCAACGCATCGAAGTCTTCGAAGCGCTCTTCACACTCCGTGAAAAAGGAATTCTCGTTCCAATGCAGACTGAATTTCCTTATGAATTCAGTAACAATGCTTCTACATAATCGTGGAGCACTTCGAACTACCCAACGTCAACAGCTTGTCTCAACTAGCGTCGCATCCACGTTACTGCACCCAACTCAGTAACGAAAATACAAGGTAAATCAAACTCGATGGCCAGTTGATATAATGCCAAGGCACACACCTTGCCTCCACCGGTGACATCGACCAGAATAGAATACTCGCGAACCAGATCTTGGGAGAGACTGTACACCAGTTCATACATTTTCCCTAAATCATGTACAAAAATATCTTCAGGCACTTCATGTAAAATCCGATCCGGGGTCAATCCACTTAAGCGGCGCCGTGCGGCTTCTTCGACGAAATAGTGGTACTTTTCAGGACGAAGAGCGGTTTCTGCTCGAATCCGTTTCGGTACTGCATGTAAAACACTGGGGTCATCGCCAATCGCTCCAATATAGGCTACAGGTGCGTTGACACCTAACACTCGACGTACACTTTGGATTTCATGGGGGACTAATCGGGCGGCTTTTTCTTTCCCATCTCGGAAGCGTTCAATCAGCCCATTATTTTCCAGATGCTGTAAATTGAAGTAGAGCATAGCATCGGACACTTCATCCACAGGTTTGGACACACGCCGTGCAATGGCGGCCCGTAACACCAATCCGGTTTGAGGACCATCCAGAAGATGGCGGAGGATAATCTTGCGTGCTTCGACGCCGCCGATGACCCGTTTAACTTTACCCTCAGACACAGTTGCCACCGATGATGGACGGTTCGCTCTTCCAGTGAAGCTCTCCCTGCAGACAGGTTGCTACATACCAACCCTACAAAGTCCGGCATATAAATGGCTCGTCCCCACGCCTCTTTGTCTAGACGAGTTTGCGGTTTAATTCAACAACACTATCACTAATAACGTTGATAGAGATGACGCCAAAACCTGCCTCAATCTTTAAAAGCAAAATTCGAAGTGCTATGACTGGGAATACAAAGACCAGCCTGGGAAGTATTCCAGCCTGACTTACCCTTTTACCTAAAAACCTTCGAAGGAGATGAAGCTATCCAATGGCAACAGAAGAAGAAATGGTCACCGCCAAACCCTTGGTGGTTGACAACGGCACCGGCCTCAGCAAAAACGGC
>JBHLPH010000056.1:0-7043 GCA_048939625.1 Promethearchaeota archaeon
TAACCCGGCTGAGCCACCTCGGCACATGAGTAGCTGTGCAATTTCATTGCTTAATTTTAACTCTTTCCGTGGTATCGAGCTGACCTTCAAGACAAGTTAGGTTTGCAGTTAGTCGGTTGCATCAGGGCCTAAAGGTTGCCATAGTTCCAGTGCTCGTCGTTTTTTCATTTGCCGGCGTTGAGTATTGAGGTATCGGTTGACTGTGGAGTGTTCAGCACCCCGTAGAAGACGGACAATCGCGTTAACTGCTATTTGCTGGTTTTCAACTTCGCCAATGATGCAAATGGTGTTGCCCATGATGGCGACATAGGTATCGGTGAGTTCTTCGATGTTGCGTCGTGTCTTTCCGCCTTGACCGATAACTCGCCCTTTCAGGCGGCGAATCTGGTTGGGAGTGTTACCAAATTCTTCTAAATTGATGATGCGGAGATACACATCGTCATCTAAGAGGGCAAAAGCGCGTTGGGGGCTGAATCCGCGCCCAATTGCTTGTACGATGTCACGGGCTTTCCAAACCGCAAGGGGGTCTTTGGAGGTTTCCTCCGATTCAACGGTGACTAAACCATCGGTGCTGTCGATTGAGACCGACGTATTGGTCATTTTTTCCAGTTGTCGTTTAATGGCTCCGCTCGGTCCGATGACTACCGCGATACGACTTTTGGGAATACGAATGCGAGCATCGGTTCTCATTGGTAGTCACCTCGACGGATGGCTGTGATGGTTTCGTCCAAGTCCAGTTTCGGAATATCAAAGTCATCAAAAAAGTTAATGATGTTGCGAACATCGCGTTCAAAAAACATCTCGCTATGAGGATGGTCTAATACGACGGCTTGGGACAAGTCGATGAGGACAGGCTCCTTCCAAAGCATGATATTATACTCACTCAAATCAGCATGGACCAAATGTGCGTCATGGTATAGTTTTGATATCGCGTTTAGGATAGTGTTCCTCGTCTTCTCTGGATCTTCGGGCTTTTCCTTTTGCATTAATGGCGCAGGTAATCCCTCTTCTCCAATGAATTCCATCACGAGGAGGTTCCGCTGTACATGAATGGGATGGGGGACTCGAACCTGCGCCGCTTCAGCTCGCAGGAGGTTCTTGTATTCCTTGGAGGCCCAGGCAGTAATCAAGCCACTCCGCGCTTGGGGGATTCGGGAAAAGCGGGGATCTCCTTCAAGGTACACAGTAATCCGTTTGAAATTAAAGGTGGCAATCCGATAGATTTTGATGGCAACATCGGTGCCGTCTGGTTGTATTCCCCAATACACGTTGGCCTCTTTTCCTGTAGAAATAACTCCGTTGATTTCATCGAGGAGCCCTTTGTTGAACATGTGGTAAAGAGTCAGGAGGGTTTTGGTGTCGAAGACTGACTCGATGACCTGTCGGTCCTCTGAACGCTTTATACGCATTCGGGCCTTATCTAGGCGTTCTTCCAATCGGTCAACTTTATCAGCCACGACATATCACCTCCGGTTTGAAGGAATTTGCATTGCTTCATATTCTGCGGTTGGTAGCGCCTATCCGCCTCTCATAAAGGTTGTCATCACTTCTTTTACAAGGTTAATCAGACTCGGTAAACCGCTGAGTAATCAAGTCTGATGCGAGTTCCATTCCATGCACTAACATACCGACAATGGTAGAAACGGGTAATTGTTCAGGGTCAAAACTGACTTGCTGGTCCACCAGATCGGATAAATCTGATAGGGGATCACCATGGGCAAATCCTCCAACGAGTACTACTGGTTTGGTTTCCGTCAGAAGCGTTTCTGCCAACTTCAGGGGTGATGTTGGGACACCTTTTTCAGAAAGAAGCACGGTTCTGCTCGGGTTCAGCGTTTTGAGGTAGGTTTCTAAATTTCCTGGAACCACCTGGAGTAATGGTGACCCTTGGGGTGGTACACGTTTGGTCAGTAGTAATTGCTCCATGAGACCGACAAATCGCTGAATCCGCCGAGGTAAACGGGTCTCAGAAGCGATTTGGATGATGTCACCCGAATAGGTGTGGACGAAGACTTTCAGTAGTCCGGCTCGCGCTAAGACGCTATCAAGTGCTACTAGGAGGCTACGATGGGCTATGTCCGGGCGGCCTCGTTTTTTTGCATCGGGCAGATTTTGAAAAGCCTTGGAATGTAGTCTTTCATCGAGCAATATTTGAGTAGATGGTTTATTCCGCAGTTGGGCATTCGCCACAATCGCTGGATGATTTGCAAGATCCTTGGGAACTAATTCTAAAGCCGTTTCAATGAGCCCAAGGGTTAACATAGTAGTTATAGTGTCCACTCAGAGCTAAAAAGCGAATTGAAAGGAACTGGTCTATTCGATTTTTAAGAATCCGCGGCGTTCAAGCCAGCCAGCTTCTCCTTGGGAGTAGCGCCAGAGAATGTCGCCTCTCTGGTCGGTTTGAAAGTCCCATGGAGCAACCAATACTACATCTCCTTCGCGAATCCAAACTCGTTTCTTCAGGGTTCCACGAATCCGGCAGAGACGTGATTTACCATCCGCACATTTAACGCGAACGCGGTCATAGCCGAGTAACTGGACAGCGATGCCAAGCACTTCACCTTCTCGAGGAATACGCACTCGAATGACTTCACCATCTTGGCGGGACTGCCCTTTCATGCTGCGCCCTGCTCTGCCTTTTCCTTTTCGTTTTGGTTTAGACATAACTATGCTCCTACAATGGATGGGCTACAACAGGAAGCCGAGTATATAAAATTGCTCACTCGTTGCTGTTTTTTTCAGTAACATCGATTTCGGTGGGCAATAGGACTAACCGGTTCTTCCACTCAATGGCTGAAATCATCGTACCGATCTCTAATTTCTGATCTGCACGGGGAAAATCATAGAGAGAATAATCGTCTTGGTCCATCAATTGAACAGTGGCACCCTCCACGGAGATAATCTGGAAGGTTCGAATCTCATCATTCAACAAATCCGCATCAATCTCGTTAAGCTCCTTAGGACTTAACGTTTCACGATGAGGCGTTTCGATGTTAGTCAGAATATATCGACCACTACGCAACCCGGTAATCAGGTAGGGGCCTTCTTTGTAGCTAATCAAGTCACCAATTCGATACAAAGGAAATCGTAGCGAATAGGTGTCCCGGCGAAGGTTTTTACCTTCACGGGTTCGTCCCACAACTTTACTAGAGACCTTATGGATTAGCCCGAACTGATCGGCTAAATCCTTGGCTAAGGTGCGTCCGAGTCGTGTGGTCATGCATTTAATATCAAAGCCACCACGGCTTTCCGATAACTTCAGGGAGGCAGGAGGCAAATCCTCGGTGGCTAGTCGTTTATTGATGAAGTCAGCAATCTCATCAATCTGGGCGGGAGTGATTTTTCCGGAGGAAGAGCGAATCTGGATAACTGCTTCGAAATAGCCGCCGGCTGATTGTCGGCATTGAGTACAAAGGGCAGGAGTAATCGGGATAGTTACAACTTTCTGTTCTTTATACGGGTATTCTTCGGCTTGCGCGGATACCTCGACGTGGAGTTCCTTGGCTTTTGCCAAGGGACCATCGGGAAGCTCCTTAAGCTGGACATCAAAGGAAGCTGGTTGACTAGGAGTAAATAACGGGTCAAGGAGCGAACACACCAACTCATAGATGTGGAGGTCATCTGGTTGATCGGTTTGATGAACCCAATTGCCACCCACATAATAAGCTTGGCAACGAGAACAGATTTTTGCCTCGGGGGATTGGCGCAGGATGATTAAGGGATGATCAGTAAAATAACACTTCGCGCAAAAGCCTTCAATAAAAGGCTGAGCTTTGGTAGGAGGGCTTCCACATTTGGGACATTGGCGGGTCATGGTTCCTCATTTCGTAACGACTACTTGTGCATGGGGGACATTTTGAATACGAATAATTCCCCGTTCGTGAATCAACTGGGCTTTCAACGCTTCATTAACAATGGTTTCACCAACAATATTCGCAATTGTCGCTTTCTCCATCGCAGCTAATCCCTCTTCAACCGAGACGAGTCTACCTTTGTAGAACCTTTCACTGACATGGATACAGCGGTCACCTTCCTCAAAGGATTCACCGAGTATATTCTGATCACAAATTGCTACGACATATTCGCCTTCTCGATGCATTTGATTCAGATATACTTGCATCTTCATCTCACTCGGTTACTGTATTTAGCCTTTCAACGGTGTACGACCACCACAGGCACTGCATACTAGCATGAGCAGGCGGTCTTCACGGCGCATCTCAGTATCGGGTCGCTGGCATACAGGGCAAACCACATACTCCTCTGTATATTTCTCAATCAGCTCATCTAAGACCCTAGAGGAAAAGCGACCATTAAAAATGGCTTGTGGACTTCGAATCTCGCCTGCAGTGGCTAGTTCATGATTAAGATAGCGGAGCAGGTGTTTGGGGTCTCGGCGTAATGTATCAGTCAGATCTTTGAAGTTCCGAACTACTGTTCGTGAACCTTGTATGAATGAATCAACTTTCGGGACCTTGAATCGAGGCTGATCAAAAACTTCAGGTGGAATTTGATTCCGCGCTCGTGTCAGCAACGCCTCATAATCATCGGCTTTTACAGCCTTTGACGAGGTCTTCGGCTTATCTGCAACTTTGGGTTTGGGAGTTTTGCTAGTTTTGGTTTTGGTTTTAGTTTTGCTGGGGGTCTTGGCTTTTCCGGTAGATTTCGAACTGGTCTTTGGACTAGACTTTTTTGCAGATGTTGCTTTTGCTGGAGCTTTGGGTTTCCCGGATTTAGTTGATTTCTCGGATTTTTTTGGTGGCACGTGGGTTCGCCTCGTATTACGTATCCAATTGATAGGTTCGCAGCTTGATAAAATCTCTGTTTTGCGCATAGACCGACTCAAGCTGTTAAATCTGCAGGGTATGGAATTTTCAATAGGATAACTGGCTGATGCAGAGTGAGTTCAAAAGGATTTGGTTCCTTTTAGGATTTCTTATACCGATGGATTTCTGGCTCATAGACAACTCCTTCACTAAGTAAATCGATGAGCACTTGTTCCACCACTTCTTCGGTCATATCACCCGTCACATCAAGAATCTGTTCAAACCGGGCGCCGCCATCAGCATCAAATTTCTCAATGGTTTGAAGCACAATTCGGCGAAGTTCGGGGGTTGGAACCACGTCTTCGTCGTCGGACTGATCTAAGGTGGCAGTAGCACTATGCCATACCCCTGGCTCCAACTCCTTTTGCTTTCCAGGTTCAGGGGCTGATTCCTCGAAGTCAGCAATCATCCCCATCGTTCGTATCTGGCCTTCAAGTTTATGGGGGTTGCTACGGGACTGCTGGAGTTCCAATAGGCGGACAGTTTCCCAATTGGGGTCATCCAGTCGACGGACGACTTCGCCGTTAATGTAGGTCTCACCTTGAAAGCTTCGAATTCGGCCGACGACTAATACAAGATCGCCGACTTGAATCTCTCCGAGCTTTGCAGCGAGTTCTCCCCACATTTTGGCACGAATCACACCCGTTCCATCATCCAGGGTGATTGTGGCAAATCCCTTACCATCATCGTCTAATCGTTCTTGGGTGGCTTGATACCGGTCCACCACAGTGGCGATAATATTTACGCGGCTGACTTGACCAAGAAACGTTTCCACACCTACAACGTTCCCCTGATCATTGGCAATTAAATCGCCATCCTGGATATCATGAATAGCGACTTTTGCAGCGGTGGATCGCTTGGAAAACATACCATGTCGAACTCCATTCTCTACCATCATTGAAGCGTATTATTCAAAAAACTTCTTCACAGCGTAATACCTGGCTATCAACAACAGGCGCGATGACATTTCTAGAAGAATGGGGAAGAGTCACCAGGGTTATCCGATTTCCCCTCTTTGGGAAACGCATTATCATTGGAAGGAATCAGACACCCTTGTTCATGGAGTTGCTCCAGTGCATTGGCAATATCGTATTTTCGATTAGCCCCAAATTTCTCGATGGCTGCCACAAATAACTGAGGTAAGTAAAGGCGTCCCTCTTCATTGGCTACTTTCACGGCAAGATCATAGATTTTCCTTGTAAACCCACGGGATGGGGCTTTAGCGCATTCGTAGGCTAACAGTAGTTCTCCGTGGAAGCATTCCTCAACGATTTCTGTGGCAGGATCGAAGACATCAATACGTCCATCGAAGGTCGCGAGTTTGTTCCCAAATCGGGATTCAAATTCAGTGGCGAATTGTGCGAGAGAATTCGTCAAGACTTCACTCGGTGAAGACTCAAGGATGAGGACACTCACTACATACTGTCCCTCACGAAGGCTCAAATGTAAGTCTTTATAGTGAATATCGCGGAGTTGCGACTCGCGGTCTACTTCGCCTGACAATTCAGTGTAAAATGAATTGACGGCAGATAGAAAGCCTGATAATAAAGCGCTGGGCATCTCTCCGCCTGAAAAATCATAGGTAAAAATCGGTAATCCCGTCTTAGAAAACGTCACAAAGAGGGCACGAAGATTCATTAGACCCATCATTCGCTGTGCCCATTGACTGGCACTCTGTTCGAGAGCCTGTTGTTGGGCAAGTCGCCTTGGTTTGACGCGCTTCGCATAATAGGCCCAGATAATGATGATAATAATGATGGAGATAACAATGAAGGGAAGCAGGAACAGTAAAAGATCGACCCACCATGGAACGACTGAAACTTGAGATATCACCTCGGAAACACTAGCAGTTTGTGAAGCGGTTTCCCTTGTACCATTATAAGTCGCTGCAGCCCAAAGATAAGGGCCATCATTGTTATTCATCCAGAACGATTCCGAATAGGATGGGAGTTGAACCAAAACGATACGCGTCCCGAAGGTATCGGTGGTAATCAACTCGGCATGGAGTATCTGGCTAGTCCCATTCGAGTACACAATCCACACATCCAGCCAAATTTCTGCACCAGAAATCGGAGTAGTGTTAGTAAATGTCAGTCCAACAGTCACCGCCACTTCTCGCCCCTCGACAACACTATTTGGCGGAGGCAACGTCACAGTCAACATTGTATCAAATTTTGCTAACACTTCCAAGCTTAAAATCAGGGTTTGGTTTTCATAGAG
>JBHLPH010000026.1:0-20795 GCA_048939625.1 Promethearchaeota archaeon
GCATCATAACCAATTAAAACAAATTCACGTCGGAATCCTGGAATTGGTTCTAATTTCTCGACCTGTTCAATGATTTCAGAAGGTGGTCGTGGAACTTGCACAGGTTGGCGTTCCGGTTTCCGTGTGGCTGAAACCACCGCTTCCCTGTAATCAGCTGGTTTGGCTTCCTGAACAGGTGCAGGTCGTGGCGATTCAGACACTGGTCCTGCTGGCTCTCTAGGCATCGGTGGCGCTGCAGGGGGGGCTTCTTTCATGCCCTCATCAGGTTTTGTAGACAACGGTAGCCCCATAGATTCTAGAAATTTTGCGCCTTCTTGTCCCTCATCCTCTGAGAGGATCTTGTAAACCAGACCGCGCTGGTCCCGGATTCCTGACGCTCGACGAGCTGCAATGAATTTCCGGCGAACGGGTGCTTTTGTTCCTTTCCAAATCCAAATTAGGCGTTCCTCATCGTCAATGATAATGAGAACTTCATCTTCTTTCATATGGGTCTTCGCCGGAGCACCATCGGTGATTTGAACGGTTTCACCGGTGTCAACGACGCGGAGCATCACTAATTCTCTGGGCACGCAGGTCACCAACCCCGACGGTCATGTTACTTACTTCTCTGTGTTAATAATTCTTTTCTGGGAAGTGAGGGATTACTCCAAATATTTAGTGGACATTAATCCCTACCGGATACGTCAATTTAAGGTAAACACCACTCACTTTCAGGTGTTTATTTCTTTTTCAGATGTGCTGGAATGATGTACTTGTCAGGGGCTGATTCGATGGGCTTCAAGTAGGCTTGAAGTGGTTTAGGTATTAAGATCCGTCCATCCTCTTGCATGTTATTTTCCAGAATAGCAGTGATGGATCGTGTAGTAGCAATGACCGTAGAGTTAAGTGTATGGACGAACCCTTTGGTGGGATGGCCTCTGGTTTCTGCGTAACGGGTATTTAGCCGGTAGCTTTGGTAATCCGTGCAATTACTACAAGATACAAATTCCCGATAGCGGCCTTGTGAGGGCATCCAGAGTTCAAGGTCATAAGTCTTTGCGGCTACGCGGCTGAAATCGCCACTGGGTAATATCACGATTCTGAAGGGTATGCCTAAGGGTCTCCAAATTTCTTCTTCGATGGCTATCATTTTGTCAATCCAGGTCCAAGAATGCTCGGGGAGACAGAAGACAAACATTTCCACCTTAGAGAATTGATGGACTCGGAAGATACCTTTTGTGTCCTTTCCGTGGGCGCCGGCTTCTTTGCGATAGCAGGGACTATAACCGGCAAATTGGAGGGGCAGTTCGTCGATTTCAAGTACTTCATTCATGTACTGGGCAGCTATCGGATGTTCAGAGGTTGCAATCAAATAGAGGTCTTGGTCTTCGAGCTTGTAGAGTGAATCTTCGAAAGCGCCAATGTCTATGACACCACTATAGGCTGCGTAATTGAGCATATTAGGTGGGATGATGGGTGTGAACCCATGTTTTGTGATATTATCAAGTGCATAAAGAGCCAGAGCAAGATCCAACCAGACAATATCATCCATGAGGTAATAGAATCGTGATCCCGCTACCTTCGCGGCTCGGGTGGTATCGATGAGTCCAATTTCCTCTGAAATGTCATAATGGCTCTTTGATAGCCTATCGGTGGTCTCGTATTCAACCTTCAATCCCTGTGCAGCATCAAGGAATTGATTTACATGATCCTTCCATACGTGGGGTTTCCCGATGTACTTGATAGGCTGCGCTTTGGTCTCGTCCATGCCATCAGGCACTGACTCGTGGACGATATTCGCGATGCCTCGTAATGCCTCCATCCTTTGAGTTTCGAGGGTCGCTAGCTGCTGTTCACCTTGGGATACTTTCTCTGAGAGCATCTTTGATTTCTTGATCAGGGCTTCTCGTTTGGTCTTATCTTTGGTTTTACCAATCTCTTTAGCCACCTGATTTCGCTCTTGCTGGAGTTCAGCTAGTTCAGTTCGCGTTTTT
Source organism: Promethearchaeota archaeon (assembly GCA_048939625.1). GTDB lineage: Archaea > Asgardarchaeota > Hermodarchaeia > Hermodarchaeales > Hermodarchaeaceae > Hermodarchaeum. The sequence goes on from JBHLPH010000026.1 coordinate 1,974, forward strand.
CGCCAAGCCTCATCCAATTGCATAGCCTCATCAACGATGGTGGTATTTAATCCACGCCGTTGCTGAGATTTTCGAAGAATCTCAGGATTCTCACGAACAGCAGTCAGTATTGACCACGCACTCACTTTTGTCGCCTCGGAAAGGACTCAACGCCCTACTACTAAAAAACCTTCCCTCCACTACAACACAAAGACCTTTGCTAGAACAGGGGCTTCTTAGGGATTAGAACCATTCTGCCCGACGAGCGATAATAATGCAAAGGACCAGGATAATGACAACAACTGCTATTGCGACAATCCACCACGGAAATATGAAAAGATCCGGACCAATGGGAACAAGTAGAGTGTCAAGTTGATCTAGTAAGGCTAGCGTTGATACCGCGAAATTCGATTGAGAAGCAAAGCCTGAAGCACCGGCAATGTCAGCAAATCCCCCGTCTAGAGTCTGTGTGCTCAGAACCCATCCTGTGACATCTTCAGCAGTTATCTGGCTACTAGCATCAAGAATTTGCAAACCAGCGACGGCATAGAACGTCGCCAAATGGGTTGCTACAGGATTGTCTGGTGTGTTGCTAAATCCACCAAAAAACTGAGGATAGTTTGTGTCTTCGCGATAATGGAGAAGTATGTACTCAATTGCTGCAGTTTGGTTAATAGTAGAGAGTGCTCCCAGAATTTCAAGGGATTGTAAGGCCATATAGGTAGTTTGTAAATCTGCGTTGGTGCTATTCCGACCATTGGCGAATCCTCCATAACTAGGGGAGGCGGGATTCGACAGGAGTTGACTGGAATTAAGCCAGCTTACTGCTAATGAAGTGTTCATTTGTGAGATGGCGTTATAGATCTCAAGAATTTGAATAGCAGCAAAGGTTGCGGAGACAGTTGCAGTATTGATTTGGATATTTTCAGTAAATCCGCCAACTGTATCTGGGTACAATGTAGCATTTGTGCGCTGAAGATCAATAGTAAAGTTTACCAGAATCGTTGAGTCGATGCTTTGTGTTCGATTGAGTCGTTCAAGTGCTTGTACTGCAAAGGCACTGGCTGTTAAAGTGGCATTCGGATAACTCGAGTACGGAAGGAACCCACCATAGTTAGGATCGGTGTCTGTTTCATTGATAAAGAGGCTGCCAACCCATGCAGTCATATTTTCGATAAGAAGGCGGTCAGGCAGGAGTAAATCTGCACCAATCCAAGCGTCAAGAGTATCTAAAATATTGGCAATGGCAAAGGTGTTTGACATAGTTGGGACAGTGGCGCCCGGGTGTTGAACGGCACCGCCAGAGTGGTCCAAACAGGATACTGAGAAAATAACTATTGCATCTTGGCGTGTTGGCGCTGCCATGGCAGTCATTGGGCTAGCCATGATGAGGATGAATAACCCAAGAATTAGAGTGCTAGATAACCTTCGCAAGCAATGGTCCTCCGAATTCAGGTGTACGGACGTTCACGGCAAAATATCCCTTAAAACCTTGTGGTCAGTGGCAATTATTCTACAGGTCTCACTGTTAACCAATGGGTGACTGCTTTTACTGCATCACCACAAGCTCGAACGATTTGCCGTGGTTCTCCGGTGATATCACCAACGGCATACACACCGGGCATATTGGTCTGTTGATGGGCATCGGTTGTGATATTGCCTTTCTCATCCAAGTTGACCCCGACTGGTTCACAGAAGGAACTGTTGGGGGTGCATCCGACAGCGATGAATACACCATCGGCATCCATGGTAAAATCCTTCTTTGTCTTTTTGTTGTGTAATTTGACACCAGTGACTCCGTCCTCACCTAAGATTTCAGTTAATATGGTATCCCATAAGATTTCCACATTGGGGAGAGCAATGAGGCGGTCAGCATAGGTTTGCTCAGCTCGGAGTTTATCGCGGCGATGTACTAGATACACCTTCCCTACGATGTTTGCCAGAAAGAGGGCATCCATGGCTGCAGTATTGCCTCCGCCGATCACAAAGACGGTTTTTCCACGATATAATGGACCATCACAGGTTGCGCAATAACTAATTCCGCGACCATGATACTCTGATTCACCGGGAACCCCAAGTTCGGCATCACAAGCGCCCATCGCTAGAATGACGGCAGGCGCATGAAACTCTTCACCTTCCCCAGTGACAACAATTTTGGTCGATTTCGAGAACTTGAACTCCTCAACAGGAGTCATTTCACGGATTTCTGCTCCTGCGTTTTGAGCTTGGGTTTTCATCTTCATGGTGAGGTCGCCGCCACTGATTTTTTCAAAACCTGGATAGTTTTCGATTTCCCACGCGTTCATCATGCGACCACCACAGATTCCTGCTTCTAAAATTACGGCTTTCAAGCCCATTCGTGCAGCATATAATCCTGCAGTCATCCCCGCTGGTCCACACCCAACTATGATGAGGTCACGTTGTTCTGCCATTTTATTTCGCCTCAGTTTCTCTGAGACGGGCGGTCAAATATATGTAAGTTTTGGCTTTCCACGTTGCATTAGAAAAAGTTGGCAGAGATTATAGTTCTTGGATTTTCCCCTGTGCGGCTTCTTCGAGTTTTTCAACCGCTTCCTTATATCCACCTGCATAAATGATGTCACCGGGGAGTAGTTTAAATCGTCCTCGCGGATCATAGGTCCAATTATTATTGCGTTTAACAGCGAAGATGCGTGTGCCATGGTCTTCTAACCGGAGTTGGCCTAGTGTTTTATTCGCGAGAAGCGAGCTCGGGTCAACGATTTGGCGACTTACTCGTTCATCAGCGTCTTTTAATGCAAGACGCATGAGTGGGTGGACATCAACACCACGAAGGACAATTTCAGCCATTTGAGCAGCGGCGTCGGCAAGGTTTTCTGCGGCAACACCTAGGCGGATGAGACCCAAACGGCGTTTTTCTTCGCCTTCTTCTAATTCTAATCGTAAGACTTCAAGTTCGAACTCGGTGTGAAAACTGTCAAATTTCTCTTCCAATTCAAAAATATCTTCAGCAATATCCTTGTTGTTGGTCAGTAAGGCGGTGTATGCTAGGTTGATGAGAAGCTCCGAGGTGTCTTTCATTTGAATTAGCATCGCTAGGATGCGTTCTTCTGGTGTTTCTTCTCCTGTGGGTGTCTTAAGCAATCTCTTCAAGCTCACCGGCAGCCAACCTCTGGAGTTTCTTTATACTATCCGCAGAACCTCGAGCAATAACTCGATCACCTTTGTACAATTCAAAGGATTCAGGTGGATTAATTGTCCAGCTTCTTTTTCGCTGAATCGCTATGATATCTGCTCCGATTTCTTCCTCAAGGTTAATGTCCGCTAGTGTCTTACTCACAAGCATTGAGTTTTTTAGGATAGTTGCTCGACCTACAATCTCATCAGCCTGACTCACTGCTAGCCACAGTATTCCTGGGATACCAATTTCATGTAGAACAAGTCCTGCGATATCTGCTGCGGCGTCACTTACCTTATTGGCGGCTGAAGCTGTTTTCATGACACTTACAATCTGTTCGGCGTCTTTTTTATCTCGCACAGCTAACGATGCATTCATGAGTAGTAGATAGCTTAGATAATCAACACGCTCTTCCATGTCCATGACTTCTTCAGCAAGGTCTCGGTCATTGAACATGACCGCGGAATAAGCGAGGTCAATCATTAATTCACTCAGGTCTTTCATTTCCACTAATAGGTCGCGGACAGGGATGGGTTGATACTCAACTTCATGAAGTTCCTCTTGCATAACGGTGTCACGGGCTCCCAGAAAAGATGAAAGTCCATTACTTCCAATACGCTTTCTTTGAAGAACACGCTTTTCAGTGTTTCGAGTTATCTACTGATGCGCAGAATCTTAATAGGCACCTGATTACAAGGGTCTCATCTCTCGAAGAGTGTGGTCTCAGTGGTAATTGGTCGTATCAAGGAGCAATTCAAACGCGTGTTTGCGCCGATCGCACGGGTTGTCGCAAAATCTAAAGTTCCCCCCAATGCCTTGACACTTCTAGGACCCGTGGTTGCGACCATAGCCGCTTGGATGTATTTTCAGCAGCAATTGGCACTAGCCCTCCTTCTCCTTCTATTATCTGGGTTTGTGGATGCTCTTGATGGCGCAGTTGCCAGAGCTACAGGAAAAACCTCTCCATTCGGTGGTGTGCTAGACAGTATCTGTGATCGATATAGTGATGCAATAGTGTTATTCGGGATTATCCTTGGAGGCTGGGTCTCCACAATCTGGGGCATCATTGCCATCATTGGAAGCTTACTTGTGAGTTATGCTCGAGCACGAGCAGAAGCCGCAGGAGTCACTCAATTAGGAATTGGACTGGCTGAACGCCCTGAACGCCTAATCATCATTATGGTAGTAACCTTACTTCAGTATCTGACAATTCTAGGCATCCTATTCACACCGCCCCTCTTTTATGGCATTGATAATTGGATAGCCTATGGTATTATCCTAGTAGCGATTCTTGCACATATTACTGTCATTCAACGAACAATCGCGGCATATCGTGCATTGTCTAAGATGGATTCAGAGTCTTCACCAGAAGCACAAGATACTCCCTAGCCTGCTCCAAAGTAAGTCGACCACTATCTGTAATCCGATAATATTTCCGGGTTGGTCTGCGTCCTTCTTTACGTTCTCCACTTAATTCAACGAGACCATCACGTTGCAGCTTATACAACAATACATAGGCCGTTACAGATGCAATTTCTACTCCGTAGTGGTCTTTTATTGCTCCCTGTAATTCATAAGCAAAGTAATCCCGCTCTTCCAAAAGAGTAAGAACATACAACCAAAGATTCTCTTTTGTTGTACGAGTAATTAGCCGTCTCATCGCTTTCGTAGCATGATTCGAATATTTCTTAAGAGCTTGAAGAAATTCAACGTTATCTGTCATAATCACCAGAATCCCATAGCTTCATTTCGATTTGTAACGACTCATTAATTCACGTAGAAATAAACTAATTACGTGACTTCCCAAAAGGCTTCGCGTTCCGATACTAACCTCTTGTATTGGATACGAATAGAGGCATTTTTCGTGATCACCAGAAAGCCCCTGATCATCTCCAAGAATGAGGACAAGTGGTTGGTTCAAATTCAACTTTACTTCTTGAAGCGGTTTTCCAGATTCAACCAGATAGAGAATTTGTTTTTTATCAGCAATAACGGCCTCTAAGGTTTCTTTGAAGCTCTGCGGGTATATCGAAAACTGGGGCCATTGAGGGCTTTGGCCAGCGCCTTTTGTTCGATAATGATGCAATATCTCTTTCAGAATTATGGCACATTCTAATTCACTTTCAGGAAAGTGATTTGCATTACCAAAGTTAACACAAATTCGAAGGGGCGGATTTGGCGGACCTCCCAATACTGCGTTAACCTGAATAGAGGGAGCTAGCTTTGGAACGGTTCGATATGAAGAGAGAAGGATTCGGCAGACAACATCGAGTCGGCCACTAGTTCCAGGGACATCACGAATAAGAAATTCATCGGAGGTTCGTGTTCGTAACGCATCAACTACAAAAGACAGATTCAGAAAACACCCCTCCATCCGCTAGTAGTCCCTGGCGGATTAACTCCTGCCTAACAACTAGTCACCTTTCATCCTTTGCGGTCTTTTCGACTTCGAATAGTAACCACACCTCGGTGAACAGCACAGCTAACGCAATACCACTTGGTTACACGACGAGCAGGAATGAAGGTGCCTGAACGACGAAGCTCCCGCGCCATCTGCGGGTCCACAAAAGAAGCACGTGTAGTTCTTTTCTTGGCTTTATCACGTGGTACTACTTTGCCACACTGGCTACACTGAACTGTGGCTCCACGACCGGTCGAACCCTTTGTTCGACCACCACTTTTCCGTTTCGATGGCAATATACAATCATCTCGAATATTCACGGTGGTCGCTGTTAGCTGCTAATTCAGCCAAGTCCACGATCACCTGAGTGGAGCATGCCACCTTACTTCAAAAACTTTGTGCTAACACACGCCAGTCAATCAATACTGCGGCCTGACTCGGCGAGGGGGTGGCCGAAGCATTCGAGCCGAAACGCCTTATACCAGCCAAAGGGTGTCTGATGGACTGAGAAGCCTTGATCCTGAAGGGCTATGGTGAGGCTTTGGAGTAAACGTATCGCGAATTTTGGTTTTGCGAGTTTTCTGGGGAAGATGTGTGCGTGGGGATACAACACGATGTTCATCACTTTTACTCGGTCTGCTACAAGTTTGATTTCTTCCGCAGCTTTCTTTACAATTTCTGATAATCGTCCCTCATCAGAAGCTTCAATTGCACAGAATACAGTCAGGCAATTCTCAAAGTCTTTCCATTCTCCTTCTGTTGCTTCATCTCGTATACTGATTTTTACTGCTTCCGTGGCTTTGTATGCAAGGTTTCCATGAAAGATTAGTAATCGCATCCGCATCTACTCTTTTAGTTCTTGAATGGCCTTTTTCACTATTTTCAGTCCTTGGGTAGCTAATGCTTGAGCTCGGGTTTTAGTGTTAGCCTCTGCGAAAACCCGGAATAGTGATTCGGTTCCGGAGGGGCGGAGAAGAACCCAACCATCTGAATAACGCAGTTTCACTCCATCGATGGCATTTACCTGGGCATTAGCGGGTATTGCATTTCGAACTTGAGAAAGTAGAAGATCCTTTTGCTGATTGGAACATGGTATTTCATCCTTTACTTGGAAATAAGCAGGAAATTTGCGGTCGATTTCCTCCAGTGATTTGTTCTCCGTCGCGAGGAGTTCAAGAATCTTAAGGGCGGTTAGCATTCCCTCCCGGGTCCATGACCAGCCTCGATAGACCACTCCCCCGTTTTCCTCGCCTCCAATCACTGCATTAGCCTTCTTCATTTCAGATACAATATATGGCTCGCCCACTTTGGTTTCAATCACTTCAGCATCCATTTCGTCTGCAACATCGTAGATTACATCACTGGTCGCAACTTGTGTGACAACACGTTTAGGTTTTTCTTGAAGATCTCGAAGGGTTTGATATACTGCCAGCGCAAACCCTCTGTCACCAGGTAAATACCGACCCTGATCCGTGACGAAAATGATGCGGTCCGCGTCCCCATCCCATGCCATTCCCAGGTCCAGGTTGTTTTCCTTTACACATGTAATTAGCCTGGTGAGGTTACTCTCCTTTGGTTCGGGTAATCGGTTTTTGAATAATCCATCCGGTTCACAAAACAGTAATTCGTTTTCTGTCCCAACGGCGTTCAGAATGACCGGCGTTACCATGGCGGCAGCACCCCCGCCACAATCGGCGGCTATTCGAAATTCTTGTTGAGAGATTGCCTTCGAATCAATTTGCTCTAGTAAGTTCTCAATATATTGAAGTCGAAAATCATCAGCAGGTTCAAGTCGTCCACAGTGTTGCCAGGTTGTTATACTTTTCTTCCCTGCTAGGTATTGGCTTTCGATTTCTAGTTCCATGTTTGATGTAAACGAAGCGCCATCGGAATCCCATAATTTGATGCCATTATATTCGGGGGGGTTATGACTTGCAGTAATCATGACACCACCGTTCAGTTCAAGCTGAGGAATAGCATAGGATAACAGGGGTGTTGGAACCAAGCCAAATAGGTAGACGTTGCAGCCACCTGCCATCAAGCCTGTACTAAATGCAAATCCTAGCATTTCGCTAGACTGCCGGGTATCCCATCCCAAACCGATGGTGTTTGGGGTTCCCAGATATCCTGCAAGAGTGAGTCCGATATCATGTGCCATAGCTGAGGTCAAGTCCAGATTGACTTTTCCACGAAATCCTTGGGTGCCAAATAATCGAGTCAATAGCAGGTCCTCTTGTACACCTCAAAACTACTTGTACGCGTATTAATGTGTAGGCTATACAACGCTAGGCTTGATGCCCTTAGAACATATTGGTAGGAACGTTTTGCCGAGACACTAAGGATCGTGTTTCTTCGATGTGGGTTCCAATTTCTCGACGAATCGTCTCGATTCGTTCAGATTCAAGATACGGTTCCATCGTCCAAAGTAGAAGATTCGTGTAGAGCTCCTTCGGGTCCAAGAGTTCCTCAATGTTTCGGATGGTCTTCATTCGGAAGAGATATTCATCCTCATACATGCAGACAATGACTCGGAGTTTTCCACATAAGGCATCAACATTTTCAACTAGTTGACGGACTCGGGGCTCATCATTTCCTTCTTCTCTTAAGAGGCTGGCTCCTCGCCGTTGGAGCTCAGAGACGCGCTTTTCCATTAGGCGCATTTTCCGGATCGAGCTTTCAAAATCGGATGCTAAGGCTAAAACCTTGGGAAGGACTTTATCGAGTAGCCCCATGTTCTTAGTTATAGCTCGATCAACAATTCCATCAAAAGAATTCAGTTTTCCAAGATCCTCGATGTTGCGAAGATAATTGATTTTGGATAGGGCGCCAAGGATTACTCGAATGGGGCGGAGTGAACTTCGATGGGCTGATTCCCATCGGTTCATTGCATCGTCTAAACCTCCGGTTACCTCGCGCATGGATCGTCCAAACTCTCGTATGATTGCAGCAAGATTGTCTTCATCCATTGACGGAGAACTCCCAAGGGAATCCGCAGACTTAACGACCCGCATCCTAATCTCAATAAGTAGTCTGCGAATTTAACTTCTTTGCTTTGTGCATTGCAGAAAAAACCAGCCTATAAAAAGGGGTATAAAAGGTTTGACTAATGATTTATGGGCAACCAATTCCCAGAGGCATCAATATGGCGTGGAGTCCGCATTTTGGTACGAGTGGTATTCGTGGATGTGTGCCAGAAGAACTCAATGCTGAGATTGCCTGGCAAATCGGATATAGTGTTGCTACTGTGTTCAACCAACAACCAATCCTAGTCTGCCATGACAACCGAACCAGTAGTCCCCTCCTCGCCAAGGCCATATGTAGTGGATTAATGGCTGGCGGATCTGACGCCTATTATGGAGGTGAAGTAATCACTCCCGCTGTAAGCCTGTATACCCGTAATTGTGATTTAGCTGGGGCAATACTAGTCACTGGCAGCCATATTCCGGCAAACATGTCAGGAATTGAAGTTCTTGGAACCGATGGGGCTCCTGTTCCTTTAGAGCTTGAGGAAAAAATCGAAAAGATCAACATGGCTAAAGTTGTCCCGATCCCTTGGCAGTTTCATGGGCAAATCCGCTATATCACCGACGTGGGCTCCTTCTGGGTTAGAAAAGTTCTAGAACAAGTAGATAGAAACCTGATTCAGCAGCGGAAGTTCCGGGTCGTTGTTGATGCAGCTAATGGCACCGCAATTCCTTGGTTACTTGATATGTTGAAACAACTCCAATGTGAAGTTATTGGGGTGAACATCGAACGCGATTCAAAGTTTCCGGGTCGTTCACCAAATCTTCGAGTCAAATTGCTCGATGAAGCAGCCCAATTAGTAAAAGAGAAGAATGCCGATTTTGGCGTCGCTACTGATGGGGATGCTGATCGGGCGTTTTTCATTGATGATAAAGGTCGCGCCTTAATGGGTGATGTATCTGGGACACTCCTAGCCCAAATCGAACTAATTCGTGAAGGGGGTGGAACCATTGTGACGCCCATCAACTCGAGTAATCTTGTTGAAGATATTGTTGGACAATTTAAAGCACGAGTCGTATACAGCCGAGTTGGACCGCCTGCGATGGTTGCTGCAGCCAAGAAGTACAATGCCCTTTTCACGTTTGAGGAATCGGGGAAAATCATCTATCCTCGGATCAACTATCTTTCGGATAGTGGACTTGGTGCTGTGCATCTATTGGAGTATCTCGCAAAAACCCAGAAACCGTTAAGTGCCATTATCGACAAATTCCCCAAGTACACGCAACTAAAACGAGCAATTAGCTGCCCGAACAAACTCAAAGAGCAGGTCACTGCGCATGCTTTAAGCATGGTGAAACAGCATTTCCCTAAAGCGAAGGTAATCACCAAAGATGGAGTTAAGGTGGTCTTCGATGATGGATGGCTTCTTCTCCGCCCCTCCGGGACCGAACCAGTGTTTCGCTGTTTTTCTGAAGCCTTAGATAATAATCGTGCTCAAGAGCTCCTCGAGTTAGGGCTAGCCTGGATTGATGATATCCTAAAATCAAACCACACTTGAAAAAGGTGTATTCACTCATGACTTCGTCAGATTCGTTGTTTGGAAGTTCTGGTATCCGAGGAAAAGTTAGTGATCTAATCACGGGACCTTTAGCGATACGGATTGGTGTAGCTACAGCCTACTTCCTCCGTAGTCAATTTTCCTCTCCTCAAATTATGGTCGGGCACGATCATCGCGTTACCAGTCCAATGCTCACGGCAGCTCTCATGGGAGGTCTCCTACAAGGTGGAGTTCCAGTTACTCAAACAGAAATGGCTCCAACGCCTTCGATTGCCTTGGCTGCAGGTAAAAAGCAAATGCAAGCTTCAGTTATTGTCACCGCTAGCCATAATCCTCCCGAATACAATGGATTCAAATTCCATAATCCTGATGGAGCTGGATTTTCAGTGACACAACAGGAGCAACTCGAAGCTGCCATCTCGTCTGCAAAACCAGTCAACTGGGAGCAATTTGCAGATTTTCAAACCTGTTCAGCGATACCGATTCACTTAGATGCTATTTACAAAGCAACTGAGGTTTCAGCATCCCACAGTGTGGTCTTAGACGCCGCCTTAGGTGTAGGTGGATTAGTCACGCCAACTGCATTACAACAGCTTTCTGCACATGTCAAACCGCTCAATGTGCCTCCTGACGGAAGGGAGTATGCACAACATTGTAGGCCATCAAAAATCCAAAGCGCTGCCGCTGCAGAATGGCAACATTTCGTCTGTCTAGATGATCTCAGCGATATAGTAACGTCTACAAAAGCTGAAGTAGGTTTAGCGCATGATGGGGATGCAGATCGAGTGTTAGCCGTCGATGATAAAGGTCGTGTCCTAGCCGGTGACACGTTACTCGCTCTAGTCGCAGATTATTATCTTGCTACCCGAAAAGGTAAGGTCATCGCCACCACCGTTTCGAGTTCCAGTGTGGTCGATCATGTGGCTAACCAGCATGGTGCACGCGTCGAACGCTGTCGAGTTGGAGATGTTTATGTTTCCAACTTGGTGAAGGAACATCAAGCGATCCTCGGAGCCGAACCATCGGGGCCGTTCATTTTTCCAGAAGTTCATCTTTGTCCTGATGGTCCCCTTGCTGCTTGTAAAGTCCTTGAACTTATTGACTGGGCCAAGCGACCATTAAGCCAGCTGGTGGATGAACTACCTCTCACCCATTTACTCCGCGCTTCGGTGGCCTGCAATAACGAAAGTAAGAATCAGGTCATGACTGCCATTGGATCGACACTTGAAAAGTGGAAAGATGTTGCCGATGTAAACCGTATGGATGGAGTGCGTGTCAGTTTCGCTGATTCAAGCTGGGTACTGATTCGCCCCTCTGGGACTGAGCCCGTCATACGCGTTACAGTAGAAGCCTTCACAGCTCAACGAGCAAAGACCCTTCTCAAGGATGCCAAGACGGCACTAAAACGACACACTAACTAGTGGGGCGTCGCCTTTCTTCTTCTTCCAAAGTTTGCTTCAACTTCAGATGAGTATTATCAGCTACATCCTTTTGCACTACAATGGCTGGATCAATCCACGAATTATAGCCGATAGTTCGACCAGGCAAGACAACCGTTCCACAACCAATTTTCGTCGCGTCCCCAACAACTGCGCCAAATTTGTCTGTATGCGTTGACACGAGTTGACCACGAAGCATGACATGCACCTCCGCTCCGTCAAATCGATAATTCGATAACACGACACTAGCCCCAATCTCGACATCAAACCCAAGGATACTATCGCCTACAAACGCTAGATGACCTATGCGGCTTTTCGGCATCATCACAGTGTTGCGGAGCTCACAGGAAAAGCCAATTCGTGTACTCTGTTCTAAAACAACATGATCTCTAATGAGACAATTATTCCCGACAGTGGCATCCGGTCCAACATAAACTGGACCTACCAGAGAGGCACCTGGAAAGATACGCGCTCGTGGTCCCACCCATACATCGCCAATGATATGAGCGGAATCGCTGACATTCGCCGAGTCATCCACACGCTGTTCCTGTTGGTTCCGCATTCGGTCAAATAGAATAGGCGTCGCTTCGAGAATATTCCAGGTGCGTCCTACATCCACCCACGGATCCCGTGAGTGGCTACCATAAACAGTGTGCCCCTCGTTGATGAGCTCTTGAATTCCTACTTCTAGGTCTTTGGTCTTTCGAACCATATCAAAAATCACATTACTAAACACATAGACTCCTGCGACTGCGAGATTACTGGGTTCAGTTCCTTTCTTTGGTTTCTCAACAATCGTTGTGACTTCTGTTCCGTCTAACTTGACAACCCCAAATTGCCACGGATTAGGTACCTCAAACAATGATAACGCCATATCACCGGTTTTTGCAGCTTTTAGGGTCTCTTTGAAGCGAGCAGTGGTTGTAATGATGTCACAATCAGTCATGAAAAAACGGTCCTCGCCTTCGAACAAATCTTCAGCAGATAGAACCGCATCATACTCTCCTTTTGGTTCTGACTGTTCAGCGTAACTAATATGGATTCCAATGTGCTTCCCATCGCCAAAGTACTCCTCGATCTGCTCGCGATAATGTCCAACCACCAAAACAATGTCCTTCATTCCAGCATCCAGTACTGAATCGATGACATGGTGAAGCAGCGGTTTACCAGCCAGTGGGAGCATGGCCTTAGGTCGATATTGTGTCAACGGATGCAACCGTGTTCCATATCCAGCTGCAAGAATGAGAGCTTTCACTTTCATGTCCACTTCCAAACAGTACCTGTTTTTTCATCCTCAAGAATAATCCCAAGCGCTTTTAGTTGATCACGAATTTTATCCGCAGTCTTGAAGTCTTTTTGTTTTCTAGCCTCCTTGCGGAGCTGAATCAGTATCTTTACTAGACCATCAATTGCTTCAGAATCCGTGCCTTCTAGTTGGCTACGGGCGCGATAGAGACCAAAAACATCACCAATTGCATCTAGCGCTTCAAAGGTTTTGAGTAAGGTCCCAGCTGTCACGGATTCATTTCCAGAAAGGATGGAATTCATCTTCGTAAGGAACTTATTCAAACCTGCAAGGGCAATTGGAGTGTTGAAATCGTCATCCATAGCCTCTTCAAATTCACTCTGAAGTGAAGATACCGCATCCCACAGGGTTGCATCCGCAGTAGACGGTTTCACTGGTTTCTCAGCTTCTGCTAGACGTGCTTCCCGAAGGCGACGTGAGAGAATATCAATTGCATTATGAATACGAGCCAACCGCGCTTTCGCCTCTTCTAAATGTGCATCACTGAAATCAATTGGACTTCGATATTGGGATGAAATTAGAAATAACCGCACAACTTCTGGATCATATTTGGCTGTGATTTCCTTAATTGTAAAAAAGTTACCCAGCGATTTTGACATCTTCTCCTTGTTAACTGTTAGGAAACCATTATGCATCCAATACCGAACAAAGGGTTGCCCTGTCAACGCCTCCGACTGGGCAATCTCGTTTTCATGATGCGGAAAAACAAGGTCGAGTCCACCACCATGAATGTCGATCGGATATCCCAAGTATTTGGTTGACATTACTGAGCACTCAATGTGCCAGCCCGGTCGACCCTTCCCCCAGGGGGAATCCCAACTTGGTTCACCTGGCTTCATCGCCTTCCACAAAGCAAAATCTTCTGGCTGTTCTTTCTCTTCTGCAACACCCGCATCCTGGTCTTCTTCGTCTTTTTCACTTCGCTCCTGACGAGAGAGTTTTCCATATTCTTTGAACTTAGCCACTCGGAAATATACGCTACCATTTGTTTCGTAGGCAAATCCCTTCTCAACAAGTTTCGAAATATGGGTAATCATATCCTCAATGTGTTCCGTGGCTTTGGGGTACGCTATTGCCCGTTTAACGTACAATTTGTCAAAATCCTCAAAATACTCCTGAATATATCGAGTAGCCAGTTTATTAGTCGTAGTCTGTTGTTCCTGCGCTCGTTGAATCATTTTATCATCGATATCAGTAAAGTTTTGAATGAACCGCATATCATAGCCCTTGTATTCGAGATACCGGCGAATCACATCAAACGCCACAATGGATCGGGCATGACCCAAATGACTACTGTCATAAACTGTGGGTCCACAGACATACATGCGAACCTCGCCTTCGTGTAAGGGGTTGAAGGGCTCCTTTTTCCGTGAAAGGGTGTTGTAAATCTCGAGCATGACGTCTCCCGCCTGAACCAGCCGTTCACTCCGTATAAAAGTACTCTTTTACGATTTCCGTTTCTTAGCCCTAGCTACCTTCAGCACTATTTTTGCCAACTTCTTCTTCCGCGCCATCGAAGTCATGAGAGTCTGCTCAACGACTACATCCATCCCCAACTCTTCAATGCGTGGTGCGAGAGCTTGGTCTTCTTTCTCGATTACTAATATATCAAGAAACTCCTGATAAATCTCAGCGACTCCAACCGCCGAGCTCTCGATTCCCTTTCCCTGCATCAGTTTGTCCGCAGGACCCTTCACTGGTTTACCCCCAATTATCGGTGAGACTCCAACACATGGAGCAGAGGTTTTCATAATCGCTTCCTTCACACCGGGCACGGCTAAGATTGGACCGATGCTTACAATCGGATTACTGGGGCAAACAATGATGGTATCTGCTTCCTTGATTGCTTCTAGAACACCTGGGCTGGGCGTGGCTCCATCGATGCCATCGAAAATGACGTCTTCAACAGTATCTTGGGCCTTTCGTTTTACCAAATACTCTTCGAAGTGCACCAATCCAACGTCAGTCACTATTCGCGTGGGCACCCACTGCTCAGTCATCGGGATGAGGTGACAGTGAACACCCAATGACTCGCTTATCATCTGTGTCGCCTGTGACAGCGTCCAGCCCTGCTGCAGCATCGCTGTGCGGGCCAAATGAGTTCCCAAATCTTGGTCTCCAAGGGCAAACCAGGTATCAAACCCTAACTGTTGCAGCACACCCAAAGCATGAAAGGTATCGCCTTTGATACCCCATCCCTTCTCTGGATCAACAATCCCTGCAAGTGTGTAAGTGACGATATCGATGTCAGGACTAATGTATAATCCCATGAAATTCGCCATATCATCGCCCGTATTAACAATGACGGTAAGCTGTTCAGGGGCAATCACTTGCACCAGGCCTTCCAAGAATCGAGCAGCACCCACACCGCCTGCTAGTGCAACAATCGGCAATAACTCAAACCTCCTTTTCTCCGATGAATGTGACGAATTCCTCCAAGGGCTGACGACTTGGAGGGTCTGGGTTCTCCGCAGCTTCACCTAATATTATCAATGCTTGAGGCCATAGTTCATTGGATAATTCTAAGGCTTGTCTGACGGTTTCTGGACAAAACAAAGGTGCACAGAACCAACAACCTGCTAAGCCCTCGGCATGAGCTGCAAGGAGAATCATCTGAATCGACGCAGCGACACTTTGTACAGCCATAGTGAACTCTGCTTGCCTTCGTTTTTCATCAGGGTAAGTATCCATCGGGATCATTGTCAGACATGCTACAATCAAAACTGGGGCAGAAGAGAAACGTTCAATTGACGCTTGGACTAAATCCTCAATGATTATCGCTTCCTCACCATCTGCTTCCAAATCTTTCCGAAATACCGCCGCCATTGTCTTTGCGAGTCGTGTTTTCTCTTCAATAGCCTGCAAAATGAAGAATCGCCAAGGCTGCGCATTGTGTGCTGACGGAGCCCACCCACTCGCAGTCATAATACGCCTTAGCTGTTCTGTGGTAATCGGTGTATTCAGAAACTTCCGGATGCTTCGGCGGTCCGCAACAAACTCATAGAACTCTTGCAGTTATATCCACTCCAACCATTGCTGAATAGTTACTCTTACCTTCATAATCTCTTCTAGATGCCGCGCTCATGCCTTGTTTACTCCTCAAACGTTTTTCTTCTACTCACCATCTAGACAAATACTTAAGAACGCGTATTTCACGGCTCTAGGTAGACTCTGAGGAGGGAACTTGCCCTCACCAGAGCAGGTGCATAGCACCCTTGCGGCTGCAGAAAAAATTCGCCTACTGAAGGTGGCTACTATGAGGCGTACTCAACTCCTTTCCTTATTCTTCCTCACAATGTTATGTTTACCGCTACTTCCCATCAACCTCCTTAACGGGATCTCTCCCCAAGCATCCTCTACACCGGCTTTTCGGATGCCTCCTGGTTTGCCAGCTCCCGCAATACCGACACTCCCAATTACTTCTGATACCTCATATCAACTCCCCGATACAACTGCACAACGACCTGAATTCGCATCCTCAGATCCAGTTCTACCTGAAATCACCAACCCGCAAATTGGAACAGGAAATCAACGAGCCGCTCAGCTCTATTGGAATATCAGCCAAACCTTCACAGATCGTACTCGTGATACCGACTACCAAGTTGCCATCGAGAAAGGGATGCTTTATCATGACTCCAGCTTTTTCTCCAGACTAGGTAACATAAGCTCGTGGAAAGACTTCCAATTAGTAGAGAACTATGATCCACTAAATGGCTGGGTTTATTACTGGCCCATGGACTACGCCAAATGGCCTGGTGAAATCACCTTCATGGCATTCAACCTCACTGGGAAAATGCCCGTAATCATGACCGAATTTGCGATCTACCTCCGTTCCCTTCCAGGCTCACTATGTTCTGGAGTAGTAAACTATACTATCTTCGCTGCAGAAGCGAATTCAACATCTGGATTAGGCACTCGTCCCAATCTCTCTGCACAACTTGGACCATGGATGCTGGAATCCGTCGATATTCCAACTAACCAAGAACAATGGTGGAGTCTTCCAACGCTACCCATTCCTCTTGATCCAGGAATGACCTATGCCAATACTTTCTATTTCGCTATTACCATGACACCCGACACCTCGATAAATTGGGCACTTATGGAAGACGTCGGTACACCTCCTTGGGGGGATGGTGAAGATGAAGGCGATGCTTGGAACTCCTACCCTTATCCAACCTTAAATTTCCTTTCTGGACCTTCACTTGACTTCTTCCTCGTCTGTGCATATGAACGATTTCCGTATCCCAGCGAGATTGGCCTCACAGTAGATGGTGCGCTTGTCTACGACATTTACCCAATGCCTGGAGTCGGATACTATGATGGTGGCTGGCACAGTCCCGCAATCAATATGACCAACAGAGTTCGCTATTATGATGTTGAGCAAATCATTTCAGGTCTAACCTTTGATGTCACATGGCTGGGTCGGTTTTATGAAACTCTGTTTGCCACAACCCGATTCCAAGTGTGGTCCAACCGCACAACTGTTGACTGGAATATCACACTTTATGCAGACTACCCCACTGGGGCTATCGACCAATCAATATTAATTTCCATTGAAGATGACTGGACTATCACTCAAGTTTTCCATAATGGAGTACCTCATGCCGATTGGTTCACTTGGTCTCAAGCAGGACAATATTGGATTCAAATTGAAGATGCAGACGATGGTGAATGGGTCATCCAATGTGAATCACCCGATTATGTTGTCGATGTGTTTGTACGGAATCAATACGATGTTATTGTCACCGAGGTGTACTCAGCTGACTGGGTTACCATTTATGGTCATATTCAAAATTCCCTGGGCAATAACGTTTCCAATGGTCAAGGATACTTATTCGTTTATGATCCCTTTGATACCCTAAACTGGACAGACTTCAATTGGTTAATACCGCCACCGCCTGCACTTATCGACTTTTATTGGAACGTCTGGCAAACTGCATTCGCCCTTGGAGATTACACACTTCATGTCTTATGGTTCAACGGGTATGAAGCCGGAATGCGAGAAATCACCCTCAAAGTTAACGAATCTCCAACTTATCTTACTATTCACGCGGAAGAACCACCTCCCGGTTTCGATATAGTTCGCGGTCAAAAAATCGAGCTCATCGTCTATTATGAAGACTATACCTTCTACCCGTTATACGAAGCAACTGTCACAGTCGAAAATGACACCAGCGGTTCAGACTGGGATACCTATGATGTCTATAACCTCGCTGGTGAAGGATATTATGGCTATTACCATATTGTCATCTTTACCGACAATGCCAGTGTAAATGTCCAACATAACATCACACTTCACGTGGTTCAAAATACCTACCAAGAGCGAACCTACCCAAAAACCTTCAAAATCAAGAGTGCCGCATCCCATATTATCTTTATCAACGGTGCTGGACTCGACAACAGCAGCGGGGTCTGGCGTACCAGCCCTGAACCCCTAATCAACTCCACAAACCATGAATTTACCATTCTTTACACGGATGATGTTGGTATTCCGATTTCTGGCGCCATTATTTTTGCCTATCTGGTGAAAGGACCAACTGAATACGATTATCGGCGCTTGGATTGGGAAGACCTCTCTGAAGGTGAAGTCACAACAGGTCTCCGCGGACAATACAATATCACAGTCGATCTGAACCCGATTCGTGGTGTTAGCTTCCATGAAGGCGAAGAAGCGGTCCTCATCGTCTCTGCGTATCATCCGGCTCTCGAAGCTCCCGAAGAAGGAATTGCCTTTGTACGCCCACAACCACGTCCGTCTGTGATTAATGTACCATTGGAGTTCCAAAATATTGTGCTCTACGAAGATTGGCAATACCCGACTATTGAGCATCCGACTATCCTGCGAGTTGTTCTCCGTGACACCCTCACTGGCGAAGACCTCTCACATGGTACAGTCAAAGCCGGAATCAATGGTGGTGATAATGTAACTTTGACTCTTGCTACGCCGGGTATTGGACTTTATGAAATCCCCAGTTTGACCACCGAAGGACGTGAACCTGGAATCTATAATGTTACTAT
>JBHLPH010000027.1:0-12926 GCA_048939625.1 Promethearchaeota archaeon
GTGTTTACTTCGCGTTGAATTACTCCTTTCTCTTTCTGATCCTCAAAGAAGTCAGTCAGATACTTGAAGGCTTCATCATACATGGATTGCAACGAATTCGCGAGGTCTTGATTCCTTGATGCTTCCGAGACAATTTCGAACATCAGACTTGGAGGCCAACTTGGCTCTGAAAAGAATAGTGGGGTACTCCAGAGTTTGTCATAGAATGTGTTGGAAGAAATATCCAAGAGGTTACCAGATTCAAGGAGCTCCGAAAGGGGTTCTTCCTGGATTTTCCGAAAGGGTATCTGTACCACTGCCTCAAACAACTCTTTCTTGCTCTTAAAATATTGGTACAGGGTGCCTTTACTAACACCAACTTCTTTTGCAATATCCGCCATCTTGGTTTTGTGATACCCTTTCTTAGCAAAGACCGTGATGGCTGCTTCAACGATTCGCTTCTTAGCACGAATCTTGTAGTCTTGTAAGACACGTGGCATTTTACTCACCGATTAATTGTGCTAAAATATATCCATCGTATATAAAAGTAACTGACCAGTCAGTCAATAAACTGACCGAATAGTATAAAGACGAAGTTTACTCCTCCAGCTAATCTAAGGTAGTACTGATGAATGGTGACTTCTTATTTCTCATTCTTTTTTTAGTCATCTTCATTACAGGTATGATTATTCGTGGATACTTTGGCCGACGCTCCCCTGACCTCCAAAAATCTCGGCGCGAACGTTTGAGAACGGCTGTGGAACATGAAGGACGACTCAGTTTCGCATTGCTAATGCTGCAGATGGTCTTCATGCTCGTTGCAGTCGTTCTCTACATCTTTTTCACACCAACCTTTCCCTGGCTTAGCCTTCCTCTCCCAGATTGGATACGCTGGATAGGAGTGATCATAGGTATCATCTCATTAGCGTTTCTTTGGTGGGTGCAAGCAATCTTAGATCGCGGCTTTTCACCATCATTGACTATTCAGGATCAGCATGTTCTTGTCACCGATGGCCCGTATCGTCGGGTTCGGCATCCGATGTATACAGTACACATTTTCTATTTTCTTTCATGGTTTTTTGTTTCAGCAAATATCCTTTTCTTCTTCGTTTGGCTGTTGATGCTGTTTTACATTATTGCTCGAATCCCTAAAGAAGAAGAGATGCTCCTCTCCCAATTTGGTGAGGAATATCAGGATTATATTGCTCGAACAGGGCGTCTGCTACCACCTCTCACGAAGAAAGAGAAAACCAATTCAAAATAGATGGGTTGTATAAATGGTCGCTTCCTCAGACTCAGTTAACAAATACGGGATAAGTAGTATTATCCGTGAATTTGTCATTGTCCTTTTCATTGCAGTTCTACTCTGGATCTCCGCAGGATTCCAGTTATGGCTGAATGCCTGGGTATACATCATCTTCCTGCTCTTCTTTTCAACCATCTTCATGATTGCTATGGCTTGGAAGAATCCAGAGCTACTAAACATTCGGGGGGCACCTCGACGAGCCATACAACAAACGCAATTACCTCATTACGAAAAGTTCTTTCTTACTGTCTTTACGATTCTTCTCATCTTGATTCCTATTTTTGCTGGTCTCGATTATCGGGGGCTCTTCAATCTATGGCTTCCACTTCCCATTCAGGTTCCTGTCTGGCTTGTGGGCATTGGATTCGGACTCGTAATCATGGGTGAGTTCCTATTTGGGTGGGCCATGATATCAAATCCCTTCTTTCATGGAATGATAGCGATTCAAACCGAACGAAGTCATCGCGTCATTTCAAAAGGGCCCTATCGGTTGGTACGACATCCCGGGTATCTCGGTCAAAGCCTCTATTATCTTGGGATGCCTCTGCTCCTAGCTTCTTGGTGGGCATTCTTCCTTGGAATTATCATGACCATCGCTTTCGTTTATCGGACAACGAAAGAAGATCGGGCTCTATTAGCTGGGCTCCCAGGCTACGGTGTATATGCTGAGAAAACCAGCAAGCGCCTTTTTCCAGGACTTTGGTAACTCCTGGGTTCCTCGCTTTTTTAAGAGAACATAGGAAGAAAAAACACCTGATGTAATTACTTTTACTGGATATTTCTATAGAACCTCAACGATTTTCTGGATGACCTGCAATCCTGCTGCTTCTGCATCTCGTGCCTTCTTCAGATATTCTACTCCTTTCTTGCTTGTATCGTTAATTCCGATTGGATTGTTGGTTAATTTGTCTTTGTCAAAGGGATAAAGTTTCGCGAACTCATGCAGTTGCTCTGCAACCTGTCCATAGAACTCAACTGCTTTTTCCAAGTAGGGTTTGGCCTTACCCTTTAGACGGTCTTTGGCTTCTTGGAAAAATTTGTGTCCCATATCACGGCATTCCCACCATACCATTGCATTATAAGCGTTCCCGAATTGCCCAGCTTTACCTTTCTCGATATTCTCAATCCAGGCATCAAAACCCGCTATTCCTGCCTGATACTTTGGACTCATAATCCACTCCTTATCATTCGTGGCAATGCGTAAAACGGCTTGCAGCGCTTCCTTGACCTGGATCGTATCATCAACGGGTGACTTAACCCGTTTAACAGTGGTGATGTCGATAAACATTTGTCCGATGTTCTTCCATGGTTTCGGACCTGCTCCTTCTTCTTGATAATAGCCCTTGAAATAATACCCTGAATCATCGACGCCGTAAATGATATAGTAGTCGGGGATGTCACCTATTTGCCAGCCATAACAAGGATGGCCTTCGGAAAGTGCTTGTGACACTAATTTCCAAGCCTTTTCTTTCTTCTTCGTGTACTCAGCTTCTGTACTTTGTTGAGGCCAGGCGAAAACGCCATCAAATTCGACACCAAGATTCTTGGTCCCGGTGAACAGTGGTATTGGTTTCCATGCCGTGGGTCCACTTGGACAAATATCATCAACGGCTATGTTAATCATTAATCCATGGCCAGTTATTCCGTACAGCCAGGGCTGTGTCACGTTAATCTCTAAAAATTCTAAACAGCCATGTAATGCTCCTAGATGGGAGACTGCATAATCTTTGAATTGTAACTTGTGTAGTTTAACCATATTTCGACCCAATCCTGATCGAGTTGTTGAGTAGCGTTCCATCATGTGCCGTCGTCCATTTGATAGACGTATCTGGGAGTCAACATAAGACTCCACGATGGCCTGTAGTAGTTCCTGACCATCTTTTGTTACTTGGTATGATCCTCTTTCTAAGCGACGGATTAGTCCTCGGATAATCAGTTGTTGTAGATGGTTTGCAAGGGCAGTTCGACTAATTTGAGTTGCTTTGAGGAG
This sequence comes from Promethearchaeota archaeon, assembly GCA_048939625.1. Lineage (GTDB taxonomy): Archaea > Asgardarchaeota > Hermodarchaeia > Hermodarchaeales > Hermodarchaeaceae > Hermodarchaeum. Next base: position 3,276 of record JBHLPH010000027.1, read on the forward strand.
TTGCACAAAAGTCTTTGTTGTATCCGTAAGCAGGCTGAGAATTTCTAATCGCTTTGGATGTGAAACGGCCTTGAGGGTCCGGGCTAGATCGTCTTTGGATTCTTGGACAGTTGCTCGGAGGTCTTCTATATTGATCGGCTCATCCATCGGAACCGCCACCAATTGGTGATTGGGGGTGATGTAAAATATAAGGGTTTTCGTGAATAATAAACCTAAATTACGTGAATAATCGTCATTGGTTTCTCTTAACTTCCCGGGCAATTCGGAGCTCACGCACGAAGCGATATAATTCCCCTATTTTTCGGAAGTAAATTAAAACGTAAAAGATCGCAAACATGATGATAATTAGCATAGGAGCATAAATGCCTGAGAAGTTGAAGAACCAGGTAATTGCGAGGAGAATGAAGAGTATCCCGAAAACCCAAATGATAGGAACGCCAAAGACCCATTTCCGTCGGCTGGGAGTGGTTCGCAGATAACTGCGGTATTCTATTTTCAATCCCAGCTCGCCCGGTGAGTAACGGTACAGACCTTCGAACTTCACCCGGGCAATACAGCCACCAAAGAATCGTCCGAGAGGGTAGGATCCATAGGCAACGAAGATGCTGATTACACCGAGTACGAAATTGAGAGCAAGAAAAACAATCAATGAAGGCAGGATAATGAACTGAGCGAGTGTTGTTTCAAAGTATGCCAGAACCCACAGATACCCAAGGAATGAGAAGAAGAATAAAAGAAAATAGAGTGCTAATCCTTTTCCGACACTGATGACGATATCCTGTTTGAATAAGCGGTTTCGAATCACTGTAGTTCGCTCTATTATTTCATCGTCTAGCTCGATTGAGTTCTTTCGCTTGATTTGACCAACGATGCGCCAGAAGTCTCTACGAACCTTTGAGGTGTCACCTTCTTGGTCGAGGCGCTGCTCAATCTTTTGCAGTTCGGTTAGAATTTCCATGGTTTCTCAGTTCCTTTTTCCAAGTTCAGAACACACACCACGGTTAGATGTTGTGAAGGATTCTCCTGTAAAAACGCTACAAGAGGATATTTATGTTAACAAAGGGTAGTAATCCATTATCATAAATTTGGGGTGTAGATGTGAGTGCAACGGAATTCTTCGCGATTATCGCGGCATATAACTCAGTTTACCTAATCGCTACAATTCTTACAATCATTCTTGGAATCGTTGCCGTCATCTTTGCGATTAGAAAAACGGCTTATTCAGACCAACTCATCTCATTGACATTAGCATTTCTTTGGCTTTGGGTTGGAATTGTATTTGGCTTTATCACGTTTGGCGCTTGGACTCCTATTATATTGGGAGTACCCATTCCTGGTTTCGGATATTTCTTTGGGCTAACCTTTACAATTCAAGGTCTTCTCTTCCTGTATTTCGGTGTATACCGGAAATCCCTGTCCTTTCAATTTCAACAAAATCTCCACGGATTTCTCGGCTTGATTCTCATCATCTATGCCATCGTAATTTATGGGCTCATAGGATTCGTAACTGGTCATCCTTTCCCCTTCTATCCTCTCTTTGGCACCTCACCATGTCCGGTTTCCATCTTCACTATTGGTCTATTCTTGTGGGCTGACGAACGAATCTCCCCAGTAGTACTTATCATTCCCCTCGTTCACGGACTCATCGCAATCGTTCCGATAATTGGCTTTGGCATCTATGCTGACATTCTGCTATTCCTCTCTGGACTCATCACAATCTTCATTCTCTATCGACACTGGAAATGGGAACAGACCACTGAATGATCTGTCGACTAATTTGCCTTTCATTACCGAATCCGTAAATCTTAAACTACGCAGTGAACGCGTTCCTCATCATCCTTCCCTGGTGGACAACGTGTCAAAGAGGCCCCACATTCTATCGCTAGTCCTATTCTTAGCATTCCTTGTAGCCTTAGCACCGATAAGCTTCTTCCAAGGGACCGCTTCTACCACGACAATGAAAATACGCATTTCCTCTGAATACACTAACCGATCACCACTGCAACATAATCCCCCAGCACAAGAAAGCCGAACAGAATCACCTCTTCCATCCACGCTTCCACAATATCTGACCATGGACTATACACCTCACAGCGCAATGGTGATTTCCAGTGATGCTGATTTTCCATTGCTAGGTTGGAATGGTACTGGAACACCAGACGATCCGTATTCCATCTCAAACCTCCATATCATAAACAACCAAACCATTGGCATTCTCATACAACATACTCGTGCCCATTTTGTAGTGAATAACTGCCTGATTACCGGTGCTCAGGTTGGGATAAAACATCACGGCATCTATTTCCTAAATGTCTCCAATGGTGTGATTGCTGATTCAATCTTCCAATATACTTGGACAGCAATCCTGCTTAATCAATCTCATTCCAACCACATTCTCCGCAACTGGTGCACTGATGCAAGAAATAGCCTCCAACTCCTCTCAGCAAACGATAATCATGTTCGCAATAATTCACTTGTGTACAACTCCTTAGGCTTAGATTTGGATGAAGGGAGTAACAATCAGTTCTGGTGGAATGTCTTTTCAGGTAATCGACTGAATGCCTTTGATAATGGGGGACCTAATATCTTCGAGTATAATTATTGGTCCACCTACTTATACGGTGATGCCAATGATGATGGGATTGGGGATATCGAATTCCAACTTTCAGGAACAGCTCAGACTTTTGATAATCACCCCTTGATGTGGCTTCCAGAGGGGCATCCCGTAGTTTGGCACGACTCGCTAGAGACCTCCTATGTTGTTGAAGCTGGATGGTATTTCACGTTACTTTTCGAAGCTGCAAGTGCTCCTCCTGGCAATCTCCAATGGTTAGTCAACGATTCATATCACTTTGAAGTGACTGATGGGCTCCTCGAAAGCCGCATGGGTCTATATGGAGATCGTTATGTTTTGAACATCACTGCTGTCGATACCCTGGGTTATTCGGTCCACACGCTACTCTTTCTCACTGTCTGGGACACAAGAGCTCCTGAATGGATTGATCCGCCAGAATATCTCATGCTATGGGCGTACGATGAACCAGTTTCGATTTACTTCAACGCAACTGACCCCTCCGGTATTGACACCTACTATCTGGAAGACACTGAGACCTTCTCTATTAACGAATCTGGCTATCTAACTAATCGCACATCACTTGTCCTTAATTCCGTTTACGACATCTGGGTCAATGTAAATGACACATGGGGTCACACCACAAGTCTTGGTGTAACTCTTATTGCTATCATACCCCTACCACCCCGGTTACCTGAAATCTATTATCAAATCACTTGGGTTGTCATTTTTCTGACAATTCTGCTGCTTGTTGGATTCACATGGCATTTTCTGAAGTGGAAACATTACCGAACTGATATCTACCATTAAGTCGGCAAAGGAAAAGAAAGAGGGGAGACAACTGCCTAGGTGCGAACCCAGTCAATTGTCTTACATGGTTATTTTGCTGGTTCTTCCTCACTTGGCTTCTTTATGAGATACCATCCGACGACCAATGCAAGGATGAAGAAGAGAATGGTGATTTGTAAACCAAGTATGTAGTTACCACCAAACACATAGATTGCCATGAAGGCGATGATGATGGCACCAAGCCCTAGTTGTCCAATATTGGATAGGCTGTTGTAGAGATTCATCATTGTACCCCCAAGGATGCTGGGGGAATTGTCCATTCCAATTCGCATGTATGTTGCTTCATAACCACCGTTGGCCATGCCGACAAGGAAGAAGAAGCCTGCTGTGATTGTCCAAGTAAGTAAGTAGGGGGCAGCAATAAGAGCTGAAATTACTGCAATGATGTAAAGGATTGTAGCTACTGGTAACATCGTTCGAAGTGAAACTTTATCACCTAAGACTCCGATGATAATCGCTCCAAGGAACCATCCAATCGCGAAGATCATGAAGATGATTCCGACAGTGATGAGATCGAATCCAAGGCCTTCTTCTAGAAGCGTTTGAAGAATTGGAACAATGGCGATTGCTATTCCAGCCAGAATTTGGAAGAGTAGGCAAATTTGGACTTTTCTCATTGAAAAGACATCTTTGTACGTTGAGAAGGGTACGGCAGAGAAGTCTGGAGGAAGTGGGTTTTCTTTGATAACTAGTGTTAAGAAGGTGAAGACTGCGAGGAGTATTCCGGGAATGAGAAAGACGAGAGTCCAGAGATCGGCAAATGAGAGTAATCCCATACCGACCGCAGCAAGACCTAGTCCAAGGCCTCGAAAGCCCCAGGATATGCCTTGTATACTTCCTCGTCTACGTGGAGGTGTAACATCTACAGCCATGGCATCGATAACTGCATCGCTCATAGCGGCTCCAGTCGATGCTAAGAGACCAACTACGACCAGAAGAGGTCCAAAGCCAAATGATCCGCCAACGAAAGGAATACTTAGCCATCCAATGAGCCCAAATGCTGCGGCAATGAAGATATAGGGTTTCCGACGACCCCAGCTTTTCAAGGGTACATTATCTGACAGAATCCCAAAGATGATTTTCAGATACCATGGAAGCAAAATTATGGATTGCCAGAGGATACTATCGAAATCACTGAGTCCAAGATACCGTAAATAACTGGGAAGAAAAACTAGTGCACCGAAGGCAACACCCTGGGCGAGGTAGAAGAGTCCCACCCAGCCAAGGTTGCTGTTTCGCCAGACGGCTTCATAATCAGGTTCTTTGAGGGACATATCTTACATTTTTCATGATAGGAGGCTTATATAATTACAAGCTTGAAGAAATATCAAAAAAAGAGATAGAGGGGGCGGGTTTAGTTGGTTCGCCCCCCAATAGTTTTGATGTGATGAGCTTGGTAATTAGCTTCGTCGTTTCCAGACAATATAGCCAATGAGTAGTCCGATCGCAAGCATTACAACGCCAACAGCAATCAATGCACCAATCATCAATGGGGAGATTAGGGGTTGGGCTGGGCCGATGATGAGAGAATAGGTTCCATCACCGACAATTGCTAGACTTATCCGCCCAGAGTGTCGTGCTGTGAAGGTTCCGGTGAATGTCATGCTGAAGGGGAATGATGCTCCTGCTCCAATGATGCTATCGAATAATGATCCGATGATAAATGGATTTTCACCAATGACATTAGTGAAGTAACCATAAGCATAATTGGCATCAGGATGCAGCTCTAAGGTAACAGCGTATGTATTTCCAGCTGCGACATCAAAGGTGTAACACTTGAAGTCCTCTGGGGTTAGGTTTTCTGAAACTACCGTACCAAATAGGTAGAATTCAGGAGGCGTAATAGTGACGTTGACAACACCTTGTGTCATGTCTCCGCCAACCATGCCTGGTCCCCAAACCCATAAGTAATTGACAATATCGCGAACTGAAACGTAGTTGAGTGTAGCAGTGTCATTAGTGTTAATTGATTGACCGGTTCCAGTATTGGGATCAGCATATCCAAGTGGTGGTCCAAAAAAGCTAATGTACTGCCAGTCACGGAAGCTCTCAGGTTGCAAGTAGTCTTCGATTCCAATAACACCACTGGTGTTATATTGAGTAGCAAGCGCGCTAACAGTGTATACGCCTCCGCTCGCTTGAGGAAGTGCAAAGCAATGGTAGAAGGGTCCAACAGTACTATTGAAGTCAAAGGTTAATCCTGCTTCGGTAAGTTCAGGGAAGGGTGTGAGGTCGATGTTGGCTGTGATATTAAAGGTCTCGGTTGTGATAGCGCTAATCGGACTTGCAAGTACGTACATGTAGAAGGTATTGAAGCGGCTATAAGTTCCTGCGAAAGGCGGAACAGCACTCACTATGGTTCCGTTTACAGACATGGTATAGGTACCTGTTGCCATCCATTGTTCCATGTAAGAACTTCCAAGCACAGAACTAGATGGGTAGCCCATACTTTGTGCCGTGGCGTATCCATGTTCAAGAGTATCGTGGAGAGTGTAAGAACTTGACATATCCTGATAAATTTCGAAGAGTGGACCAGTGAAACCAAAGCTCCACGCGTCAAAGGTCATCACAGACCAGTTCATTCCTTGGTGATTGGAGAAGTATGCATCAAAATAATGACCTTCTGGAATGGTAACTCGGACGAAGTTATAATACACATTCGGAGTCGTGTTGAATTGGAGTTCTAACGGAGTTCCAGGTATTAATTCAAGTGTTGGTACTGGATCGACATTCAATGTGAATGTTGTCATCGAGCTATTAAGGAATTCAATAGGATTACTTAATCCGACAACATAATACACTCCACCTTCAAGAACTATTTGTTCTTTGGCTGGTCCCCATGTGGTACTGTTAACACTTGGTCCTGCAGGAACATCGTAGGTTGGGCTCCAAAGATTATAGGGCATCATTTGGCCGTACGTGAGGTCAATGAGCATCATCTCATCAAGAGAATCAAAGAATGCGTCTCCACCCCAACCTGCTGTTGTACTCCAATTCAGGCTACCAAATGCTGTGAAGTTATAGAAGTCATTCGCTGGAAGATGCAGTCGGAAACCTGTCCAAGTATCATCCGTTGTCCATTCGAGGGTCGTATTCTCTCCCATTGGCATTGCATCGGGTAAGGTGCTGAATACTAATTTTTGGTCAACAACTAATTCTCCTGTGACCTGGTCACCAGCAGAATAGTCGTCAATTTCGAAGTCGATTCGGATATAGCCAGGTTCCACACAAATCATGTCAAATTCTACATAATCTGTGTCATTTTCTGCTTGGTTATTAAAGTTGTATGAATCAAATTGTTGAATAGAACTGAAGGGTGTACCAAATCCTGGCCAGAACATTTGCATTGTCTGGTACCAGTCAGTCTCGACATCGAGTATCGGCGTTGCTGCGATATCTACATAGAACGATAGGTTGAACGAATAAATGCCTGGTTCAATGATTTCAACGATAAAGCTGTCTAGTGGATCTGTATCGTTAACGATGATTGATCCCATGCCGTTCACTGGGACGCTAACAGCCATCACTGTGGAAGAGAACGCATCCTCTTGGGTCAGTGGTGGAGGAATACCAAATGTAAACACTAGTAAACTGATCACTAGAAGACTCATTTTCATAATTTTATGGTTCATTTTCTCAAATCTCACTATAGTTCGATTTTTTATGCAGTAGGATAGACGATTCCCGCTGGAAGATTCGAATCGCCAACTGCTTACCGCTGACTAAAGAAACCAGTATAAAAATTGTATCGGTGTGAAAAAATCGCTGGCTTTTTATTGAATTCTTCAAGATGCGTAATATAGCCATTTTAAACTGGTTTTAGTGCGTTCTAACGGATTTTATTTCCACATTTCGGACAAAAGTTACCTTGAAACATGAACAATGGGTACTCAGAATCACACTTGGAACAATGGACAATCAGTTCCTTTCCACATTGGGTGCAACGTTCACTTATTGGAACAGTCTTATGACAATGTGGACATTGAACTTGGGGAATGGCTGGCATACCACCAGGCATCATAGCCGGACCAGTTACTGGTGGTGCTGGACTCGGCGAACTCGGTGCACCACTTGTTACTGGAGCAGCACAATGGGGGCAATGTGTATCTCCGGCAGGGATGGATGATCCGCAGAATGGACATTTATTCTTAACCTTCGCTGCTTCGATTTGGGCCTCAATCACTGCAAACATCTGAGGCTTCTTACTTTCGAACTGTATGTCTTCTCCGCTAGTCAATGTAATGACGAGTTTGTTTTGGGGGCTATCGATATTATCAATGACCATCAGAGGAACAGCAAGGGACTCTGCAACACCGCCTTTTCCACGAGCGACCATTTGATTAGTTGAAATTGTATCGAGGACAATAGCAGTTGCTGTAGCATGGGTTGCATGACTAATACCTCGTCCAATCGCCCGACCTGCAAAGCCACCATGACGGCGAGCCGCACCCGCAGCAACGGATCCAGCAACCCCCACTGCGAAGGCTTTGGCGAATCCACCTAGGAGTCCGCCTCCCTTTTGTTTCTCAAGTTTATACCAGACGATGCGAATATCCGAGACGGCAAGATTTCCCGAATTTCCTTCGAATTTAACGTCATCAATGGTTGTTTCGATTTTTTCATATCCCAGGGGGACCAATTGACCGTTCTGGACTGACACGTTGAGAAATTCTGTCATATCTCAACCCGCGTATTCCCTGCCTATAACTTTTGTACCTCAATTGAAAGAGGAACGAAATATTCCAGATATCGCAAAGCATGTAAGCGCTAGTCATTCACTTTCAATTACTTGGTTTTTTTCAGAACTGCTTTGCTTCTTTATATATTCGAGATCATCCTTTTCGAGATGTTTTTCAACACGGGGTAGATCAGTAAGTACCCACGCAAGAATCAATACTGTGACTAGTATCGAGCCAAACACTATGAATATCAAAGGAATTGAAAACAGCTCCGCGAAAATGCCTGCAACCAGAAACGCGAAGGGTGCAGTGAATTGGGCAATTGTCGTACGCACTGAAAAGACGCGACCTAATTTCTCTGGGGGCACCATCTTTTGCCAAATTGTCTGACTAGACACATTCGCAATTGGCAGGGTGAAACCAATGAGGACAACGCCAAACGCCGCAACCCAAAAAATGCCAGGTGGGGTCAATGCAATAATAATCATCCCAAAAGCACCACAGAAGATGCCTAAAAAGACTCCAATGATATTTCGCTTGAATCCTCCCCAAACCATCATGACGGCTGAGGCTACCATCATACTGCCGCTCTGCAGAGACAATAGAGTGGCTAGATAAATTACTGCAAGATTAAGATCGCCCAATGCGAGAATGTTTGTACTAAAGAGGGGAAGTAGGATGAAAATAGGGGGTAGTAAAAAGTTCGTTATGGCGAAGAGGGTTAGGAGGGTCAGGAGTCCGGAACGAGTGCGGATGAAAGATAAGCCTTCAGAAAACTCTCGTCTAAAAGAGGGTTTCTCCGTAACAATCTTCATCATGCGTACCGATGGAATTGTGACAAGGATGGCAGGGATAATGGCAATTAGATAAGTGCCAATATCAATGAAGAGGATACGAGCCATATCTCCGAGGAAGACGAGGAATACAAGGGCTCCAATTGCGGGACCAATCGTCTGGATGAAGGCTGTGGCAAATAGGTTTAGGCTGTTCATGCGGGTTAGGTGCTTTCGGGCAACCATGATGGGGATTATTGCTTGAACAGCCATTGCATGGAAGGCTCCCACCATTCCTCCAATTAGCTGTAGAATGAGTACATGGATTATATTTGCTATTCCGATAAAGAAGAGTATCACTAAAACAAAACTCAGTAAGGCTAGTAGGCTATCGGCGATGATAATGACTTTCTTCCGAGACCATCGGTCGACGAGAACTCCTGCAATTGGTGTGATCAGGATGAAGCTGCCAAACCCGAAAAAGGCGGATATTCCCAGAAAGAATGCACTTCCTGTTTGGATTGTAATCCACCAGGTGAGGCTGAAGTTAACGATGTTCGTACCTGCTAGTGAGGCTAGTTGACCTCCCCAGAAAATCAGATAGCTACGAAAGGTTTTGCGATCTGGCTCTGGTTGTTCCATGCTGTTCTCCTTCCATATGGTAAAGAGGTTGTATAATCAGAAGCGTTCTCAAGTAATGAGAACGTCCTCTTATTCTATGATATAAGCTTTTGGAATGGTGAGGAATTTAATTATAATTTAATTTCTTTTGATTATC
>JBHLPH010000027.1:13026-20341 GCA_048939625.1 Promethearchaeota archaeon
GAAGATTATCGACATAATTGGGTGTGAGTATAAAATAATCGTCAGGTTGCATGAGTTCAGAAATATCAACGAAATGGAGGGTTTAATCACCCTCGGGACCGGGTTTGGATCCATCAAATAGTATATACAATTATAGGACCATGCAATCGCCGGGTCACGATAGACGCTTCGCTCCTTTAGGCGTTGAAGTCTGGTGTCTTGCATTCATGCTGGGAGGAATATTGTGGGTTGCCAATAGGCGAGATTTACAATTTGACACATCGTACATTGGGCGGCATAGGTATTGATCCATTCGATGTTGGCTCCTTCTGCGTAGTGGATAGGGACGAAGTAACGGGGCTGAATGACTTCAAGGGCTTCGACAACTTCTTCGTTGTACATCGTCTGGCACCCTGGGCCTAAAGGCAGAAGCGCTACATCAATTGTGCCCTGCAGTTCACCGTATTCAGGGATATTCTTCGAATCCCCAGCGTGAAAGAAGGTTACTCCTCCGATTTCAATGATGTAACTTGTCCAGTTCTCTTCAATTGGATGGCTCGCTTCTCCCCCACCAACATCGAAGGTATACATAAAGAACGCAGTGATCTGGACTGATCCAAATTGGAGTTCGTCTCCTGGTCGAACTCCTTGTCCGTCGTGTGTGGCAATTTCTGTTGGCATGCTGGCGGGAAACGCATTGGCTGTTCCTGTTTTCTGTATTAGATTGATAGATGCACTATCATAGTGATCACCATGGGGATGAGTTATGAGTACTAAATCTGCCGGAAGATTTGCATAGCTTTGGGGCAGATTGATGGGATCCACATAAACTCGATAGCCATCTGCTTCAATCATCACACCAGCATTCTCCAGGAGTGTGAAATGAACACCATTTGATTGCAACAATGAGAATCCAATAACAGGCACTGCTACCGCAACTGATGCAATGACGACAACCGAGAGGAAAATCTTGGCATTCTTAGATAGTGGCATACATTTGGGTTCTTGTTCGCCTGATATAATTGCACGGCACCCGGCAAGTTCAGAAAATTGCATCACTGATAGGATTGAGAGAGCAGATGTGAACCCCTGGGTTCGGGATTATCACCTACAAAAATTCCCCGATATAGCTTCAGAATTATCTAACCCCTCAGTTCAGATTTCCCTCTATTTTTGTTGCTAACCTTAATCGCGTGTTCTTTTAGCTTTTACAGAGAATGCAAGTATCACTCCGAAGATAATAGCGAGAACTGGAAAGCCTGGAATTTGAGGAATGTTGGGGACATCTGGTTCGGTGTTGGTTGGAAGGATTACGTCAATACTATCACTGACTCTGATATTATCCAAGGCTTCGTTGGGTCCACAGAAAAAGTGAAAGTAATTTGAAGCGGAAATGGTAGTATCAACAGCTTCGATTTGGAGTGTAGAATTGATATAAACCCGGAATAATCCAGTTTCATCGCGTGTAATATCGATTTGTTGACGTCCATTGATGTGGTGGGAGGGATAATAGGATCCGATTATCCAATCATAGGATTCATTCCACACTACAAGTTCGAAAGCACTCCGCCCGACTTTCAACACATACCCTGTGATAGGGTAAAGAACTACTTCTTCGCAAGCAAAACCGATGTTTGCTCCACTTGAAATTTGACCACTAAAAATGAAATCAAAACTCCACGTGCCAACAATGATTGTACTAGGGTGATTGATACAACTTTGCCCTACTTGTGCACGAAGCAGATTTTCATCAGTTGAAAATACACCATAGACTACGTTCCACCCATCATAGTTGCCATCATTGAAATCATCCGTCCATATTATTGCCGCAGTAGTATTCTGAGTTAAAAGAGCAAATAACACAAGCAGAATTAACCCAAGGACTAGCCAATTCAGCCCACTCTGTTTTCCACTGGTCATTGTTGTAGATTCCCAGTTCTATTATTAGATACCAGTAATCGGTTTGTATTGTATTAAATCCGTTGTGAAACCGGCTATCTGGCTCTTTTGGATGAGGTACTTATGCCTTCTTGATTGGTTGTCGGATCACTGTTCGAAGCTTTTCTTGCGGTGTACGACGTGGATCACTTAGATAGATTTCGTGATGCTTACCTCGAAGTTCGTAACCTTGATCGAAGGCATACTGGTGCATCGCTTCGATTATTGGTCCTTCTTCAGAGAATGGACCGATATACATCACCTGAACCGATAGGCCTTCATCAAAGGTTTCCAACCGCATTTTAGGTAAAGCAATTGGCTTGTTTTTCTTATGCACTACCTCAATGGCTTGATTGTAATGATCAGCGGTCACTTCGGGGGGTTGCATGATCATTGATGTCCAGAGCCATTCGTCCTTTCGAGTGTCAATCGCGAATGCGTCCATGTCCTTTGCCCACCACAGGCCTTCGAGGGGCATCACTGTGTAGTCGATGATTCCCGCTTTCTTCAAGGCAAATTTCAAGGTATATGACATGGGATAGAGGGCTTCCATTGACTGCTGATACTCGATTGAGGTTCCAGGGTAGCCTTTTCCGTCGATCATGAGAAATTGCATAGTCGGTATATCAACGATGACAGGTGTTCGTTTAGGTTTGTAGAATTCTTTAAGCGTTTTTTTGTGGTCGATTTTTTCCATTCATTTCACTTCCTGTTGCGTTAGGGAAGAAATGGAATGATCAGAATTAAGATGACGAGAGTACAGACAATTATGCTAATTATACTTATCACTAAGGCCTTACGCATACTAGGCAGGATTTTCCGTGTTTGGTAGTAGGACCCAAGATTCAACATCATAAAGAACAGGGCAAATCCCATGGGAATAACTGGGATGAACAGTAGCCAACCATATAGGGTCACTAGGAATCTGCCCACAGCTATCCAAACAAAAAGTACTATACCTGCTACGGCTTCTTGAAGTCCATGGCGTGTTCGGGGTTGTTTGAGTGCTTTTTCGACTTGTTCTCGGGATTGACCTAATACCCTCATTCGCATATACGTTAGGAGAGCCCGTGCCAGGTATAATCCCTTGTTCACACGGGCAAAATAGATGATCTTGTAATAGCTGAGGTTGGTTTTTACCTTCTCTGATGTCGTTTCAATGATGAGGGTAACACTCTCTTCTAATCCTGTTGTTCGATAGGAGAGGCGGGTGATGGTTTCCCATGGAATATTCTGGTTCGGTCCAAAGACACGGGGAAGGGAGATACCATCAACAGAGACGACCATGTACTTTCTCCGAAGGGGAATTGATGCGAGCCAAGCAACAATTCCTCCGCAAACAAAACCAACTGGTACCAAATTCCACATGCCGATAAGTGAGATTGAGCCATAAATCCAGAGATAGGATATCCATACAATAGCGGCACCTGCGAACATTGCTACACCAAAGAAGAAGGTAAGCATCCATCGAGTCCAGGGAAAGAAATGGGCTTCATATCCTTTGATGCGGTTCGCCATCTCCATTTCATTAGCGTACGGCTTGATGAGATTACGGTCAAATTTATACCGTTCATATGCGTATTCCAGATCCTTTTGCCCCATCCGAAACCATACAACATGATGCTGAGAAAACATAAAAGCTGTTGCTTTCAAGGAGAACAGACTTTGTAGAGGTTGTGGTGAATCAATAATGGTATCTTCAACAGGAATTGTGACCAAAACTCGGCAAACTCTTCTTGAAATCAGTAAGCGAGAACACCGGTTCCCGGAAGTGATTGCTCAAGCCAAAAAACTTGATTGGTATGAGGATTTCTCTTCTGGATATAGGGGGCTCTACTATTTTCTTCATGTACCCCTCTCATCGAATTATACAAGGAAAGTTCGTATTCCTGCTTTAGATGTCCCGATGGTCCGCAAAGCAAGTGGGCTCCTTTATCAACACCTGCGAGAAGAAGGCATCCGAGACATCGATGCCATACTCGAGTTATGTAATGCCTTATTGGAGATGTGGAGTTGGGAATACCGTACAATCGCTTTCGACTGGTCTTATCGTGTCCGCAAGCACTTGGAACCTCGACATTTCCCAATGCTTGAAGGGTGGATAAAACTCTATCTGGCCACATGGGGAGGAGTCGACGATTTTTGTACGCATACCATGGGGTATTTCTTCTATACTTTTCCTGGGTTCGCTGAGCACGTCAGGGAATGGGCAAAATCAGATAATCCCTGGGTGTTGCGTGCTGCTGCTGTTTCTCTTATTTATGGTTTACGTCGTGAGACTCATCTTGACCTAATTTTTGAGGTCGCGGATTCGATGCTGCTGGATTCACGAAAATATGTGCAGAATGGGTACGGGTGGATGCTCAAAGAGGCAACCAAGTATTTTCAGGACCAGGTCTTTGAATATGTGATAAAGAAAAAACATATCATGCCCCGACGGGCGCTCCGCTACGCCATTGAAAAAATGCCGCGCCTGCTTAAAAAGCAGGCTATGTCTTGATCTGTTGATCTGATAGGCTATGCGCCGCCTTTTTCGCTTGGAAGCACGACCCCAGCTACAAGGGCTAGTATTCCTGGAACTACACCAGTCAGGATAATGGCAAGGATTCCAGTTACAATCATTCCAGTTTTGTGTGGAAAGGGGTCATTTCTCCATTGGAGCCAAAGGATTGAAAATACGACACCAACGATTCCCAACGGAATTGTGATTATTCCGATGAAGAAGCCAATGGTGAACACGAGTTGGAGGATTGCGGCGACAAGTAGTAATATTGAGGCTGTTTCTTGATCTGACACGGTAAAGCCACTCCAAGAGTGTATTTCTCCCTAATTATTTTGATTATAAAATCCTTTGTGAACGCAAGGGACTGATTATGAATCCTATTGAAGTGCTAATTAACCCAAAAGTTGTTTTTTCAATTTTACGGGGTTTGCTCGGTCAATTTGAACTTTCGATAGGTTATGAAACCTCTTGAAGCGCTCCAATTCCTCTCGAATGGGATCTATAATTGCAGCTAATTGATTTCGAGGAACATCGACTTCCAAATTGCGGAGAATAAGAGTGCCAGAAGGTCTGTCAGCTTTAGGGTCTAAGCGACCGATGAGACGATGTTGCCATAAAATCGGCATGATGTAGTATCCGAACTCCCGTTTAGCTGGGGGTGTGTATGCCTCGAGTCGAATCTTCATACCAAATAATTCTTGTGCACGAAGACGATCCCAGACGAGGTTATCGAAGGGATTAATAAACCACACTCGTGACAAGGAGTGACGCCGATCTTGGACCTTATGGAGAAACGGTAATTGGCGAGTCAAAACATAGTAGGTGTGTTTGGTATTGGGAATCTCGATCCGTGTCACCAAATCTTCTTGTTCGAATTGACCAAGGAGCTGTTCCATGATTTTCGTTCGGTTTCTTGGTCTCTGTTCAGAGCCATAATCTAACGCATAATTCTTCAAATCAATGTATTCAAGAAGCTGCTTGGGTGTGCTCGCCACCAAGCAATCAAGGCTTCGTTCTAGGAAAAAGCGCCATACTTGGTCTCGTTCCACCTTTTGGTCGAAATATTTGCTCGGAATGACGCGTTCTGTTAGGTCATAAACGCGTAGAAAGCTCTTACGCTCCTGAACGGCGATGCGTCCAGTATTCCAAAGTAAATCGAGGGCGATCTTTGCAGGTTTCCAGTCCCAGAATCCTCCACGTTTCTTTCCACTGGGATCTTCGAAATCCCTGCTACTCAATGGGCCTTCATCGCGGATTCGGGCTTCAACGACATCCATCAGGTCACGATGCTTGTTGTAGAGGTTTCGATACCACGAATGAAAGGTTGATGGATCGCGTTGTGTGTAATGCCAATAGTAGGGGTATTCTTCAATGGGAACAATACAGCAGGCATGCGCCCAAGTTTCAAATACATGGTGCTGGCGAAGTGCTTTCCATAGCTGATTAGGCTGGTAATCCTTTACGCGGTTTCGTAGGGTTAGATGGTGGCTTCTGGCTACGACAGATATCGAGTCAATTTGTACAGCAGCTATTTCTTTGATAGCCTTTTGTGGTTTTGACCAAAGAGGATCATCACCAAAACCTTGGCGTATTGTGAATGCTGCTTGTAAGGATGGAATATCTACGAATTCCATTGGACCACGTCTGATTGGATATGACGTACCTCTATTCAATCTAACCATAAAAGGGTAATATGGCATCACATGATCTTTGAAATTAGTTAGGCTTCTTCAATGTGAAGACAACTGCATCGATGGGCGCCTTAATTATACATGGTTCATCAATCTCAAAATCTGTAAATGCGCTAAACAGGGTATTCCAATAATCAAGGGGTTTGAACACAAAGGCAAAGAAAAGCAACCAAGCAAACATCTTCCGATTTCGAATCAACTCGAGGGTGACAAATCGTCCTCCTGGTTTAAGAACACGAGTTACTTCGTTAAGGGTTTTGATTTTCATTTCTTCCTCTTCAATTTCATGGAGAACTGAACCCATGGTGACGACATCAAAGCTGGCGTCCTCGAAGGGAAGTTCAGTGGCATCACCATTTTGAAATTCTGTTTGGTCACTGACTCCTTCAATGCGTGCATTTTCTGTAGCAACATTAAGTGAAGGCCCATTCACCCATTCGAAGATATCGATCCCTGTGACCTTGCCCGTGGTTAAGCGCTTCGCAATTCCTATGGCGACCCGACCAGTTCCACACCCGATATCAAGAACCTGTTCATCCCCATTGAGTGTTTTATCGAAACCTGAAACCGTACTCCACATTGGTCCTACTTTCTCAAGGTGAAATACCCTTCGATAAAGAAGCGCATAGGCGATGCCCAGCCATAATCCGATAATCGCAAATGGTATGCCAATCCCAAGAAGAAACCATTGGAAGGGAGGAAGAAATTGAAATGATAGAACCGTTAATATCAATCCGGCAATTCCAAGCATTCCTAATGCAGCAAAGGGTTTGATTGCGACAAAACCATACTTCGGTTTCTCTGTGTTTGTCATGGGTTTCACTTTTTTCTCTTCTTTGCTATTACTTCTGTATTCAATATTTAGCAAAGCCCAGCATCTTGGGAACCAACTCCTCTAGTAATGGCTCAAGTGTGGGGCCTGTCGGATCTCGAGTTTCATGATAAAGAATGTCTAATTGCTCCGCCACTGTTTGAGCTGCTCTTCTGGGTACTTGACGACGGTCTCGGGGATTTGATTTATGGCCTAAAAGGGCAATGGGGACATCCCCGTTAATATCTTTAACAAGATCATGCAAAGATGGAATTGAGTCTAAAGCTTGTTTGTTCCGTACATTATAAACCAGAATGGTTCCATGGGCTCCCCGATAATGAGTGAGAAAATAAGGGATATGGGGTGGAAGGATATTCCAAGCAAGAACTCGAA
>JBHLPH010000028.1:0-20123 GCA_048939625.1 Promethearchaeota archaeon
AAGTTGGAGATATCCGCTTTAGTCTGAGATAGATCGCTTTCAGCTTCAGTTAATCCAGTTATTTGTTCCTCTATTGAAGCTAGTTGTTCGGTGAGAGAGGCTGCTCCTGCTTCGAGTTTTAAGTAATTCTGCTCAGCTGCCCGAAACGCGTCCAGTAGTTCTGTGGCATTCGGTTCATTGGGTATTTCTATTCCCTCAAGAAGCGGGGAAGAGAGCGACCCAAACTGGGTTTGGATGTGCTCACAGTTCTGAGAGATTTGAATTGCTAAATTATCTTTACGCGTTCGTTGTTCTTGCAGCTGTTCTTGGAATGCCTCTTTTGCTCGAAAATCAGCTATTTGCTCACCTAATTGCTCCTCTTTTGTCCGAAGTTGTTCTAATTTGGGTGCTGATTGCTTGTACCTGAGATAAACACGACTTAAGTAGAGTAAGAATGGAATGGCTGTAAGTATCAACACAATCCCAATAAGGAGATTAAAAAAGGCTGTTCCGATGCCTGCGGCAGTGAGACCAATGGCTGGGATATAGAGTAGTGGTGAGAAAATCTGTTTCTGGCTTGCTTCAGCCTCCTGGCGTTGTGCTTTCACCCGCTCGTATTCAACCATGACATCATCAATCGGTGTCAGTCCCTCAAGTTGGCCTTCTAAGCCACTAATGGCTTCAGAAATCATTTGCTGTTTATCAAGGAGGGTTCGGAGCCGATGTGAATTCTCCTGAAGAATTTTTACTGTTTTGGTATCCTCAGCTAGATGGTCTAACTGTTTTTGCTGTTTTTTGAGGCGCTTTTGCTGGGATTGGAGTTTGGGGGCATTTGCGAGCTGTTTTATTAGCCGCTGCTTAGTTTCGGTTCGAAATGTGATTTCGCGTTGTAATTCCTCTTGTTTATCTTGAATCTCCTTGTATGCTTTCACCGCAGTGTAACTTTTTTCTGTTTGAGCAAGAACCTGGCTCATTTCCTTTAGTTGTGCATCAAGCTGGGTTAGTTCTTCCTGCTTGATTTCCTTTTCTTCGGATTGTTTGAGGAAGTCTTCCTTGCGGCGTTGCAGTTGTTCTAAGGCGTTTCTTTCGGGATCTAACGCTTTTTTCATTGGTCGAAGTTCTAATGCAAGTTTCTCATCGGCTCGAGAGAAACATTCTCGACCCATCATAGCATTAATGACATGACGCCGTTCCATCTTGGGCATCTGGGCCAACCGATCTAAGTCCTTTTGCAGGACTACATTACTGGCAAGGAGGTCACTGAGTGTTATACCGTTAAGGAGGGAAGAGATCTCCTTATCAACTTCTTTTACACCGGTGGCCAATGTTGTGCTTTGACCAGAAGATCCAATTTTATGCAGAGTAGCGTGAGAAGGGCGTTTACGGTGGATTCTTCGTGTGATCCGATACTGTGTGTTTTCAAGTTCAAAATACAATTGAACAAGACATTGATCAGCATCATAATTGATTATCCGGTCTTTTTGTCCCATGGGCGCTTTATGGGTACGTCCAAAGAAGGCAAAGAGGATTGCTTCAAAAACGCTTGATTTTCCGGATTCGTTTGCTCCACTAACTGCCAGGATACCTACGGGGAATTTGATGTCCACATCGAGATGTTTGAAATCTTTGGTGATAAGTTGACGAAGAACGACCATCTTACCACCCTCCTGATTCTTCGAGAAGCGTTATACCTTGCTCTAGGGCATTTTGCAGTAACTTCTTCTTCTTGGAATCCGTTTCTTGTTTGATTCGCTCGAGGACAAACTCTCGATATTCGGTCTTTGGTGGTTTCAGTTCTGCTTCAGGTATAAGAAAATCGGGATCAGGGCTTACATATTCTAGGTCATCAATAATTTCGGTTGAAAAGCATTTGGCGAAGCCATGACGAACAACCTCGGTTCGTCGGTATAACTCAGCAGATTTGATGGTCATAACCCCTTTCAGTCGAAAACGAAGTATCAGCTGGGGATTCCGTAGACGAGTTATTTCTTTGATAAGTAACTGGTTGATATTGGCATCTTTCGGAATTGCTACGTCGATGGTTTTCATAGGTCGGGTGGATACTGGAATTTGTTTGATTTCCTGTACGCCATCAGTGTCAACTTCGAGCCATACAAAGCCCTTCTTTTGGCTTTCTTCTGAAAAGGTAACATGCTCTGTACTTCCAGGGGTACAAATTGTCGTATTTCCTACCTTTTGCTTTTGGAATTCGTGGTTGTGTCCGGCAGCTAGATAGGTGAGTTTCTTAGGAACTGATTTGAGGAGAATATCAGGTTCATGTGGGAAGGTACCCCGAAGCCCTTCTACATTGTAGTGTGCAAGAAGGATGTTCACATCGCCTTTTCCAGGGATAGATAACTGGTAGAGAGGATCTTCAGTAGGAAGTAGCTGTGGATTAAATGACAACCCAGATATTTCCACTTCGAGGTTATCGATATTTGTTGTGTTGGTTTGGATAGTTTCCCAATCTTGAAAGAAGTGAACGAAACCAGCACGGGCATATTCGAGTAAGGGGGCAACGCCATGTCGACGAGCCCGAGGAACATCATGATTGCCACTGATAATGTAGACGGGAATCTGTTTTTCGGAGAGCTTTCGAAAGGCTTCCATAACGTGAGCACGGACTGGGTTGCGTGGGTTTAATCCATCAAAGAGGTCTCCGGAATGGAGAAAGAGGTCAGGTTTCTTTTCGAGAGCATAAGTAATAACAGAATCAAATGCCTTGAGAAAGTCCCGTTTCCGTTCATACCGTCGAGCCTGGAATTTTACGGCAGGGATGTCTAGATGGGTGTCTGATGTGTGGAGAATGGTAATAGGCACCGGTAATCAGACCTCGGAGAATGCTCCCTTGAGCTTAGTTTCTTCTTTGCGTTCTTTGGCTAGTTTTTTGTCAATACCCGTAGCTTTTCGGGCTTTTTTAAGCCGCTCCACTACGTCGATATCAGCTCCGCCTTCCTTTGTTATTCGGGGTCGGACCTTCACCATGACCGGCGTCCTAGTTATATCACCGACAACAACGGCTTCTCCAACATTGAGACCAGGAAGATCTGAAATTAAATCTTCACTTAGACGTTCGGAGGATTGAGCAATAGCATTCTGATCGCGGGGATTTGTGATTTTGAGTACAATCTGGCTATTGCATTGACTCAGGCTGTCGGGATGGATTCGACCGGGTCGTTGGCTAATGAGAAGTAAGAAAATACCGAATTTTCGGCCTTCTTGGGCAATTCGACGGATAATGCGGGCAGAGTAAGTAAGGGTTTCAGGGGGGACGAAATTGTGAGCTTCTTCGACCACAATGAACACGGGATAAGCGAATTCATCAGTGACAACAGCTTCGAAAACATCACGTAAAAGACGGCTGACGATATAATCCGTGCTGCGGTTTCCTAGCCCTGAGAGGTCTACGACCGACGCATGATAGGGTTTAATGATGTTATTGATGGGAACGCCACTCCGTGAAAAGACACGAAGTCTTCGAAGACGTTGAATGTACTTAATTGCATTTCGAGCGCCAGCTCGCGTGTCCTTGTTCGCTTCCTCATCTTGAGCGACGGTGTTCAGCTCATTGATAATATCTTCCATTAGATAGACAACGTTTCGCTCTTTTAGACGATTTAAGGCTGCTTCGAGACCTGCACGGATGACCGTGAAGCTCTCACCAATAGCACAGATGTCGCAGAGTTCATCAAAATCTAAATCTGCAAGGCGCACTGTGTATTCTTCCACTCGTCCGATATCTTTCTTACTATATCGACCTGTACTTTCGGGATTTTGGAAAACAGTAACATGGTCTGAAAAATCGTGTTTCGCCCCCGTTTCGGTTTGGCTTAGAAAAACGTAATCTGCGTGTGGATCAATAACGATAACAGTAGCGCCTCGTTGCATGAGTTCCTCGATGAGCACACCTGTGAGGTAACTTTTTCCTGCACCGGTCTGAGCGAGAATTGCTACATGGCGTCGGAACCCATTGATACGAATATTGACTGGAATTTGTGGGCGGGAAATTAGGTTTCCAATATGGAGGCTAGCGTCGGGAGGATAGGCATAGAATTGTGCAAGAAGATGATCTGGTGCTATGTAAATTGGATTACCAGGTGTGACAGCCCGCCGGGGAAGAAGAATTCGAGGTGGGTGCCCCTTTTTGGTTGGGGTGAGATATCCAAGAACGCGGGCAACACCCCATGTTTTGACATCATCAATATGGGCTTCCTTGATTCGGGTGATAGCATCAAAATCGAGGTCCCGACGAAGGGCAAGGCTTTGGGAGGTAATACGTTCCACTTGGGCAAGTACTTGTACTTTTATTAGTGTACCTTCGACGAGTTCTTCAGATTCAACCGTGAGATATTCGTATTTCTGTGGGTATCGTTTTCGTTCACTAGCAAAATAAAATTCGGTGGCTCTGGCTTCTTCAACAATATAGCCGACCGGGTCACCATCACGTGATTCAGGCATGACGAACCCTCCTTTCGCGACGTTTGAGTATTAATGGTATTTTCAACTCTTTTTCTATTAATGGTTCATACAATTTTCTTACATCACTCATGGGTAGACGGGCCTCCTGATCGGCTTTCACTAAATAGACATTATACAGCTCTAATCCCCCATACTCACCGCGCAAGGTTCCTAGGACTTCCTTGACCCGAGCGGGAGGTGGGTCGAGTAAGCGCGATGCTGCAATTTGGGAAATTCGGGTCGGGAGTCCGGCACTAAATGCAGGCATATCAATTCTCATTGGAGTATCGTTATACGCGAATTTCGCACAAAACGTCACAAATGTCGGAATTTGAAAGAAATTCTTCATTACAGGGATAGCCCACTCCTCAAAGGCTTCCTCACGATCATAATCATTGTAGGCATCAACAAACCTCCGGCGGACATAAGCTGCCGGGTCTTTCGATTCGTATTTGAAGAGTGGAACATCCGGGTAAGGTTCAATTGGTGTTGTATAGCCAGCAGTTTTAGCCCATGCATAAATCAGCGAAAAATCGGGTCGTGGACGTCGAAGTTCATAAAGAAGATCCCAAACAAGATCATACTGGTTGCTACTAAGATCGAGCGCCTTTAAGATACTTCTAGCGGATAGCGATTGTTTCTTTTCAATATCGAAGAGCTGGTTCAATTGGTCGATTTTCGATGACGAGAGTGCAGGACTGAGATTCTTTATGATATCAGTCTTAAGGGACTCGAGTAGCATTCGTGTGAGGTGGCGTGCGACCGAATCTTTACTAATGCCGAGAATCAGGATTTTTCGTTTCCGGCATTCTTCAAGGAGTTGCATAAAGGTCTGCAAATACCGGAGATACAAATCCCTTTCACCAGGATAATTGAATGCAATTGGCACATGTGTAATTCGACCATACAAGGACCCATCAAGTAGCACTAAATCGACATCCGAAGTGTCTTGTACCGCCTGAAGTGCTACCTGATGTTCGATGTGTTCAGAACGAATACTTGCAAGGTCGATAAGTTGTTCACGGGGAGATGCAATCATGTGGGCATTTGAAGACAGTTGCCGGTAAGTCTGACCCCAAGAGGTGATAGCGCTTGCTCGGCAAATGTACATAAAGGAACCAAGAGCATATTCACGGGTTGAACGCCCACTATCCACAGCAATAACTCGTAAATCGGATTTGAGTTCTGAAGGTAGGTCATGCCATTCTTGTTGAAAGGCCGTTTTCAAAAGTCCATCAAGTTCTGTAGATTCTTCACCTGTAAGTCGACGTCGAAAGGCATCACGTTTTTCCTGCAACTCGGTTAGGAATAAATCGAGAAAATGTGGCATAGACCGTCGCCCCACTGTCTGGTTCACAGATGCTGGATTGACGCCTTTAAACCTAACCCACGCAAGACGATAAGTTAACTAAAAGCAAATTACTTTGTAGCATTCGGATAATCCTATTAGCAGCCAAAACTTTATTGGTGACATATATACCATCGGCTCACAATTGATTTGAAGACGTGATGAAATTAATGCAGCTTGAACTAGTTTTTCTGTTACTGGTTGGAGTGCAACTACTCAGTTTTTTTGTCGGGGTTGTTTTGCTATTTATTGCACTTTTCTTTGCTTCCCGAATCGTGACTAATCGTTTGGTGTCAATCAAAGAGGCGTTTATTGGTGCCCTTGCAACCCTGGTTATTTATCAAATCTGTGGATTAATTCTCTTCTTTGTGAATCCCAGCTATAGTGATCTAATCGCGCTCATCATTGCAGTAATTGCCCTTACATTACTATTATACAAATACATCGATATTGGAATTTTCAGCAGTGTTGCCCTTGTCATGCTCTGTTTAGCCATTTTACTTGCTATCCAAGTATTTGAAACTGTCATCGGTTACATTTTCTTTGTCCCTCTCCCGGGATAACAAAAGCCAGGCAACAAGGACTGCTCCTAGTAAAATTTTGCATTGGCAACGAAACTATAAAGGGAAGGAATTGGCTACTGGTAATAACCACCAAAAAGGTGACTACAACCATGCTTATCCCTGAATTAATTTTCGCGGGTATTTCATTTCTCATCATTTGGATATTTGGTTCGATCATCCTCTGGTTAGCAGGAAAAGTCGTATCCGGTTACAACGCTAAATTCACTGATGCTCTGTGGATTTCACTCATTGGCGCTATCATTCAAACGTTACTTGGTTTGGCAATGACCTTCTTCGTAATTCCACTGCTTCCCGCAGGATTACTCGGTCTTATTCTAGGAACAGTAGTACCACTAATCATTGTTCTAATCGTCTACATCTGGCTGATCATGCATTTCTTTGATACGGGATTCCTTGGAGCCTTGGCTGTCGGAATACTGTATTTCATATTCATGATCATCATCGGCATCGTCCTAATAATAATTGGTGCGATTCTCCTAGTATTCCTCATTATGATATTTGGTCCTTAGAATATGTGAAGGGCGAGTCAATGCGTTGACTTCCCTTCCCTCTCTTCTTTTTTCTCCAGACACGTTTTCCTATCTTTCTAAGGAGGTTTTGTGGCAAGTATCCAGAAGATGGGTGTATAGATTATCTTGGGTAACACCCATTCAACACCTTTTTCTTGAAGCAGGAGAGCTTCGGAATGAATCTCTGCACATATTGTTGGGAGATCAAAATTCCAAGATAATATTCCGAATCGGATTGATTGAAATGCTAATTCCTGTAATTCTCCAGGAAGATGGCCCCCAGTGAATGGATCAGCACCAAGCCTTGTTAGCGTTGTTACAATAGGATATGGGGGTTTCGGAGTGCTACTTGAACCCCTTTCGTATATTTCAATTCTACCCGCATAATCAGGTTCAATACAAGCTAAAGTCCCATGTGGAGAGAGCACGTCATGAAGTTCCTGCAGAGCCTTTATTCTTTCAGCAATCCACATTATTGTAAAATGGCACAAGGCGAAATCTGCTGTTGCACCTTGGAATGGGAGAGCAGTCGCATCTGCGAGAAGATAATGCACGTTTTGATTTTTAGACGCAGTTGATAATCCTGAGCGAATTAACTGTTGATTAATGTCAAAGCCGATTACAGTGCTATGGGAAATGGTTTCTGCTATCTCGGGAGTGATAGGTCCCGCACCACAACCAACGTCTAAGCAAATGGGGGCATGTGTCCACCTAGCTTGTTGGTAGAAAAACTGGCGCGTGGGTGCGGTACGCTCAGCTTGGTCGCAAAGGAATTCTTGAGTATAGGGTTGCACCAGTGTGTGCCTCCCAACAGGAGATTTAGGTAGAGTATTTTAGCCACCAATGTTGTGATGGCAACATACTTCCTTGTATTCGGTGAAGAGTGGACAACCGCCTCCACACGCTTTGAGTAGTTCACAGGAAATGCATTGGTCTTGGAGTTTTTTATGTCCGCGAAGGGCTTTTGCGGTTGGGTGATTCCATATAGTATTCCAAGAATCGGTGAGAATATTTCCTAGCGGTTCAAAGTAGCTTTGGCAGGGAAGAACGGCACCATTGGGTTCAATTGCGAGACTGGAATATGCCGCACTGCACCGACGAGGACCGAGACCATATTCGGTGGGATCGAAATGGCAATACATTGTGGGACTGTACCAAATCATGCGGATGTCATGTTCTGCTGCTTCGGCGAGAATATCGGTGATTATTTCATCAAGATCCTGTTCAGGGATGGCTTGTTCATCTGCTACCTCTTTGCCACTTCCCGAGTAGATGAGCCCGTTCATAGCAAACTGTTGCTGTCCAAGCTTAGCTAGGAAGGCTACGGTTTCGGTTATCCTTGGACGGTTAAGTTGAGTTAGGGTTGTATTTGTGATGGTATAAATGTCAGTGGCAATGAACCGTTTGAGTCCAGCCAAGGTTTCCTCCCAGGCTCCTTTGATTCCAACCATTTGGTCATGAATTTCGGGAAGATGAGACTCCAAGGTAATTTGAACATAATCAATTCCTGCTTTAACTAGGTCATCAACCAAGGAGTTGGTAAGGCGTCGTCCATTCGTAACGAGCCCTGCAATGATTCCAATGTCTTCGGCATATTGAACAAGTTCCACCAAATCATCGCGAAGTGTAGGTTCACCGCCTGTGAAGGTTACATGAGGAATCGCCTGGTCAAGAAGCACATCAAGAACTTTTTTCCATTTAGCTGTCTCAATTTCGTGGCTAGCATCCCATCCACGACGCTTTGCAGGAACATAACAGTGAGAGCAGGTATTATTACACCGATACGTGAGGGCTAAATCGACCCGATAAGGAGCCGATGGTTCATGCGAAAAGGGTTCCACTTCACCAAAATCAAAGGTTTCAATCGGTGACACATCTGGTTGGACAATGAAAGAGAGAATTTTGTCTTTTAACTCATTGTAGTGCGAACGAATAGTGTCAGAGTTGGTTCCCCGGTACTTGGTACGGATAAAATCAATGATTTCATCCTCAGATTTTCCTTCGACTGCTGCTATGGCATAATCATACCCACTTTCATTAAGAAAGAGGAGGCGTGAGGCATCAACAACAATGGTGCCACCAGTAGGGTCTTTTCGGAGGTGGAATCGGTGGCCTTCTAATTCGCCTTTACCGAATAGGATTTTGCTTCTTTCTGTCTCCATCTATACTGCTCCTGATATAGGTTGAGTGTTCTTCATCAGACCACCAAGAAAAGTCTATCGACCAAAAAGACTTAACACATGAAAGATAGGTTTTGGCTGGTTTTTCTGAAAAGTCGGAAGCCTTTTCGGGAGATTAAACGAAACATGATAGGACGGAAGTCGTTGATGGCATGACCACAATGGAAGAAATGGAGCAGTTGGCTCGTATTTCGAATGTAGGACCAATTGCTCGACGCTATTTCGCGATGAACGCCTTTGATGGCACTCTTACGATGCTTGGAATTATTCTGGCATCCCATTTCGCATTTCACTTTGATGCGGGGGCAATTGTCAGTGCTGGAATTGGGGCTTGCTTAGCCATGATGTTTTCAGGATTAGCAGGAACCTATCTTGCTGAGAAAGCTGAGCGGGAACGGGAATTACGAGAGATGGAGCAGGCCATGCTGCGAAGACTTGATCAAACACTTTTCAAACGTGCTACTCGATTCGCTATAATAATCTCGTCAGTGGTTGACGGATTTGCTCCCTTTATGGCAGGGCTTTTACTTCTCGCTCCGTTCTTTGTTGTGGTATTTAACCCCACGTTTTGGTTTTACGCTGTCATAATCTCTGTAGCCACCGGATTTGTACTATTGTTCCTTCTAGGTGTTTTTCTTGGTCGTGTATCAGAACAAAACCAATGGCTCTATGGATTACAGACACTCGCTGCAGGTCTAGGAACGGCTATAGCCATTATTATTCTTGGATTCTTCTTTCCCCTTTAAAATGTTCAACGAACCACAGGAAGCCCTAGCGCATCTGAATCCCGAAGATACCTATGAAATTCGCAAAGTCTGGGAGCCACCTGTTTAAAATCATTGAGTGAGTGGCTATCAGAACCCACAAAGAATCGTGCTTCTGCTTTAATTAATTCTGAGATTATGGGTTGGGAGGGATGAAGGCGCCCCCAAGGATGGCGTTGTCCCCGAAGGTTAATTTCAATTAGAACATCTAGCTGTTGACATAATCTGCCGAGTTCGAGGGTTCGCCGGTGCCAAAAATCAATGACTTTTTGATCATGGGGATAGAGTGGCACAAACCGCATTACGCCATCAAGATGAGCAATGCCATCGAATAGATTCGAACGAATGGCTTCTTCGACTTCAGTAAAATACCGGTGAATAATCGTAGGCAATCCAATCCGAGAGACTAGAACATCTAATTCTTCTTTCGTTGTTACAGCCAGATTCTCGATAGTGTGGATAGTTCCAATGAAATAATCGAAATCATTGCGATAGTTTTCACAGAATTCAGCAACCTCTTCAGCTCGGTCAGAGTAGTAATCCACTTCTAATCCCAAAAAACAGCGAGGATATTCACTTTTGGTGCGGTCAAATGTCTCAAGGAGCATTGGTATCGTTTGAAAGTTGAGATATCCAGGACGAGTAACAAAAGCTAGTTCAAAATGGTCTAGGAAGCCAATGTGAATCGAAAGTTGATCTGCAAGGCGAGCATAATCACTCATAGGTGTTGAAGAATCAGGGCTATATTCAGTATGAATATGGAAATCGTAGACTGATGATGTCGTACTCATGAAATTAGTCACATGGAGATGTAAATTAGGGGTGGATTAGGGTTCACTCGTTGATATAGTATTCGTAACCTTTACGTTCGTAGGAATGGATTTTTTGACTAAACGTGAATCCACGATTTTTGACAATTTGTATTTGACGGGTCGGAGTCTCATTGAGAGCAGCGGGAAGAGCAGTAAATCGAATTATGGTATCGCTTAATCGTTCGATACTTTCTGCAAATTGTGGGCTGTGCATCTCCGGATAAAAAGAGGCAACGACCGTTAATTTTCGATGTTGAATTAAAGGCACAAGGGCTAACCAGAATTGCCAGGCCGCGCGGTCGGATTCCATGGAATGGAGTAAGACACTGAGTGAATCTATATACATTCGAGCTTGGTCAAACCGTTTTACAGTTATTCGGAATTCCTCATAGAACTTAGCGGTGTATCGGACATTGGAACATCGGATTACTCCGTCTTTGGGTGGTGAGGTGGATTCACCATAGGCAAGGGAGGATAATCCGTCCATGAGTAGGAGTTGATCTGGTTTAGCTTCCTTTGTGAGTGCTTCAACGGGTGGTAGATGATCATATTCGTCCACGGTATGTTCAGAGAGGAGAATGATTGCACCCTCGTCTTTCTTGATGCCATTGCGAAGGAATGAGACACCGAGTAGACCAGATACACCACGGGATTCACCTTGAAGTTCCTCGATAAGACATGTGCTACCTCGTCTCAACCCGCCCCCGAGTAGAGTGTTGATAGGATCCCATTCGCATGTTATATAATCTTCATCAGCTGGCATGAGACGCCCTCTTTCTTGGCAGTCCTCCTATCGGTAATTAATAAGTCTTAGCTGTTTACAGTTCTTCTGACAGGACCTTTAGATGAGTTTGA
The DNA here is from genome assembly GCA_048939625.1 of Promethearchaeota archaeon. Classification (GTDB taxonomy): domain Archaea; phylum Asgardarchaeota; class Hermodarchaeia; order Hermodarchaeales; family Hermodarchaeaceae; genus Hermodarchaeum. The sequence goes on from JBHLPH010000028.1 coordinate 11,490, forward strand.
GAATTTATATACATGAGAATGCTGAGTGAGTGGGAGGCTTGACGACTGTGTCCCAGATTCCCTCTCTAAATGAACCAGTCCTTATTACAGGTGGTACTGGCTTTATCGGTTCCCATCTCGCCAAGCGCCTTGTCTCTGAAGGCTACAATGTTGTCTTATTTGAGGCTAGACCGAATCAGGCGCGAATCCATGAAATTGCAGACCAAGTTACCGTGGTGGAAGGTGATGTTGGTGACTTGGAGAGCGTCAGTTCTACTCTCCGAGAGTTTAAGATTCAACACATCTTCCATACAGCAGCAAGCCTCTCAGTTGAGGCGGAAAAGGACTGTGAGGCAGCATTTACCTGCAACATATCAGGAATCTACAATATACTCGAAGCCGCGAGAGTTTTTGATGTTCAGCGCCTTATTTTTCTTAGTAGTCTAGCGGTATTTGGGGCGAATACGCCATTTCCCTTTCATGAAACGAGCTATCGTGATCCTGGAAGTTTTTACGGAGTCAGTAAAGCCTTTGGCGAAATGCTTGGAAATTATTACCATCTCCGTCACGGCTTTGATTTCCGAGGAGTCCGATTTGCAGTTGTAATTGGACCTGGGCGACGAGGAGCAGGAGCTACCGTGACGTACTCGAGTTTCATTGAGAACGTAGCATTAGGAAAAACGGGAATCATCGATATACCCGAAACAACGATTTTACCAATTATTTATGTGGAGGATGCTGCTAATTTTCTGATGGCTTTGTGGAAAGCACCGAAGCTTTCGCGTCGAATATACATCGCGGGAGGGGTGCCGATTCCGATTAAGGAACTAATTACCACGGTTAAGACTCACATTCCAAATGCTGAAATTAATTTCGAATTAAATCCAGATGCAGAGCGAGTCGCCCAAACTTGGTCATTTCTCACAACTCTTCTGGTTCAGCAAGGGAAGGAAACGCTTTATCGCAATTTTGAAGAACTGGGTTGGGAACTACGCTTTGATTCGGTAACAGATATTGTCAAACACTTTATCGAATTTGTACAAAAACGAAAGGAAATCTATTCTACATTCTAAGGGTGGGTTCATTATTGAGTAAAATTACACGAACTGCCGTCTTGGGTGCTGGAGCAATGGGTCATGGTATTGCGCAGGTCTTTGCGCAGGCTGGATGCGATGTGGAATTATATGACATCGATGAGAAAGCGTTGAGCCAAGTTAAAGACAAAATTAATGCAAATCTTCTCTTTTTACAGAGACGACGAGCTATTGCACGCGAAACGATTCCTTTCACACTAACACGCATAAATTTAGAACCCGATTTCGATGCGGCTGTATCTAGAGCGAACTTGATTCTTGAGGCAGTTCCTGAACGTTTAGACCTTAAACGTGAGATTTTTGCGCAGGCTGAAAGAGTTTGTCGTAAAACAGCCATTCTGTCGTCAACTACCTCTGTAATTCGGGTCGGTGATATTGCCGAAGGACTCAAGACCCCGGAGCGTTTGGTGGGAACTCATTGGATGAATCCGCCCTATGTCTTGCCGCTTGTTGAAATTATTCGTGCTCCGCAAACAAAGAAAACAGTAGTTAACCGGGTTCAGAAGTTTCTGGAAGAACAATGTGGAAAGCGCACTATTACCTGCAATGATGCACCTGGCTTCATTGTTAATAGACTTGCAGGAGCGGTCTTAACAGAAGCAGCTGCACTCATTGAAGAAGGCGTCGCTTCTCATGTTGAAATCGATCGGGCATTCAAAGAACATCTTGGTCCAGTGTTTTTGCAATATGGTCCTTTTGGAAATCTTGACTATATTGGACTTGATGTTATCGTGCTGGCAGCCAAGTATTTATCGTGGGCTTTGGATGATGAGCGATACAAGCTTCCCAAGTGGCTGGAGGATACCGTTCTGAAGGGAAATTTGGGTATCAAGTCGGGTAAGGGCATCTATGATTATCACAATCAATCTCCAGAACAGCTCCGCCAGAAGCGCGCGGAGGAACTTCTTATATTACTTCAAAAAGTTGGTTTGAAGACTTACCAAAAGTAACCTAATAGTCTCGTTTTGTTGTGAAGATTTGAGAAAGCAGGGTCATGTATTTTCTTGAGACTCGGACATCTAAGACATAAGGGTGTCCTGAGTCTGTTGCCCGTTTTAGAGCAGGTTTAATCTCATCGGGTTTTGTGACTAATTCGCCCCTTGCTCCAAGTCCTTCTGCGAGTTTATCGAAGCGGGCATGCTCGTTGAGTAAGGTTCCACAAGAAGCTTGTTCTTCTGACCTGGTTTTTAGAAGGCGAGTATGGTATACTAGTCCCCACGCACAATCATTGTTCACAATCGCAACGATCGGAATGTCATAGCGAACAGCAGTATCTAATTCACTAACATTAAACATGAAACTGCCATCACCAGAAATTAGGTAGACTGGCGTTTCAGGTCTAGCAAGCTTTGCTGCCAAACTGATAGGTAAGCCAGCACCTAAATGTCCGAGAGGCCCTTGTGAACCGATGATTTGCCCAGGGAAGTTAGCTCGGAGGTATAAATAAGCCCACGCCGTTGTATCCCCGCCATCGAGAATGAAAAGACTTTCTGGCGTTGCGAATTCACGAATTTCCTTCATGAGTCGTTGGGGTTTAATTGGAAGCTCATCGGAATCGGCATCCTTCTCAAGGACTTCGAAGAGCTGTTCCCATGCTGCTCGGGATTGTTTAGCGAAACTGCTAGTCGCTCGCTTCTTCGTCAATTCTTTTGCAGTTTGGAGCATCTGATTGAGAACAGCTTTGGCATCACCGGTGATACCAACAGCGACCGGACAATTCTTCCCAATCGCGTCAGGTAAGATGTCGACATGAATAAATTTCGCACCCTCAGAATAGAAAGAGGGGTCACGGCCGAATCCAAGGAATTCATCGAGACGTGCACCAACAACGAGGATGACATCTGCTTGACGTAAAAATGGATTAGCAATTGCGTTTCCTATGGAAAGAGGGTGGTTTTGTGGAAAACAACCTATTCCCAAATATTCTGCAGCCACAGGAATACCGAAGAATTCAGCAAGTTTTCTTAGTTCTTTGCAGCCTTGAGACCAGTAAACGCCACTTCCTGCGATTATCGCTGGACGCTCTGCTTTTGCTAGCAGTTTAACTGCGTTCTTGATCATGGTTGGATCTCCAAGTATGCGACCTGTTGGCCGGTATTGAGAGGGAGTTAGTGATTTCGGTATGGGCCCTTCATAGGGAGTAGATATGATATCTTTAGGGATATCAAGGAGCACAGGAGCCATTCGTCCTGTAAGGACAGCTTTGAACGCTTTTTGAAGATATTCTCCAATTCTATGAGGAAATATGCACCTTCGCGTCCATTTTGTAACAGAGGAGACTAAAGCTTGCAAATCGAGGTCTTCGAAGGCATCCATATCCGCGAGGGTGTGAGGAATACTTGAAGTTAGAGCCACGACGGGGCTGCCCATGTGATAGGCTTGTGCTAATGCTGGAATCGCATTGACAATTCCAGGACCCATGGCAAGGAGACAGACTCCAGGCGTCCTAGTAACACGAGCCCACCCATCGGCAGCATTACCTGCCGCTTGTTCATGCCGGGTTGTGATAATTTTAATGCCCTCTGCAATTAGAGCATCGTATATTGGTAGGATTTCTCCTCCTGGGAGTGAGAAGACATGGGATATGCCTTCAGCTTTGAGCACCGAAGCTACTGCTTTACCGCTATTTTTTAGAGGCATCGAACACCTCACCTATGCAACATATAGGCATGCTATATTGGTTCTAATTCTTTGCCCTTTGTCTCAGGGAGCAGCCAAGGTAGAATCAACATGAGGATGAAGCCGAAACTTCCGATCAACATTGCTTGGGCCATTGGCCAAGCGAAGAAGTCTACTAGTATTCCGACAATCACTGCACCTAATGCAAATGCACGTGCGGTGCTAAAGATAAAGGAGGCAGCAGCAGCACGTGAGCTTGTTGGAAAGATTTCACTTGTCCACACTCCAAAGAGTCCATGGGAACTGAAACCTAAAGCTAGGATGAACAAGCCTCCGACTGCAACGATTGGACTGAACATGACGAAGGTTGCGATGGCAAATATTACTGTGCCAACAAGTCCGAAGAATGTAGGTACCATGAAGCCTTTTCGTCGGCCTATCCTATCACCGATATATCCGATGAGTGGAAAGACGAAGAAGAGTACTGTGGCAATGATGAGGAAGATTAGTAAAGCATTTGTTTGTCCGAAGCCAAGCTCGACGTTTATGAAATACACTCCGAGGTCTACATAGGCATGATAGGCAAATTCTGCGGCCCAGAAGAGAATGATACAGATAACGAGAAGCCGAAGATAACCTGAACGGGCAAGGCTCTTTATCTGATCGACCATTGGCACAGATTCTGCAGATTCAAGCTCGTGGTATTTCATCCACAGCTGTGATTCAGGTAAGACGAAATAGAGTATTGCTATGAACGGTAGTGGAATTAAGGCAATCAAGAAAACAGGTCGCCACCAATTAATTCCAAAAAACGGAACTAAGATCGGTTCGAGTACTAGCGTGGTAATTAGTACACCGACAAAGCCGATGATGAACATTGCGTGAACAAAACCTCCCCAGGTCGCACGTCGTTTGGGAGAATAGACTTCACCGAGTAAAGCAAAGGCAATACCCCATGAAACGCCTAACCCAGAAAGGATTCGGAGTGTTGCGAAAATTATGAAGTTCGGTGCAAAGGCAGAGAGACCAGTGAGGATGGCATCCCAGGCTATTGTGAGTAGTAGGATGTTTTTCCGTCCCATTTTATCTGCTAGACGTCCAAACAGTATGGCGCCAGGGACTGTTGCAATGAATTGTGCTGACATGACGAACCCCATCCAAGAAATGGGAACGCCGAAGGCCAATTGTATGGGTTCTGCAAGTGCTGTGATGAGTGTTAGTCCGATAGCGTCATGAGCCCACCCGAGAGCACAGGCAAAGAAGACGATAAGTTTCTCTGTGCGTGTAAAGGGTTCTATCTCCATGAGGAGACCTCCGTAGAACAGGAAGAGGGTAAATAAGGAGTTTTCTTGAGTATGTGCGGTTTCCCCCTAAAGGGTTTGTGATGAGTTCTATGAAGTGGAAAAGGTAATTTCTCAGCTGTTCAGCTTAAAGGAAAATTGGCGAGATTAAGTTACGTTTAGGAGAATTCATTTTGAGAAAGAAAATTGGAAATCTTTGAGGGCGTATGGATGTTTTTTGTCATCAAAGTCGAGACCACGATTCTTAATGACTTGCATAAGGTGCGCAGGTTTACCATTAGAGGTAGGTTCACCAGTAAATTGGATGATGCAATCACAAATTCGTTCAATGCTCTCAACAAAGGCCAGTGAATGCATTTCGGGATAGAAGGAGGCAACGACTGTGAGTTGGCGATGGCGTATTAGTGGAAGAAGGCTTAACCAAAACCTCCAAGCCACGCGATCAGATTCCATTGCATGTAAAAGAACACTTAGAGAATCGATAAACATGAGAGGATGCGCAAATCGCCGTACGGTTGTTCGCCATTCTTCATAGAATTTGGCGGTATACCGAACATTAGAACAGCGGATGATTCCCTTTTCATCATTAGGGCTTATAGCAGGTTCTCCATATGTCATCGAGGAAAGGGCATCCATAAAGACGAATTGGTCTGTTTTGGCTTTAGATAAGATCTGATGTGTTCCAGGTAAGTCTTGGAACTCCTTAACAGTGTGTTCAGATAATAGGAGAATGCCTCCTTCTCCACGCTCAATCCCCGATGAGAGGAAGTCCATGCCAATAAACCCAGTCATGCCACTGGATTCACCATGTAGTTCTTCAAGGAGACAAGTTGTTCCCCGGCGTAGCCCACCACCTAAGAAATTGTCAATGGCAGGAATTCCAATTGAAATGACATTTTTTGGGTCGGGCATTATCCGTTGTCCACCAGTAAAAGTTGCCCAAGCCAATATTGGCAACCGAGTTAATAACGATTTTTCAATTGCTTATTTTTTCTTTGAGTTAATGGAAATTAACTCGGACATTATGGCGTATTAATAATATCTAGGGTAGCTTGAGTTTCTTTATTGCTGTTTTGAGGAGCACGAAGAGGTTGTCTAAGTCGTCTAAATGGCAGATTTCTACAGTCGAATGTAGGTATCGGACAGCAACCGAAATAGCCATCATATGGGCACCCATCCCTGCTCGTTGAATAGCAGCTCCGTCTGTTCCGCCTCCAGTAGCTCCGACTTGTAATGGAATTGAAGCCTTCTCAGCGATTACCTCAAATTGTTTGCGCAATTCTGTGGAGGCTATGGCCCGATTATCGTGCAATCGGAGAACTGGTCCGGCTCCGAGTGTCACTGGAGCAAGATGATAAGGCACATCAGGTGCATCTCCAGTAGCATAAGAATCGATGGCTAATACGATATCAGGAGTAAAGCGATTTCCGATTACTGTAGCCCCATGTAACCCAACTTCTTCTTGGACACTCCAAACGAAGGTAATTTTCCGATCTAAATCTTTCTTTGCGAAAGCTTTTGCTAATTGGATAAGAATGGCACAGCCGAACCGATCATCGATTGCCCTCCCACACAGGTACTTACCCTGAAGAATGAATGAATCCTTTTGGAAAGTAATCGGGTCCAAAAGCCGAACATCTAAGGCTTCAGTTTCTTCCCGGCTGCGCGTGCACAAATCAATTTGGAGTTCCTGCCAGGGAACAACTTGTTTCATCTGGGCGCGATCTATCATGAGGTGTGGTGGCACCATCCCAATTACTCCACGAACTGGTCCAGATTGCGTGTGAATAATTACTGGTCGACTAGGTAGCAGTCGATCATCAATACCACCAATTTTCCGGAATCGCAAACAACCATTGTCCTCAATGTGTGTAACCACGAACCCAAGCTCGTCCATATGGGCGATCATAAGGATATGTGGATCGCCTTTCCCGACGCTAGCATAGAGATTGCCCAAAGAATCCGATTTTAAGGAAAGGATATCACCAATACTTTCACGGATTGCTTCACGAATTGGCCCCTCATAACCAGACACGCCGGTGGAGGCAAGTAACCATTGCATTAATTCAAGCATAGCAAACCGCTCCAAAGGAGGAGTTAGTATCAATTCGCTTTCAAGGATATTTCAGCCTTTGGCTCGTCGTGAACTCCCCTTAGGATTCATCTTAGGACTGGCGTAACCGTAAGAAAACAGCAACCAGAAAAGTAGTTGCACAAAGAACTCCGATTGAAAGTACTATTGGACCAAGGAAGACATACAGATTCATCAGAATAAGAGAACTTTCCCATTGGTATCTGTCGACAGTTAGTTGAATAGTGCAATTTGCTTCTGGGCCGTATTCATTGACGAAAACGAAATGCAATTCACCGGAATGCAGAACGTGGAATTCACCGCTGAAAATCGGTTATTGGGACTTGGTAACTGTAAATTGAGTAACAGAGATACGGATAACTCTCTTCAGCGCTGAGTTCAAATCCCACATTCAGGGGTTTTCGACGCGTGGCAAATACGTGATTATTGGTATATTGGGTCTTGTTTATTTACTAAATCGTCAAAAGAATACCAAAGCAAAGGACTGATTCATGGGTTTACATTATTGTACTCCTTTCAGATGTCCATTATTACCAGAATTGATAGTGAGGGATTTGATGCAGGAGCCAGAGACGCGTCGCACGGACAAAATTGGGCTTCCACCGGGAAGCATTGTATATGTTGGTGACAAGGCTGTTGAAGCCACAGTAGTCTCATATACTCTATTCGATGAAAAATCTGTCAAAGAAAAAGTCATCAATTCCGTTGATGAATTACCAAAGCTACCTAGCGGAAAAGGTGTATTATGGATTCAAGTTAGCGGTCTAGCCAATATTGACTTAATACAACAATTAGGTGAGAAGTTTCACTTGCATCACCTTGTCATGGAAGACATTTTAGCGACGGATCAGCGTCCCAAAGTCGAAAACTATGATGGCCACGAATACATTGTTCTCAAGGCGATTATTAAGAAAGGGTCACGAATGACGCCTGAACAAGAACAAATTAGCATAGTGTTAGGCTCAAATTATGTTCTTTCATTTCAGGAACGCCAGTCGCTAATCTTCAATTCAGTCCAGGAATGGATTCAGGACAACGGGGGAAACATTCGAACTCGAGGTCCGTATTATCTCTTGTATTCCTTGATAGACTCGATCGTTGACCAATATTTCTTGTTCTTAGAAGCTTTTAGCGAAGAATTAGAGGATTTAGAACAGGAATTGGTTTCTGACCCCACACAGAATACCCTTCAATCAATCTACGACTTAAAGCGGACAATGATCATGATGCGCAAAGCTATTTGGCCACTACGTGAGGTTGTAAGTCGATTAGAACGTGCCGAAACCTCTGAAATTAGAGAGCAATCGGAGCGGTTTTTACGAGATATTTATGATCATGTGATTCGGGTGTTTGAAACTGTGGAAACATATCGTGAAGTGCTTTCTGGGATGCTCGACATCTACTTGTCAAGTATGAGCTATCGCATGAACGAGGTGATTAAGGTTCTAACCATAGTTTCAACAATCTTTATCCCATTAACCTTAATTGTGGGAATATATGGGATGAACTTTCCAAGCATGCCCGAATATCACTTTCCATTTAGCTATCC
>JBHLPH010000057.1:0-6190 GCA_048939625.1 Promethearchaeota archaeon
CACTCAAAGAACTTCTTTCTTTGGTTTTCTGTAGACAAAAAACGCTATACCCAAAATGACTGCTACAATGATTATTCCTACAATACTGTAAATCATCATCTGTTGTCGCTGTAATTGTAGCAAATATTCCGCCGCATCTTCTCCCGCAATGACTTCGAACGGATAACTAAAAGTACTGTTCAGAACACTGATTGTCCCCTGCGAATCTTCTACACCCAGATCAACACCAATATGATAAACTAACGTTGTCGATGAGCCCGGCACTAACCCGACAGACCAAGCACTTAATATTACCCGCTTGTTGTGGGTTCGGCGATCACCAACGCTCATATTTCTCTCCGTATATGACCATCCGAAAGATCCAGAATTAGGTGCAATGAGAAGGTGAGATATTCTGAAAATGAAGACTTTTTCTACATCATATGGTAGGCTTGTGTCAATGCTTTGAATTTCTGCACTGGTATTAAACCAAGACAAGATCATAGTAACTACACTTGGCGGAGCGATTAGATCTACATCAACAACCACACCGTGAAACCGAATCTCCCAATGAGCGTTAAATGACATTCTTTTGATAGCACTCTCAGGAATTGTGGAAACTGGGTTTAGTATTAGAATAGTCAAAGCGAAGATTCCAATACACACCGCTAGCCCCTTCGATTGACCTTCGTGGTCGAGCATGAGAAATCAATCCCTCTCTGAAATAATCAGAATCTCATGAAATATAATAATTATCATTGAGAACGAAAAAGTGAGTACAGGCAGACCACTTACTGGAGGGTCCCAAAAAAAGGAAGGTCTGCCTGTACAGGGCGGGTCTATCCGCCTTATCTAGGATGCTTCCCGTCATCCTAGAAACCCACGCGTTTTCCCTGGAGTCAAGGTCTGGAAGGGTGGTGGTAACGGATACCACCGCAACCAGCGTGAAGGAAGTGGTACAGGCAGACCTCAGCTGGAGACTCACAAAATTAAGATCTGCCTGTACGAGCGGTTTATACCGCCATCTAGGATGCTTCCCGTCATCCTAGAAACCCACGCGTTTTCCCTGGAGTCAATTTGTTGGAAGGATGGTGACGAAGGTTGCCACCAGGATCAACATGAGGATGAACACCAGGGCAAAAAGAATGGACCAAAACCAGCTCTCTGAAATCTGATGTACTAGCCAACTGGCATGACTAAGTGTCAGTCGGCTCAGCATATGATCGATTTCAGGGAGCTCTGGATAAGGTGAGATTGTGCATTGGGATTTAACCGCTACTCCGGCTTGATCGGCAGGGGTCTGCAAAGGCACTGAAATCGCATGGAATCCAAAATAGAGTCCGGTCGGTAGTAAGAGTGCAAGTAAGAATAGGGCCCAAGCCTGGGTGGTTGGAAGATGTGTCGACTTGCGTCGATTCATGAGGTCCAATCCCTCAAACGCGCAGTCGTTTTTTCTCCTTTAAATAAGTAATGGTGGGGGCATTAACTGCTTTACCGCTAGGCTTATGTAGTGGTTAGTAAAGGAGGAAATATGCCTAAGTTCATTTTTGTAACTGGCGGTGTTTTATCCGGAATCGGCAAGGGGCACACCACTGCAAGCATAGCCAAGCTCTTACAGTTACGTGGATATGAGGTAGACTTGGTGAAAATCGATCCCTACTTGAACGTGGATCCAGGAACCCTCAATCCCGTTGAACACGGAGAACCTTTCATTACTGACCAAATCTTTGAGTTCAATCCCGCTCCGAGTTTTCATTATACTTCTGCAGAAGTGGATCAGGACTTTGGGACCTATGAGCGATTCATTGGTCGGGCGATTCATCCACGGAACAATATTACCTCCGGTCAGGTCTATCTTAGTGTGATACTGCAAGAACGCTTGGGGACATTCCTGGGCAAGACTGTTCAAATCATTCCACACATTACGGATGAGATTAAACGACGTTTACGTGATGTGGGTGCTGCTACCAAGGATTTGGATGTAGTTATGGTAGAAATTGGTGGGACCGTTGGTGATATTGAAGCAGCGCCTTTTTTGGAAGCGATTCGCCAATTCCGACTCGAAGAATCCACCTGTGATACCTTATTGGCTCATGTAACCTTAGTCCCTCTACTTCCTTCAGTGGGTGAATTAAAAACAAAGCCCACTCAACATTCGGTGAAACAACTCCAAGCCTTGGGATTACAACCGGATGTGATTATCGCTCGCAGTCAGATGCCGCTAACCGAAGATGCTCGGAGGAAAATTGCACTTCACAGTAATGTTATCCAGGATGCAGTGATTTCAAATCCCGATTTGGAAGAAATTTACCAGTTACCTCTGAAATTTTATGAACAAGGATTAGATGCCCTAATATTGCAACGATTAGAAATGATGGCGAAACCACCAGAAGGTATGACTGCATGGCAAGAGGTCGTTGGCCAGTTCTTGAATCCAACTACTAAGCTCCGGATAGCCATGCCTGGTAAATACGTAGCTATGGCCGATACCTATGTAAGTATTAATGAAGCACTCCGTCATGCGGCAGCAAGTCAAGGAGCAAAGGTCACGGTTGATATGGTGGATGCTGAAAAACTGGAAAGTGCTACTAATGCGAGAGAGCTGCTTTCCGCATATGATGGAATTCTACTAACGCCAGGATTTGGCACACGAGGAACTGAGGGAATGATTCGGTCAGCCTGGATCGCTGTGGAGGAAGATTACCCATTTCTGGGTATCTGCTTTGGTGCCCAGCTTCTCTTTGTAGCCCTATGTCGATATGCACTAGGAATGAAGAACGCAAATAGCACAGAACTCAATCCGAAGACGCCTTTTCCAGTGGTAGATCTTCTTCCCGAACAGAAAGAGATTGAAGAGAAAGGAGGGACGATGCGGCTCGCCGGGCACCTTGTACATATTAAACCTTCGACCAAATTACGAATTATCTATAAGAAGGCTAAAGTTCGTGAAAGGTTCCGACACCGCTACCACTTAATGTGGGATCCCATAAAGAAAGCGAAAAAAGCTGGTTTGGTCGTGTCAGCTACGGATAAATCCGGAAAAATCATTAATGCCATTGAAATGGAAAATAAGTATTGGATGCTTGGTGTACAATATCATCCCGAATACATTTCCCGACCGGATCTTCCCCATCCTTTGTATTGTTCGTTTGTTAAAGCGATGCTCAAACGAAAATCTAAGAAAGGGTAAGGGCAATAAGGCAAGAGTGTATACATAGGAATTCACGAAAATGCCTGACATGAAAACTCCGGATGATGCTGGTTTAGTTCCTTCAAAAGATCAGCCCGGATTGGAGCGTCTCCGACCATCGATTGATGAGTACTTTATTCAATTTGCAGATTTAGCCTCTACTCGTTCAACATGCGTACGACGCCAAGTAGGTGCTGTCCTTGTTCGTGATAAGCATATACTGTCAACCGGGTATAATGGTGCACCAATGCATACCAAACATTGTACCACTGAAACCTGTTTACGCTTGAAAACAGGTGTAAAACCGGGAGAAAGACACGAGTTGTGTCGGGGTGTTCATGCTGAACAGAACGCAATTATTCAATGCGCCCTTCATGGAGTGAGTAGTCGAAGTGCCACTCTTTATGTCACCCATTCCCCTTGCACGATTTGTGCCAAGATGCTCATAAATGCCGGTATACAACGAGTTGTCATCAAACGCAAATACCCTGATAAAGAAGGAATCCAGATGCTACTTGACTCAGGGGTTACAATCGACTTTTTAGAAAAATAATAACTAATAGTTATCCCTGGGATTGAAACCGACTTGCAGCGGCTGCAAGGAATTCACCCAAAGGTCGGAGATCCGTTTTTTCGTCAGCCATAACAAGGAAGATCAGTTGTTCTTCCCCTCCTACCAAAATGAGAAAATGGCGTTCACCATCAAGTATTATCTTGTTCATGGGGCCTGAGTCGGTTTGACCGATAACAACTTGTGCTGAATGTGCTAGCGCGGCAGCATTTCCGGCAAGAAGATGGGGATTTACGCTGGGGGGCATCCGGTGTTCGATGAGCAAACCCTCTTGGCTGATTATTGCCCACCCTTTAACTCCACGATGCTGCTCAAGTTCAGCAATGATTTCCCGGAGGATCTCTTCGTGATTAGCATCATGGACTGTTGTTCTCGCCATCTCAGCTTTTCATCTCGAACCTCAGATTAACTACTATCGCGCCAATTCACGCCTTAAAAGTATCGGGAAACACGCTAAATGCGCAGAAATCGTTGCGAAAAGCCCATTTAGAAGACAGGCAAACATAAAACATTTGCACTCATAAGGGTGCACTAAGTAAGTTCTGCTTGAAGTAGTGGGAATCATGGCAAAGCCAGAAAGTTTCAATCTGTGGACCTGGGAAAAATGCAAAGATGTACTTTTGACACTTCCAGGTCGTCTTGGATTTCCGAAATCTGATTCCCTTCAGTTTCTCGGCCTCGAGGTGAATCTCAAGAATGGAGGTATAAGGGACTTAACACTCAACAAGCCCTTCGATCCTAAAATCGAATACATCTTCTTTCTCCTTTATCAATATGCCAAAGCTAAAGAAACACCTCTCACAAACGACTACATTAGCTACAAGCAGATTTCCGGAGGCCGAGTCTATGCTTCGGTGTTCGAAGGTCGTGCAGTAAAACCAATTGAAAGGCTATTTGCTACGACGCCGGAATTGTTTCAAGTGGCTGCAGAACGCCTTAAAGGAGTCCCTGCAAACATCGGAGATCTAGCCTTCACAATTACTGGTCTTCCCCTCGTGCCATATACTTACACGATATGGAAAGGCGATGAGGAATTTCCTGCACGTGCGAAGGTGTTCCTGGATGGATCAGCGCGATACTATTTGGATGCAGAGGCCCACGCCCATCTGGCGTCATTAATCACGTATCGCTTGCTTGCGATTGCCCGGGCTTTAGGCTAATTTCAGCCATCTTAATTATCGATTGGTGTTAATTTTTCGTATAACTGTGAATAAAAGTGTATATACATATTATAAGAGTAATTATTATTGGGTTTTAGTGGAGAAGTATTTCACGTATTGCCCCAAGCTATATATGTTATGCAGTATTGAATATATATCCGGAGAGTTTTGTATGAATTCGCCTCGTATCACTTCGCAGACTGCCACGGTCCCAGGACTACCCGATCACGCCTTTCGGTTAGTCAAAGTAATTGAAACACGAAAGGATAAACACAAACGCGATGTGCATTACCTCACCGTTTTTATGGAAACCCTTGTAGATGGTCAAGTTACTCGCAAAAAAGTGACATCCTTAGCACTCTCCCTTGATGAATTAGAGACTCCTTCCCTTTCATGGCAAGGGTACATGGAACAGGATTTCTAGCTAATTTGGTTTCATATTTTTTCGATTGTGCAATTGCGCTAGGTAAAATGTGGAAGTATTTCCTTACTAGCAAGTTCCATCGAAATTCGTTTCTTTGGGCCGATTGGTGAGCCAAATACAAATTGTGTTATCCCTACTTTCTGGAGCGCTTGGATTTTTTCAGTGCATTCACTTGGTGTACCACGAATGCAAAATGCATCCAGCATTTCGTCAGTGACAGCCTCAAAAGCTGAGGGAAAATCGCCTTTGCTTAATCCTTTATTGATGATTTCAACGCTTTCTGGGGATATCCCATGTCGTTCTAGCACAACTGGTGGTGATCCAGCAACAATGAAGGCTACGACTGGTACTGCTGCCTTGGTGGCTTTTTTCATATCAGGGGCTACTGAAACACTTGCATAGGCTGCGATATCCACATCGGAGGCTTTCCGCTTTGCATCCGTAATGCCTTTTTTAATTTGTTTAATTGCAAACTCAAAGTCAACAGGATGAGACGCGTTAACAAGAACGCCCTGCCCAATTGCTCCTGCCAGTTGGAGCATCTTCGGTCCTTGAGCACCAATATAGATGGGAATGTCGCCAGTCTTTTCATAGGCTACTTTGGCTTTCTCAACACTGAAAACTTCCCCCTCGAAATCTTTGATTTTTCCCGTATCAAAGATGGTACGAAAAATCGAGGTGCTTTCTTTGACAGCCGTAAGTGGCTTTTTTCGATCGATTCCTAGTAAGTTCAGGGTGATTTTATCTCCCGCACCGATTCCCAGGATGGCTCGCCCTCCAGATAAATTGTCCAGGGACATAAGCGTTGAAGCCGTTTGTACTGGATTTATGAGATAAGGATTGGTCACACCGGGTCCAATCATAAT
>JBHLPH010000029.1:0-19654 GCA_048939625.1 Promethearchaeota archaeon
TCTTGACTCCTTGGGGTTATACGAGTGAACCAAGCGAATTTGAACCATTTTTTGCCAATCTCGGAGCTGCAGTAGAGGACGGCTCGGGTTATGAATGGTGGAGTGCCACCCAATTATACCCCTCCTTTGGTACATGGGATGACTGGCTACTCGGTGAATATGGCATCCCCGCAGTGACCCTGGAAACGTATGGAAATGAATCAGCTTGGGGACACAGTATTTGGGACTATTTTAACCCAAGTGCCGACCAAGTTCTGACCAACTGTTACCGTGTCCGCGACGCTATTTTTTCAATGGCTGATGTTATTATGGACGAACCTGGAGAACCAGTTATTGTGGTTCCCAGCGTTGTTTCTAGTTTTGTCTCTACTCCTGTTTCCGTGTATATTGAAGCGAGTAAAAGCGGATTTCAGATGCTGCTCTTGGAATATCGGTACAATCCCGAGCAGAATCAAAATTGGGTGGGGCTTCCATTAGTCCATCGGGAAGGAAATCGATATGAAGCATTGGTTCCTGCCTTGGCTCTTGGTGGTAATGTTGAACTACATGTGTACGGATATGATTTCGCTGGACATGTGATTTATTCGGATTCGGTATTCTATTCGATTTCCCCTTTCATCTTTGCGGGACTTGTCATAACCATTGTTATTCTTGTAATTGTGCTTGGGGTGGCTATTTGGGTGATTATTCACCTGCGCCGTCACCAACTAACGTAGATAAACACGAAAGCAAGCCTTTTGGGTAAGGTCTAGCTAAAAGGTTCCATCTTTTGTCTTCAAAGGAGCCTCCTCTTATGCCCAAAAAAACCGATCAACTAATTGCCGTAATCGATCTTGGCACGACTGGGAATCGTTCCGTCTTATTTAATCTGAAAGGTCAAGAAGTTGCCAAGGCATACCGTGAGTTCCCAACTATTACCGATGAACCTGAACAAGCAGAACAGGATACACAGGATTGGTGGAAAACAACCCAAAAAACGATGCACGAGGTAACCAACCGGCAAGGAATTGACCCCAAGAATATTATTGCGGTTTCTGTGGTGACTCAACGTGCAACACTAGTACCCCTTGACAAAGAAGGAAACCCGCTAGCACATGCAATAACTTGGATGGATATGCGAATTTCTCCCTCAGCGGAGCAATCTGAAGAAATTATCAAACAACGAGTAAGTCTCCGGCGAGCCCTTTGGTTCAAAGATATGATTCCTGGCATATTCAAAAAGACCTGGAAATTTGTGATGCCTGATGCTTTCCTTTACTATCGGCTTACTGGCAATCTTGGTTCGGATTTGACAAATCATGGGTTTGGGCTCCTTGACAATGAGACGTTTACTCTCGATGAGAAGTTGGGTGAGGAACTTCAGCTACCTATTTCGTTATGGCCCGACTTGGTTCACTCAGGAACAGTTATCGGGGAAATAAACCAAACAGCTGAGAAGGATACAGGTCTTTTAGCTGGAACTCCAGTAATCGTTGGTGGAGGAGACCAACAATGTTCGGTCTTGGGATTAGGTGTTCTGAAATCTGGTGATGCCAAACTCACCCTTGGCACCGGATCTTTTATTGTTACACCGGTAGAAAAAATCCTCAAAGATCCTCTGGGTGTCCTATTCAACCACCCCCATGTTCTGCCTAATCAACGGGTTCTCGAAGGCGCCCTTCCTGGAACCGGGACCATTCTTCGCTGGTTCCGAGATGAATTTGGACATGTCGAGTGTGCTGTTGCTGAACGACTCGGACGAGATCCTTATGATTATATCATCGCTGAGGCAGCTCAAGCGCCGCCTGGTTGTGATGGAATTAGTGTTTTTCCCTTCTTCACATGGAGTATGGGAAAAATCCAAGATCTCGGATTTCAGCACACACGCGCTCATATTGCTCGGGCAATCTTGGAAAGTGTAGCCTATGCGATTCGCTTTGTCATCGACACAATGTTTTCGGTAGGTGTGACAATTAATGAGCTCCGCCTTGATGGAGGTGGTGCACGGTCCGCCCTTTGGCGGCAAATTCAAAGCGATGTCTCTGGTAGACCTGCAATATATACTCATGTGGACGAAGGTACTGCCTTAGGCGCTGCAATTCTTGCTGCTGTTGGGCTCGATTTGTATGCATCTCCTGAACAGGCAGTCAAGACGATGGTCCATGAACAGGAAAAGCATACACCTAACCAGCAATATTCCGAGGCTTATAATAAGGGGTATTCTCAGTTTCAACAAACCGTGATGAATAATCTCCAGGAAATTCTCAAACATGTCTAAACAAAAAGGGTGAAGTTAATGGATGCATTGAAAGCAATTTTAACTCGAAAATCCATTCGAGCATTTACTGAACAAGAACTCTCCGATGACCAAATCCAAACTCTCCTTCAAGCGATGGTCGCTAGTCCCAGTGCAGGCAACCGACAGCCTTGGCGAATCTATGTGGTCCGGGATACATCACTCAAAAAGAAACTCGCCATCGGAGCTTATGATCAGCAATTCATCATCAAAGCCCCTGTAGTCTTTGTCGTGTGCCGAGTTCCTGATGAATCTGGGGCCCGTTATAAAGACCGTGGTCGAAACCTCTATTCAATTCAGGACACTGCAGCTATGACTCAGAATCTCTTACTCGCAGTGCATAGTATGGGATTAGGAGGTTGTTGGGTTGGGGCGTTTAATGATAGTGCAATTGCGGCAGCAATTAAGTGTCCGTCCGGAGTATTGCCTGTTTCGATAATTCCGGTGGGTTATCCAGATGAATTACCGCAAACCCGACCACGTCGCTCAATTGATTCAGTCGCTCATTTCATACCCTAGCATCTATTTCTCCTACATTTGCTTCTGTAGGATTAGTAAAATGCAAAGTGGATAGACCCAGATAATCGCTGTTATTGCTGAGATGATTTCAGGAATCGCAACACCAGTGAACGGGAGAAGATTCACGTAATAGAAGACCCAAATCAGCGCACTAATCAAGGCGAGAGCGAACGCGATTACACCTATCAAGCGAAGATGTTTTTCTTGCATCAACCGAATGCCATAGATCATACCTGCCACCAAGAGAGTTACGAAGAATCCCACGGAAACAATGAAATGTGTATATCCAAAGCCTTCATGGAACACGCCAATAGCGATTAGAAAAAACTGGGCAATCGTTAATAGAATCGCTGCAATAATGCCAATCACAGATCTTTCGAAGACTTGGTGACGAATTAACCAAAAGGTCAATACCAGCGTGAAGAGACCAGCAAGGATAAGGCCCGAATTAAAAATTGGTGCCGCTGGATTCACGCCAGGGGTTCCATTTGAACCGCCTAGCATCCAAGGATGTCCCAAATCACTTAGAGCATTTGTCAACCAGTTAAACCAAGGGGACAGTAAAATCGCGGTAATAATCCCTATCAAAGCAATAAGAGGACCAATTATGCCGCAGAGTCCTGAAAAACGTGTGGAAATAAGGAATTCTAACACCGGATGTAATTCTTTTTGCTCTTCTTTTTCTGACAAGATAATCTACCCTTAAAGAATTCAGTTATACTCGCTTAGGCGCGAAGATAATGATAAGACTTCCGCAAACAAAATTCTGAAGAAATCACAAAAAATGGTAAAACAACTCTAAAGTTAACTAAAAAAATCGAAAACTGATTTACAGGAAATATACTAAATAGAGTCTTTTATTCTTGAATGAAGGGCTTTAGTTCATTGGGTAACGGTTCACCAATAGTTTGAAACTCTGCGGCCAGGGTTTTCATGAACGTTACTAACAGATTGTGTCTCGGTACCGCAAGGGCTTTTCCAGTTTTGGTTGACATACGGTTTTTTAGTTTTAGCAATTTTCGGTCTATGTGCTCAATAGTCCCATGAAGCCCTCGTTGTTGCACGAGGCTTTCTGCAATAGTTCTAGCCAGTCCTAGTGCCCCCATAGCATCTAGCTTGTCAGCATCACTAAGGATTTTCCCCTCAAGAGAATCGGGCGTCTTATTTTCGCTAAACCTGTGGGTCCGAATCGCTCCTGCCACCTGGGACAATTTCTCCTTTGGAAAGGCAGTGGTCGCCAAAAAGGCTACGGCCATATTCGCCCCAATCTCAGCATGGGATTCACCAGTCACCTCTTCCTCAGGTCGACCAATATCATGAAGTAATGCTGCAGCCTCAAGAACCTCCAAATCCGCTCCTTCTTTTTGCCCGATTAGCATACTCAGTTGACGTACTCGTAATGTGTGTTCATAGGAATGGGCTCCGCGTTTACCCACACAAATCGCATTGTAAGCGAATTCTTCAATTGCACCCACAAGTCTACTGTCCATAATGATTCACCGAAACCATAGAATCTACTTTCCTAAAATCAAAATACCGGATAAATAATTAGCCCAAAAACGAGTTTAAAGAACTCTCAGGAATACGTCATTTCATAAAACTAGACGTAAACTATAAGGGTGTAGTCTTAACGAAGATAATTACACGAATTCATGGGTGTTAAAACAGCATGGCTTTAATCGGGTTTCTTCTGCTTTTAATCGGCGGCATATTACTCCTCTTTTCAGGACAATCTATCGCCTTGGACCCTCTTTACGCAACATTCCTAATAGACTTCATTAACGCAATTTTAGGACCACCATGGGGAGAACAAATTGTCGGGGCCCTAATTATCATCACTAGCTTAGGGGGTATCCTTATCATCATCGGTTCAATCCTTTGGTATGCAGCAGGGTCTGGCATTTTTGCGACAATCGGTCGCATTATTGTTTCACTCGCTACCTTTTCGGCTTTCTTCTATGTAGCAATGGAGCTTCTAAACGCCTTTGCCCTCGGTATCTTCAGTCAACCTATTGATGTCATCTTAGCCTATTTCTTGGGTCTGGGGATTGGATTCGCTAGTGTCATCATGATACTCATTGGGAACTTCATTGGAGCTGGACGTAAGAAGAAAGAACCAGAATCATATGAAGATACCAGTGAGGCCTAATCGCGTCTTTAAGTACTATTGCTTCTTCTTTTCATGTTTCAGAGTCTCTGGTACGATGAGTAAGACGATTAGGAACGCGATGGCATTCATTAGAAGGGCAAAGACCAAATTACTTCTCAGCGTGAAGAATACAAACTGGACCAATGCTCCACCAATAATAGGTCCAAATGCCTGTCCAATTGAATTCGCTGTGGCAATCGTTGACATAGCACGACCACGGCGTTCAGCTTTACTCAGATCAGCGGCAGCAGCATAGCCTGCCGTGGAAATGAGTGGATAGAGAGGAATGAACCATAACAACATGGCAACAAATGGATCAAAGATAAACAAATACACCAACATAAACATGGCATAGCCAGCAAATCCCACGAGGATTACTGGTTTTCGTCCAATTCGATCACTACCATGTCCTGCGGCCAGGGTCACACCTAACCCAAAGAGCGAAGCAAACCCATTAGCAATTCCAATCATTAAGGGTGTTCCCCCAATCTCTGATACTAGGTAGACTCCAAAGAAGTATGCAAAACCGTTCACACCAAGGCTGCTAATAGCCACAGCTGCAGCTAAAACCAAGAGAATCCACGTTAGTGGTTTCCACCAAGGTCGGGGAATAATTTCTGATCTCGATGGAACTTCTTCTGGTTGTGAAACGCGAGTTGTCTGGGGGATTTCCCGGACAATGATACCGATCATCAATGCTCCAGCAATAAACGCAAACCCGCCAAGCAAGAATAAGCCTGACATGCCAATGAGAGTAAACAGAAATCCTCCTGTGAAAGCTCCCACAGACCATCCGACACTACTTGTTGCTAGTAATAATCCCACTGCACCTCCCTTGAAAGTCCGTGCTTCCGTGAGGTAGGCATTCGCCATCGGAACTGCTGCGAGTGAGAACAAGTATGCAACGCAAGTGACGACGAGAAACGTGAAGCTATCCTGGATGAAGATATACAGAAAGAAACTAATGGTCTGAGCAATAAATCCTAGAATAATGAAGGGGATGCGGCGGTGCCATCGATCGGATAATGAACCCCAAAAGTATACACCCAATAACCCGATAAGAACAGGAAGTCCACCAATGAGACCGATTAGGAGAAAAGCCGTTTCGCCAATCCCCGCAAAGAGGTAGAAACTCCCAAATTGCCAAAAAATTGAAGCCGCGAAATGGTATAATGAAAATCCTAACAAAATGCCCCAGATGTAGCGTTGGGGAACTTTGGAACTAGACAATGAATCGCTAATCTCTTCGCGACTACCCATACGCAGCCATGCCAGCATCCGATTCAAAAAGCTATGCCTCTCGACCATTTTCACCATTCACTTCCAATTTCCAATGATTTTTTATGACACAACTGAAGTCAACAAGATGTGACCACCAAAAAAACCAAGCAATCGGTCGATCTTGCTCCGGCTTCGCTAGCGACTCCCGAACGGATTCAAATATTTCAACGAGTGTTAATGCAGTGGTATCAGGAAAATGGACGGGACCTCCCCTGGCGGAGTACTCGCGATCCGTATCAAATTTTGGTTTCAGAAATCATGTTGCATCAAACCCAAGTCGACCGTGTGATTCTCAAATATCACGAATTCCTTACTGCCTACCCAACATTCGAAGCTCTCGCTGCAGCACCTCTGGAAGAAGTTCAGCAATTGTGGCGTCCACTTGGCTATAATTTCCGGCCAGGTAGGCTTCATCAAATCGCCAAATTCGTTGTTACTAGTATGAATAGTCAGCTTCCCAACACACTTGAAGAGCTTATGGCTTTGCCGGGAATTGGGCGCTACACTGCAGGTGCGATTCTAAATTTTGCCTTTCATATTGATGCCCCCATTCTTGACACCAATACCCAACGAGTCCTCAAACGCTATTTTGGTATTTCAGGCGACCCATTCCGGATGCCCGCTAAAAACCAACTTTGGAAGCTTGCGCAGGAAGTGATTCCTCCCAGCAAAGGCTATGTTTTTAATCAAGCTCTATTAGACTTTGGTGCCCTCCAATGCCCTGCCCGTACTCCAGACTGTTCTTCTTGCCCTTTACTTCAAAGTTGTCCTTACGGTAAAACACAGTTAAAGAAAATTACTTAGCTGGTGCTCTGGGGTAATTGATGAATAAAATACCCAAAATGACCAAAGATAAACCAATAATGAAAGTAGGGTAGATGGGTTCATGGAGCAAGAGAAACGAGAAGAGATTGCCGAAGACGGGGACTAGAGCGATAAAGACTGCAGATTTACTAGCGCCAAGGTTTTTAATTCCCAGGAAGTAGAAAAGGAATCCTAAGACAGTGACAAAAATTCCCATATAGAGGATGTTCAACCAGAAGGTCAAATCCACCATGAGGGGAAGGGTCCAGAACTGTTCAAACATGGCTCCAATGAAAAAGATCAGTGTTCCAAAGAAAATCCCCATAGCGGTGGTTTCGAGGGAGGTCCGGTTCCTCATGACGGTTTTGCCCAGGATGGAATACAGCCCCCAGGTGAACATGGCGCAAATGAGAATGAGATTCCCAATCAAGTACTCAAATTGAAAAGCGAGCAGAGCTTGAATGCCAACAACGAACACAATTCCAATGAAGCTGAATAGAAATCCGATGTATCGCCATTTTGGGGTCAAACGTTCGGAAAGAAGAATGAAGGCCAGCAGACTCACTGTAACCGGATTAATGCCAGCAATAATAGATCCTTGGGCTGCCGTCGTGAACTGCATGCCAATGAGGAAGAGTATGCCATACCCGAAAATGCCAATCAGTCCTAACAAAAAGAAGAACCCGATATCTCGTGCAGTGTAGGTTTTCATTGATTGTGGTTGGGTGGCTAGCATCAAGGGGATGAAAATCAAGCTTGCAGTGAAAAAGCGAAAGAACCCTACTGTCATGGGAGGGGCTACGGTGACAACGATTTGGGCTGAGACCCAGCTTCCACCCCAGAAAATCATCGCTAGAATAAGCAGAATGTAGTATTTCACAGCACTGAGATTCAATTTAGGGGTGGCTCCTCGAATTGAAGCCACACTTCACCTCGTGAGCTAAAAAATGAATGGATTCGACAACCCTACTCGCCAAAGAGGGTTGTCTGATATGAGCTAAGTCTGCGTCTTGACTGCGGATTGACAGTGCTCCGTTGCATCCATGGACGGCTGGGATGCTTCTCTAATGTAAACGTGTCAGTGGTGTTCTGACGGTGATGGTGGATGAGCACGTGGAACCGATGGCGAGCCGCTTGACCGATTCGGAGGGGCGGCTTTGACTCACGCTTGGGGGCATCGGCACTAGCCACGACAGCAACCTGATGAGCAAAAGCGAGTTGTTTTATTTGTGCAGCAAGCTGGGCACGGCGAAAGACACGGGGATCGGTGACGGAGTCCAGTGCTGCTGATGTGTATGTATCGCCTTCTTCTTCCTCTTGTACGAGGTGTGTAAGACCATTGATGAACAGAATCGGGGCATCGAACCCATGAATCGTGTTTGGTGCTTCGCCGAGGAGTGATAACAACTGGTCTGTGGTAAAGGCACGCGCGATGTGAAGTCGTTGCAGATGAGTAGTAGGGGCTGCTGAAAGGGATGCAGTTTGGAGCTTGTTGAGGATGTTGTCTGGACGAATTTTGTTGTTGGCATCGATGACGGCGACGTGTCGGTGGGGACCATAATGCAGAAGGGCGGTAGCGATGGCTTGTTGTAGCAGGCTCGTACAGTGTGGGCTGCCAAAAATAAGGTAGCTGAGCCCGGCTTCAAAGCCGCCATCCAAGAGCTCATCGAGGAGGGGGCTGGCTGTGGGGCATTTGGTTTCTTGATGTTGTACCATTGAGAAGGCTGTCTGAAACATCCTGTTCATCTTCTAAGGAATTCGTGTTAGTCTCGTGTATGGTGCGAAATCTGCTGTTGAATAGGTGACAAAAACCCTCAAAAACCCGCAAACCTACACACTCACTGAGTGTGTTTGGTTCTTATGGCGTATCATGCAAGTGCCCAATTCTATGATCTCTTTGCACAAGGTAAGGAAAAAGAAAAGGCATTTTATCGGATGCTAGCCCAAGAAGCGGGTTCTCCTGCGCTGGAATTGGGCGTTGGGACTGGTATTTTCGCTTTTGCCTTAGCAGAGGATGGAATTACTGTAGTGGGATTGGAGCAGTCACGAGAAATGCTCCAGGAGGCACGAAAGAAACTGCAAAAAGCGCCTGCAGAAATAGCCCGTCGTCTTCTGTTTATTGCAGGGGACATTAGTAATTTTCAGCTAGACCAAAAATTCCGGATTATCTATGTCCCATCCGGGAGTTTCCAATACCTTGTGACCCGGAAGCAGCAATTAGGCTGTTTGCGAAGTGTAAAAGCTCATCTTCACAAGGAGGGTTCTTTTGTCTTCGATGTATGGGTCGGAGAATCCGATACGAGTGGGACTTGGCGGCGCCTGGAAACTGCGGCATTACCAGAGGGTGGTGCAGTAACCCGGTCCATTTCAACGAGGCTTGAATCTTCTAAGAAATTGATAGATACGGTTCTTCGGTTCGATATTCAGGATGAGGAAGGACGAATTTCGGAGACTTTGTTTGATTGGTCTCAGCTCGCGGTCCTTTCTGTAGAGGATGTGAAATTTTTACTAGCTGAATCGCACTTTCAGGTTGAAACGCTCTATTCTTCCTTTTCTCGAGAGCCTTGGACGCCTGAATCATCTCGGGCAATATTCGTTACAGAATCAGTTTAGTCTTTGAACTCACTATCAAGTAAAAAAAACTCGGTAGTCACCGAGTTTATTGAAACTGTGAGTTCTTGTTTGCTAGAAGAATAGTAAGGCAATAACAATGAGTGCCAAACCAATAAAGAGCAGACCCTTTTCCATGAAGTGGCTGAGCGCGGTTTTTGGACCCTGATGGGCCCATTGGTAGAGATAAGTCCAACTTCCGAGAATCAATAAGAGTCCAATCAAAGCCATGACATTACCTATCAGTGATAGAACCATCATATACACCTAAGTTAGAGGAGTTGGAGTATCTGCAATGCTTCTGGTTTAAAGCCTTTTTCTCTTACCTGAAAACCGAGTTTTGGTCGCTGAAGTTGGCTTTTATGAATGAGGACGTACTAGTACCCGTCTGTTCGGAAAGATATCCTCATTTCACTAAAAACACTGATGGAAAGGTTTGAGTATCATGTCTAAAACTTCGACGGCTTTCAATGTGAATCGTGTTAAGCGGCAACTTGAGGTCTGGCTCGGGAAGGAGAATGTGTCAGCAGCGGAAGTGGATAAAATCTGCTATTCCCGAGATGCTTGGCCTCTTCGTTTAATCCGGCTTGGGCGATTAGTGTTAGAAGCTCAACCGGATCTGATTGTCTGGCCACAGACCGTCGATCAAATACAAAAGATTGTCAAACTTGCCAATCAGGAAGGCATTCCTCTCATTCCCGTTTCTGGTGCCGGTGGGGTAGCCGGTGGAACTCTTGCAATAACCGGAGGTATCATTATTGATTTAAAGAAGATGCGGCGAGTGCTTGAAGTGGACGAAGCCTCTCTAACTGTCACAGTCGAACCCGGAATTCTTGGTCAAGAACTGGAGGAGGATTTACAGGCGCGTGGGTACACCTCAGGACATTTTCCCTCTTCGATTTATAGTTCAGCTTATGGTGGTTTCGCTGCGGCTCGCTCGGCGGGGGTTCTTTCATCAAAATATGGAAAAATCGAAGATATGATTACAGGTCTAGAGGTAGTTCTACCTACTGGCGAACTATTACGGACTAAAGCGGTTCCCCGCTCCTCGATGGGTCCGGATCTCAAACACCTGTTCATTGGATCAGAAGGTACTTTTGGTATTATCACAGAACTGACCCTACGAATTGCACCTGCTCCACAGGCTACCCAATTTGCTTCCTATCTGTTTTCTAATTTAACCACGGGAATGAACGCTGTCAAAGAAATTTTCCGTCATGATTTGAAACCCGCTCTGATTCGCTTGTATGACGAAAATGAGACTCGGTTTGTTCTTGGTCGATTCAAATCGCCACCGGCGGGGGCGTGTGTCCTCAATCTCATGTATAGTGCGACTAAAGATTTAGTTCGCCTTGAGAAACGCACCGTTAGCAAAATCTGTCAAAATGAAGGAAGTGAGGATTTGGGTCCTGGTCCCTCCAAACAATGGTGGGAGAATCGCTTCGATCTCTATTACCCCTCGAGTCTGAATATGGGTCCAGGAATGCTTTATGATGTATTAGACGTCGCTGCTAGTTATGCCAACCTCGAGAAGATGTATTGGGCGATGCGGAAAGCGATTGAAGCAACAAGCATGAGTACCATGAGCCACTTTTCCCACTTTTACCCAGATGGTGGAAATATCTATGTCATCTTCATTGGTCATGGTGGAACGCCCGAAGAAGTTGAAGCAAAATATAATCAAGTTTGGCAGGTGGGGCTTGAAGCAGCACACAAGGCAGGTGGCACATTGAGTCATCAACATGGAGTTGGACTCTTGAAATCCTCTTGGATGGCTACCGAGCACGGATCCACTGGCTTTGCTCTCCTTCAGGCAATTAAACAGTATTTAGACCCTAATAATATCCTGAATCCAGGTAAACTCGGTTTTTCCAAAGAATCGACCAAGCCTACTGGCGGAGGGACTAAATAATGACCTCTTCAAAAACACCGGATCTACCTGCTTCTCTCGATGATTATGCAAAAATTAGCCGCCTTTGTAGTCTATGTAGTCGCATGTGTCGGCACTCCTGTCCTACCCATTTAGTCACAGGTTCAGATGCATGCAGTCCCATCGGTCGAGCGCTTATCATTGAATTATACCGGGGCCATAAAAGTGCCCTTACCGAAGCCGCGGTTGACCGACTCTACCAATGCAATCTCTGCGGAGCCTGCAAAGCCTGGTGCAAGCCGCGTCATGAACTCCCCCAAATCATCGAGCTTGCTCGTGAACGAGTGGTCGAAGAAAATCGGGCTCCTATGGGAACCTTAGCGCTTGATCAAAACGTATCTGAGTACTCCAATGTGTATGGAGAGCCTCACAATAAGCGGTTCGTTCTCCTCAAAAATGCTCTCAAGGACACTACTCCAAATGCAAAAGTTGCTTATTTTGTTGGATGTACAACGGCGTATCGACACCCTGAAATCGCATTAGCCACTCATAGGGTGTTCAAAGCTCTCAATATCGAGTATGATTTCTTATCTGGATCTGAAAGCGAGGTATGCTGTGGATCCCCATTAATTCGGGCAGGATTCATTAAAAGCGCAAAATCGTTAGCTACACAGAATGTGGCCGCGATTGCAAAATCAAATGCTCAAACGGTGATTACTACCTGTCCGGGATGTGCTCGAGCCCTTAGAAATGATTATCCTCGACTGGGAATATCGTTACCTAAGAAGGTTCGAGTGTTACATATTTCCGAGTTTCTCATCCAACATCAGAAGAAATTAGCTCCTTTGCTCACGCAACTCTCTGCACAAAATCAAACATTGCTGACCTATCACGACCCTTGTCACCTGGGGCGAGAACTAGGCGTCTACGAGCAACCCCGTCGCTTACTCCATTTAATCCCCGGTATTCAACTAAAGGAATTTGTGCACAATCGGGATAAGGCTGATTGCTGTGGTGGTGGCGGGGCTTTACCTAAAACCTTTCCCTCTCTCAGTGAGGAAATTACACACCGCCGGTTGGATGATGCAAGTACCCTTGCGGTGGAGCTGCTTGTATCAGCATGTCCAAACTGTAAACTTCATTTCACTGACGTCCACTTAAAGAGTACTGGAGACGAATTTGAAATCCTTGATTTGATGGAATTACTTGTGAGAGCTCTTAAAGCCCCAACGCGGGGAAGATGAACAGAAGTGATAAAATAACGAAGGCTACAAGGGCAACTCCGTTCCCAATGAGCCATCCTTTTTCATATTTCTTGGGAACATAGGTGATGTTCCCTGGTGGCGCTTTCATCCCTTTTTCGATGTAAATAAACGCCTCTAATGGATTCTTCATGAAGCGATTGAGCACAGACCGAGTACTTGGCGCAAGATCCAGGAATAAATGGCAGGCACAACTAAGTAAGAACACCGCGATGAAATATCGGTCAATAGGGGTCCACCAACCCAGGAAATACACTGGGATAAAGAAGAGCGTGACAATGACTAGCGGTGCTAGCACACTGTGGGTGATGATGGAGCGATGGCCAAGCAGAGGTTTCCAATGAATATCGAAGTCAGAGAATATTCCACCAACCCAGGCAATTAAAAAAAACCAGAAGCTGAATACTGCCGGTAAGAGCCAGGGGAAGAGGAATTGAAATACAATCCATCCTACGATGAAGATGATTGTGGTAAAGAAGACATGGTCCCAACCATTCATAAGGTAACACCGCATTCTCTCGGAAATGAACTTCCCTAAAAATGTTCAATTTCTTCAGGCAGGATTTTAAGTTCTGGGATTATTCATTCTCGGAATTCAACAATTCCGAGATGACTCCGCCCGCACTGAAATACATGCCATTAAATGCCTCGGCATATTGATACCCTACTTCTTTGCCTGTTTCTTGAGCAGATAGTGTTATCCAAGCTCGGTAGATATCCTGCCAATTTAGGGTCTCGAGAATCGGAACTGAAAGCCCTGCAAGAAGTACGCGTTGTTTTGTTTCTTCTAAAAGCATCTGCAGCTGACTTTCATACTGAAAAAGTGCTTGGATTTTCTTCTCTAAACTTTCGCTAATGTCCACGAAGGTTGTTGGGGTTGGACTATTCCATCCAAAATATTTAGTCACGATATGGGGATTTAGTCCCTTCTTCAGCTGCTCTGGAAAGTAAAGGTGCAGATGGCTTGTATAACACGCTTCGTAAATCGAGCGTCCCACAGCCCGATGATCAGGATGTGGGTCATAGGGATCATGAGGATCAAAGCTAAACACGATATCAGGACACACTTGGCGAATCACTTCAGTATACGATCGACGAAGTTCCAAGTCAGCAACTACTTCCCCATCTGGAATACCCATATACAGGACCTCTTTCACACCTAGCACTTGAGCAGCCCTTTTTGATTCCTGTTTTTCGACTTCGATCATTGCTTCTCGTGTCATTGTAGGATCCAAAGTTCCCTTTTCGCCAAAGGTTGTACATAGATTTACTAATCTATGACCCATCTCCGCAAGCTTGGCGATGGTTCCTCCCGCAAAGAGGGTTGCATCATCAGGGTGGGCTTCAACAACTAAAACGGTTAGTTCTTCTTTGGTGTCCCACAATTCGTCTGACATGACTATCCCATGAGCTAGGTTCTATTCTGCTTCAAAGGGTTTTCCTTTTCGTGGAAAGACAAGGTCGGAGTGCAAGACTGCTAAAACGCGTTCGACCGTTCTGGATTCTTGTCGACGTAGATTTAAAATGCTCACCATTCCTCTTTTAGATAGACACGTCTATTTCATTCAAGAGGTCTGAACTATGCCAGGTCAAAATCAGTCTGTAGAGCCTAAAACTGTTCAAATCGGTGATATCATCCTCGGAGGAGACAGGGGTGAATACCCGACCACACTTATACTTTCGATATTTCATCGTGGAGACCAGCTTGTAACCGATCCGGTTCAAGGCATCTTCAACCAGAAACGAGCAACCCGTTATTTGACTCGGGCATTGAAACTTATTGAAACAACCGGAACCCCACTCATACTTGATGTCTTAGCGGAGACCCCTGAGGCAATGAATAATTACCTCACATTTCTAGCTGAACAAACTCCATCAATTCCATTCCTTATTGACAGCAGCTCCAGAGATGCACGACTAGCCGGTGTGACAACCGCTAAGGATACAGGTCGTTTAGACTTGGCAATTTATGATGCTATAAGCCATCATACGTCCCCAGAAGAATTGAATGCTTTGAAGAAGGCAGGAATTAAAGCGGCAATAATCCTTGCACATAATCCCCTTGATATACGCCCACAAGGTCGACTCGAAGCACTTCAAGGCACACCGGAAACTGAAGGTCTCCTCGATAAAACCAAGACTGCCAAGATTACAAAAATCCTCGTTGACACAGTCGCCTTGGATCTCGCCGGTTTGAGTATTGCAGCTGCTGCTATGCGCTTTGTTAAGAACCAATTAGGATATCCAGTAGGTGCGGGTTCAGCAAATAGCGTTGCGTTATGGCGTCATGCCTCTAGAATCTCGCCAGCCGCAAAGCGGTATCTAGCTTCATCACTATGTACATATTTGCAATGCCATGGTGCTGATTTTATTCTAGCAGGACCTCTTCGTCGAGCTCCGCGTTTCTTTACCTCGGTTTCGGTTACAGATGCCCTCCTTGCTTATACATCCGCCAATGGAGCCTATCCTGCACCCACACCAAAAACTCGCACTCATCCACGTTACAAAGTCCTTTAGCAAGCACAGGAAAACAGAGTTATTCCGAATAATCCGCTAACCGTTTCTGCTGCCCTTTTTCATCGCTTGGATGTTCTGCTTGAGAACTATCCAGCTTTTTATATTCAGAAATCAACACATGCCGTTCTCTAACTAGCCTGGGGCGGTGACAGCACATATGTACGCCTGAAGGCAAGATGAGTTTTGATGTAAGCTTTCCATGAACACGGATATACTCGCCACAATTTTTACACCGATATATTGTGTAATACTTAAACCGTGTCACAATCATCCAGACCTGCAATCAGGTTGGTTACCTCACTGAGAAAGGTTTGCTCATCTTAAAATGTTAGGATTCCACGAGCTGCATTCTTTTTACACATTTTCCAAAGTGCACCAATACAATTTTGAGGTAGCAACCAATCGAACGCTAAGCACTCAGAAGGGAAATTACAATGGAACAAGATATTGGCGATGGATTCATCATGCGACCGGCGACTCCTGCAGACCAGGAGGCAATCACTGCCACGGTCAAAACAGTCTTTGGGAAAGACGTTAGCCCCATGATTGATCGACTCTTCAATTATCACCCGGATTTCCCAGTGTCTGACCATTTCTTAGTAATTGATACCAACAAAGTCAAAGTCGCATCCTACTTTTGCCTTTCCCGCACCAAATGTGTTCTCAATGGCACTGAATTTCCTGTAGGGCATATGGAAATCGTTGCAACTCTCCCCGAATACCGCCATCGCGGGTTCATCCGACAACTCAACACAATCTTCGAACAACGTGTTGAAGAATATCAGCTCTCACTCCTTGTCATCATTGGAATTCCCTATTTCTATCGTAGTCTAGGTTATGTCTATGGTATTACTTGGGGTGGAACTTGTGTTGTTCCACTTGAACTCATTCCGAAACTGAAAAAGGGCGAAGAAGAATCGGTACAAATCATAGAGATAACTCAAGACACCTTCGACGAATATCTTGAAGCCCGCATTCAACGTAATTCCTATCTCGATTTTTATCGGAAAATCTCATCAGCGGATTATCCTTATCTTACACATGGTCGCCTAGGTGAGGATTCAGTTTACCGGTTCTATGTCGTCAAACACAAGAATGCCATCGTAGGATCTTTTATGCTCACGGTTGGATGGGGCTTCGTTGAAATCCACGAGCTATGGGTTGGCAACTTAACCCACATTCTTTCAATATTACGTTTCCTAAAAACAATGGCAAGACGACGACGGTTACCCCTCCGCATTTACCTCCCTTCACGTCCAGCGGTGAAATCAGCCATTGAAGGACTAAGCCGATCAAAATTCGAGCGACCCTATGCATGGTATATTCGAATCCCATCAATTAAACGCTTCTTGGAAACAATCACTCCGGTTCTGGAACATCGCCTCGCCCAATCAGATTTTGCCCACTTGTCCGACTCACTACGTTTGAATTGGTATCGGGCAGCAATAGAGATTATCTTCAAAGATGGGAAGGTCGACGAAATCAAAGAAATCCGTCGCCAAGATCTCAAAGAAGCTGATGTAGCTGTTCCATTTCCAACAATCTATCAACTGCTGATGGGGTACAAAACCATTGATGAACTGCACCAGATGTATCCTGATGCTGGTGGACGGGCATTTAAGCTACCAATCGTTCGTGTTCTATTCCCGAAAATTCGAGCTCAGCTTACACCCGATTTCTGATTTAAACAAAAAATTAGACAAGGGGTTCTTCGGTGATTTCAGGCTTCTCAACCGTTGGAGCTTTCACTCCTTTTAATACCATTTCTGCTGTCTCTAAGGCTCCAGCCTTAAACAAAGGTGTATTATTGTTGCCACATTGATATGAGAAGGTACAAGCAGGACACCCCTCTAAGGCTTCACACGTACAATCATTCAGAATAACAGATACACGTCGTAGAGCCTCTTCCAGTCGGTCATAGAGTAACTTTGCAAGCCCGCTTCCTCCTGGGCTGCCGTCATAAATGAAGATAAGCCCAGAAGATCCCATCGAAACTCCACCAATGGCGTTTCGCCCACCGCCTGTCAGCATATCACTGCTTTCAATCAATGTATGTTCAAGGGCATGAAACCCACCTACGATGAGTTCCTCTTCAGTAATTTCGTTCTCCTTATCAAGAGGCTTCTTTGAAACCTGAATCTGTTTGGCAGCCTCTTTGACCGCAGACATGGGATGTGGGGCCGTGAAAAAGAAACCTTTCGTTGGATAAGTGAATTCCAACGGTTGGTCAAGATCCTTAGTTTTCACAATTCTATCCGTGTAGATGTCCTTGATTACATAACCGGTAATAACCTCGGTCATCCGCAAGTCCGCATAATGCACGGTCATGCCATACACTTGCCTTGTGTCCAGTACACGGATAATTTCGGGGTTAACATGCCGGATGGGTTGAGTCATCTCACGGTGATTAGGGGGTAATCTCCTAACAACAGCTCTTCCAACACCATGACGATATTCGAATTCCAAGGATTCAAAGGTAGTGCCAGCAAGTAAATAGTAAGCTCCAGGGTGCAGTTCACCCATGGCAATCGGCATCTGGCGTTCACCGATGATCTTTCCATCCTGAATGATCTTCACACTATCCCCAATTCCTCGGATAGAGTAACGAGCCAAAATACGGCGGGCCTGGATGATATCCGGTCTTAACTTGCTTTTCGATTCTGTCAAGAATCCCTCCTTAAGCAACAGTTGAAGTATAGCTTGAAATTCTGCGAATTCCTCCTGGTCAATCGGCATATCAAGGGCGGCTGCCATTAATTGGTGGTACGCCACTACCTCATTATGCGGTTCAACATATGCCGGGTCAATATCCATAAAATAGTCGTCAGGGTGCTCACGATAGTAGGTGCTAATAGCATCATTTTGACGAAGTGCTAAGATGGCAATGCTTTCTTGCCCTTTTCTTCCTGCTCGCCCAATCCGTTGGGTCAATCGAGTTATCCCTACTAACATTGATACAACACCTTCTAGGTCTCCAATGTCAATTCCCAACTCGAGGGTGGGTGTTGAAACCAGTAAGTCTAGTTCTCCCCGACGAAAATCGTCCTCTACTTGGCGACGATAGGTCATTGGAAGACCCGCGCGATGAACGGCACTCTTTAGTTGTGTACGTCGTGAGATTAGATTGATGACCTCTGCATTCTTGTGTGTATTCGCAAAAACAAGGGTCTTTAGATCATAGCGAACTAACTCTCGGGCAACCCCAGCAATCATTGTGCTTTGACTCACACGTTCTGGATAAAGCATAAGAAAATGGATGATTCCCTTTTTTCCAGTTTCACAATGAATACTCATTACTGAACGGTCAAACAAGAGCTCAGCAAATTCTTGCGCATTCGCAACAGTGGCAGATGCTCCAATCAGCTGCAGAGGGGGACAAATCCGTTGAAGCCTTCGGAGAAGGAAATGGACGTTTGACCCAAAAGCTCCCACATAAACATGCAGTTCGTCTAGCACAACATGCTTAGCTGTGCGAACAAGTCTTCGAATGGGGTCACGCTGTCGAATCAAATGTAGGTGAAGCATATCAGGATTAGTAATCAGGATGTCAGGTGGCTGTTTGAAAATTGCTGCTCTTTCTGATTTGGGTGTGTCTCCATCAAGCACCGCAACATCCAGCCCAACACTCGATGCGAGGACTGCCAGTTTTCCCGCTTGATCGCGTGCAAGAGCCTTTGTGGGATAGATGAAAATGGCTTCAACAGCACGTTGTTCTGCAGGCCGAAGAGGTCCCCAGCCAACTCGGTTTTCCAAGATTTGTTGAATCACAGGTAGAGCAAAGGCTTCCGTTTTTCCGGTTGCTGTTGGTGCAGAGACGACCACATCCTGACCATTTAGAATGTGCTGGATGGCTTTTTCTTGAAAAGCGAAGAGTTGGGTTACACCTTGCCGTTTTAGGGTTGCCTTTAATTGGTCATCGATTGGTGCCGCATCAATCAAACACCCTGGTTCAGGCGCAGTCTCGGAGAACTGTCGGTATTTGACTAATCGATAGGCGGAATCCCTAAGAATCCGCTGTAGTACTTCTGGTAATCGACTGAAAGAGGTCACTCCGGCTACTCTAAGCTGTTTTTCCCACTCCTCTTTGGATTTCAATGGTGTATCGACCTTCTTTTTATGGCGAGGTCTATGGGGCTTACCCTTTACTCTAGCCTTTTGGGTAAGTTCCCCGGCTTCCATGACGTCCACAAAGCGTAAATACGCTGCAACTGGATCCCCAACCTCTCCAGGACTGGTCTGGTGGCTTGCCCCGCATTCTTTACAGATTACCATGAAATGGTTACCAGTACGTCTTACTTCCACAAAACCTGAGCATCGTGGACATATCCTGTATGACATCGTTCGCTCCCACCAGCGGATTCCATTAC
>JBHLPH010000058.1:0-6065 GCA_048939625.1 Promethearchaeota archaeon
GATTTGGTGGAATATGACTGATAAAATCTAATTCGACCGTGTAAAAGCTTACAGTAGGATAGGTGGGTGTTTGGCATAGCTTTCGGGAATCATAATTGACTCCGTCGATTACTTCTTGCCATGCTCCTACATTGTCATTACTTGCATCCATAACCGCAATCCGATGCATCGGTCGTCCATCAGGAAATAGCTTATAAAATGTTGATACAAGGTTTTCTGCATCAACAGTATATCTGAGTACGAAGCTTTCCGAATTGAAATCCGCTTTAGCTTGTAACCATGCAGAATATACAGCAAACCAGCCCAATTGGTGACCACTGTAACCAAGATGGTTTCTAATCGTTGATTGAGAATCCATCAGGTTAATGCCGCTGCTAAGGATGCCCAGTAGGTTGTTTCCAGACCCACATAAAGTTCCTAGGTCCTCTTCAGTGAAGGCAGATTTCCAATAATTCTCAAACATCTAATGACACACAATTTTCCATGCAGCTTGGAGTAAAGCCTTTTTGTGAACATTTGCCAACCTGACGCTAATTGTGAAAGAGGGTTTCTATCATGTGACTATTAATTCTGGAATTTTTAATCGCAGACTCCTTGAACATGGTTTTTTTATTTCCCTCAATAAGGCTCACCCAGGGGTTCTGTTTTACCCTAAAAAACTCCCCCTTTGAAAATTGGATGGGAGAACTCGATAGAGAGTGAAGATGCATTTCGAAATGCATTAACAACCTTTTCTGAAGAGTTCCTTATTTCTGCCTGAAATATGATCATTTTATTGTCTTTTGGTTCCAATGATGGAGAAAGTGAATTTTCTCTCTAAAGCAAACTTCATTTCGTATTTCTCTCAGTTGTTTGTAGTCATTCGCAGAAGAAGTTTCACTTAATCTGTCTCTTCTTACTCGGATTAGAAAAAGAAAAACCTACCAACAATGAGAAAAGCCGCCTCGCCAACCCAGAACCTCGTCCTTACTCCCCGCTAGTTCTTATCACAAGCGTCAGCTTGTGACCCCCAATTGGAAGCACACTCGCCTGGGAGAAAGGTGTGGCTACAGATTTCCAGCGGGGATTTGTCGAGGCGCCCAGATTTTGAACACCTTATCGAGGTTTTTAAAATTCTAGGCTTGCATTGCGGCTTTTCCTCGTTGAAGCCAAGTATGCTTGTTCCCGGGGTAAACCTCCGGTAGACAGGGTTTAGTCCTGCCACCTTTCTCGCTGGTTATGTGTGCGTTGTGGCGCCTTATAATGGTTACGTTTGGGCTGTGGGTAGAACGTTTTGGAGTGAGAAAAACTGATTTGTGTCGGCTTTATTTGGGGCTTAACGCGGAAAAATACGGTAGAATCGGATTTACGCGGTTTTTCTTGGTTTTGGGCGTCTGTGGCGCGTTCTTGCAGGTTTCTGCAGATACTAGAAAGCCAAAGTTATAAATGCAAGATAGGTAGAACAGGGAGCGCCGAATCACCCTTAGGGTGGGTAAAACCAAAATGCAATATTTAGTTTGGACAATCATTAACTTCATCGTACAATGGTTCGTCATGGCTTTTATTATCATGCTTGCTGGTAAGGTGGTTGCTGGGATGGAAGCCACCTTTGGCAAAGCATTGATTGCCTCGTTGCTCGGAAGCATTGTCGCCGCGATTCTTGCGTTTGCGTTTCAATCGTTTCTAGCTGTGTTCTGGTGGGCTGCCGGCATCGTCATTTTCATTGTCTGGTTGCTCATTATCAAATATTACTTCGGAACTGGCTGTATAGGTGCTCTGATAGTGGCAATACTTGCTTTCATCTTTTATCTGTTCTTTGTATGGCTCTTCTATAGCTTCTTAGTTCCGCTCATCCCACTGCCATAAGCTGCGATACTTCCAGGGGGTCCTTTCGGACTCCCCTTTTTCTTCTTTTTGAGTTAGTAAACTAAGGACGCGCTGCTATCCTAGAAACAAACCTTTATTATGCCAGCAACCTGCTGAGGAATTTGGTGAGTATACGCTGGCGCGTGCATTATTAGCAATGTTGCGCTCTGATGTGCATGATCATGTTGAGTGGCCATTACAACTGGAAGAGTTTATCCGCCTTGTTGAAGCCGCTGGATTCGAGGTGATCGAAACCGTGCTGCAAACCCGAATACGCCCGCATGGGGGATTTCTCTTTGGGCGGGGGAAAGTGGAGGAGATTGCCCAGATTGTGGCCATGGAAGACATTGAAACCGTGGCTGTGTATAACGTTTTGACTTCGATGCAAAAAGTCAATCTACAAAGGATGATTGGTGTTCCCGTGCTTGACCGTTACGAGGTTGTGTTACAAGTTTTTGGCCGCGAGGCCCGAGATAATGTGTCACAACTGCAGTTGGAGTTGGCTGCCTTACAAAAGAGCTTTCCGTACATCAAAGTCACCGAAAGTGAACGGTTGCTACGCGAACGACCCGCCCGACGAGGTGGTAGAGGTCCTGGTGAGTATGCGTATCATGCTCAGCTACGGCAGTTGCGAAAACGCATTGCCAAAGTAACTTCGGAGTTAGCTAGTTATCGCGAGG
This sequence comes from Promethearchaeota archaeon, assembly GCA_048939625.1. Lineage (GTDB taxonomy): Archaea > Asgardarchaeota > Hermodarchaeia > Hermodarchaeales > Hermodarchaeaceae > Hermodarchaeum. Next base: position 2,526 of record JBHLPH010000058.1, read on the forward strand.
AACATCGTCGGCGGATGCGGAAACGTCGGCAGATGAGGGTTCCCATGGTCTGTATCGTCGGGTGCTATAATGCGGGAAAAACGAGTCTATTCAATGCATTAACAGGGGCAGAAAAAGAGGTTAGTGATCGCCCCTTTACAACTTTGTCGTCAAAATGGTCGCTAGCAGGAAATCCGGGGTTGTTTTTTGTGGATACAATTGGGTTTGCTTTGGATTTGGACCCTGAACTGATTTCAGCATTTCAATTGAATCTCGATGATATGCGCGCTGCAGATGTGTTACTTCTAGTCGTGGACGCGTCAGAAGCAATTCAACTGCTAAGCATGAAAATGCAGAGTTCACTAGAGATTCTTCATGCAACAGGGATTGATGAGATGCGGATTCTTGTTGTTCTGAATAAAACAGATTTGATTGATATTGATAAGATTGAGGAAAGAGTGGCCTTCATCAAAGAAGCTTATCACCTTCCCTCAGTGTCCATTTCGGCAGAAAAAGCAATTAATCTCGAAGCGCTTTTGGTCCAAATTCGTCGTATCTACGAAAGAGTGGGGGCGACAACCTCTTCTAAAGATCATGAATGGAAAACGAATCGTTGATAAAGCCTCACTCATTACTGAAAAGAGAAGCCTAGGTGACTAAGGTGTCTGAACAGACCTCGTACCAGCATTGGATCGATGGCTTAGTCAAGGATATTATCGATTATTGGGGCGAGGATACCTCAACCATAGATTGCAGCTGTGGTTTATCAGTTTCAGGTCTTCAACACGTGGGACGCTTACGTGGCGAAATTACTCTGACTAACACGGTGATGCACCAACTCCGACAGAAAGGGTATCAATCCAAACATTATATCGTTCGCTATACAAGCGATGAATGGAAGGGCAAAGAAGCTCAACTGGCTCAGTTTTCAAATCCTATAAAAGCTAAAATATACATTGGCCGGCGGCTCGTTGATGTACCTGATCCCAAAGGAGAACTAGGGAATTGGGTGGAACGATATTGGCTGGACTTCGGAAATTATCTTGACTATTTCAGCCGTGATACAACACCTGTTAGTACGAACCAAATTTACACTTGGTCAAAAATGCAGGAACTGGTCCGGTATACAATTGCGCATCGAGAACTAGCCCGGGAACTCGTCAATAAATATCGAGTACGGAATCCCTATCCACCGGACTGGTTTCCGATAAATGTGCCCTGTGAAGAATGCCTGCACATAAGCACCACCACGGTTGTTGCCGTCGATTTGGATGCGTACAGCGCCACCTATGAATGCGAAGAATGTGGGCATAACGGAACAACCAGCATTGAAAATGGGAAACTCTCTTGGCGCTTGGAATGGGCTGCTTTATGGAAGGTCCTCGGGGTTGGATTTGAACCATTTGGAAAAGATCATGCCACACCTGGGGGGTCGCGCGATAGTGCAAAAGAAATTGCTGAGACCTTCTACAAATTCAAGCCTCCTGTTCCTTATGCGAATGAATGGGTAGGCCTCATCGAGAACGGTGTCGACAAAGGGGATATGGGTAGCTCTGATTTCAAGGGTTTCACTCCAAAGACCTGGGTTTCCGTTGCACCAGGAGAGGTTCTCCGTTACATTTACCTGAAGAATAAATCCATGAAACGCATCACTCTGGGTCTTGAATATATCCCCAATTATATTGGGCAGTATGAACGCGCTGAACGTGTGTATTATCAAATTGATACACCGAAGACTCCATCCCAAGAAATTGCTGATATCCGTCGGAGCTATGAACTAGCGAACCTTGACCCTCTGCCAAAGACAGTTCCAATGCAGCTCCCGTATCTACATGCTGTTCTATTAACCCAGATTATCCCAAAGGACCAATTACCAGATGCGGCTATCAAAAAACTGGCTAGCTCAGACATTATTCCTCACTCTTTGACATCCAGAGAAAGAGAGTATATCTCAACCCGCTTGAATCAGGCCTATACTTGGGTGACCGAATATGCCCCTGCCTCTTATCGAATTACCACACTTTCCACCCCTCCCAAAGGGTTAACCGACAAAATTCCTGATGAACTCCGAACGTTATACCAGCAGCTCTATGAGAAGCTTGATCCCAATAATTGGACTGAACAGCGAATCACAGAGGCAATGAAAGACTTGACTCACTCACTTTCCAAAAGGGTTCAACACACCTTCTTCCAGACGCTCTATCAGGCTTTCTTTGGCACAGATCAGGGACCCCGCATTTCAACCTATTTTGCCTTTACCGACCCAACCCAAGTGCGTTCTCGCCTAAACTATCTCGCTACTCCGCCTCAATGAGAGCTCATTAAATGAAATGTTCTTTCTGCAAACAAGACGCAACCTATATATGCTCAAATCTCTAAAGTCAATTCTATCCTTTACTCGGATAACGGAGAGTAGAAACCATGTCAAAACCCGCAGTCAGTGCATTCCGCCAAGCCGTCTACAACGAAGCTAAGGCACTCAAAATCCCAATTGTGGATGAACGCGCAATCGACAAACTCGGTATCAATAAAGGCTCTGTCGGTGGAACGGTTGAGATGAGGTACCGTGATGGCGAGGAGACAAAGATCAAAACCTTTCTAGCTGTGGCCAAATATCACCACGCTCTTGTGATCTACAAGGATGAGATGTTTTACATTCTAGCCAACAATACGATTTGGCGCTTATCGACTTAGGGTTTCATGTTTCATGTAACCCTTTCCTCTCATTTTCTTCCTGTCCTCGCACACATGTAGTACTGATTATACTCAAAACTGGAATATGATCATTTCACCAAGTCTTGAACTATAGAAACGTATCAGCGGCTTGGATGAAACTGATTAGGTTTCAAAAATTTCTTTGATCCGCTTGATTTCGGCCATCATTTCATTTCGTAACCCGGCAATTCCTGGAGTTGGAGCAGCCGCGGCAGCAGCAGGTGGTGGACTAGTTGTCCCCGCGGGTGCTGCACTTGGTGGAGCAGCCGTAGGAGCTGCTGATGGAGGTGCACTGGGTGGAGCTGCAGCGGTCGGGGCAGATGGTGGACCACTTGGCGGACCGCTAGGCGCTGCTTTAGGTGGACCTTTGGGTGGAGCTGCGGCAGGCGGAGCAGACGGTGGAGCTCCAGTCGGAGGTGCTGTGGCGACGGCTGCAGCAGCCGTAACGTCGCCTAACAAAATTGATTCGGCATCACTTCCGACCTCAGCTGCGGCGATAGCAGATTCATCACCTTCAAGAAAATCGAAGAGTGCATCAGTGGATGGTCCACCGGTGCTTGCTTCTGCGGCCATTAATGGCGTACTAGCGGCTGTCATCGGAGTGACTTGTGCGCTTTTAAGATCACTACGAACTTTGTTTAGGCTAGTTTGGAACTCGGTGACTTGTTTGGCAACGGTGTTTAAGGCATCGGCCAAGTCATTGACGGCTTTGGATAAGAATTCGGATACGCGAATCAAAATGGCTTCCTTGTCTGAGCCTGACATTCTTGCTACACCCCGTCATCTGCAGCATGGGGTACTGCAAGCTAGGATGTAATAGGCTTACATATAAACTTTGTTGAGTCC
>JBHLPH010000030.1:0-19368 GCA_048939625.1 Promethearchaeota archaeon
TCCTTGCTAGTTAATGGTACCGTAGTACCCTTCCCATGGATGTTCTTCCAACTCCCAGCAATCATCGTGTGCCTCACCTTTGTAATCACTGGAATATTTGATGGTGCAGTGAATGTAGTCCAGCAGCGGCTAATCCTGGATTTGATTCCTGATCGAACCCGAAATTCCCTATACAGCCTGTTTCCAACACTTACACTGATTTTCGCGGCACCTCAACTAATATTCTTCAGCAGTCTTCTTCCAGTCGTGGGTCCCTCTCCTATTCTCATCGGCCTTAGCCTTGTCAGCACCAGTGGGTGCATGTTCATTGCCCTTGGAATGCACTATAGACCAAAATCTAAGGAGCCAGAGAAACGGTCCATAAAAGACTCGGCGAAAGAGGTAAAGGAACCTTCGGAGCCCCAAAAAGAAGGAGCTCAAGAAAATTCCATCGAGCTTCCAGATGAAATACCCCCAAAGAGAGCAGAAGAAACTCATGAAGAGGTGTAGAGCTATTCTTAGGTGACGTTTTTGTTTGGTTATGTTGGAGCAAAAAAGTAAACGATTTATAGTGGTCCTAATTTTGCTTGTTAGTATTCAACTAAAGAAGGATATTAAGGCGTTTTCCCGATTTCGTGGTGTTAGGAATGAATCAATCTCGTGATGTGTCTCTACAGAATGCATCGATTGCAGATGCGGAGATCCTGACAAATACATGTAAGAGAGCATTTGAGTCGGACTTGGAGTTTGGTGCACCTGGTCCGGGTGGACCACCCGGATATGACTCGATTGAATGGAATACTAAGGTAATTCAAAATAAGTGGCTGCAGTATCGTAAGATTCTGTTGGGTTCAGAGGTTGTTGGGGGATTCATTGTAGGAAATCGAGGGCCTGGGTATCAAGTCTGTGAGAGAATCTGGATCGATCCAGATTATATGAGAAGTGGGATTGCGACAAAGGCTTTCGAACTTGTCTGGGAGCTATACACGTCTGCAGATTTGTGGGTGTTAGGGACTCCAGAGTGGAATGTTCGAACGAATCCATTCTATAAGACTCTGGGATTTGTCCAGATTGGGACCACCCATGATAATCCCACGTGGACCGGCATCTACTATGAAAAACGGATTTCCGATGAATTTCCACAAGCCATGTCACGGATTGCAGATATCCAGAACGGTCAGCAGAGAGTTCTGGTTGAAGGAATGGTGGAGGAGATCTCAAAGCCTCGCACGGTTTTTTCGAAAAAGACTGGTGAAGAGCTCAAGGTTGCTGAAATAAGGTTTTCAGATGAGACGGGTTCTATCAAACTTGTCATCTGGAATGAGCAGATTAGACAGGTAAAAGAGAACACATCTATTCGAATCGAAGAAGGGTATGTCAAAGAATTCAGAAATGAACTCCAGCTTAGTATCGGGAAATGGGGAATGATCATCACACTACTTTAAACTATTTCAGCAATTGTTACAGGGCTTGACGAGTAAGGAGTTTCACCAACACTCATTTTTGGGCAGCATCGAGACGTCCGTATTGTGCGGAGTCGAAGTAGCAGCTTAGTGGTTCTTTTTCTAGGTTGCTGAGAGAAGAAGCTATTAGCAGGATGCATTACTGCGTAGGTCATGAAGTTTGGGATTAGCATCGCTAATTTCGGAGTTAGTGTTCGACCACAGGATTATGCGAGGTTAGCGCGAGAAGCCGAAGAGGTTGGCTGGGATGGCTTCTTTCTCTGGGATCATGTTCATTTTGGACGAGGGAATTCCAACCTTGATCCGTGGATTGTACTTGCGGCCATTGCATGCAATACGGAAAGTATTCGGATAGGCACTCATATCACACCGCTTCCGCGTAGGCGTCCGCAAAAGGTAGCGAGAGAAGCCGTCTCACTCGATTATCTATCTGATGGCCGCATGATTCTCGGAGTTGGGCTTGGAGAACCTTCCAAGACAGAGTTTGCAGTGTTTGGAGAACCGACTGACCTCAAGGTCCGAGCGAAGATGCTTGATGAATCCTTAGAGATTATCACATGTCTTTGGTCGGGTAAGCCTTGTAACTATGAAGGAGTCTACCGAAAGGCGATGGGAGTGAGGTTTGAGCCACAGCCACTCCAGAAGCCACGGATCCCCATCTGGGTGGGAGGTAGATGGCCTAAAAAGGGTGCATTTAAACGGGCGGCGCGGTTTGATGGGGTTACCCCAATTGGGGTTGGGAATCCATCACGATTTCAAGCCATGATGGAGTATGTGAATAGGCATCGTAAAAATAAGGGAAAATTTGACTGGATCTGTTACAACCCATATCTGTCGAAGCCGAAACGGAATCAGGTCGCATCTGAATACAAAGATATTGGGGCAACGTGGTATCTCGAATCGTGGGGAGCTCTCCCTTTGGACCGTCAGCTCAAGAGACTGGCACGAGGTCCTCCTGACATCTAATGCTTAATCAAATACATAGGAGAAGAATCAAGTATCGAATTGAAAAATGGGGATATTAAGATGGAGCCTTCTGTTGGCGTCTTAGAAGCGTTTGGTGTTTGTGGCAGCCCGATTCCATTGCCGGGTGGTCAAAGAACGACATTTCGTGTGGGGGACATCGTTCTGAAGCCTGCACAAAGTGAGGTTGAGGCGATCTGGGTGATTGAAGTCTTGGATGGAATTGTGGAAGATGCGTTTCGTGTTCCTCATTTCCTGTCTTCAGATACTGGAGAGTTGCTTGTTGATGGGTGGATGGCGTACGAGTTTCTTCCGGGAAAGATGGTGCAAGATCATTGGATTGAAAAGCGCGAGGTACTTGAACGGTTTCATTGGGTCTTGAAAGATGTGCCATTTCCCCCGTTTTTCGCACATCGAGATGACCCTTGGGCACTGGCAGATTTCATGGTTTGGGGAGAAATGCCGATTAGCTGCCATGCACGGTTAAAACCTGCTGTTGAGAAGTTGGTTGGGTTCTTGGAACCGATTGAGGTTACGAACCAGATAATCCAAGGAGATCCGGATAATATACTGTTTGCAGAAAACTTTCCGCCTGCGATAATTGATTTTTGTCCTTATTGGCGACCAGCCAACTTTGCCTTAGCCGTGTTAGTCGTTGATAAGTTAGTTTGGAGTGGAGCAGATGAATCGATTGTGCAGGTTTTTGCCGATATTCCGGAGTTTCCTCAGTTGTTGATAAGAGCGGAGCTGCGTCGTGTGCTTGAGATTGATGGGCATTTTCACCAGTTTGGAAAAGACTGTTTAGATGAAGTAGATGCCCATTTACCTACAATTGGGTTCATTTGTTCATTGGCACAAGGTTAGAAGACTTCAGAAGCAGAGGTTAAATTTTTAATTTCTTATTCTTCTCAGGAATAAGGCATTTCGCTTTGGGAAACTCGGTTTTGAAGTGTTTACAGAAGCCTTTGGGACTTCGAAAGACCCAGTGCATAGGAACAATGGTTGGTAGGGGTCGATCGAATTTCGTTAACTCCTCTATGGCCCGTTTGGGAGATGCTGTAAATCCTCCGAAAATCGGTATAGCAAGAACATCGAGTTTAGCCCTTGCAAACCCACCGAATCGGACAGCATCACCAACGTGTCCGAAGGCAAATTCATCAGTTCGGACGATGACACCAAGATTCATTTTGCCTTTAGTAACGCCATGAGGCTCCTCTATAAATCTTAAGCTCCATGGACCTTGTTGGACAAACTCACCTGATGAGACGACAATGGTTCGGTGGGTCCAATGTTTGAATTTCTTCGCAACTTGAGTGCTGCCCATTAGGAAGGCGACTGGATTTTGTTCCATGAAGACATTCACGCCACCAGTATGATCTGGGTGGTCGTGTGTGCAGTAGACGATATCGCCTTCACGGTCACCCGAGGCTTTGTTCTGTGGATCAATTACGATAGATGAATCTTGAAATTCTAGAAGAAACCCAGAATTGCCGAGAAAAGTGAGGAGTGGTTTTGTTTGCAAAGCGTTTCTCAACTCGTTTTACAGAGGTTGGTGCTTTTAACAGGCTTAAAGACTAAAAGCGTAACTTCTCTGTCAGAAATGGTGGGAATAACTTTATTCTGAAGTTGGGTGCCCATTGGGAAATACGAAAATGAAGCTCGTTCCAACTGGACATCAAAAGCGTATTGAACAGCCCTTCGATTTTAAGAATCGAAGCCAATCTTCAAACTCTGGAGCAAGTCTGTGGATTGAGTTTTTTTCGAGACGCAGCACTTTGAGAGATATGAGCTTAGTGATGCTTGGAGGGAGCCTAGAGAGTTTGTTTGAATGGACAGAAAGAACTTCAAGTGCACTAAGGCGACCGATTTCCTCTGGCAGGGCCTTGAGTTTGTTATTGTGAAGAATCAACCTTCGAAGGTTAGTCAGTTTACAAAAGGTTTCGGGGATGGATGTAAGTTGGTTTGTCGAAGCAATGAAATCCCATAAGTTAGTAAGCTGTCCAATGCTATCTGGGATAGACTCTAACTGAACGTTGAGAAGACCTAATCTTTCAAGAGATTGAAGACTCCCAATATTTTGGGGAAGGGCTGGAATGAAATTTCGAGAGAGATCAAAACGACGAAGCTGGTGGAGATTTCCAATACGTTCAGGAAGGTAGGTGATGTGGTTATTGAAGATGTCAAGATTCTTTAGGTTTGAGAGATTTCCGATGACGGATGGAAGATTAAGGAGTCTATTATCTCGAAGGTAGAGATGTTCAAGATGGGTAAGCGCTTGAATCGAATCGGGCAGATTAGTTAATCTCTTTTTATGTAGACTTAAACCAACGACATGTTTATTCTGATATGCAAATCCAGTTTTGTAAAAAGCGATTCCGCCCGAAGGAATTGGCTGGGAAAGTAGTTCTTCAATTTCCTGTAGAACCGCAACCTCGCTGCTATAGAGTTGGATACCGCGATAAAATGAAGTAATCTTTTTGCTTGACATCGTCGAATTACTCTTCTTGGGAAGGTTTTGGCCTTCGGATTCGCGGGAAGAATCGTCCGGTTCGGTTCATATAAGTTTGATATTGAGCTCCGAACTCATTGAGGAGCATTTGTTCTTCACGTTTCGAGATGGGATAAAGTGAGAAGCAGACTACGAGTCCGAAGATGGTTACGAAAAGATTAGCAGCAAGGAGCACAGTAGCCAAGGTAAAGAGAATGAATGTTGTATACATTGGATGACGGATCCGAGAATAGGGACCACTAGTCATGAGCTTGTGTTGAGTTTGGATTTCTAATTCAGCGGAGTAGAAACGATCAAGAGTTCGGTGAGTCCAAACTAGCAACGGAATTACGCTGAAGCCTAGAATTACACCCGCCCACCGAAGAAGGTAGGGGAAGGGTAAGGGAAACCAAGGTATCCAAGGTGGAATGAGCAAAAAGAGAGCATATGCGACAAACATTCCCACAATACCAATGGAGATTGTGACGTGAGCCCAGGTTCGAGGAGGACGTTTAGCGGGTGTATCACTGAATGCCTTTTGCGTCTTTGCCGTTTTACGTCGGTAATAGATACGAAACCCCCCAAAAAGGAGGTATAGGACGACAAAGAGAAGACGAAAGAGGAGTTCTTCGAACAATCCAACCACCGCCCTATGGTGAATCGAAGTCGTATTTGTATGCAATGATAGCGGGCATTTCATTGGGTTAGCCGGTAACATAAAGGTAAAAACGCGTGAATCTGGAATCCTGTGCAGTTGGTGATTGTTGTGGAACGCAACTCCCGACTTGAAGATCGGCTCGAAGTTGCAATGGGCTTTTTGGCGTTTGTCGGGGTTGGGATAGCAATGGGTATACCCTTCATTCTCATTTTCTCGAGTATACTGCTTCATATCCCATATCTTGAGGTCATGGTTTTGATTTGTCAAGTGGGAGGTTGCATCATGACAGGTATTGCTTTGGGGTATTTCATTTGCCGCAAAGAAATGTGATTGCGACTCACTATTTCTAAAAAAGGAGGGAATGCAGATCAACAAGTGATTTGACGCTGCTAGGCGGCTTCTTCTGGGATGACGGCTCCGGCGATTATCACTAGTAAACCTGGAATCACTCCTGTGAAGATGAGGGCAAGAACACCTGTTAAGATGAGTTTTTGTTTATATTCGGTGGGAGCGTCACGCCATCGAAGCCAGGAAATACCAAAGAGGAGCGCAAGGATTCCAAAGACTATCAGCGGAACACCAGGGATGAACACCCAGATCCAATCGAGGGGGTCACTGATGCCACCAAGGAGAAATCCTATGGCGGTGCCTATGCTGCTTCCAGCGCCTCCGATGAGGAGAAAGATAGCGATGATGATTTGGAATATTGCTCCAATGAGAATGAGAGTTGTTGCTGTTGTTTCGTCTGACATCAGAAGGAAATCCTCCGAATCATGTAAGAGTGGAGAGCCTTTGTTGCCTAAGTTTGCCTAATTAAGCCTTTGCGATATTTGAGGTTCTCTTGAGCCAGAAACTAGAATGCATAAAGGCGTTGTCCATTTTCCCAATACAAATCCCTAAGTACGCGGTCCGGCAGATTAAGACCATTAATGAAGGTTCCTCCGCTTGCTTCAGTATCAGCATCTGGGAAAGGGAGAGGCGTATTTCTTTCAGTTGTTTCCCAAAGTATTCGCTGGGCAATATACCGTGCTTTGTAAGGAGACAAACCTGCGCGTTTGCCCCAGGATCTGTTTGCATTTAATGTTGAATCGGTTCCGAAGAGGATGCGTTTGGAAAACCGGATAAGAAAATTCCGAGCTGCATAAGGATCTTTGCTCAGTTCACGAGCCATCCAGCGAGAAGACGCCGTATCAACAACAATATTATCAAAGGTTTCGAACCACGTGGCGAGACGAGGTAAGCGGTGGATTTCTGGTTGCGCACCGAAATGGGCAAGTTGAAATTGAAGTTTGGGATTGTTCGCTATGAGCGTTTCTAATTCATCGAGATGCGCATCCTTTGTACCAAAGACTTCAGTATTCGCGTAATTGGTAGCATAATAGGTATCCGGATCGGACATATGAAGAAGTAAAGGAAACCCTTCAGCAGCAAGTTTATCAAAAATAGGCTGATAGCGCTCATCGGTAATTCGAAAGTCGGCTTCATAATTTTTGAAGTAGTTACGCCAACCCGGAGCCGCCCACATCTTCGCCAGCGAGAACCCGTTTTCACGCATCTGATCAATTTCAGAGAGAACAAAATCAATTTTTGAACCGATGATATTCTGGGTTGACAAATACTTGGCAAACACAAATTTTCCCGGATAATGTTGTTCAGTAAAATTCCGAACCGCAGTGAGATGAGCGATTACTAGCTGGGATTTGATTCCAAGTGTCTCTTGTTCTTCAATAGTTTGGTTGATATTAGTGGTTTCCCAGACATGGGTATGAGCATCAAAAATCGGACCTTTAAATTTGAAAGAGTGACCTTGCAATTGCTAAATCGCCAGGGAACAATTCGGGGGGAGTGGAAAAGTGTGTTGGATTGTACTAATCCGTTGGATTCAGGTTAAAATTCGAAAATACGTTAAGCGAATACTCTTAGTCACCACGTGGATTTAAGGAGACGGGTTCAAACATCAAGACATATGAGGGTTCAAGGCTTTTGGGAGAATGCTCGACGCCTCGAGGAATCACGGTCATTTTTCCTTCCGTTAGAGTCAGATCAGGCTGTCCTTTTATACGAATGGTTATTTTCCCTTTCAAAATGAAGAAGAGTTCGTCAGCATTGGTGTGTTTGTGCATGGGAAACTCTCCATCGAAAAGAGCTAGCCGAATCACCTGATTATTTACTCGGGCAATTTCCTGAGGGTTCCAGGGTTGTTTCATTTGCTTGACATGTTCCCAAATGTCAATGATTGAAGTCATGATCTTTGTCCTCGAGCCGTGGATACTGATTGTGTTGTGTCCATTCCTTATGTTCGCTTCGGTTCTGGTCGGCTGCAAAGGTTAATGAAAGCACCTAAGGCACCCAAAAAGATGGCGAATAAAGTGATGCTCATGAATGCGCCGAACAGCGAGATGACACCGCCATAAGGCCATGATTTCTCGAAATAAATGATTGCAGCGCCTCCATACATGAGAAGCACTCCAATGACAATGATAACGTCGAGAATGAGATAGTTATAGATTTGGAATCCCATCCAAGGTGGAATTGAGGGAAGAAACACAAAGAGCTGAAGATAAACGCTGTAAATAATATTCATCGTTGCAATTAGGGCACCAAAAAAAACGAGGCCAAACGCAATATAACTTGAGGCAGAACGTGATTTAGCTTCAAGAGATACAGCAGTTGTAGGAACGAAAGGTAATTCGGTCAAAAGGGATTCACCGTTGATGAACCAGTTATTCTGAACTTAAATTCTCGGTTGCCTGCAAATAAGCGCCTCGATGTCCACCAGATTCCGAACCAACTCGTTCTCAAAAATGTCTAAACAGATCATTTTTGTGTCTAATTTTTGACTGACCGATTTCCGAGCATATTTGTTAAATCATTCCGAGAATAGAACCGATGGTGCGTATGCAAAAGCAAATTTTAATTTCAAATGGATACCGACCCGTATTGCTCTTTAATTTTCTTTTTCTGTTTCTCTTGCTTTGTCTCATCGGTGGGCCCCATAGGCTAGTTACTGGCCAGCAGTCTACAAATCTTTCAGGGGTTCCTGTTGCAGTTTACACTGGCGGACATTCAGATGAGAATTTAGCAAGCCGAACAGCATTAATTCATCTGCTGGAATGGTTAGATGCAGATCTGACTTTACTTTCACCAGAAGGCGTACTGAATGGTTCATTGGACGAGCAAGCAATGTTTGTTATGCCCGGAATCTCTCCCTACACTCTACGCGATGAAATGACACCCGTATGTTATGATATCATTCGAAACTTCATTGCTTCTGGTGGAGCCTATATTGGAATCTATGGTGGAACCTTCTTTGAGTGGACCCATTTCGAACTCTTTAATATAGAACTTCAAAACTACCTGCCTGAACTTCCTGCTGGAAAGAACCTTGTTACGGTGAACATCCACAAGAACGGAACTGGACCTGACCTATCAGCACTTCCGAATTCGTATCAGATACTAAGTTGGACGGGAAGTTATTTCGATGCCCCAGACATGTCCCATGTAACCACGATTGCAAGCTACGCCCTCAATGATCTACCTTGTATGGTTTCTTTCAGGTATGGTAGTGGAGCCGTGTTTCTTTCCAGCCCCCATCCAGAAATCGAAGAAGGTGATATTCGGGACGGGACAACTTTCCAGGATGGATTGAATGATCCCGACTCTGAATGGAATCTAATGCGAATTATTGCATGCTGGTTGATTGATACTGCCAGAGTTACACCAAGTAACCCAAATCCAATATTTGTGGTTACCCTAGCGATCGTTTCAATAATTGTAATTGTTATTGTTGCTTCAGTGCTCTATTGGAAAAGACTTCGAGTTAAGTAAAATGAACTTGTGACTAGTTGGAATTTCCAGTTTAAAATCTGGAAATCCGCCTGATAGTGCGGCAGTTGAGATAATGGAACTAGGTTTATTCAGGTCCTTTGTAGTATTGGATAAGGTTGGATTTCTTTAGATATGGAATGAGGATCATTCCGATAACTAAGATGATTGCTATGGCAATGGCTGAGTAGAAGATGATGGGGACAGTAATCCATTTCACTCCAATTCCAGCTCCTGCCCATAGGAAGACTAGAGCAAACCCATAATCGCGGCGAAGATAGACCATGAGCAATGCGAGAAATACTGCTACGAAGAGCATGGCAGCAGTAGCAAGATGTTGAGTTTCAGTAGGAATGGCTGGAACTAAGATGTTAATGGAGGAGGCGATAGCCGCAACGGTGGCGACGGAAATCCATCCAAGATAGACGCTGAAATGCAGATGCACGGCTAGCTTCTCGTTTCGTGGCACTTTTTCTACTCCAACACCTAACCGGATGTAGGCTAGTAATAGCATTAGGAATACGACTATTAGGAGTACAAGGGATGCTAGGAAGAAAGGTGGATTTGCCACCATGAAAGCGTAGGAGTAGTGGAAGACAAAAATCCAGCCGATATTGGCTAGTCCGCCAAGGAAGTAGAAGAGATTGATTTTTTGGAGGTAATCTTCGCTTCGTTGACTCGGTCGGGCTTGATAGATCATGAAGATTATGGCTTGGATGTAGATGATGAACCAGATAGAGAATACGTACCCAGCAGGGGTGAAGAAGTTCGGGTAAGAATCAGAAACCTGCCCGGTATTTACTCCAAAGATAGGAAGTGCATTTGCAAGAATGTTAACGATAATCACTGAAATGACTGTGATGATGTTTAAGACCTGAAAAAGTAGGTAACTTCTTTTTTCAGTCATGGCGCGACTTGTAACGTTTTTCCTTATAACTCTAGAAGGTGTTATGATTGGCGAGGACTGCCGGAATCCCTAAACTTTAAGAACGCAGCGCGGTAGTCTTGCCACTCATCTTACTGTGGACCGAATCTATGAAAGCAAAGGTCGTATCCGCTTCATTTGGCTGCTTAATCTGCTTAATTGTCCTTTTTGCACCCATAACATATGCAAGCAGCACTCAACTTCCTATCGGATCTGATGTGATATGGCATACTACTTTTGGAGGAACGCTTGCTGATTATGGAAATGACATAATTGAAAGACAGACTGGTGGATATGTGATTGTGGGTGGAACTTTGAGTTCAGGTATCACCCATACTGACCTGTTGCTTGTTGGTTGCGATTGGAATGGGAACGAACTATGGAATCAGACAATTGGTGGTCCTAATGATGATGTTGGCTATGCAATAATCGAATGCACGGGAGGAGGATTCGCAATGACAGGATATTCGCGTAGCAATCCGTCCGGTCGTTCTGATGCATGGTTGGTGCGGACGACAGCAGATGGAACACATCTGTGGAATCGTTCGTTTGGCGGACTTGATAATGACCAAGGCTTTGACATAATTGAAGTCGCAGCAGGCGGTTTTGCACTTGTTGGGAGCACGCGAAGTTATGGATCCGAAGACCCAATCACCCACCTACAAACCTATGACATTTGGTTGATTCGAACTGATGCAATGGGCAATATATTGTGGAACCGAACTTATGGCCAAACCGGTGATGACATTGGTCGAACACTAGTTGAGTTAAGTGATGGCGGATTTCTTCTTCTCGGGGAGATTAACAGTAGCTTCGCCACTCTTGATCATTCTGGGCAATATACCGAATACCACCCCGATGCATGGCTTATCCGCACCAACCAAATGGGCGAGCAAATATGGAATCAGACTTATGGTGGCGAATCAAATGACTTCATCCGTTCAGCTGTGATAAATGAGGATGGAGGATTCACCATTGTTGGCTTCACGAACAGCTATAGTACTTCGACCTATGATGGCTGGCTTCTGTTCACCGCTAGCGACAGTACCGAGGAAAACAGAATAACATATGGAAGTCATGCTGACGATTATTTCCGAACTCTCCTAGAATGTGAATCGGATGGATATGCGTTGATTGGTTACACGTATCTCTCGTCTTCAGCAGACCTTTGGCTGACTCGGACGAACGTTCACGGCGTCCCCCTTTGGGCACGCGTTTTTGGCGGTCTGGAAGACGATGTTATTAGAGGAGGAATCCGAAGTCAGGGTAATTTCATTCTAGTCGGATATACATTTAGTTTTGGTGCAGGTTCACGGGATGTCTGGTTAGTAAAAATCGCTGATGAAGTTCCCTTAGTAAATCCCTTCCTTACAGCATTTCCAATTATACTAGTCGTGTCTGGAATTGTACTGATTGCTGTATTTTTAATTTCTAGCTATATACTTTATAGATGGCGAACGAATCGAATTTCATAATGAACTATGGTTTTGAATCACCATTTGCCCATAAGGTCCATAATCACAACCAGTCGTTGCATAGCCTTGACAAAGTTATCTACGGGTACACTTTCGTTAGGTGAATGAGCACGAGAGTTATAATCTCCAATACCAATTGAGACCATAGGCACATATTCTTTGAATAGGTAAAGTGGACCTGAGCCTGGACAGGTAGGATGGATTCGTATGGGGTGGCCAAAAACTGCTTCATTAGCCTTGCTAATGATTTTGACGAAGGGATGGTCCACAGGAGTTTTAGCAGCCGGGTAGCCTTCGTACCATGCGATTTTGACATCAGTGAATCCATGGTTATTAAGATGGGTTCGGAGCTTTCCGACGATATCCTTGGGCTGTTGGTTCTCAACCAACCGAAAATCAATTTTCGCTGAAGCTTTAGCAGGTAGAACAGTCATTGAGCCTGCTTCCTGGTAACCACTAGTCAAACCGTCGATGCTAAGATGAGGTTGATAATAATAGGCTTCACGAAGAGCATCGCCTTCATAGTGTGCAACAAAGCCATCGATACCATAGAATTTCTGCCGGGCTTCTTCTTCGAAATTAATCTTTGAGATGAATTTCTTTTCTACATCCGTCATCGGGACAACGTCATCATAAAAACCCTTGATTTGAATCCGTTCAGTTTCATCCTTTAATGAACTGAGGGCCCATACTAAACGAAAGGGTGCTGATGGGAGAATTGCAGAGTTACTGGAATGTGCGTCATGAGAAAGCCGTTCAACTTCCAATTGCACGTATAAGATTCCCTTTAGCCCTAACCAGGCTTCTTGGGTTCCATCATATCCAGCGCTGCCGAATTCCCAAATTCCGCCATCAGCTTTGAGGAATTCATGATGTTTTCTAGTGAAATCGGGGAGGTTGGGGCTGCTGATTTCCTCTTCACCTTCAATTACAAATTTGATATTTACTGGAGGCTCCACGCCAGCATCCTTGAATGCGTTCACTGCCCAAATCCGTGAAATCGTATCTCCCTTATTGTCCGCAATTCCCCGAGCATAAAATCGACCTTCACGAATCTCCGGGTCAAAGGGCGGGGAAACCCAGAGATCGAAGGGTTCAGCGGGTTGCACATCATAATGATCATAGAAAAGGAGTGTTCGTTTCGCGCCGACATCTAAGAAGCCGGTGACAACAGGGGCTCCGGAGGTAGAGTGTAATTCTGAGGGGATTCCAGCGTCATTGAGCATTTTTTGTACAAGTTCTGCGGTTTCTTCGATTCCTTTTCCTTGCGCAGCCACTGTTGGGATGCTGCAGATTTTTTTCGCTGCATCAAGTGCCTTGTCGGCGTTTTGATCGATTTTTTCCAATACCTGACTAACCATTGACATTAACCCTAAACTAAAGAGTGGAAACTTTGTCTTTAATGTTGTAGCTTGTTCTGAGAACCACTGGGGGCGTTTCCTTGCGCAGGCATCAGACTTTTCTACTTGCGAGCTTAACCGAGGAACCTCACCAATAGATATGGATAGATTCCTATGGCGAAGAAAGTTGGTATCCGCCGTGAAAACAAAGACTTTGAACTGCGAACTCCCATCGTTCCCAAGGACGTTGAAGAGCTGATTAAATCTCATGGCTTTGAATTTGTAGTAGAACCTTCAGAGCAGCGCGCTTTTTCAGAAGCGAGTTACAAGAAGTCGGGAGCGGCAATCGCGGATCTTCAGGGTAAGGAAGTTCCGGTCATTTTTGGGATTAAAGAGATTCCCAAAGAGGTTTTTGAACCAGGAAAGGTATACCTGTTTTTCGCGCACGTCATCAAAGGTCAAGATTACAACATGGGAATGCTGCGACAAATTCTTGATGTGGGGGCGACTCTGATTGATTATGAACGAATAGTCGAAGTGGACTCAGGTCGCCGTTTAGTCTTTTTCGGTAACTGGGCAGGATATGCTGGCATGGCAGAAACCCTTCGTGGATTCGGTGAACGATTAAGGGTGAAGAGTATTAGACCGAACCCCTTTGCCACCCTCAAACCGACCTACAAGTATTCAGGGATGGATGAGTTACAGGCAGCAATTGAATCCGTTGGAGAGCAAATCCGAACAGAAGGCTTTGCCAAGGAACTGGCTCCATTGGTAGTTGGGCTCATTGGTTACGGAAATACCTCACGGGGTGCCCAAGCAATCTTCGATATCCTTCCCCACAAACAGATAAATCCAGATGAGTTGTCAAATCTTGAACCAAATAACAAACTACTATACAAGGTTGTTTTTCGTGAAGAGGATACTGTCCATTCTATTGATCCATCTGATACATTCGAATTACAACATTATTATGCTCATGGCAAGGCGAAGTACCAATCTACCTTTTTCAAGTACCTCCCATACCTCACTGTATTAATGAACTGCATTTATTGGACTGATAAATATCCACGCATGATAAGAAAACAAGAACTGAAACATTTATGGGAAGATTTTCAGGGCCATCCACGACTCGTCATTGTTGGAGACATCAGTTGTGACATCCATGGTGCTATCGAATTCACTGTGGATTGCACGAAACCAGATCATCCAACCTTTGTGTACAATCCACTGACAGAAAAAGCAGAACTGGGTGTAGCTGGGGAAGGCGTGGTCGTAATGGCGGTGGACAACCTTCCTACGGAATTACCACGAGAGGCCTCGACATCATTTAGTGAAACACTCCAGAGGTTCATCCCGTCAATTGTGAAAGCTGATTACTCAGTACCGTTTGAGGAATTAGATCTTCCTCCAGAAGTAAAGACTGCTGTTATCGTGTATCAAGGGAAACTCACACCTGATTACAAGTATCTCAAAAAGTATTTGTAACGCAAGAGCACGAAACAATGCCAAGAGGTATCAAGGAATGAAACATGTATTGGTTCTTGGTGCAGGGTTGGTTGCCCGTCCATACGTGAATTATATGCTTGACCATGACTACCAGGTCACTGTTGCGAGCCGAACCGTAAGCAAGGCTATGAATCTAATTGGAGATCACCCAAATGGTGAAGCTAGAGCCTTTGATATTAGTCGACAAGCAAAGGAACTCAAGAACCTGGTGAAACCTGCTGACCTTGTCGTATCTCTTCTTCCCTACACATTTCACGTTCAAGTCGCTCGCGAATGCCTGCGTCACAAAGTGAACATGGTCACGACCTCATATGTATCAGATGAGATGCGCACTTTGGATGGTCAAGCAAAACGAGCAGACGTTATCATCCTAAACGAGTGTGGGGTGGATCCAGGACAAGACCATATGTCTGCCATGAAAATCATTCATGAAGCCCAAGCTCAGGGAGGGAAAATCTTGGCATTTACCAGCTTCACTGGAGGATTACCTGCACCCGATGCAAATACTAACCCATTTGGTTACAAGCTTTCATGGAGTCCACGTGGTGTCCTTTTAGCAGGACGAAATTCTGCCCTTTTCCAACGCGATGGCAAAAGAATCGAAATTCCAGCGGAAGAACTCTTCAACAGCTGTCATATCGAGTCTGTACCCGAACTTGGCGATTTTGAAGGGTACCCGAACCGTGATTCCCTTCAGTATATTGACATTTATGGTTTACAAGGCATCCAAACCATGTTACGTGGAACCCTTCGATATCCCGGCTGGTGTAAAACCATATACAATATTGGTAAACTAGGCTTATTAGACATAGAGGAACAACCCCTTCGTGACCTGACGTACGCTCGATTTTTACGTCAATATCTCAAGTTGTCAGCTGGAGCCAACGTGAAAGAAGAGGTAGCAGCCCGACTCAAGCTTTCAGTTGACGATGAGGTAATAGAACGTTATGAATGGTTAGGACTCTTTGGAGATCATGACATTCCACTCACTCAAGGTGCACCTATTGATGTTCTCGTGTCCCTCTTTCAAGAAAAGCTGCAGTATGCCCCGGGTGAACGCGATATGATCGTAATGCAGCACCAGTTTACAATAGAACACTCTGATAATTCGCATGAAAAGGTGCGTTCAACACTTATTGATTACGGGATTCCAAATGGCGATTCCTCCATGAGCCGTACCGTTGCTCTTCCTGCCGCGATTGCCTCTCACTTGATTCTAACCGGTGAGATACAACTGAAAGGCGTCCAGATTCCCATTGTGCCCAAACTCTATGAACCAATTCTCCAAGAGCTAGAAACTTTTGGTATTCATTTCAAGGAAGAATCCACAACAACCTAACTCCACTCAGTAGGCGTCAAGAACCTTTTAGTAGGCTTTCCACTCTTCCTAGATAACGGGAAGACGAGGTGTCCTTCAATGGAACGAAAGACTTACTACATCGTTTTATTAGTCATGATTGGCTTTATCACCCTAGACGTCACATGGGCAATTCTCAACTATATTTTGCCAATGGTAATCTATGGATGGATTGATATCGTCCCAATCATACCGGGAAGTGGCGTCACAGATTGGCTTATCCTCTTCTATCTCCTGCCACTGCTGGCAATTCCATTTTACCTAGTAATGGCTGTTATTACCCCTCGATGGCTGGTTTTGCCCTTAAACCGAATCCTCAATCCAGGAAGTGAAGTCTACTACTATGGGGTCGACACCAAGAACCCCTCCGAGCTTTATACGATCTTTCGACGAGCGGTGTTCGCACTGCTCTTAACCTTTGGTCTCTCCTTAACCGTCGCTGCTTATTTTGGTGAACTTTTCATTTACTGGGTACCTGAATTACCCTTGGTTGTAAATTCCTGGAACATCGCGGTCATAATTTTCCCCGTCGTGTTTGTTGCGTTAGGGGTTATTTTGCCCTCATCGTGGTTAATTGACGACACGAAAATCCTTTTTCATAGCCAACCACCCAGTGGGTCCCAAGAACTCTTTAGTGCGGGACGAGTTCTCACTTATTTACTAGCTGGATATGCTGGAATATCGGTAATCGTTTTTTACGGTGGCATTATCTTCTACATCGGTTTAATATACGCAACGGCATCTGCAACAATCTGGCCCTGGGTCCCAGCCTGGTTTGTGGTCCTAATTACCTTACTCAACCCCTTCATCGTTATTTACATCCCTCTGTTAATGCTATTAGCCTACGACCGATATCTTCCTTGGCTCCAGAAACATCTCCGAGACTACATGGATTCTCGTGGAACACAAGAATTGCGGCAGATGTGTGTGGTAGACGTAGATATTTCTGAATATCTCGGTTCAGATCAAACGGATGAACCTCTGCCAAGTGTATCACCTAGGGAAGGCGAAGAAAGTAGTAAAACCCACATAATTAGCAATGATGATAACTAATTCAGTGTCCGACAAAGCAATATGTACCTTTTATCGT
The DNA here is from genome assembly GCA_048939625.1 of Promethearchaeota archaeon. Lineage (GTDB taxonomy): Archaea > Asgardarchaeota > Hermodarchaeia > Hermodarchaeales > Hermodarchaeaceae > Hermodarchaeum. The sequence continues at coordinate 17,070 of JBHLPH010000030.1, forward strand.
ACTATTCCGTATGGATCCTATTCGCCTTTCAAAACAACTCGAATTTATTTCTGAAATTGACAAGCTAAAGCAAGTACTCCGTGAATCATGGCTTGTTGACGCCAGTCGTAAAGAAACAGATGCAGAACATTCCTGGCATATTACCGTCATGGCACTTTTGCTAAGTGAATATGCCAACCAACCCGATATCGATCGTTTCAAGGTACTGAAGATGCTACTTATTCATGATATTGTCGAAATCGATGCGGGAGACACTTTCATTTATGACAAAGAACATGCCAAAGACCAACATGAACGAGAAACAAAAGCCGCACATCGCCTCTTTGGATTACTCCCAACAGACCAACAAAACGAATTCCTCAATTTGTGGAAAGAATATGAGGCTCAAACCACATCCGAAGCAAAATTTGCCAGGGCAATTGATTCCATGCAACCCCTTCTCCTCGCATACCTCAATGGTGGTTGTTCTTGGAGACTCCATTCCATAATCAAACCCCAAGTCATCGAGACTAAGAAACACATGGGTCACGGATCCAAATTGCTGTGGGAGTACACACAAGAAATACTTGAGGATGCAGTAAAAAAGGGAATCCTCAACGAATGAGTTATTTCTGCAAGGTTTGTAATTAGAGTTCTTTTTTGCATCCGAAAGATTCAAACTGTTCAAGGAATACAGCTAAGCCATGAAACTTGGAGACATCTACCATCTAATAGTCGAAATGGGGAAAAAAGCCGATCCCCGTGGCGAAGAGAAAGTCCAGAAGGTCCTTGAGGCATCCAAAAAGAAGCTAGAGAAACTGGAAGGCAAGAAAAAAGACCTTGCCGACAAAGATGTCACTTGGAACCCGTACACAGATTGTCGTTTATTGTACGGAGAACCCGACCGAGAAATTAAAAGCCTCCTAGCCGGAATCGACATCACCCCCGGTGAAATCGTGCTTGCAGACCGACTTCGAGACAAGGGCAAACCCATCGATTTGGTCTTAGCCCATCACCCACATGGCCTAGGCACTTCTCGACTCGATTTTGTTATGCGCCTCCAACCTGAACACTGGGCTAAAGTCGGCGTACCAATTGCTCAGGCTGAATCTGCGATGGCGAAACGCCTCAAACAAGTCCACTGGGCAACAAAAGCCAGAAACCATACACAAACTATTGATGCTGCTCGATTGATCGATATGCCATTCATGTGTTCCCACACCCCAGCTGATTCACTAGGATATCAATACCTAACCAAGTTCCTCAAAGAAAAGAATCCAATTACCTTAGGGGATCTAGTCGATACGCTCCTTGAAATTCCTGAATACCAAGAAGCCGAGAAAGTAGGGGCAGGGCCTGAAATCCTCATTGGCAACCCTGAAGGAAGTGTAGGTGAAAAATTCGTATTCTTTACAGGTGGAACAAGCCCTGGACCGGAATCTATCCCCAAACTTGGCCGAGCAGGGGTTAGCACCATTATCACAATGCATTGGACAGATGAGCTCAAGAAAGAAACCGAAAAAGAAGGCATCTATGTCGTCATCGCTGGGCATGATAGCTCCGATTCTATTGGGATGAATCTAATTCTCGACGAATTGGAAAAGAAAGGCATCAAACCGTATGCATGCTCAGGTTTCTTCCGACACAAACGCTCATAACTTTTACTTTTGAATAAAGATGTTTGGGTATTCGCTGAGAAGAAGCTGAGGTGTGCGCCTCTGATTAAGACAAATAAAAGAAGGGAGCCGGTGAACGAAGGGTCCAACCGGCACGAGTTCGCTGTGTTTGGCTACTTCTCTTTGTCAATGACTTCCAGTACTTTGCCTTTGGTTTCATAGGGCTTCGTAAGGAATGAGAGCAATGGAAAGATCATGAAAACTCCTGCTACCATCCAGAAGATCATCCAATTATTGACAAAGACAGAGAGCAGGACAAAAGCGATGAGTGGAGCCAGGACATAGCCCAGTCGTGAAGCCGTGACGGCAATACCAACGCTTGAGGACCGCACCTTCGTCGGGAAGATTTCAGTCACGTAGGTGTAAATCCAGGCGAGGACCATCGCCATGAAGAAGTAAACACCCCAGAAGAATGCGGGTAACGAGAAGAGACCTAATCCAAAGAAGCACACAATTGAGCCAATTGTTCCAAGAACCAGTGTATGGTTACGTCCAACTCGCTCCAGCAAAATACCAGAGATAATTGCACTTAGTGGGAGCATGAGGCCACCAATGGTAAGAATTGTATTCCACTCTGCAGGTGTCAGAAAGGTTAGGAAAAAGACACCAGACCAAGTTGTTCCGAGTTTGAAGGCGATTGTCCA
>JBHLPH010000011.1:0-62581 GCA_048939625.1 Promethearchaeota archaeon
ATTGAAGATTTTAGGAAAAACTTTCAGGACCGGTATTTCCGAATTCGAGATATCATCTCTCAACGGGTTGACGGGAAAGGTATAGTTGATATCAAGTTTGCATCTGAAATAAAGGAATCCTCTACGAAAAATAAAGGCGTCAAAATCGTGGGTATTGTGAACAACAAATCAATGACCCGTAGTGGTAATATTGCTTTGGAAGTAGAGGATCCAAGTGGCCGTATTGGTGTAATCATACAACAACGGGATCCGAAATTAATTAACAAGGCTAACACAATTCTCCTCGATCAGATACTCATGATAGAAGGTAACCTAGTTAGTGCTGACATGCTGATTGCCAAGGATTTGTACCTGCCCGATATTCCCTCTAATCGCCGTAACCATCGAGCAAAAGACGACATCAGTGTACTACTAATCTCAGATATTCATTATGGGAGTCGACATTTTCTCGATAAAGTATTTCAGCGCGTCATTGATTGGCTTCAGGGTAACGAAGGTGACGAGGAACACGTTGCTTTAGCTGGGTCTGTAAAATACATTGTGATCAACGGGGACTTGGTTGATGGAATTGGCGTGTACCCTAACCAACTATCTGAAATTACGATTTTTGATCTTGACAGCCAATTTAGTGGCCTCAATCAATTTCTTCAAGAGATTCCTTCTCACATCGAGATACTTATCGCGCCAGGTAATCATGATGGAGTTCGTGTCGCCATTCCACGCCCGGCCATCGATGATCATTACTTTGGTTCATTACGAGATGCTGGCTTGAGCATTCACTCATTGGGTTGCCCAGCTCAGGTGAGTCTTCATGGTGTAAATCTCATGATATATCATGGTGACAGTCTTGTCGATATTATGGGAGCCCTTTCCAAACCCGAAGTAGAAGCAAGTTATGCGGCAATGCGTGAAATGTTACGAGGAAGACATCTTGCACCTATTTATGGAAAAAGCACTACGGTGGTCGCAGAACCCCGTGACTGGCTTGTGATTGATGAAGTTCCAGATATACTCCATTGTGGTCATATCCATGTGACTAGCGTAGGGAGTTACCGTAACACGTTGATGGTCAATTCGGGAACTTTTCAAAGTCAAACAGAATACCAAAAATTAATTGGAATCGAACCGACTCCTGGCATAGTTCCTTTAGTTAATCTCAAAACCTTGAATGTAAAGACTCTCAACTTCACTTAAAGTTGTATAAACTCCCATGTGTCCTGTTGGAGAGATTGGAGAAGGCGAGTAGCCTCTTCTTTCTCAAGCAGTAAAAACAGCTTCGCTACGTGTTTACAGAATCTATGAATGACGCTTACTCTTCGCCAATCAGGACAGTCATGTGAAATTCGTCTCGTTTCCTCATCTATCTCGAGAACATACTCTTTTGTACCTTGAACAGTTGCTTTAATTTTCAGCGGGGACTTTGATATTCGAGTAAATTCAACGGCTTTATCGTTCATACCCACCGCACGAGAGAGCCGAGATGCGCTTACAAAAAGCTGTAACTGAGTGCCAAAATCGGAGGATGCTTTGGGTGGTTCAGGTTCAGACTCTACAAATTGAGGGCGTATCACAACGCCGTTTTCAATATTTAGTTTTCCTTGCTTGTTGAGATCAAGAATCATTTGAGTTGCTTCTGAGGGGCGAAATTGTCGTAAATCAAAGGAGATAAAGAACACCAATTGTTGTATGGGAACCTGGGCTTTTCCAATTGCGCGAAATGCATAATCTACTAGTCCAAGAGGAGTTTGGGGCACTCGGTGCATGAACATGGCTTCCTAAGAAGATGATTTCTTCAAGGTTTTTGGCACATAACTTGAAAGGGTCTTTATTCGACTGTCGCGTTCCAATACATCGGTGACCATTTTTTTCGGTACGCTGAGACGAATGTTCTTGGTTCGTCCGTATCTACCCTTACTGATTACTTTTGCATTCACAAGACCTATTGCATCTAAATCGTTGATGAGATCGCTGACGCGTCGCTGAGTGAGTGGATCCATTCCAAGTTGAGTGCAAATGTCCCCGTATACATCTTGGACCTCACCTGTTACAGGATGAGGATGTTTGTGGCGTTCCAACAAGTATACCGCATAAAGCACCAGTTTCTGTTGAACAGGTAATGTTCGTAATACTTCGAGAACAGTGTCACGTTCAATGCTCAGTCGCGCTTTTTCAACGTGTTCAACTTTAACGTTGTCACTGGATTCTCTTTCAGCGATTTCCACAGCAACTCGTAAGAGATCAAGGGCCCTACGTGCATCGCCTTCTTCCCTTGCAGCTAGGGCTGCACATAAATTAATAACACCAGGCTCTTCTAAGATTCCCTCTTTTAAGCCAACAGAACTTCTTCGTCGAAGAATATCCTGTAGTTGGAGCGCGGTATAGGGATGAAAGATGACCTTTTCTTCACTAAGGCTACTAAGCACTCGCGAATCCAGATACTCGGGGAAGCGGAGATCGTTGGATATACCAATTAGACTTACGCGAGCCTTTGAAAGCTCATAATTTATGCGAGTAAGTTTGTACAATGTGTCGTCTCCACTTTTTAGGACCAAACGATCAATTTCATCGAGCACAATAATCGTTAACAAATCCTGGCTTTCGAGCAGTTCGATAAGCCTAGAATGTACTTCGTCCGTTGGCAGACCAGTAAAAGGAACCTTCTGTCCTAGTTCAGCACAGATTCGGGCAAGAACCCGATAGTCGGTGTCTACATTTCGGCAATTAAGATACACTGACTTGAAGGGCAGTTGAAGTTCACCGAATTTTGTTGTTAATTCGCGTAAGACGTATCTGGTTACTGCAGTTTTTCCAGTTCCAGGTTTTCCATAGACAAAAACGTTTGATGGCCGACTACCCTTCAATCCTGTTGCGAGGATATTCCCTATTTGTGTAATTTGATCATTGCGGTGAGGGAGAACATCAGGGACATAAGAATGCCAAAGCACTTTTCGGTCCTCGATTAGAGTCGGACCTGAACTCAGTCTCTCAAAGATGCGATCAAGTGGTCGAGGGTCGTCCATGTCATAGGCTCCTTCACTAGGTCCCAAAGGAAATACTAGCGTTTCTTTTGGAAATTCCCCCTACCTCCATATTAGAGTTTCGTAATTTGACGTATCTCCAAAACTATTGTTTATCAACTAGCTATTATTTTGTTCACAATTGGCGCGCTAAATGTTAACATTAATTCCAAAAAAACAGCTATTTCTCCTTCTTTTCTAGATTGAATCCAAAATTGATATTATTATTGGGTTAACAAAGGCTCCCCCCTTCATTTCCACTGGAAAATGGTTCTAAGAGCATAAAATCGTTAGAAAGATTATCAATGTGTTAACAACATGTGAACACCTTCAAAAGATGGAGAAATGGCTTAAAATAGAGAATAAAGGACGAAGAGCTGAGATTTAATCTATTTTCATTTGTAGACAAGAGAAATCTTCCTTAACCTAACCAAGACCCGTAAGAGCCTTTGTTGATGTTCACTTCATTTTCTGGATCATTCAGTTCACACCGTCACACTTTTATTTCTGTGAACAAGGCAGACTATATGGGACTGGAGAGCAAATAACACCCTAGTGGGGGCCAGCAATGAAGAAACGGAAACAAAAGATCACCATCGAAGGCTTGACAATTGAAGGAAAACCTTGTGACATCACAATTACCTTTGATGATGGCCTCCCAGCTTCAATCACCGAGTCAATCTCAACTGCCTTGAAAGGCACCGATAGATCGAATACTTCCGCTGAAACACCTCCAAGCTCATCTGCAATCCCTGATGTTGAATCCTGGACAGTTCGCCAAAAAGTTCGTTACATTGTTTTGCGCAATTGCCGTCACGGTTGGTTTACCTCAAAAGACATCCAAGAATTGTATGACCACACTTTTCACCCCTCTATCCCCCTAGCAACAGCTTCAACATACCTATCAAGAATGCATAAAGAAGGGAGTCTCACCCGAAGAGGATCAGCAGCCCAACGCGAATATCGTCTCAACATTGAAGATCTTACCGACGAAATCGCTGAAGTCTTGGCCAACCAAATCTAGACAAAAACAAAGCAACCAATTTGGCTCTATTTTGGGTAGAAAGTTTCGCACATTAGTTATAAACTTTTATAACTAGATCAATGCTGTTGAAGATTGAATCTGATCACTACTCAAATCAGGCTGTCTTTGGTGTTAAGTTACTCCCCTTCGTTTCCACTGGAACTCGAAAATCTTGAAAAGTTGGATGTTGTTTTACTGAATTCGAAGAATCTTCCCCAGTTGTTTTCAATCTTTCTTCTATAAATACTTTACAGTCTCTACATAACTTCTATTAGTATTCTAGACGATTGTTTTGCGCATTTTACAATTAGTTGAAAGGGTAACAGAAAAGATAGTATTTGAGAAGTTCCAGTGGAAATAAAGGGGGTTATCTAATTACTAAGCTACTAGTTGATAATATACAGAAGGACGGCCACGACGCCCATTTCGCTCTATATATTTCTCTACGACACCTGAGATCAGGAGATTCATTAGGGTATCATAGACAGTGGTCCTTGGGATCCCGGTTTTCACCGTTATCTCTCCTCGTGTAAGCGCACCTTTATCTCGTAAAAGGTCGGTGATATGTCCCTTGACGTCTGCAGGTTCGGTCCGCTGGATTTGCGATGATCTCTGTCGGGACTTTGGTTTTTGTGTTCCGTGGGTTGCTTGTTGAGACGTTCGGGTAGCGGCCATAATACTACAACTCTGCGTCTAGATAAATATCGGCTATTTATATTAGTTGTGGATGATTTCCACTGGAACTTATTGAATTCAATGAAATAAATGAAACTATTCTTTACTAAAACACTGAACGTTGTGTTAATGAATGTATTATTGTATCATAGAACGGGACACCAGAGATTGACCTGCTGAAGTCCCTGCATCGCCTGGGGGGACACTTTGGTGCAAAAGAAATTGAATTCCTTCCTTCTCCACTATAGAACGAATAACCCGTGTAAGTATCTTATTATACGCAACCCCTCCAGAGAAACCAATCTTCTGAATCCCATTTGAGTTTGCCGCGCCAATTGCTGTCTCAGCTAACGCTTGACCAAGACTATGGTGAGCTGCCAAGGCAAGATCAGGACCTTTGTATCTCTTTCGTTTTTGAAGCACTTGATTAACCAAAACTTCTGTTCTGATAATCTTCGACTTGCCCTCCTGATCAATGGGGACTTCTAAACGGAGCTTGGGATTCACTTTTCCTGAATTTGCAAAAGCCTCCAACTGAATGGCTGGTTCTCCCTCGTATGTTCGCTTGTATGAAATTTTGAGCAAGGCTGCGAGTGAATCTAAAACACGACCTGTACTTGAGGTGAAAGGGGTGTTAATCCTCTGTGTAAGTTGAGAGAGAATGATAGCATACTCCGTTTGCCCTTGAGGTAGCGCAATCTTTGCTTCATCCTCAAAGAGCGCCTTTAATTCGTCTTGAGGATATTTCTTCGAAAGTATACCTAACAACATTCGGAACGGGTATTTGGCAGCCTGATCTCCTCCAGGCATTGGGTGCGGTTCAAGAAATCCTGCTCGAGTATATTGACTAGCGTTTCCGACAAGAATCTCTCCACCCCATATGGTGTTATCCGGACCATATCCAGCACCATCACAACAGATTGCTACAATATCTTCTTCTGATGGAATTTTATGATCTGCAAGCAATGCAGCTAGATGAGCATGGTGGTGTTGTACACGAATTAGTGGGACTTTTTGATTCTTTGATAATTCCAATCCATATTGCGAGGTGAGAAAATCAGGGTGCAAATCACAGGCAACAGCTTCAAAATTGGAAACTCGAAGCAATCGCTGTAAATGAGCCAGACTCTCTTGTAGATATGTCAAGGACTCAATGGTATCAATATCGCCTATATGCTGTGTCAAGTATATGCGTCTTTTGTGATATATCGCGCCTGTATTTTTTTCCAGAGCACCAAGAGCGAGTACGGTGGGTCCCCCATCTGCGGTGTCTATTGGTTCAGGAGCATAGCCCCGGGAACGACGGATAATTAATCCCTGGTTGAAGAGAGGGATTACTACCGAGTCATCACAGCGTTGATGGATTGTTCGATTATGAGTAAGTAAGTAATCTGCCAGTTCCATGAAACGTTCTTGATATGTGGAAGCATGTATTATGGTAGGCAAGCCTACCGGGTTTGCACTGGTCATCACTAATGCGAGATCTTGCAGTCCTTCAAATAATCGTAAATAAATCCCTGAATACGGAAGCATAACACCTATTGTATCTAATTTCGGGGCTAGATTTTGTGCTAAAGGGAATGGCCTACGTTGGTTTAGCACTACGATCGGGCGTCGCCATGAAGTTAGAAGCTGTTCTGCTATCTCGTCAACGTGTGCAAATTCTCTTACATCATCAAGGCTCTTGGACATAATGGCTAAGGGCTTGTTAGGCTTTTTTCGTAATTCACGCAAACGTGATATCTCTGTGGAGAGAGAAGCACGAACGGCTAGATGGATTCCCCCTAAACCTTTGATAGCTATGATTGCACCTTCATTAAGTAATTTCACAGCTTCAACAAAAGGGTCACTTACCTCAACACGCCTTCCATCCGATCGCAGAAGTTTGAACTGAGGTCCACAAATAGGGCAGCAAATAGTCTGCGCATTATATCGGCGATTTAGTGGATCATTATATTCCACATCGCAATCTGCACAGAGTGGAAAATCGTTCATCGTAGTTCGTTCACGGTCATAAGGTGTATCGGTTATAGTAGTATATCGGGGTCCACAGATTGCACAACAAGTCATGGGATATTGGTAGTGACGGGATTGAGGGTTATTCATATCCTCGATACAATCCGGACAAACCGAAATATCAGGGGGAATGACAGATCCCCCCGCTTGTTTCTCATTTTTCGATATTCGAATTTGAAAATCAGTGAATCCTTCCTTCGTCGGCTTCCATATCGTTTGAATACTATCGATGACAGCCAAATACGGCTTCTCATTTTCAATGGATTCAATGAATTCAATGATTTTTTCTTTTTCTCCCTCCACCACGATTCGAACCGCTGAATTTCCAGTATTCAGAACATAGCCGTTTAAACAACGGTTCACGGCCTGGGCGTAAATAAATGGACGAAAACCGATTCCCTGAACGACACCGACAACTCGAATTTCAGCTTGTTGAATATCAGTCACGGTGTCATCTCCGTGTTTCACCGACTCTAGCAGAGTATTAATTCTTTTGGAGTTATTATCTATAGTATCTATTCAGGTGCGTGTAATAGTGACTGAGTTTCGAGTGCCTACACCAAAGGAATTACAGGATTTACGAAAGAAGGTAGGACTTACTCAAGCTGAATTAGCAGAGCAAGTAGGTATTAGTCAATCTCTAGTTGCACGTATAGAAATGGGGAAAGTAAATCCAAGCATTGCAACTCTCAAACGGATCCTCAGTGTTATCGAAAGGCAGAAAAAAACTCATTCTAGTCTCGGTGATTTGTTAAAATGGAAGGCCCGTTCAACCAAACTAAATCCGCTTATCTGGGTTAGCCCTGATGACAAAGTGCGACGTGCAGCAATCCTCATGCGGCGTCACGGAATTTCTCAACTCCCAGTATTGATGGGAAATACTTCTGCCGGATCTATCAGTGAAAGCACAATAATCCGCCAATTGATGACCATGGGGTCACCAAAGGTCTTTGGGCTCTCTGTTCGAGAAATTATGGAGCCTCCTTTTCCTACAGCTGATATACAAGACAATGTTGATTCAGTACTAGCCAAGATTGCTTCAGGCGTTGAAGCTATACTCGTATTGAATGAAGATAGACCTGTAGGAATCATTACAAAAATAGATATCATCGCGTTTACGAGGATGTAAAGACCTATTCAAACAACAAATTCAATAATTTCATTAAAATTATTAAGATTTATATTTCCAATACAATCAATAATCTTTTATCGTTGTAGACCTTTCCTTGAGATATTCTTGGAAGTGTTATAGCTGAGTGAACTGGATCGATTAGTCGAGCAAACACAGAAGTTCGACCAACAAATGCTCGCGAAATGGGGTTTTAAAACTGAAAGGATTGAACTCTTCGGGATTGATTCCGCGGATTTGTACGTTGTTCCCGAAGAAGAAGCACTCGCAATTAAACGCGCTGTGAATTATCTTCGAAATCAAACCGCCAGTGTCGTAGTTTCTGGTCCATTAGGCGCAGGTAAAACCACTTTTCTAGAGATGATTCAACAATCCCTTAATCGCCTACCCAATGTTCGTGCGATTCGCCTTGAAGGTGTTAGTTCAGCTGACGCACTAATTGATGACCTTGTCCACGCTAATATCGGTGAACTAACAGTTCGTGATTTCCTGATTGACAAAGTGGGGGTTCGGGTCGTCCGAAGTGGATCAATAGCTAAACGATTATCGCGCCTACTTCTTGCTTTGAGAACTGATGCCGAAGAAAACGGGACCTCCTATGTATTGTTAATAGATGAATTCCGGCAACTAGAAAGACAAAGGCCTGATAATCGTGTTCGAATTGTTGATACACTTCTACGAATGGTAAACGATAAGACTAAGGATGGTCGGCGTTATCTTGTTCTAGCCTTAGCCATTATAACACGCGTTGGAGAAAGTGCAGTTCGGACACTTGAGCTCCTCTCTTCTGTCGGAGAATCTCTCGGTCATGGCAGTAAGTCCGCGATTAGGCGACGATTCGTTGAGATTTACGATATGCGTCGAATGAAAGAAATCAGTGCCCGTAAAGTAATGCTTTGGCGCTTAGCCCACCTCAAAGGTTCCTTAGATGAAATTAACAAAGACCCTGAAGAAAGTATTGATCTCAATTCGGCAAAGATTAAAGAAATTTTAGCACCCTTCACAGGGGAAGCGCTTAATGCGATTTATAATTACTCAGGTGGAAATCCTGGTATTATGCTAGAGCTCCTTTTACGAACCCTTCAGGATGCAATCCGTGGAGCTGAGGTTCTAATAAACGATGGCTATACTTTGAATCAAGTCTTGTCAGTCTATCGAATAGACTCAGAGTACATCCAACAATTTGTTCAAAAAGAAGTAAAACGGGCTAGAGCCGAATTTACTAACTTTCAAACGAATCTGTTGGAATTTCTCTCGGCCCCTCGCTCACTTGATGATATTGAATCTTGGCTTCAGGAAAAGGAACGTTCCTGGGAAAGCGTGTTAGAAGATTTCGATTTATTCGAAAAGCAAGGGCTAATCTATAGCCCGGAAGCTGGTCAGATACAAGCTACTGAACTTTGGACGAAAGGATCAACATTTGTGTAAGGTGAAAAGAAATGTCAGCAACCGATCTCATTAGAGAAAGAATGGAGAAGGAAAAGGGAAAAGAAAAAAAACCCAAACCACGCGAAGCAAAACCAACAACCGAAACGAAGAGAATCGAGCTTGAAGAGCTCTCAACCAGAGTTGGCGACTCTGGGTTGAAACGATTGCGAATTGAAAGTGAATACGAAGGCAGACGAACAATAAGTGCAAGTGTACCTGCTTGGATTAAAGCGGCGTTAGATTTCGTCGCATTAGCTGCAACGAAATCAGGACAGGGTCAATATGCAGGTTTTGGCGGAAAATCCAGGTTTATTGCTGAGGCTCTTGAGGAGAAACTAAAATCCGATTTTCCTGATGTGTACAAGCAATTACAGCGTGAAGGGTAAAAGAAGAAATCTAATCAAGTAATTGAATTCATTGAAATTATTGAGATTAGTGGTATTTACACGCCGTTACTCATTTTAGTGCCCGTTCTATTAATAGACTCCTTCTACTTCTCAGCATGGGTGGAATGCGGATATGTCCTATGATGCAAGACGAGTTTGTGTAATTTCCTTTGATTTTAAACAAAAGAAAGGGAGAAGCCAAGCTCGAAAAACCCGTTTCTTTCGTGAATTATATGGTTACACTCAGCAAATCAAACAGCAATTGAAAGATGGTGAAGTTGCCGTACGAAACTATCACTATCCAGGAGTGTTGGATCAGATTCCGCATATTAAACTAGGGAGAAGCGTGTTGGCTGTAAATCCAGGAGACGAATATAAAATTATCAACCTGCTCCGTGATTTTGATGAAGTGTTGTTTTTTAATTTCATTAGTTGGCTCCCAGCTCATATGTGGTCAAAGAACGATAACCAATACACTAGGGCCAGTACTATGATCGCTAAATATGGGTTCCACTCAATTCTATTCCAGATTCAAGAATTAGGTGGTACTGCGCAATACACAGATCTTCTCGATGCTGGATATGATATGGAGTATATTCGGGAAGCCACTCACTATCTTACCACAAAAGAACTTCTTGTTAAGGATAATGACAACCTCGCTCTTACAATGAAGGCAAATCGAATTCTAAATTTGGTAGTCTAGTATAAAAAATCACGAATTCAATATGTTCATTGGGTTCATTGAAACTATTTACTCAGGCTTTAGCGCTGTTGGTTGGGCAAGGGCTTCAATGAGCTGCAGAATTCGATTCTGAGTTTGTTTAAGTGTGCTTAAATGAGTAGCAGTGGGTTTTTCTTTATTTGTAGCAACGAGGTCGTATTCGCGAGCATAACTTCGGATGTCCTCAGCAAGACTTTGATACCGCATCAAAGATGGGGTTTCGAATAGACCCAGGTAACCCAGTAGCACTAAAGTGAACACAGATTTGGTCACGTTACGTCTAGCTTGGGCTAGAGAACGATTGAAAGCTCCTCGAGTTACTCCACCACGTTTTCGTTTCGATCTTTTTTGGTCCCTTAGAGAAGCCTTCGTTTGGTAGTCAATCCGTTTTCCCCCGAATCCATCTAAAAGATAGTCTAGTACTAAGGTTTCAAGTTGTACTCTGGACAGTTGACTATTTTCTGCCAGCATTTGAGTGATTGGGTCTTGAAGCATTCTACGCGCCCAGGAGCGCGTTTCCTCGATTTCGTTTTCTTGAGGCAAATCCTTATCTCCATGGATACAATTTTGTATACGTAGAAATTCAAGCTCTTATAAACTCGCTGATTAGAACTCTATTCGAAATATTTCTCTAGCTTGAATAAATTTAATGAATTCATTGAATTCAATGGTGTAACTAAGATAGTGAGCATTGAATGAAGTTTTTATCCTTCAATAGCATTCACTTGGTGAGGATCTGGATAATGTGTTCAGACCAAGCTAACTCCTATTTTCCATATGCTGAACCTCGACCAGGTCAACTCTCACTGATTCATGCAATCAAAGAAGAAGTTTCGGTGGGGAATCATCTTTGTGTTGAAGCGGCTAACGGATTCGGAAAAACGATCGCCGCCTTATCAGGGGTCCTTCCACTCCTTGCTGATCGGACCTTTGGGATTATCTATGTTACTCGAACTCACAAGCAACTTGATCGGGTTATGCAAGAGCTTCGACAAATCTCAAACTCTACTGGCCATAAAGGCATAGTACATCGAGGAAGGGCGGCTTCTTGTTTAAATCCTTTAGTTCGGAAATATGCTGCCAATGCCCAGGTTGCGATGTATATGTGTAGCCAGCTTAAGCGGCTTGGACGGTGCAGCTTTTACAAGAATTTAGTAAATAAAACGAAAAAGAACGGAAACTTCCATAGAGATTTTATTTACACACCACTTACTGGCTTAGAATTTCGCTCTAAATGTCAAGCAGAGAAAGTGTGCCCCTATGAGCTCTCTAAGCGATTGCTACCACTAGTGAACGTCGTTGCTACAACATATTTTCAGGTTTTTGATCCTAACATCCGTCAAATGTTCTTCGATGCCTTTGGACATCCAATATCTCAAACAATTCTTCTTCTCGACGAAGCTCATAATTTACCTCGCATAGGTGTTGAACTAGCATCCGCAAAATTATCCATAAATTCCATTAACCGATCCCTAAAAGAAACCAAGAAATATAATCTCCCCAAGATTGGACGATTCTGTGTAATAATCGAAAATCTGATTCAACATTTACTTGAAACGAGAAAAGAAGACGAAATTCTACTGGAACAAAGCGAATTCACTCAGCAGATTTGTAAATTCCTGAAAATCTCTGACTTCAGTGTATTTGCCAAAAGTATGCAACAAACTGCTGACAAAATAATAAGTCAATTACTTGCACATGATGAACCTCCTGTAAGCTACATTCATTCCTTAGCTAGGTTCTTTGTCAACTGGAGTTACTTCTTAGATCGAACCGATGCCGCTTTTTTTCTTACAAGAAATGGATTAAACAGCTCCTCAGTAAATCTCGAAATCATTGCACTGGACCCGCGAACATCGACAGCCTCAATATTGAACTCATGTCACGCTTCTGTACATTTATCAGGAACCCTAAAACCCGCAAAGGCTCATATTGACCTTGTAGGACTACCACATAATACAAGGATTCTCAATTTGCCTTCTCCATTTTCACAGGATCAAATGCTTACATTGATTAGTCTAGGAGTAACGACTGCAATGAAGTATAGAACTCCAAAAATGTATGAGAAAATATCTCATCGGATCCTTGAAGCCTGTCGGGCAACTCCTCATAATGTTGGAATCTTTGTCCCTTCTTATTCTGTGTTAAATGCTCTTCTTGTTGCAGGCTTAGAAGAGCTACTTGATCGAGAACTATTCATTGAAAAACCAGGAATGTCCTCTAACGAAAACGATTCGCTAATAAAGAAATTTAAACAGAAGTCCGATGAAGGCGCGGGTCTTCTTGGTGTCCTAAGTGGTAGAAATAGTGAAGGAGAAGACTATCCAGGTCATGAAATGGAAACAGTAGTAATTGTTGGCGTTCCCTATGCGCGACCTAGTCCGAGAGAAAGTGCACGTATCGATTATTTTGAACGTCATTTTCCGAGAAAAGGACGATTATATGGTTATCAATTACCTGCAATGCGCAGTGCTTCTCAGGCCGCTGGAAGATCGATTCGACGGCTCGATGATAA
This sequence comes from Promethearchaeota archaeon, assembly GCA_048939625.1. Taxonomy (GTDB): domain Archaea; phylum Asgardarchaeota; class Hermodarchaeia; order Hermodarchaeales; family Hermodarchaeaceae; genus Hermodarchaeum. Next base: position 12,912 of record JBHLPH010000011.1, read on the forward strand.
AGGGGCAATAGTCTTTTTAGATGACCGCTATGCTACTAGATATTGTAATCGTTTACTTCCGAGTTGGATAAACGAAAACTTAAGGGGTTCGAAAGACGCTGATGAAGTACTCTACAACCACCTGAAGCTGTTCTATTCAACCAACAAATATAGCCAAACTTGTTAAAAATAATAAATTCAATGAATTCATTAATTGCATGGTGTTTCTATCTTGCTAACAAGAGAACTCATCTCATCAGGAATCCAATCAATTGATGAAGCATTAGGTGGTGGGCTAGGTACTGGTGAGATTTTCCATATCTTCGGACCAGGTGGAGTTGGGAAAACAACACTTGCACTACAATTTGCATTGAATGTAGTAAGAAATGGGAATCGAGTTTTCTATGTTAACCTCGAAGGGCAATTTCCATTAGTACGCCTAAAGCAGATGACTAACACACTGTTCGACAAAATTACACCGTTAATCACAGTCGTGGCTCCTGACAATTTCAAAGGGCAATCAGCATTAATATCCAATCTTCACTCCATTTTATCCTCTGATGTTAAGTTAATTATTTTTGATACAATAGTCTCCCATTATCGAAAGGAACATGGCCCTAACACTGATAATGTTATGTTAAATCGAAAATTGAATCAACAGCTAGCTTTTATTGCCCATGCAGCACGGTCAATAGGATTTTCAGTAATTTTGGTCAATCAAGTTCGTGGTGACTTAAATAGCGGTGATCATTTTCTTCCTGTTGCTGAATCAGTTCTCTCTTATTGGAGTACATACAATTTACAAATTACTAGGACTGAATCCAAAGGCTACAGAGAATTTAAGTTGAAAAGGGAGGAAGATAGTGAACCAATCATTTTAGTATTGAGTCTAAATTCCTCAGGATTCCGATAACCCAAACAAGATGACCCTTATGTTTCACCCGATTCTATTATTACTGGGCTTTTGGTATGTTCTTCCCGCTTATGTAGCCAATGGATTCGCAGTGTTTGGTAAATTCGTTAAGTATCGACATCCAATCGATGGCGGACGTTCTCTAGGCGACGGTGAACCTGTTTTCGGTCCAGGAAAAACTTGGGAAGGTTTCCTTATTGGTTTTATTTCTGGTGTACTCATCGGGCTTCTCCAAGTAATAGCAGGACCCTATCTCCTAGCTCTAATTATCCAGTACCTGATTATCCCACCCGAGTTTGTACCTGTTGTTCTCGTCACACCTCTTTTGGTAACACTAGTTGCTCTAGGAGCTCTTCTTGGTGATCTTGTTGGGTCGTTTATCAAAAGACGCTTGAAAATTGAACGCGGTCGCCCAGCACCGTTGCTTGATCAACTCGATTTTCTCATTATGGCAATGCTTCTAGGTTCCTTGGTAACAGTTATCCCGCTTATTCTCGCCATATTCTTACTAATCGTTACTCCGATAATTCACCTTCTGGCAAATATCATCGGTTACCTACTTCATCTAAAACGAGAACCATGGTAATGTTGAATTCACAGGAATAGCTTTTGGAACTAGGTGTTATCCAAATTGTGTTGCAAGTATTAGTTTTTGCTCAATTAGCCATTGACATGCGAAGAACGAGATTAAGACAAGTACTAATCCAATAGCAAGCATCATTTGCGAATACCGTGGTCGATAGATGTTCCTCGTGCTCTGGTACATTACATAGAAACCTACGAATCCCACGAAATAGAGAGCACCACCTACTATTCCCTCAATTAGGAGCTGCCGGTGAATTCCAGGATATAGGGTAAGGATGATTTCACCGGTGTCTATCACTGGTTGGGTCTCATAGGAGAGTACAAACATTCCTCCACTAACCACAAAGTAATACACTACTAAGATGATCCCAAATAGTATCCACTTCGAGGGCAAATGCAACTCTCCGAATTGAGGTCTCCGAAGTTTCAGCCGTGGTTTTCGAATGAATTTAGGCCACCAAAGGTCTGACATCTATTCACCAAACATACACTAGTGGACCTGAATTAGACCATACGAACGCTATATATTCTTTACTCTCGTATCCCCTCATTTAGCTAACTTGGTGAGAAAGGGATTCAAGTATGGGTCAATCCAAACCAACCTCTGGAATGCGCGCAACCCTACTATTTCTCCTTTACCCACTTGTTGGGGAACTGCTTTTCATTGACACAGTAATCAAAGATGTATACACGCGTCGGCGCATCCGAGCAGTGTTTACTCTCATGGGGCTGGCAACTGTTGCAATCAGTTTTGCAGCCTCAGAACTTATCCTTTATATCGCTGATATCTCTTTTTCCCATCCGATTCTAACCATTCCTGTGCGATATATAATAGCTGGGAGTATGGGGCTACTGTTTCTTGTTATGTTTCTCGATGAAGGTCGGAGAGGACGAATTTCTTTGAAGGAGCAAATTGATGTTCCCGAAGATCGTATCTCCTTGCTTATTGATGACTCACGTGACATCTTCATAACCCTAAATCGTATTTTGAACGCAGCCCAGCTTCGAAGGCATAATTGCCCTCAATGTGAAAACTCTCGCCTCGCTAGCTATGCATTAACTGTACTAGGTGAATATCTCCAGGCCCGTGTCTTTACTGATACCAGTGATGAAACCTAGATTACCTTCCACCAGTTCTTCGAATTTGCTTCTAGAGGTCAAGTTCACTTATCTTCAACTCTGTGTACTCTTTTATTACACCCGTTCACAGTTCAAAACACAGCGAACGGAGAACAAAGGATGGAGATTATTCGCCATGAATTGCAACGCCCATCTGTATTTATTGATGAGGCGAAGCTTTCTGTCGACTATGTTCCTAACAACCTTCCTCATCGTGAGGACCATCTCCGTAAACTAACTCAGTTATTCCGTGGGGTGATTGAAACTCCTGGAAGGGTATCACAGAAAGTACTAATCGTGGGTGATACCGGGTCTGGAAAAACCTCCGTCACTAAGCTCTTTGGAAAACTGTTAGTTGAGATTGCACAGAGCCACGGATTCAATCTAGTCTATGTACACGTTAATGCACGTCGTGAACGAACGGAATATATGATCTTGAACAAGATTCTCTCAGCGTTTCAAGCTGGTATTCCACTTCGAGGGTTATCAACACAGGAACTTCTTTCAATCATTCTGGAATATATCGAATCGAAAGATCTCTACTTACTGATAACACTAGACGAACTCGGAGTTTTTCTTAAACGGCGTGGGGAAGAACTGCTCTATCTTCTATCACGCACGGTTGATGATCAACTCAATGCTCAACAGCGCATATCTCTAATTGGTATAAGTCGAAACCCATTGTTTGGTTACATTCTTGATCCCAGTACTTGGAGCACTCTTCAGAAGAACATGCTACGATTCAATCGTTATAACTCCCACCAGCTTCGAGACATACTGGATTTTCGTGTGAAGGAAGCTGTTTTGGACGGAGCCGTTCCTCCTAGTACAATCGATTTAATAGCTGACATAGCAGGTGCCTCTGGAGATGCGCGATACGCTTTAGAAGTGCTGTACAATGCGGGAAAGATAGCTGATGAAAAAGGGGTCTTACGTATATTACCTGAGTACGTTCGAAGTGCGAAGGCATTCATTACGCCTGAGATACGGCGAGAAGTACTTGTCGATTTATCGATGCATAGGCTTATCCTTCTACTCGCCGTGTGCAGACTACTCAAGACCTCCGAGGACGCTTATCTCACCACTGGTGAACTGGAGGTCCGGTATGGACTAGTCTGCGAAGAATACTCGCAACATCCTCGCGCTCATACTCAGTTATGGGCGTACATTCAAGACCTTGTAGGCTTAGGAATCCTCTCTACGAAGATCTCAAGCGGTGGACAACGCGGAAAAACTACTCTAATTAGCTTACCTGATATTCCTGCATCCGTTCTAGAAACTGAACTCGAATTACTCCTCGAAAAAAGGAAAGGTAATGGAAAAGATGACTAAGAAACCTCGAACCACAATCCTTGAGCAGGTTCCCGATGATCACTCAATCCCCATAGAGCTTCTCTTCTCTTCACGTGGACGAATTAAGATTATCCGTCTATTGGCTGAGTGCGGAGAGTTGAACATCTCTGAGATTGCGAGGAGAACAAAGCTGAATCACAGTACAACACGAAGGCACCTTTATCTTCTAGAACGAGCAAAGCTGGTTCAGGAAAAGACTTTCGGGCGCATTAGGATATATCGCTACAAAATTGAGAACCTTCGAGCACTAGCCCTTCGGCGATTTATCGAACTTTGGGAGAAGGCTGAATAAACTATCATTAGTCTTTCATAAGAAATTGTATTAGCTCGTTTGGTAGCTCGAGTTCTCTCTGGATTTCCTCTCGCATTTCAGGTTTTTTGATTAGGACTTTAAGTAGAATCTTATATTCATCATATGCTTTTCTAGAAGAAAGATGAACAATTGGGGAAAGGGTCTGACCTATCAGGGATCTCTTTTGGCGTACACCGCGGGAAAAGCCCATTTGACGAATCCATTCAGGGTAATGAAACTCAGGTCGTTTTTCAGATGGTGTTCCACCGACAAGTGACCCGGATATGCTCATAAGTTGTTTGGAGTAGGGAAGTAATCGCCAGTTCTGTGTGAGAGTTATTCGCCGATTGAAGATGCTGGCTCTTGATAGATATTCCCATGCTTTTTCTTGCTGATCTAAATCAGGATAGACTAATGGAATGTTATTACTAATCCATCGTATTAACTCATCAGGGTATGCATCTGTCTGGTTCGCTGCGGAAATTGCCTCGCTCCAGCTGTCGGCGTAAAAAATTCTTTCAAGAGCTTTCGTTATATCAATGGTTAAATCCCTGGATTTGATGAAATCCCTCACCCTTTTGCAAGTAATCTTTTTTCCGGTTTCTCCTAGATTTTGTAAGTCATTGATTGCAGCTCTAAGATCTGCACGTGAGTTAGATGCAAGCATCTCTAAGGCTGATTCTTCAAATGTGAGTGATTCCTCGGTGCAAATAGCTTTGAGTTTATCTACAATCTCTACCTCTGTGATTGGTTCAAACTCAACTACAGTACATATCTTACGCAAAGGTCGAATTTTTGGATCAGTAATATCATTGGTGATTAGAATGATTGGAACTTTCGCTAACGCTAGTTGAGCATTTATTGCTGACGCTGCTCCTCTATCCGATTTCCCACTTAATCCTTCGAGCTCATCAATTAGTACAACTCGCCCTCGTTTCATGGTAAGAGTTCCAGTTTTTGTTGAGAGTTTTAATAGGTCGGTTATTGCCTTCTTGCTTCTTTTGACACTGGCATTAATTTCATACACTTCATAATCGAATTCAGTTGCGATTGTGTATACGGCTAACGTTTTGCCAACGCCTGAAGGACCAAATAAGATGAGACCACGGTGATTACGAATAATACTTTTAGGCCAATCTTTCAGCCATGCTGCAATTCTGCTAATAGCTGCCTTATTTCCCACAAGACTGCTAATTTTTTTAGGTTTATATTTTAATGTCCATGGTTGGCCTTTCATTGTTGGTTTTCACTTTGCTGTGCTAGTAGTGCAAATTTTGCGAGAATATGACTTAGTTGTATCTCAGGGTCCGCTCCCTCAACTAGTCTAAATTCGGCTTCTCCAACCATATCTATTAGCTGTACTTTCACCAACTCATTGATTCCAAGCTTTAAAACTTCACGATGGATTTGCCGGATAATGTCGGTTCCAGACAATCCTTGCCAAATCAAGAGATTTCGTAGTTTCTCTTGAGCTTCTAGAAAATTCCCGTTTAGAGCTGATTGGAGCATTTGATTAATATCGGTAGGACGCGCTTTTCCTGTTGTTATAAAAACAGCATCAGCATCCACTTGTTTTTGAATGACTGAAGCAGCCTGAAGCACATTGATTGCCCGTCGTAAATCCCCACCAGATACATAGATAATTGCTTCAGTGCCATCTTTTGATAACTTAACCTGTTCTTGTTTTGCTATATATTGAATTCTTTTAGTAAGTTCGCTTTCTTCTAACCGTGGAAACCGAAATATAGCACATCGAGACTGTATGGGGTCAATTATCCGGCTTGAATAGTTGCAGATCAAGCAGAACCGACAGCTACTAACAAATCGTTCCATTGTTCGTCGTAGTGCGTGTTGAGCGTCACGTGTTAAGCTGTCAGCCTCATCTAATGATATGATTTTGAATGGGACATTTCCCAAAGGACGTGTACGAGCAAAGCTTTTCACCCGGTTTCGAATCACATCAATCCCTCGTTCATCTGAGGCGTTCAATTCAACAAAGTTACCTGCAAAATTGTCTCCATACAATTCATTTGCAAATGCGATGATAGCCGTTGTTTTTCCAGTGCCTGCAGGACCCGCAAAGAGAAGGTGTGGTAGATCCTGTTCTTCAAGAAATCGTTCTAGGCGATCTGTAATTGGTTTCTGGCCGATGATATCTTTGAGTTTCTTCGGACGATATTTCTCTGTCCACATCCAATGCTCTGACATATACTAGCTTACCTCGGATTAAGTGTGAGATGCTCTTCGATTAAGCTTTCTACAGTACAAGTACTAATTCATATATTTCAATGTGAGACAATGCGTTTTGTAGATTTTTTCATTCTTAGGGTGAGAATGGAGCTACTCACTGTCAAACAACCTACAACCACTATACTTACTTGATGGAGCAAGGAAAGCCATGCCGTAGGCGTTAAGGGATCAATTGAGTGTGTAAAGGGATTATATGGAGGACTAGAAATTATTCTGATGAAGAATCTTGAAGGGCTTTGACCTAGTGAGCCCGGAAACTGAATTATTATGAATTCGTTATTTCGGACAGTTTCAATGTGCTCATGTAAATTAAAGATAAACGATCCATAATTCGTAGTTTGTGTTGTTTCCAGATGAAAATTAGAATCGAGTAGCAACTCAATTGTTGCGTTAGCTACACCTTCTCCAAAGCATCCAACTAATCTTCCCTGAAGAGTATATCCATTTGATGGGTGCCAAAAGATGGGAAGTCCTAAGAAGTGTACTGTTGAGTTTTGTATCCATAATTGGACAACACTATCTGTTCCATTATAGTATTCTGAACTTAGGCTTCTAATTGTAAAGATTACATAGGGTTTCGTTGTTTGATTTAGGAGACAAGTAAACACCAAGGAACCATTTAGTGATGTAGTTTTTATTGCGAGTATCGTGTCTGAGTCCATTATTAGCTGGACTGTAATGTTGGCTACTGGTTGTGAATTCTCATCGGTAACTGTTGTGTAAAAAAGCACGCGCTGCCCAATTCGTATCAGTGAATCTACGGGATAACCTTGATCATCTCTCACTTGGACGTCGTTATGAAGCCTACTAAATATGGTCACGGGAATATGGACCATACTAGGAAGAAAATACCTTTCAGGGTCCCCTCGGTATGTAGCATTTAACTGAACGGGACCGAGTGAATGATTGGTCGGTATTATCCAGACAAACATCGCAAATCCAGTTGTATTGGTGACAGCTTTTCCTAAAAGCGAATTTTGAGTTTCATGGAAAAAAAGCACGGTGGCGTTGTCAATTGGAATGCCACTTTGGCTTCTCAATTGAACTGAAAGTGAGATAGGTTCACCTCTGAAGCCTCCAATGTGTGGAGATGGTACTGGAATAGGTGATACGGTGATAGTCGAAAAGAGAATAACAATCAATAAAATACTGATTCAGACCACCTCTGTTCATTTCATGGCTGCCTTTCTTACTCTAGGTCTCGTATCAAATGCAGTGACTCTAGAACCCTCATGTACTGTAGGTTCCTCCCAAACCCAACAACCACTTTCCGAATCAAAGGTGTCAAAGGTTAAAGGCCAACCACCATTTTCAGGACCACTGATGAACACATCCGATTCGGTATGAATATATTTGCTCAGATAATACCGAATCATGGCAAAGGATCCGGGCGGTAAAGTGGCATATACAAAGAGCTCCTTTCCGCCGGTATGATATTCAGTTAGTTTTCTCGTCCATGCCTGGGGTAATTCGTTGACGATTCCCAGTAGGCGTGAATCATTTTCTTTTATGCGAATTATGACATCTTCTAGCAATCCTATTCTTCTTATGATTGGTTTTGGTTGAAGGACTTCAAGTTCAATCAATCTTGATTTTCGGCGACTGGCCTGAGATACGCTCATGCCAGCAATAGATGCAAGCTTTTCTAGCTTCATCCGTGCATCTGATGCCAGTAAAGGAATCAATTTCTTATCCTTGTTGTCTGGAATGTACAATCTATGTGGGTTGGTTTCACCATCGCTTTGGAATTCGGATTGTTGACTCCAATCGGAATTGTGAAGTAAATGGGCTCCGATAAACAACTTTCGCCAGTCGATACTCCAGCGTTCTCTTTTTATCTGATAGTGAGTGAACTCAATGGTCTGACCTACATCTTCGACATGATAGAGGGTGTATGTTGTACCGAAATGGCGGGTAAGGAAACTTGGAAGCTGGGTTATCTGATCCTCGGGTACGACCATGAAATACAGGGCGCGTCTAACATTTCCTGCAAGTTCACTATACGAGAGAATATAGGGACTACTAATCGAGGTTTTCGTATCATGGAGTTCAATGAAGATAGGAATCAATCCTAGACGACGGTAGTTTAACTGTGCGGGGATTCGACAGATGTTCAATCTGCGTAGTCGGTTCCATCGGCTTCGTGTCTTTTTGTAAGAGGTTTTGAGTAATCGTGCTAGCGCAGGTATCGTAATCATTGGCATTGTACTAAAAGTCTTGATAATACGAACATCAAGTGGTGACAAAGGGAAAATCGTGAACTTACACAATTCAGTTGCTAATGTCCAGAACTGCTTTACTGACAATGGCGTAGTTGTGCATTCTGCAATCGACTGAAGAAGTGGAAGTATGAGCTCAAGGAATCGCCCATCTAATTTGCCATCCCATTCGATGAAATCCGCTAATCCCCGGTAGCCACCGGGGGAGAATACTACTTTGAAGGAAGTAAAGGATGAGTCCATGCAACTGCGAAGCCAACCAAGTTTACCTGTAAGTTTCCCTGCGAAGAATTCTTGGAAATCGTCTCTTATCATCTCTGGTAGAATGGGTGGCAACCAATAATCCAGTATCTGATCTGGCGTCGTGGCTTCAGTATTAGAAATTTTTTGCCACGGCTTGCATTTCAGTTGTTTAGCTACCAAGTCTAGATTGAGTCGCATAGGCCTACATCAGAAAAATAGCAGCTTTCCTTGAAAAACCCCACAAATACCGACGTTTGTAAAGTGAGTTAGCTCACTGAACGGAATTCTAAACCGAGTCTTTCTGCATGGTCGTAAGCTTGTTTCATTTCATCTTGTGAGACTCGAGAAGTGATGTCGGCGTATTTGTCCGGTTGCTTTAGGACCTGCCAAAGGGGGCGATATTGTGCCATGATGTTAACGAGGGCTTTGGGAGTATTTTGTGAAATCCAATCGAGGATGGGAATTACGCAACATTGGAGGTGATTTGGAAGAACAAGAACACGAATGATCATTTCATTTGTTCCCTTAAGATAAGCGGTTTTGATATTTCGTGTAACAACGGGTGTATAGTTGCTGGCGTCAGAGATTCTTTCTGCACATGCATCAGAGAAATACTTGAGGTCTGGAAGCCAAAAATCGATGATATCAGTAAGGAGATCAATTGCTTCTTCTGATAGGTACATATTGGAATTCCAAAGTTGGGTAATGTTGAATTGCTGGTGTTTCATCGACCCGAGTATTGTATGAAGATGAGGCGTGGGTTCGCCTCCAACGTAGTTAATGTTCTTTGCTCCTTGTGATGCTAGTTCATCTGCTATTGAAGCTAATTGTTGGTGAGAAATTACTCGACCATTTTTTGGGTTACAGGAGATGTCATAATTCTGACAATGGGCACAACGAAAATTACATCCACTGAAAAAAATCGTCCCTGATGGGACGAGGGGGGCTTCTTCTCCTGAGTGAAGGAATGCTGATGATACGTAACTGGTGTTATTCACTCTACAATATCCGAGTTGTTTCACACGGTTGGTCTTACATCGGCGCTCACAAAAGGTACAGCTTTCAATAATACGGTTAGCTAGTTGAATTTTAAGGTCTAAAAATGAGGGTGTTGTAGTGTTTTGAACATCAGCTTCACCAGTTTCTTTAACTTCTCGAAACAGCTTTTTGAAATCTTTTCGTGCATTATTATGAGATTTCCAGAGGTCTGCCATTGTCATGGTATCTGAGAGATCTACTGAAATATTTCGAGCTAAAAGGTAACGTGCTGGTAGCTTTAGATCGATTATGGAACGATATCTTTGTAATCGTTTTCTAATGATATCTTGAGACCATACAGTTACAGCATCGTTTCTTGTGAACTTCCACATTTCAATGACCCCGTACAAACGTATCTTCATGAAATTATTAATTCCCTTGCTTTTGTTGAGATGAGTAATTTTTTGGGAGTTTTTGTAGCTATTCGCAACAAGATGAAGGGTGAAACAGCGATTTTACTTCAAGCTTCACAACTTCAATTTCAAAACCTCTTAGAACAGATTACCTACTATCTGATAGTTGGTTGGGGGGTTGTGATTCTTTTTGGGACATTTACTTCGGCCTTACTCATCGCAATTGGATTCATATACTGGTTCACTGGTTTTGATTCCAAGAAAGGCAGGAATATGGTTATCGGAGGTATTCTTCTCTTCATTGCCATGCAGTGGCTGGCCTTCAATCCCCCTTGGTTAGTGATTATAGGATAAAATTTGAATTCAGGGGTTTTCAAGATCTAATGCTATTCTTACCGCTTCTTCACCATTTTCAGCGGTATGAATATCGGCATTGGGAAACAAGTCCATATGGTTAATTATCATCTCTGTTGCGCCACCTGTTCCTTTCATCAAAATAAGGCGTTTTTCAAGAGCAATAGCGTAACCAATTTCACTTAAGGTTCCACTCGAACCAGCTAGGCTAATTATAGAATTGCCTGAAATGATATTGATAAAATTCCTTGCATATCCAATCCCAGTGGGCAGTGGTATATCAATAAAGGGATTAGCTGCAGATTCGTAGGCTTCGGGTAAAATTCCGACTGTTATACCGTTGGCAGATTTTGCACCTTTTGAGGCTGCTTCCATGACCCCGTTTTTTCCACCTGAAATCAAGATTGCTCCGTTTTGAGCAATAACACGACCAATCTCTTCAGCTAAGGTAGTAATTTCTCTAGATACTCTTCCACTACTTCCAATTACAGTTATACGATTTCTTATGATGGTGTCCTCCTTAACTCAATCCTCTTCTCTTCTTAATTTGTTGAATTATTTCGTCTGCTCGGGTTTCAGGGATAACCTGCCACCGAGCAAATTTTGTTTGCCAAATAGCTTTTCCTGCGGTATTAGAGCGTAATGTGTCAGCTAGATCAAAGGATTCTGAAACAGGTAACGATCCCGAGATTGAAACCCACTCTTCTTTGAATTTTACGTCTTCTACGTTTCCCCTTTTTGACATAATGACTTTGACAGTCTCTTTCTGAAAGTCGACAGGTACGCTGACCTCAATATTATATATTGGTTCGAGTAGTGCAGTGCCTGCTTTTCTGAATCCAAGGAAAATCGCTTCGCGCATTAGGGACATAAGTTCGACTCTGCTCCGTTCAGCTGGTTCAGGGCTCAGTTGAATATCAATAATCTGAATCAAAGTATTTCCTATGGGTTCACCGCACATGGGCCCCCTTTCCATTGCCCAATTGAATCCTTCAATGATTGACTCTTTCTCACCATGTGGGATTGTCTTATCTGTCAGATTAACAAGGAGATTTCCCCGAGAATCCTTTTGCCATAATGTTTCCTCGACGAAAGTCTCGCTTGGGATATTCACCGATATGCGCAAAGCGTTCTTTCCATTAGGGCTTTGGTGATATTTTTCTAAAGATACACTTTCTCTTACGGTTTCTCGATAAAGAACAATGGGATCTGAGGCATAAACAACTATCCCGGTTTTTTCTATATCTTTAACTGCAATTTCTAAGTGCAAAAGACCAAGACCAGAGAGTAAATTTTCTCCTGTTTGTTCATTAACTGAGTAGATTAGATTTGGATCACTTTTTGTAATGCTTTCTAGGTAACTGAGTAGTCGAGGTAAATCCTTCGTTCTTTTGGTTTCAATAGCGATAGTTACTACTGGTTCACTTAGGTAAGTAATTTCTTCAAAAGGTACCATCCCTTCAGGTGGATCTTGTCCTGTTATAGTATCCCCTGACTGTATCTCTTCGGATCCAATAATGCCGCAAATATTGCCAGCTGTTAAGGAGGGGACGACAACTTGACGAGACCCCATAAATAGGGTAACTCGTTGTGTTTTGAAAATTGATTTGGATGGGTAATGCCGAACCTGAGTTCCTTTTCGAATGGTGCCTGAAAAAAGCCGACCAACGGCAATCAGTCCATGTTTCGATTCAGAAATTACCTTGGTAACACCAATTACCAGTGGGCCTTCTGAATTACAGGAACGAAGAGCTTTGCCTGCTTGAGAAGAAATCTCGCCTTTCCATATATCTTTCACACGGTATTCTTGAGCCCGCTTGGGGGATGGCAGATTGCTCGTTATCATGTTCAAGATAGGTTCATGTATAGGTAGAACTTCGCTAAGCTTCTCAATCTCTTGGTCCTGATAGATTTTGATTATATCATTAAAGTGAAGATTGGCTGTCTGCATTAGGTCAATTGTGAAAGCCCATTTATGGATGGCAGAGCCAAACGCCACCGTCCCCAGATCGGGATTAACTATCCAAGGTCCATCACTATCATCAGATACAAAGATAATGATTTTGTTTACATCTTGAATTATTTTTGCTAATCGTTCCTGGATTTGTTTCGATGATAGTTTTAGTTCACGAATGAGCCGGTCGATTTTATTAATAAAAAGAACGGGTTTTACTCTTTCTTTAATTGCTGATCGTATTACACTTTCAGTTTGAGCCATAACACCTTCCACGGCATCTACAACTACAATAGCTCCATCTATAGCTCGTAAGGCACGGGTTACTTTACCACTGAAATCAACGTGGCCTGGAGTATCAACTAGATTTACCACAAAGTGAGATCCATGATATTCATGGAGAAGAGAGATGTTAGCTGACTTGATGGTGATTGAGGCGCTTGCGATTTTTCGCAAAAACGTTTCCTCGCCGTTGCTCTTCTTCTAAGTAATCCAATGCACGTGCTTGACCAACAAGATTGTTAGAAAGCATTCCAGCATTAGCAAGCAGCGAGTCAGTTAACGTAGTCTTTCCATGATCAATATGGGCAATAATCCCAACATTGCGAATATGGTCAGGGTTCTTCATCAATTCCAGTAATTCTTCTAAGCGTTCTTTTCGAGTCATGCTTCTACTCCAGGTTTTTGGTTCTAAACAAGTCTTGTTAATGTAGGGGTGTGTGACTAGAATTAATTCCTAAAGTAGCTAAATAATGTGTAGTTTTCTTGAAGGGATCTTGAGCAAATCAAACTAATTCCAAAACTGTTTGTTCAAAAATTAGAACTGTTATCTGAATTGTTTCAAGAAGGGTGGTTCCTTGTTCTGCGCTGAGGTAAAACTCATGCTGACCTAGTGGATATTCAATTTCAATATCCCATACCAGAGTAGCAAATCCCGAAGAATTGGTTATTGATACACACCACGTAGTATTTGACACGCATTCTATGAGGCTTATCGATATATTTGATATGGGCTGGAAATCCAAGGTAGTAAGTTGTATGACATATTCTACATGATCGGGTCGAATTCGGTGAAGGATGGAATCACAAATGAAACGAATATCATGTGTATTTGTCACATTGACATTGATAGTTGTAATGTTATATTCAGGAAGTCCATGAAAAATTGCTTTGAACAAAAAATCATTGTCTCCGACGTTTTGGGTCTGCCATTGGAATTGCGCCAGTCCCTCGTAATCGAGTTGAACTTGGATTAAAAGAGTCCATGCTGATTGATTATACAAATAGATAGAGCAAGTTTTCGTTGATATTGGAATTAACGATGCGAAATCAACTGCTTTCAAAGTAAATCCTATAGTATCGCCCAAGGTCGCTTCTGTGCAGTTTGGAGTTAATATTAAAATGGCATCTCGCTGTTCGACCATTATCGGAATTGAAGTGTTTGTTAAGGAATGATTGTAAGTTATCGCTGATACAGCGAGCACATATTCACCGGCTATTGATGGTGCTTCTATGGCTGTAGAAAAGGTGTTTGATCCAGTGTAGGCTAAGGTCTTTGTTATATTGCCCAAATGACAGGTTACATTGGCATTTTTGAATTCATGATCGGCTATATCACATTGTAGGGATGCAGATACAAGGAGAGAGCTATTTTTCATCAAAGGATAATAGGTCTGAACTGAAGTGGTATTGACCATTACTGACAGACTAATATTTGCTGGGTTAATGTTAAATGAGACCGATGAGTTGGCGGTTTTATAATCATCAGAATTTAATGCAAAAACCTTGCAACTGAAGTCTCCTGTTCCCAGGACACTGGAATTGATGGGGTGAGTGAAATTACCAACTATATCGGTTTGGCTGTTCCAGGATTTTATGGTTTGATTGTTCTGAATAACTGAGATTAACATTGGGTGGTTAGAAACGTCTAGAGACGAATTATGTGGATTACTAAGTGCTCCTGAAAGGTTAAGAATCTCATGAAATGTGATTTGCATTGGTTGTGAATAGATTTCGAGAAGTAGATTGCTTCGGTGTACAATAAATTGCTGTTGTACTTGGTCTGTCATGGACCCAATTGAATCTTGTACCCATCCTTCGATTTGAATTTCTCCAATTTGACCTGTTTCATTTGGGCTCCAATCATAAGCTGAGATATCAAAGGCGATTACTTCATGAATGCCAAAACCAGTGTTTGTAAATTCATGGACTATGAGTGGAGAAGGTGTCCCTTGGACTCTTATTGAAACGCCTATTGCGCCTATTCCCAAAGGGTCCATTTGATCGTAGTACAAATCATATACAAGATTAGCTTCTAGCTGCTCACCAATTTCCACAGAGGATTGATTTATGGTTACAGAAACAATCTGAACGAAACAATCCTCTGTTCTTACAAAATTTACTGGTAATGTAAAGGGAAGAACAAGGATTGCTAATAACACTAGTCCCATAGGTAAGCGCTTCATTCTGCTCTTTTATTTTGAAAGAATAATTAAACCCCAACATTTCCGCGTCTAACCATTAGTTCTATCTTGAAATGGGGTTGTGTTTTCAAAAAGGCTTACTTAAGCCATGCACTCTAGATTCGTTGAAAACCTAATCGGTCTTTCGAAAAGTTATGGGCATTCCAGAACGCAAAGATTCAAAAACATCGCCAAAACTCTCAGTTTTGATTTGACCAATTGGATTAACCTTACCATATGGCGTCATGTTTTCAAAGAACAAACAGATGGCGTCACCTTGAGGCCAATAAGCAATATCTCCAGCATTACATGTGGAAACTGCTTTTTCAGATCCCATGCGAATTCTAATTTCAAAGTATAGTTCTTTTTTCCAAATGTGTATTCGACTGTTAATGGGAAGTACTTTGAGTATCTTGTCGATAGTCCGTGGGGATAGAACGCTACGTAGTTCAGCTTGTAAAATTACTTTATTGCTCAGAGCGAATTCTACAGGAATCTGTGAAGAAAACTTAGGAGTGTTCACTTGTTTTCCCCATTATGCAGGCGTCTTGGAATAAAGTTTGAACTTTCCTTCTGAAGTTACTCGGTGAATTTGACCTTTCTTTTCTAGCTCCGTCAATACAGCCTTTGCGATACTTACTCTAACTCCATATTTTTGTGCAATGGAGCTTGGAGTAATTACTCGCATTGTGGGAATTTCTTTCTCCATTTCTTGTTTTTGTTCTTCGCTGATGATTAGCTCACGTCGTACAGTTTCGTGACTTCGGCTTTTCGTTTCTTCCTTCTCTTTTGCACTTTTTGACGGTTGCTTTGAAACAGGTTTATTCTTCTTAACCATGTGCGCCACCTTCCTTGGAGGAATAATATTGTCCTTAAAGAGCTTTCTAAGCTACTTGAGGTATCTGATTTTCTGAGTTTTGTTGCCCGAGTTTAAGTCTTTTTAGAAGTAACACGAACTCCTCTTTACTACTAACAAAAGAAATCCTATCTATCTTGGTTATGTTAAGAAGTGTTGACTGTGCACTTTCAGCATTCTTCGCTGAATGAAACAACAGAACGATATGAACTGAGTTGTCCTTTTCTAATAACGTCTTTAGTTGTTTCAGCAGCCATTGGATATGTTCTTCTCTTGAAGGGGGAATAACAAAGATTACCAGGTTGTTTGCTTGTGCGTCCACCCTCATCGGTAGCTTATCAATAAAAAGGAGGCTATCTTTTGAAAAACTAATCCTTAGGTCTGCAAGTTGTTCGAAGATTCTTTCTCTCCATGTTCGAGAATCGATTAGGTTTACTTTCGATGTTTGTGAATCTAATGGCTTGGGTATTGATGCTGTTCGCAAAGGCCATCTTGTTGAAAGCATTTTAATGATAAATTGTGCCGTTTCACCAAAAGTGGATTTAGTAGCAGGTTCTTTAACATGATTTCTTGATAGTAAATCTCCGAAGTATCTCAATGATTTCGGAGCGGGAATACTATTTAGAGAATACAAAGTGGACAGCTGTTTTTTTACTGAATCATATTTACTGATATTATTGAAAATAAGAGTCAACGAATGTGTAATTTCTGTTCCCTGTTGAACCTTCTTCATTGGGAGGATTATGTGGGCATATTGAGAGGGTTCTAGTTCTGATAGCACACTGGCTAATGCAGTGTCATTCTTTGCACAAACAGTGGCAAAAACTCTCCTAGTTTTCGTTTCGTTGGTGTGAATGTGAATTTCATTTCTACTACCAATGGAAAGTTTCTCGAAACGCCCTGGTATTCCTAAAGAGAAATGATTCATCAGCTCATCGCCATTCAGAATACGTACTTGTTGGGATCCGAGCGCATTCTCAAGGCCTTTACTTATTGTATCTAGTAACTCTCTTGCCTGTATCAAGAATGACGATTTTTCTAGTCTAATATAGAATGTAATGAAACAGCTTTCCCTCATTTTCCATTCTAGTGCGATTATTGAGGAGATTGGTAAAATCTTGAAGATTATTGTTAATGCTTTTTGAAGCACCGCATTTTGGAAATTCACAACAGCAATGTTATATGAGAAAAAGATTGCACACCGCTTCATAGGAGACTGCAACACGAGGAATCCTGGTTCAAAAATCGTTGGTGATGAAATACTAAACAATTCTTCTTTGCGCTCACGAATGAATGATCGAATTGTGAAGAGAGAGAAGATGAGGATAATCAGGGGAAGAATGACACTACTAGTAATCAGTAAAGGATTCAAAATAAGAAAAATTAGCAACGAAAATAAAACAATTGAAAAACTACCACATAGAGTTGAAATCGTCTGCTCATACCTTACAAAAATTGGCAGATCCATCCTCATCTATAAACTCCTAGCACTTTTGGCTAAAAACACGTAAAATGGTCAAACTTCCAAACATCCTTGGGATTTTTTCAACTAAATGAGTAAAATTTAAGACGCCTAAGGACTTTGCCGGAGCGGAACGCCCAGTCGAGGTGCCTACATTCATGCCAATATTTCGGACAGATCGTTACATTAAAGTCAGTATTGACGATTATGAGCTTAAAAAATCAAGTCAATCACTCCTGCAAATTTTGCAGAATATTTCTGACCTTCGAAATATCCAAATGACCATGGTTAGCATTAATCGAGAAGAGCAAGGAAAAATCAGGATTGAACAGTGGTATGAAATAACCGGGGCGCTTAATGTCCCTGAGGGAGGCAAATCCTTCTGGGTAATTTCAAAACCAAGCTCAAAAAGCGAACCTTATCACTTCTTTATGCGAGTTGATAGAAACATCGAAGCTAAGGATTATGAATCAGCACAAAACAAAACATCAGAATGGATAAATCAAGTTCTGATGAAGCCAATAAGCAGCAGATTTTCAATCAAGGCTAAGAGTGCCGATATACCCGAAGCAATTAGTGATTTAGTGAAAAAACTAGGTGAATCAAAGTGACATTTGAAGTAATCGATACAGATGTTTTGGTGATAGGCGCAGGTGGGGCAGGCTGTCGCGCAGCAATCGCTGCCTCAAACTCGAATCAAGAGATCACAATAATAACAAAAGATATCCTCGGAAAGGCTCACACTGTTATGGCTGAGGGCGGAATTAATGCCGCGCTCGCAAATCTTGATCCTGATGACTTATGCCAAATCCATGCTCAGGATACATGTAATGCTGGAGCTTATTTGAATAATCAAGAACTAGCAGAAATATTAGCGAATGAAGCACCTCAAAGAGTTTTTGATTTAGAAAATTTTGGTGCAATCTTCTCTCGAACGCCAGACGGGCTCATAATGCAACGACCATTTGGACACCAAACGTATCGTCGGACTTGTTATGCAGGGGATCGAACAGGTCATGAAGTTCTATCAACACTAACAGACGAGCTTCGAAGAAGGCAAATAGAAATTATTGATGAAGTGTTCGCAACATCACTTTTTCGAAACAAGAACCGGATAGCAGGTGTTTCTGTAATCGAAATTCGAAGTGGAAAATTCAAAGTATTTCGTGCACCTGCTGTTGTTATGGCGGCAGGTGGTGCTGGGCGAATATACGATGTCACGACAAACGCTCAAGCAGATGTAGGAAGTGGCTACGCAATGGCATACAAGGCTGGCGTGGAATTGATTGATATGGAGCAATTTCAGTTTCACCCTACAGGAGCTGCAATTCCACCGGCCGCACGAGGGCGTTTAGTTACTGAAGGCGTACGAGGTGAGGGTGGAATTCTTCTTAATAGTCATGGCGAACGGTTCATGAAGAATTATAATCCTCGTCTTTTGGAACTCGCCGGACGTGATGAAGTTGCTCGGTCAATTGCTACTGAGATTCGTGAAGGTCGAGGAACGGAAAATGAAGCAGTTTATCTCGATATTTCTTTTCTTCCTGCAAGAATAATTGAGGAACGACTTCCCACAATGCTTGAAGACTTTCTGGACATTGGCATCGACATACGAAATGAACCAATGGAAGTTACTCCCACAGCCCATCACGTTATGGGTGGTTTAAGAATCGATTCATCCACTGAGACAAATCTTTCAGGTCTTTTTGCAGCTGGAGAAGTTGCAGGGGGAGTTCATGGAGGTAACAGGTTAGGTGGAAATGCATTAGCTGCAGGACAGGTCTTTGGCAAACTTGCAGGGGACTCTGCCGCACGATATGCAGCAAATAATTCAACGCCTTCTCTTGACAGGAAACTGATACAGGAGGAACATTCGCGTGTAATGGCTCCTCTTGAAAGAAATGAGGGGCTTAGTACTTCAACCGAAACAAAACGCCTTCAACGTTGTATGTGGGATAAAGCAGGGTTATTCAGAAATGAAGAAGACCTAAATTCTGCTCTTAGTTTCATTGAACAACAACAAGAGCAAGTTAGTTCAAAGCTCGCAGTTCAAAACAAAGCCACACGCTATAACACAGAATGGATTAGCGCACTTGAATTGCAAGACATGACACTTGTCGCTGAAATGATCATACGTTCAGCCTTGTTACGAAAGGAATCCAGAGGCGCACATTACCGGACCGACTATCCAAAACCGGATAATAAACGATGGTTCGTGAACATTGTGATCTCTAGAAAGAAAACAAAAATGGGCCTCACTCGAACACCCGTAAATATCACGAAATGGAATCCGCCCTGGATTAAAAACTGACGGTAACTAGAGGTAAGCGAAATGGGCAAAAATCAGCTTATTAAATTCCGAATTCAACGCTATAACCCAGATATTGATGATGAACCCACTTTTACAACTTACAAAGTTCCCTATACAGATCGGCAAGGTGTTCTGGATGCTTTACACTACATCTTCCAAAATCTCGATTCAAGCTTAGCCTATCGATGGAACTGTCGAACTGGCCAATGCGGATCTTGTTCAATAAATATCAATGGTGTGCCCGGTTTAGCTTGTCGCACAGTTGTTGATCCCACTCAAGATTATGTTCTCGAACCTCTACCAAATTTCCCTGTGATTCGTGACTTAGTCGTTGATTTGGGACCTGGATTTAAGCGATTAGAAAAATTGCGTCCCTATTTAGAACGAACCTCAGCCCCTGACCGTCCTGAAAAATTAACCCGTGACGAAATCTCGGCGGCGATGGAACTACGTTCATGTATCGAATGCTTTTCCTGTTATGCTGCTTGTCCTGCAGTGGCATCTGCCAAACAGGAATATCCTGGTCCAATTGCTATGCGCGAACTCGCTAGTTTTGAATTCGATCCACGTGATCAAGGAGACCGAGTGCAACTCGCTGTAAGTAGCGGATTATATGATTGTACAAGCTGTGGAATTTGCAAAGAAGTTTGCATTCCCAAGCATATTGATACCCGAAGAACAGCTGTTGAAGGTCTTCGTGCTCTGGCTGCTGAACGAGAACTGGGACCCTTAGAAGGACATAAAGGGTTCATTGAGCAAATTGAAGAAACTGGCTACGCCATTGATGTAAAGACCCCTCCACTCACAGATCAATTACCGGAAGTAATCGAAGTATCAAACCCCGTAGATGAAGTGATGTTCTTTCCGGGTTGCTTAATTAATTTGAGAATTCAAAATGTTGGCTTGAATGTTGTTGAAGTACTAAAACGCAACAAGGTTCGTGTACACATTCCTAAGGATTTCGTATGTTGCACAAGCGTTGCATTTCGAACAGGAGCTAGATCCATTGCTTATGATATGGTTGTTCGTAATACAGATTATTTCCAAAAACTTGGAGTAAAAAAGGTTGTATCGCTTTGCCCTGGTTGTATGTCAACCATTAAACAGGATTGGCCTGTAGTGCTTCATGAATCAAATAAACCTCCTTATGAGTTCGAGCCTTTTGATATCAATGAATACTTGGTTCACCAAATTGGTTTGGAAAGCCTAAATACAAAGGATCTAAAGCCTCTTCCCATACGAGTTGTTTACCATGACCCCTGTCATCTTAATAGGCATCAAGGAATCACAGAGGAACCAAGACAACTGCTTAAAATGATTCCTGAACTCGAATTCATCGATATTGAAGATAGTGATCGATGTTGTGGGGCTGGAGGTGGGGTTAGAGCAGGTCGCCGAGAGCTCTCTCAAACCATCGCTGGAATTAAATTTGATATCCTCAGCGAAGTCAAACCTGATGTAATTGCGACATCTTGTTCATTTTGTTATATACAGTTAGTAGATGAAGTGAAAAGGGCGAAATCTGATATCAAAATAATGAATGTCACTGATCTTCTCGCAGCCTCTTATCGAGGAGATAGCTTAAAGTAAGCTGCTTAGATACCAGCCAAGTTATAAGCCCTCTTTCGGTTCTTTTCAACCTTGTTGCTTACCTGCTGAAAGAGGTTTTCACCTGTTGAGTCAATGGAGACAATAAGCGGACCAAACTTTTCAACATCCATAACCCAAAGGGCTTCTGGCATACCAAGATCAAGCCATTCAGCGCGGGTGATACGGCGAATTGCCTTTGCAGCCAAAACTGCTGCCCCACCAGTAAACGCACCATAAACGGCACCAAAGCGTTTCATCGCAGCGGTGGTATTGGCACCCATTCCTCCTTTTCCTATTACAACTCGAACTCTATACGCTTCGATAAAGCGGTCTTCAAACATTTCCATCCGTGTACTGGTGGTTGGACCTGCTGCAACTACCTCCCAACCTGAATCCGTTTGTCGAACTATGGGACCACAATGAAAAACACATAATCCTTGAGGATCGATTGGAAGTGGCTTTTTTTCTTTGAACCATTCAAGGGCCCGTTCATGCGCTTCATCGCGAGCAGTAAAAATGGTTCCCGAAACATAAACGATATCATTAACTCGAAGTTTTCGAATTGTTTCTTCTGAGATAGGGGTTGTTAAGTTGTAAGTTGCCATTTTATTCGACCTTATGAGATGTAAATTCGACATTACCTTCTTTTGTGATTACTACCGATGCACGCCTTGCTGCCCAACACTGGAAGACAAGACCAACCGGAAATGATGCGGGGTGCCTCATTGCCACGTCAATATGGACATCCAGAGCTGTTGTGTCTCCACCAAGACCCATTGGACCAATACCTGTCTGGTTAACAGCATCTAGTAATTCCTTTTCCATTTTAGCAATCTTTGGGTTAGAATGGCGCTGTCCAACAGGTTTCAGTAGCTGTTCCTTGGCGATTTTCATACAGATATCTGCTCCTCCTCCTATCCCTATTCCAAGAATTGTGGGTGGGCAGGGCTTGGCTCCAGCTTCAATCACAGAATCAATTACAAACTGTTTCATTCCCTTCAATCCTTTACCTGGAGTTAACATCCCAAGCCGACACACGTTTTCTGATCCTCCTCCCTTTGGTAAGGCAGTTATTGCTAACTCTGATCCTTCGGTGATATGCCAATTAATCCACGGAATATGTAGTCCTGTATTATTCCCTGGGTTCTGATGCAAAATAGGGTCTACAGTGTTTGGGCGTAAGGGAATTTCTTGAGTTGCTCTTTCAACTGCCTGTTTAATGATCTCTGGAAGCTTCTCAAGCAAGGGGAATTTAGATCCAACAGTTAAATAAAAAATCTGAATCCCAGTATCTTGGCACATAGGAATAGAACGTTCTCTAGCTAACCTAATGTTATCTAATATCGCTTTTAATTGGCTCTTTGCAGTTTCGTTACTTTCCTTCTTGAGTGCATGTTTAAGACCAGTAGATACATCCTTCGGTAAATCAGTGACAGCTAATCGTAAAAGGGTTACAACTGTATCTTCTAAGAAAGAGCTTTGCATACTATAAACTCCAATTCGTAATGCATTGGAAATGTGTTGCTATGTACCTATTCTTTTGGGTTGTGCAAAGTTTGATCCTAACAAGATTTTCCGTAGGATTCCTTGTAAGATCTCAAGTGTATGTGACCCTTGGATTGCTATGGTTTCAAAAATCTGTGATGAGCCATTTAATTCCAAAGCATTGATAAATTCAAATCGGTTGATAGCGGGCCAGATATCTCGTTTATTCAAAGCGAAAACAACTGGAAGTTCTCCTCCAAGTCGGTTACCAAAGAAGCCTTTGAGTTCTTCCCAACAACGCTGATTTTCTTTAATGAGAGTTGGGTTTGAATCGGCCACAAAAACGATGCCATCAGTTCCTGCTAAAACTGTTGACCGAGTTTCTGCATAGTAATCTTGTCCTGTCGCTGACCAGATATGAATTTGAATAATCCATTCGCCATGTGACAGCTCGATGGGACCGTAGTCAAAAAAAAGCGTTCTTCCTGAGGTTGTTTCTATTGATTCCAGACGAGATGATATGTTTAGTCTGTGAAATAGGGCTCGAATACTCACCGTCTTTCCACTCATTGCTGGACCATAATATACAATCTTCGTTTGGATGATTCGTTGGCTCCAATCAATTAGCATTAACAATTCCCCTCGTAAAATTCTAAATTGTCCAAAATCCCTCTAGTCGATCTCCAAAAGTCTGTCCAGCACCTTCTTGGACTGAAGCCTGGAAGTCTTCACCCCATTCCGCTTTAATAAACTCCATTAGTCGGTCTATGGTTGCTGCCTTATAGTCAATCGCTTGTCGAAGCATTTTATCGGATATAACCGAGTTTACTCCTACACCTTGTAATAAGCGAAGGCGCATTAAAATAATCATGACTCTCCACGCAGCTTCAACAAACGCGTTAATATGGTCTTTATACAGGCTCTGACGTACACGGTCTTCCTCGTGGTTCAAGTCAACAAGACTTTTTTCAAGCCGTTCACTAACTTTTCCCTGTGCAGCCCGCTTTAGAATTCGGGTTATTCTTTCAATTCTTGTTCTCGTTTCAGATGTTACCTTTTCTAATAACTTCAATTCAAAGTTAGTATCAGAGAATTCCTTTGAGTTTCCATTCGATTCAACTTTAAGCCTCCCTTCATTAAAGTGCAAGGTTAGTGGAGATATTGAGGACTGATTAAGAACCTCCTGAATTGGAGATACGTTATTCTGATCTGTTGCTATTACCCAACCTCGAAAATCGGATATTTGGCTGGGAACTAGTTGTGCAGCAGATGAAGGCGCACGATAAATTATCCTTTCTCCATTATAATCGCCTTTCTCGTGGTTAACCATCTGTTCATGTTCCGAGGATGATACGAAATCTGATCCAAAAACCATTTCACGGCGGTGTGGTACCAGTTTTACCAAAGATTCTGCAATCGGATCTACAGCTTCGGGCGATTCGCTGTATATTATTATCGGATACCTATCCAAAACTGAACGTAACACAATCGCTAACTGCTTTCTTCCTAGTGTATACAAACCATTATCGAGAAATGTACTCATCGAGCAATTGCCTCCAGGATTCCATCCACATCTAAGGCTGGTTTTTTCGTGGTCGTTGCTTTTTGTAAGACTGATTCGATTTCAGCAATGAAATTGGGAATTATTAAACGTAATAAGCCAAGACGCGTTGAACCTTTCTGAACTAGTGTGCTGAAATGGCCTCCTGCCAATCGATAAATGAAATGTTGCTTTGAAGTGCAATCACACAAAACCTGGAGGATGCCTGTTCTCTTGACTAATTGAGCAACCTTCCTCGAGGTATCAAAGAGCGTATAGGTTAATGTAGAATTCCAAATGCGCATACCTTCATTAAAGCGCTGTGTTGGAATTAGGTAACCTCCTTCCAAACATACCTCTCCCGTTTGAGCAGAGGGTAGAGCTTGAAGAAAATCACTCACTATTGCGGTGATCTGTTGAGCGGCATTTTCAGTGATGGTCAAGTTTAAGGTACCTGTGGACCAATTTCGCTGAGGCCCTTCCCTAACGCTGAAAGCATTACGTATCTGTGTTCGTTCTGAAGTCTCGAATGATCGGAGTGGCGGGATATATTGCTCATTCCATAGTGCTTCGTCCAGATGAGATATCGCCCTATCTAGTTGTAAAAACAAAGCTCCTAAGTTACTTTGACTTTGAGTTGTAACTGTAATGAAGTAGTTTGTGGATCGTGGAAGTGTCGCTAATAAGAACTTACTCCGCTCTCCTTCAATTAGAACATAAGACAAATCATCATGAAGACGTTTTGCTACTGACAAAATTGCTGCAGCAGAGGAAGATAAACCAAAGATTTCGTTCTCGGATAACCATACACCAACACTTGTAATTGGATACCCATCTCTTTGAACTAATATAGAGTTTTCAACGCCAGGAACTGCTTTGATATTCTGTAAATGTAAATTAAATTGGTCTATCATTTTGCCTGGCATTCTCTTTGAGCTCCACAAGTTGGAGCAGTTTTCTGTATAAAAACCAACAAAACTTCAGGAATTGAAAGTGGTGCGGGGGGTGGGATTCGAACCCACGAAGGTCTACACCACAGGAGCCTCAGTCCTGCCCCTTTGGTCAGAACGTGCCTTCAACGTTCTTTAGACCATGCTCGGGTACCCCCGCGATGGGGAGATAATCCTCTCGTCTGTTCATCACTTTTTAAACTTTCTTAACCCAATTGGCGCCAATCCGCAATGTTATCATCAAGTTGAAATGAACACTTTTTTTTCTCCACTGATACAACTCCAATTTACTCATTCTCCGTTCTTTGTGCCCCGATTATCGGTAATACTAGCTCTTATCGAATATTCTTTAAAACAGACACAAAAGCGTCTTCAATGATGAAAGGTTTCGCTCAAAGTTATGCCATTTAAACAGATGGGTAATACCTGGATAATACTAGCATCTTTTCAGGATAACATCTAGGATTGGCTCTGATTAACATGAAGCTGATTACTGTGAATCTTCCAGAAGCGTATGTTAATGGAATCGAACGTTTGATTCTCGAGAAGCTGTACCCAAATCGCAGCGAAGCGATTCGAATTGCAGTAAGAGATCTTTTGAAAAAAGAGCTTTGGGAGCAGAGTACTCCCCAACCGCAAATAAGGTGATAAAGATTGAACAGTGGATTATCCAAACTTGTACGTGATGCCGCTCAACGCCCTATGCAGAGAATTCCCCAGTATTCAAAACCTGGGGCTCGGATTATGGTTGCAGGAATTGGTGGGGGTGGAAACAACACCATAAATAGGCTAGTTCAAATCGGAATACAAGGTGCAGAATGTATAGCTGTCAATACTGATCAGCAACACCTTGATCATGTACAGGCTCACAAAAAGATGCTAATTGGCAAAACGATAACGCGAGGATTAGGAACAGGAGGTTTTCCTGAGCTTGGTGCTGCAGCGGCAGAAGAATCACGTCAAGACTTAACTAACCTTCTTCGAGGAGTAGATTTGCTATTCATTGCTGCTGGACTTGGAGGTGGAACAGGAACAGGAGCTGCTCCGGTAATCGCTGAAATCGCAAAACAAAATGGAGCCATAGTTGTATGTACGGTAACTACACCATTCACAATTGAAGGCGCAAGAATTGATAAGGCTCATCGAGGGCTCCAACGATTACGCAGATATGCAGATACCGTGATAGTAATTGATAATAACAAATTACTTGAAATCGCAAGAGATCTCCCAATTGACGAAGCCTTTAGCGTTGCTGATGAAATACTTGCTAGTATGGTAAAAGGAGTAACAGAGACTATTAGTCTACCAAGTTTAATCAATCTTGACTTTGCAGACGTACGAAGCGTATTAGCGGGTGGAGGCGTGGCTTTAGTTGGGTTAGGCGAAGCTACACAATCTGAGACTAAAGATTATGATCGCATCTCTGAAGCAGTGAAGAATTCACTACATTCCCCACTCTTAGGTGACTTGAGCGTAAAAGGCGCGACAGGTGCACTCATTCACGTAATAGGTGGACCAGACTTAAGTCTTGAAGAAGCCACACGCGTTGCTGACGTTGTGACCCGCCAAATGAGGCATGACGCAAGAATAATCTGGGGTGCCAGAATAATCCCTGACTTTGCTGGTTATGTAAGAGTTCTACTTATAGTAACGGGCTTAGAGGGGAATTCCGCTGTGTTACCTGGGTTTCGAGGAAATGTCGAAATCTTTGAAGATGTCGACTGGACCTCACTTCAGCTTTATAGATTAGATGCAACTGGAACTGAACATGCCCAAAAGCCTGGAGAGCAAGCTAAGACTGGGGAGGTAATTAGTTCAATCAAGACGGAAGAGCTGACGCAGCGGGCCCTTGATTCGACAAATGGAAAATCAGAATCTACTACTGCGGACCAAGAACCAGCTATTTCCCTTATTGGTTCACCGATTGCTGGAGCTGAACCTCTAAGGGGACTAGGGCTGAAAAAAATTGAATCCACTTCTAGCGCAAGTACTTAGAGATTCATTGACAACTTGAATTGATTATCCACCAATCCACCCCAAGAAAGCTTGCTTCAATTGGTCTAGCTGTATCACAATGGATTGGAAGAGTCCTTGGGACCATCCCATCACATCAAGAATTACTGTGATTAGGATTGTAATTGTAAGGATTGCAAGTCCTAAAAGAAGTCCTTGTTCAACAAGTGGAGATCCTCTCTTATTGCGGATGAATTCTTCTATCACCTTGAAGAACATCATAATTGGTCCCGAGAATTACTCTAGTCTTTGTTATATAAGCTCCACATCTAAAGAAGTGATAACATAAGATGCGATATGAGGATAAATGTACAGCCAAACGCCAGCAGATTAAGCGAAAGTGTTCTCAATGATCCTCCAACGGTCTGATTCAGTCGTATCCCTGTAATTATCACAGTGAGAGAAGAAGCAATTAGAATAAAAATCGGCATCGAAGATGAAGGATAATCAGCATTAATCCAAAGACCTTGATAAAAGGTGAAAGAGAGTAGAGGCGCTATGGCTGCTATCATACCAATAACGACTGAAGAAACAAAAGAAAGGGCGAGTACTTTGACCCTCTGACTACTAATTAGATTCTTTCTAGTTTTCGTCAATGAACTGTTTTTCCGAACATGATGTAGAACTTGTAACATTCTTTCCCCTCCCTCTACTGAGCCTTTCTCAATAAAACGACCTTGCAACTCAAGTAACCTCGCACTTCGAATGTCACTGGAATTTGCAACTAAATCCGCCCACGCGATTCCAAAAGATTTCGTTCCATTAGTAATCTGATTTACCATTTCAACAATTTCGTTTGGAGTCTGTTTTCCAAAATAACGTGTTGTTCTAATCAATGCGTATTCAGGGCTAGTTCCTGAAGATAGATCTGTTGATAGTTGAGTAAGGAAATCAAGGAACTGATCAAAATCAGCATCTGATAGATTCATTTGTTTCTATTCTCCTAATAAAATCAAATCTGTTGGTAGAAGTGATGAAATCATAATCTTTGAAAGGATGAACTGAATAACTGGTAGAAGGAAAACTATTGGATGATTTCCTAATCCTCGAATGGCTATACCTAAAATGAAGATAATGGGAACAAATACTAAAACACCTGATATCACCATCAATCTACTTTCCCATTGTAATGTTCGCCACTCAAATCTCCGTTGCAATGCTTCATGGGCATCAGTAATAACAGCCTCAATATTTGATGTCGAAGCTTCAATAAATTGGATAAAAGTGTGTAAACCTCTTCGAAGAGTAATTGAGGGTTGACTGTCCGCATAATGCTGTAACAATTGCTCGGGAGGTGATCCATTATTCAATGGTGTAATCATACCAGTAAATGCCTTTGAAATATCTCCATAGTCTCCTTTAGATACATACTCAATAGATTCAAAAATTGACTCTGTTGTAAGATAAATAGTTGCCAATTCTTCTAAAACATGTGGTGTGTCTTTCTCAATTTGCATCAGGGCTTTTTGATATTTAACAGCGACATTATTTAGAAGAATTAAGAAAATCATCAACACGATTGTGACACTTAAGACGAAAGAACTCAAAATCGATAAGAATTGACAGAGAAGAAGGGTTGCTACACAAATAATCATAGAACCCACTAGACTTACACCGCCTAACACATGACTTGGTTCAACGGATCCTCTGTAAAAAAATTCCAGAGCATCTTTGAATTCAGGAGTAGTAATTTTCTTGAATAGGCGATTTTTTCCAAATGTAACTTTTCCAATAGCAGCTAATGTGCGAAGATAGTCGAAGGTCTTTCACTTCCTTTCCTTTTTATTTGAGGTTCAGGTAATTTTGGTAAAATTGCTCTTTCAGTAGAATAGACTTTATCGAACGCCTCGGCAATTTCCAGTGGGGTAAACACATGATTGGAAACAAGTGATGCAAGGGTTTGTCGATATACCTTCAGCCGTTTTCGAATATCTAACTGTGTAAGTCGTTGATATCTACATGCATGAGAAATTAGTAATGAATTCAATGGAGAAACCTTTTGTTCGAGCTGTCCAGAGGTTTTGCTCCATTCAAATATTGGGTTTAAGGAAGCCTTCTCTGATTCAAACTGAACTTCGCTTATCTGCGCAATTTTCCGAATAATGGGACCCTGATTTAGCTCCTTGACCATATGAACCAGAACACCAAGAGATTGAAAACTAACCTCGGGGATTCCATGGTGTATTTTCCATCGTAGAAGTAATTCTTCATTTGAATTTGCGTGACAAGTTTGCACTCCTCTAATCCCAGCACTTATCGCGTGGAACATTGCAGCGCTATGCTCAGCGGTTTGAATTTCACCTAAGAATACCCAATCAGGTGATCGGTGTAACAACCTGATGATTTCATTTGATTTAGTGGACTGAGTTTTTCCAAATGAATCGAATGGATCAACCTGAAAAGTTACTTTATGCCTATCCGCTTCGTCAATCGAAATGCTTTCAAGTGCATCTTCGATCGAAATCTTTCTCCAATGAGGGGGCCCAAGTAGATTAATGGCGTTAGCCAATGTCGTCTTTCCTGTTGAGGGTTCACCGCATATTGTTATGTTTATTCGCAGAGTCATACAAAGAATAAGGAATGCGGCTGCAGAAAGCGAAATAGTGCCATTCATAACCAACTCTGGTAAAGTTAAGGTCCGTATTCTGATTTTTCGGATATTCAGGTGAGCTCCTTCATAGGCAAGAGGAGGAATGTCAATCGCAGCCCGAACATGAAATAATTTAGTCTTGAGCTCTGTCTTTAATGAAGGGTTTCTTTCATCTAGTGGTCTTCGACTTTCAAGACGGAGCCGTGTAATAATATGCGCCAGCTCTGATTCACGTGGAATCAAATTTGATTTACATCGTCCCCAAACTGAATGATCAAGATAATAGGCTGTACCCGGTTTATCAAGATAAATTTCCTGAACCTCATCATCAAGGAGAAGTGGCATTGATTTTGTTAGATTCAATGATTGCGATGTAGCATAAATTGCCAAATTCTTCTGCTCTAAGCTGGATAGCTCCTTGAAATTTGTGGCAAGATAATGTTGAAAACTAGTGATTTTTCGATTAACAAGGTTTTCAAGAGTCTGGAGTTTTACCTCGTCAAATATATCTGATTGCTGCCTTAAGAAGAGATTCTGTAATAAATTCGGCGTTAGCCCATCACCTAAAGAAACACTTACCTGATAGAATTTCTCCAAAGGAACCTCTTCACATTCAAGAATCCTAATAGAGAAGGGTCCAACTTCATATGTTCCTAGTAATTGAATTGGGCCTTCAAAGAGTCGTGTATTCAAATATCCAATGCTTTTCTTCTTAACACCTAGGTAGATCTCGAAAAAACTATTTGTAGGCTCTTGGCCTTCACTGCTAGGTTGTTTCTTAATCTCTGAAATTAACTTTGATTTTTCTAAAGCTGAAATAAATTCGTTCATTACTCGAATTCGGGGTACCTTGAAGGTTGATGTTAGGATCTTGTAAGCAGTATACGGGTTTGTACGCAACTTTCGCTTAATTTCTGGGTATTGGTCTAAAATACCATGGACCCGAGGTTCGAAACTGGTAACAATTGATGCGTATTCTTTTAGTATCTCCATTCCCATTCGAGGTAGCGTAATGACTTGGTGCTTGGAAATAAATTCACAGGGAAAGACACCATCAATGAACGGTAGGATTTGAAGGAACTCTTGAAGGCATTTGGAATTGGTGGTGATATTACCCTTTTCAGGCGAATAACATGAACAAATGTCACAGCTGAATGAAAGAATATTCGAGCTGTTTTGATCCTTAGATACTTGGAAGGGACAAACCATTATTACCGTGGACTTACTTCCGAGATTCCTATTTAAAGCAAGAAAATCCAGAAATAGGACTTTAAATTTCCTTTATCATGGATACTTTTGAGAAAAAATTGAATCAGAGTTTAGAAAAAATTGTAATAATTGGGTTAAATCTAACATTACTTGTAACCATCGGAATTCCTTTGCTCTTTACAACAACTAATGTCTTATCACAATCTGAACATGTGATCGAATTCCAACACTTTGTGCAAGAGCTTGACGAATTAATCCTTACAAATGAGCAAGAACAAAGCTTCCAAACCGCACAGATCCTCGTCCCACCAAACTTAACGCTTGAAGCTGTGAATAACCAATTAATTTTCAAAGTATACATTCAAGACTGGCATATATTGACACGAACCTACAGACACTCATTACAAGTTATTGGACCCATTTATGCAGGACACAATCAAGTATCAATAAATGCCACCGCTTTGGCCATTCTGATTTCATTTCAAAAGTTATAGGATGACAAGAAATGCTTCTTTTACAATTACTGAAGCTTATTCTAAGTTGTTGGCTTCTGCTACTTCTACTACAATCAATAATGAACGATTTTCCTTCTCTAATACTAATATCCGGCTCTATAATCACATCAATGCCATTTACCCTATTACTTGCTTTGCTTGCTGGTATTCCCGTATTTCGAGCGGTACTTCTCTTTTCTCTATTTATCTTAGCAGTAATTATTCTCCACATAACTCAACTAGCACTGGGGTAGCATCTTGAGAATATGAGCTTTCAGTAACTTAGCATAGTGATCTCGTACACTGTATTCCGCCGCGTTAGTTGCCTTTGAAATTAGCCGTTGAGTAAGGATGGGCCGACGTTTTGCTTTCTTCGCGATTAGCAAATCTGAACTATATACAACTGCAACAGCGAAGATGAACGGATTCCTTCCACCGCGTTCTGAGACGCTTATTCGACTAAATAGTTGGTTAGCGTGTTTTACCAAATTTGCTTGGTACTCTTGAACCACAAAACCGGCACGACGGAGCCTTAAGCGAACTGCAGCATGGTTAACCGTCTGTGACACAATACGTTGTAGGTAATCTTCACTAGCTCTTTTAGTGGGTGATAGTGCAATCTTTTTCTTGACCGAGAGCGCCTGACGAATAATTGAGCGGCTTGTTACACGATGACCAAGCTTCTGAAACGCCCCAGCAATTTCCTGAAGTGTTATAGGGGCGTTTTCCTTAGATTCGCGTACTGCTAACATTAACCCATATGCCATAAGAGTAAGATGGCTTGTGATATCACTGTTCTCAAGCTTCTTGTCCATCTTCTGATAATAATATGCAGCCCGATCTTTAATGCCGTCTGCTAATGAGAGTAAATCAGCCACACGACTTAAGGATCTCAATGCACGGTATGTCGTTTCTCGCTTCGCTATTCGAAGACGAAGATTATAATCGTATTTGAGTCTCCGAAAAAGACGTTGTCTCTGCGGTGCGAGCGGTCTGCCCGTTCGATCATAGAAGAAGCGACTAGCTTGGTAGTCAATGAAACTTCCTAATCCGCCAACCATGACAGATCGCTTTCCCAAGGCAACATATGCCTTTGATTGGGAAGAAGAACTGCCATTCTCCTCATGCATTTGGTATGGCGAGCTGACTACCTGTCGTGCCAATACTAGTCCACAGGCTGCGCATACATATTCCCCGTTTGTGAGTAAGGCGCGTCCCGAACATTCACTACAGTATAGGTTCTCCATCTAAGCATCACTTCAAGCGGCTCTAAATCACTCAAAGTGATGCAATTCTTAACCTGACTTTCGGGGAGATGGCGTGTGTTCTAAGGGCGACTAAATTTCCACACAGGGACGAAGCCGTTCACTTGAATGATTATTTTAATCTGAGAGACACATCAGTGAAACTATTCAACGGCGCAACAATAACGCAATGGACTGTAAGAATCTATGGATAACTATCTTTACATCTACTTTGAAAAATAATGGTGTAAGAGGTCAAAGCTAAAGACGATAAGCAGGAAAACGAGGATGACGATGAGGTGGAAGCTGAAGAGAATGTAGAAGGCATACATCCTGATTTGAGAGAACCACAACACCATGTCCGCTGAACCCCTAACAACTTGGGGAGATACCAGGAGAAACAATGGAAGATTCCCAAATGCAATGATTACACCAAGCTGGACAAATATCATTAGTTGTTCATCTTGACGAAAATATACGGTGTAGGGAAAGGCGAACCAATTGGCAACGGTGCACAGCCAGTCGAGGTCAACTCGCACGGGGATGGGCTGCCAGATGGTGACGAGCCACGTTTCACACAGTGCGAGAAGAAGCATCACACCAACGGTCACTGCATACAAAAAAAGTTTCCCGCTCTTTTTCCGCCAAAGGATATAGAAGATTATGATTCCACTGAGTAAAGTGAGTATAATTGATATTCCCTCAGTTTCTGTTCTCTTGCTGCCTAGAATAAATATTACTATTAATGCAACTGGGTATTAGAGTCCGTTTCAGCAATGTGAAAAATCCAAGTCAACATAGATAAAGAACCAACTTCACCGTTAGCATTATTCTTCAATGTAGATGTAAATACTGTTTTCTATGGAAGATTAGCCTGAGATCGAGATAAACACTGGCTTCTTAGCTTTGATTCCAGGAATACTTCTTTTTGCCGTGATACTCCCCTGTAACCCCGAAAAGAATACGATATATCTCGTAGTCGAACGAATCCTCTCAATCTGATAGACTTCCCCCCGAAGAGTAAGGAGCGTCTTCGTTGATTTAGGTTTGGTTGAACTAATTGAAATATTGACTTTTTGACCATTTTGAAGTGAGCCAACACTATAAGGTAATTCAAATTCAACTTTGATTTGTTTTCCGACATTGATGGAATACTGGTAGATTTGGCCTTGCGAGGTTTCATTTTTTTCAATGGTGCCAGTCGAAGAAACCAAAAACATCACCTAACCTTATGAAATACCCCATAATGTGGCTTAACAACATATAAAAACGGATGGATAATCACTACACAAAACCAATAACACCGGAGGACGCACCATGTCGCAAAGTACAGGGGCTCGACATTTTTTCAAAGAATTAGCCTCTTTGATAGGAGCCACGGTAGTTGTAACCACCAACACGGGTAAATCTATAACAGGTAAGATGCGTGGATATGATCCCTCAACTCTAAGTGTTATCTTAAGCGAAGCACGGGATACAAAAGAAAATCTCTTTCACCGGATATTAATTACTGGTCATACAATAATCGAACTGGTAAAAACTGAAGATCCCTTTGATTTGAAAGGTTTAGCAGAGCAACTTGAAACCTTGTTCCCTCCTGGAGAGGTTAGATTCCTTGAAGACGCACGAGTAATTGTTGTTTTGAATAAGGTTCGTGTCACTGAACAGGGTGTAGAAGGCACAGGACCACTCGCAGACAGAATCAGAAAAGTTTACACTAGATTTGTTGAAGAACAAGAAGCAAAAGAGGAAGATATCTCCACTTAGAAGTCGCGTTGGCAATGATTGAAATCATCCACAAGGATTTACTTGCTCGAATAGCCAAGTTCCGAACAAAGAGTGGTCTAGTTGAAACGCCAACCTTTGTACCAGTTGTTCATCCAACGAAGGAACTAATACCTCCCAAGAAAATGTTCCATGACTTCAACTGCCAAATCATCATCACAAACGCGTATTTACTATCAAAATTGGGTAAAATTAAGAAAATCCATGACGTACTCGATTTTCCTGGGTCAATTATGACCGACTCAGGAGCATATCAACTCCTAGTATATGGGGATATTCAAATCACACCTGAAGAAGTAATTAAATTTCAAGAAGACATTGAAACCGATATTGCTGTAATCTTAGATGTTCCGACGGGTGGCAAGGCCACGTTTGCCGAAGCTGAATACACCGTAGAAGAAACACTTCGTCGTGCCACCGCTTCAATATCTCAACGTCGAGACACTGATGTTCTATGGGTTGGTCCAATCCAAGGTGGAACCTACTTTAATTTAGTTGAGAAGTCAGCTCGAGCAATTAATGAGCTTGATTTTTCTCTTTACGCAATAGGCAGCCCGACTCAGCTAATGGAACAATACGAGTTTAGCAAATTAGTCGATTTGGTGCTTACTGCAAAGAGCATTATTTCTACTGAAAAACCTGTTCATTTATTCGGAGCTGGACATCCTTTGATTTTTCCCCTAATTGTAGCCATGGGTTGCGATATGTTTGATTCGGCTGCATATGCTCTTTTTGCAAGAAATGATAGACTTCTTTCATCTGATGGAACCTATAGATTATCAGAACTTCAAGAGAACTTTTGTACGTGTCCCACCTGTTCTCAGTATTCTATTTCCGAAATGAAACAACTTGAAAGAAAAAAGCGTGTTCAAGTACTGGCTGAGCACAACCTGTATATCTGCCAAAATGAGATTAAACGAATCAAAAACGCAATCAGAGAAGGGCGTCTTTGGCGACTGGTTGAAAGCAGACTCAGTAGTCATCCTGCTTTAGTTGATGCTATGAACAGATTACTAAATTATCAATCACTTATTGAACACTCTACACCACTTACGAAACGAAGAGCCATCTATATTTCAAGCCAATGGTCGCTCTACCAACCAGAAATCATCAGACATTCAGAAAAAATCAAACAATACATCTTACCTGAACCACAAAAAAATAAACTAATACTATTTTCTGCCTCTCAAAAAACCCCATATCACACAACAAAAGAATTCAAACAGTTCGAAAAAATAATAAAAGCCATAATACCCCACGCCCCAAACCTATTCGATACAATCTTCGTCTCTCCATTTTTTGGGCTGGTTCCACTCGAGATAACAAGTTATTATCCTCTTGCGCAGAATCTAACTCCGTCATCTCATCTATTCGACT
The DNA here is from genome assembly GCA_048939625.1 of Promethearchaeota archaeon. GTDB lineage: Archaea > Asgardarchaeota > Hermodarchaeia > Hermodarchaeales > Hermodarchaeaceae > Hermodarchaeum. The sequence goes on from JBHLPH010000011.1 coordinate 48,932, forward strand.
TTAACCATCAAGTTTTCGATCAGCTAAACTCCTTTTTGATTAATAACTCCCAATATAATCAGATTTTTGGAATTTTCTCGGAAGAGGCAAATTGGAAATCTTTCCAACAAAGTAGCAAAAAATTACTCAAACTACAAAGGAAGAAATTTCACTTCTCTACCACTGATTTCAGCAAGAAATCTCTGAAACAAATTGTGTCGAAGATTGCCCTTGAATTAAAACGAGGTACATAAAGTGATTTTAAAAAATGGTGCCGCGTCGGGGATTTTCACCAGACGGAACAAAATCCCGAAAGGATTCGAACCCCGGTCCTAAGGTCGAGAGCCTCAGATGATTGACCTGGCTACACTAACGCGGCTATGACGAATGAGTTCAAATGTCGCTTTTTTAAACTTTCGACCACGGTGACATTAAAAAGGGTTAACACTTTCAAACCTACAAAATCCTAATAGCCTACCAAAAATATCGCCGTATCAATATGATTAGCTGGAGTGAATCTCTATGGGTAAGGTTAGAACAGTCTTAGTAAAGAGGTTATCACGAGAACTTGTAGAAAGGTACTCAGATAGTTTTTCAACTGACTTTGATCAAAACAAAGAGGTTGTCGATGAACTGCTAACGAACACCACTAAACGGCTGCGCAATCGAATCGCGGGTTATGTAACACGTTTAATGATTCTTCGTCAAGATGAAGATGTTATTGTAGCTTAACTGACTTCTCACTTTTTGATAAGAAATGACCAAATAAAACGAACTTAATGGAGTATTGTTTATGGGAGTTGTTATCGACACTCCACAACTACGAATGGAAATTAAGTTCGTTTCAGTTGAATCTCTTTATACACATGAAGAGACTATTCCTGCAGCACTTGATCAACTTCAACAGGAACTCCTTGAGGAGCAGATTCTGAAGCATCCAATTATCGTTGATTTAAAAACAAACGTTGTTTTAGATGGTATGCATCGAGTTGCGGCTTTGAAAAATCTTCAATGCGAAATTGCCCCAGTCTGCCTAGTCAATTATCTGAATCCGGCTATTGAATTATATGCCTGGTACCGAGAATTTGACGGTGATTCTTCATTTAAGAGCTTACTTAGTGAAGTTAGTTCTAAAGGGCGATATAAACAACTTCGGCGATCATCAAAACAAGCTTACGAAATTGTAAATGCACGAAAAGCTATGGCTGCGCTCGCCAGTGGAAAAAAAGCGTTTCTGTTAACACCCCTAAAATCACCCACTATCAAAGAAATCTATGACAAAATTGTTGAAATTGAAGTTATTGCCCAAAAAATGAGTTTTGAAACAGTCTACAGCACGGAAGCTGACGCCCTTGCAAGTCTTCAATCAGAAAAACACCCCGTACTAATTGTTCCTTCTCTAACAAAAGAAGAAGTAGTAGAAAGTGCCTTACAAAAAATATTGTTTGCTCATAAAACAACCCGTCATGTTGTTCCTGCAAGACCTTTGTTCACTAATGTTCCGCTTTCGTGGTTAAAAGAAAAAAATCTTGAAGAAGCAAACCAGAAACTGTTCGCTTACCTAAAATCTAAACGGATAATTAAGAAGGAACCTGGTTCTGTTATCGACGGACGTCGATACGAAGAACATACTTACCTTTTCACAGATCCATGATTTCCAGCTCTATTCGCCCCAGCTTAGAGTTAGCAATATTTGTCATTCAGGAAGTAAATACACGGTTTCATCTAGCAGTAGAAATGTTATGACCTTATGTACTATTTGCTACTGGAAATTTTGATAATCAATGTCCACTACGCAAATTTCTGGCTATGTCTCGAAACTCATTCAAGATTTAAGAACTCAAAATATCGACTTCGTCGTTTCTGAGGAAGCCCTCGGGTGCAATATCACTGAGGTGTATGTAACTGAAGCCCATGAGCTACTCTTGTTTCTGAAGAACCAGTTAGATACAGAATCGATTCAATGGATTCTTCGAGTGAGGACCCCGCTTAAGATCCGAATTACAATCTTTTCGACAGATGTTGTGAAAGTAAAAATTCGATTACTAAATGCAATTAATCAACTAAGGAAAGATGGTTTGGATATTCCCAACACACAACAATCAATATCCATTCAGGAACTAACAAAAGAGAATATCCAACGATTTTCAGATTCATTAGTTAATTGGGCGAATCTCACTTCTAATGGAAGGTCACTCCCGCAAGTGCACTTCTCTCGAATCTCCTCAAAAACAGAAGAAGACTCCCTGAATTCAATAAGTCAAAAGCAAGAAGACCTACATATGCATCTTCGAAATGCAATCAAAACCTACTGGACTGAACGATACTTCGCAAGATACCTGAACTTACCTTCACAGAAAGTAAAGACACTGGCCAAACGAATTGGAATCCAACAAGAAGTATGTGGGCATGATATACTATACTTTTTCAATAGAAGTAAGGCACTAAAAACATATTTTGAACACATTACGAAGGCGGTCCTAGATGAATTGAATCTTAAATACCAGGAAACCTCTACTCAAGATTTCTTCTTACCTGCTCTCAAACTTACACTTCACTTCTTTGATGGAGAAAAAGGGCAACTTAGAATATTAGCAGGCGAATACGCGCAAAATCGTGATCTAATTGTAATTGTTCCTGAAACCTTACACAGGAACATTGGGGTCACACAAGATGATTTCTTTCAAATTCTACCATTGGATCAAGATAAGCTAAAGAACGCTTTAATAAGGATAATTCGTCGAAGAATTGATTGTATTCCTGCGTATTCTTCAGGAATAATCAATTAGGAATAAGTGTATAGAATAACTCTGGACATAAAGTTTAAATCTCCTCTTCCTGAAGCCTAATCGCCCTGTGGGGATTAGCAATGATAGAAATTATTTGGCTAAAAGAGGTTAAAGATCTACGAAATCCGATAGCGCTTGTTGGTATGCCAGGAATTGCTAGTGTTGGAAAATTAGCTATCGAAGTTCTTATTCGTACTCTTAACGCAGAACCAGTAATACAAGTTCTTTCTGATGACTTTCCGCCCCATGTCATGATTGATGAAGATGGCATGATGAAAATTCCTGAGTGTCAAATCTATCTTCATAAAGACAAATCATTGAAACATGATGTTCTTCTCGTATCCGGTGACTTTCAACCCTCAACCTCCCAGGGAATCTATGAGTTCTCTAATCGAATTGCTGAAACATTCAAGAAGTTAAATGTCAGCAAAGTCGCCGCAACAGGGGCTTATGTGCCTGGAGAATACCCCGAATCTCCCAAAGTATTTGTCTCGTCAACTGGACAAAAATTCCAATCTTACTTCACTGAGCTAGATTATGTTGAACCAATGGCTGACGGAGTTATTAATGGGGCAAATGGTGTAATTCCAGCATGGGCTCATCTAAAGTATGGCATAGAAGGAGTCTGTCTGCTAGCTGAGACTGTTCCTTTACTTCGTTTAGATCCTCGCGCATCAAAATTAATTGTTGAAGTTCTTAATGACCGATTTGGTATCAAGGCTGATGTTTCTGAATTAGAACAGAAAATCGATGAAATGAAAGGCATTTTTGCTCAAGTGAAATATCACCTGCTTCAGCAACGTGAAAGACAAGAACCTCGAGATGAATCCGAGAGTGCTAGTTACATTGGCTAGCACCTGTGAATCAGTAAATTGAGGGCTAATTATGGGCTGGAAATCGGGAATCTCGAAAGTATTGCTTACCATAATCGGAATAACAGTTGTTTTACTCGTCATTGATTTTGCGCTTTTTCAATCACAAAACACAATAGCACTAGTAACAGCAATCCAAACAGCGTTTGCAATAAATCCACTAATCAGTTATGGAATCGTTGGTCTCATTGTTTCTATTGCTATCCTCATTACTGGACTCCTTTATTACAGACGACGGCTTTTCATTCGTAATCTTAAGAATGAACTAAAGGATGCCGAAAGAATACCTCTCATTGACCTAGCTCAAAAACTAGATGAGACACCTGCTAAAGTTGAAGTAGAACTAAATAGGATGGCAAGATCAAAGGTAACAAAATTCCAGGGAATGCTCATAATCTCTCAAGGTAAACATGTCTATATGGGAGAAAAACTACTAAACAAAATAATCGAATCGTATAATGAGGGTCAACCCCGCGGAGAAATTGCTAATTCAAATCAAATCAGTAGAGCAGAACTTGACAAGACCATTGAACTTCTCATTGAAGAAGGAAGAATCGAAGAACGCGAAGAAAAGGTCACACGAAAAGTACGACCTAGCTATCGACGTGGGACGAAATGACCCTTTGTTAATGAAGAAGGGAATTTAGATGAAGAAATGGAAGTCAGCTAATCGTCCTGAGACAGCTGATAAAATGCAATATCACATTGGGTTGAAACCTCATGATATTGCCCCCTTTGTACTATTACCTGGCGATCCCACACGTGCAAAACTCATTTCCGAGCTCTGGGATGCAGCAAGTCAAGTGGGGAAAAAAAGAACCTATCTAACCTTTACTGGTTCCTACAAAGAAGTTCCGATTACCACCACATCGACGGGTATTGGCTGTCCAGCTACTGCAATTGCTATTGAGGAACTAGCTGCAATTGGCGCAAAAACTCTGATTCGAGTGGGGAGTTCAGGAGCAATTCAAAAGCAGATAAAGTGTGGCGATTTAATAATTTCAACTGGGGCTGTTAGATATGATGGTACATCTTCACAATATGTAGTACCCCAGTATCCTGCATTTGCCAATCACCAAGTGATCTTGGCACTAATCGAAGCGGCTGAAGGTCTTGGATACAGATATCATGTTGGACTCACATGTTCAACAGATAGTTTCTATACAGGACAAGGACGCCCTGGATTTCAAAATTATTGGCAATCCTTTATGGATGACATCATCCCCGATTTGAAAGCAGCACGTGTTCTAAACTTTGAAATGGAATCCTCAATCCTATTTACCCTCTCAAACCTTTTTGGATTAAGAAGTGGGACGATTTGTACAGTCTTTGCCAATAGGGAGACTGATGAATTCGCTACTATTGGTGAAAGAGAAGCCAGTCAAACAGCCTGTGAAGCCATCAAAATTCTCGCCGAATGGGATGAAAAAATGGCAATGGGAAAGGCACAAAACTGGTATCCCGGTCTACTTTCAAAAGATTAATGGAATGGTAGCCCGGCGCGGATTCGAACCGCGGTCCCGGGGTGACTTCACTGTTCTTATAAGTCACAGTTCCAAAGCCCCGGATGATTGACCATTTTGCATCCCTGATTGGGTGCTACACTACCGGGCTAAACTACCTTGACGGCGATTCATTTCGTTCGTAGTTCTTGAGTCTTTCGGCTTGAGAGAATTGCTGTTATTCTGATATTTCTTCTCGAAGGCTTAAGAGAATCCGATCCATCCGACTTACTGATTTATCTCGCCGTTTTTGCAAATCCTTTTGTAATTTCCGATACACGGAAGCTGTGATGCGCTTCTGTCGATATCTTTGTTCTAGGGCATGAAGAGCTTCAATTGAACTTACACGTTCAGCTTCTAAAAGTTCAAGTTGACGAACGCTTGACTCGTATTTTCCACCTGCCTCAATCAATGGTTGACTTCTTCCCGTTAGGTCCCTATCAAGGGTTCGCAACTTCCTTTCGAAATTCTTCTTCTCCTTTCGATATCTGGGCTTAGAGATTTTACCCTGAAGCATAGTTTGTTCTAAACGTTCGGTCTGGAGCAAGAGAGCAATTTTCTCTCCATATAATGCGCAGAATTCACTTAGAATTGCTGGATCTACATCTGCAACGACTGCACTGATTTCCTCTTCTTCACGGAAGTAGGAAATTCGCCTAACTGCGATATAACCTAAGCAGAAAAGGGCAACAATTAGAAAGAGAAGTAGGGGTCGAGCTAATGCTGGGGAAACTGGATATACATAGAATAATTGAGCTTGATTATTTGTAATCGAGGTGACATTTGAAGATGTAATTAAAATCAGATATTGACCAGTCGGGGCAATAGTTACTTGCGCTCCAAGAGGAATATCTTGAAGCCAACTTCCAACCGGAAGCAAGATTTCAGTTACCTGTTTTTCAATCCTAAAGGGGTATTCAAGATGTAATTGTAGATTGAGAAACAATCCTGTTTGCAATATAATCTGGCGTTGATCGAGGGGAATTCGGTAATCAAGATGAATTGTGTAAATATCATCTTCTTGTAAATGGTATTGAAATGAAACATAAATCACTCCAGGATGGGTTGCATTGGCAGGTCTTCCAATTATACTGGATAAGTTCGCTACCGGATCATAAGTTCGGAGGAATTCACTTCCGGGTGGTAATGTTAGAGTAATGTTAGTCCATCTCTGTTCGGAATTTGAGAAATCAGGATTTGGGCTATCGACACGGAGAGAATGAACCTCGTGAACCTGAAGGTAACCCCATGGATCAACTGTTAGTGACCTGTGAAGTTCTACATAGGTAACTAAGGGTAGGAAATCGTTGGGCATAAAGTCCAGAACGACCGTCCTTTCAATATATGAAAATGAATGAACATTATCTCCTGACCAGAATTCCTGCGTTGCTGCTGTTAATGCATAATGGTAGGTTAGTGTGGTTTCATACTCCTGAATGAAATAAGGACTAGTTGGTACAATTGAAAACACCAAAGTCGCGGTCGCGGAATTCTGTGAAGTTAATCCTTCAACTGCCATTTGAATAACATACGTCATGTCTTGATATGGCATAATTGGTTCAGGGAGAAATATTTCCCATCCTGAACTATTTGTACCTAGAAGCGGAACACGTTGATAATGAAGTTCTGTACCATTTACCGTTTCTGCCCGAAACTCCTTAACCTCATCTACCTTTGTAAGAGGGTATGCCGTAAACACAGAAAATGCAGGTTCAGGTCCCGGGTTATAGACCGTGATAGTATCGGTGAAGAGAACCATGCCGTATTCTTCGAAATGGGCGTTTCTTTGAACATCTGTGATAACTAGCTGTGGATTGTCACCTGTGACTGGTGGCCCAAATGCAAAGACCATTGGTAAACACATTATCACAAGTAACAGCACTGCTCTAGTCTTCACGAAAACACACACCGATATCAGGTTTCGATTTGTCGATTCCTTTAACGTATTTAAGCATTCTCTTATCAACAATAAAAAAAGAAAGTGCAACCACAAAATGGCTCTCTGAATTCAGATATTGGGCACCATGACTCGAGATTATTATCAAAAGAAGCCTATTCCAAGGGCTTCTTCCAAGATTTTGGGACAGTATCCTTCTTTCTAGCTGGAATTCCAAAAACAATGGATTTAGGGGGCACATCCTTTGTTACTACTGCTCCCGCTCCAATGACTGCTTCAGCTCCGATTTCAATATTAGGCATAATTACCGCCCCGGCCCCGATACTTGCCCCCTCACGAATAATCGGTCCCTTTAGCTCAATCGGAAATCGCATTACATACTTATCATTGGTGAGAATGCAATTAGGTCCAAGAAAAACATGATCTTCAATTTGTGTGTTCCATGGGATGTATGCATTTGACTGGATTGATACTTTCTCTCCTATGGTGGTCTTTCCATCAATAATCACTCCTGTGCCAACCAATGAATCATTCCCAACGATAACCTGTTCCCGAATCAATACATTATGGCCTGTACGCACATTACGGCCTAATTGGGCACCTGCATAAATTACAGAGCCTGATCGAATAATACACTTATCGCCGATCTTTGTCGCCTTTAACCCGTTCCTAAGCGCATTCACTTTGCCCTGCTGAAATTCTATAATAGCTTGTTGTTCTGGGAAACCTAGAGTGGTATTTTCCCCGAAGAAAACGTTGTTTCCGATTGTAGCTGGACCCTGAATGAAGCAGTTCGGTCCAAAATAGCATCGCGAACCGCTATCCACTTTTCCTCTTATGTTCACGAATGCTTCCACTATGGATTCAGGTCCGAGACTAGCTGTTTTTTCTACAATTGCAGAAGGATGGATTTTTTTGATCAAGTCGGCCTATACTCCTCAAGATGGATCAGTCGTTTACTTCTAGCACTTTCGAGTGCAGCTTCAGCAATCCTAAGGGCTTCCAGCCCATCAATACCAGAAGTGAGAGGGGCTTTCTTTTCTAAAACACATTTCACGAAATGGCTAAGCTCCCGTTTTAGTGGTTCATCCCAAGGCGCGGTTGATTTTTGTTCCCATTGGCTTGTACCAATTTTAACCTCCTGTGAGATGTAATCTAAAGAAATCACGCCTTCTGATCCTGTGATGTTCAACCCTCGAAGTTTGTATGGGGTCAGCCAATTACACTCAATAAAGAAAGTTGGTTTATCATCAAAACGAATTACTATGTTCGCATGATCCTCATATTTATGGTAAAGTTTTCCTGCAATTGCATAAACCGATGTCGCATCTTGTTTAACTAAGAAACGGGCGATATCAATGTCGTGTATCGCCATATCTTTGATAATCCCTATATCTGCCACCCGACCCGGAACAAAAGGTCCCAATCGTCGGGCAGATCCGAGAACTAGTTCTCCAATTTTGGCTTGGTCAATTAATTCAACTGCAGTACTAACGGATGGATTAAATCGTTCCACGAAACCAACCATCAGGAGTACCTTCGATTTTTTCGCTGCATCAATTAGGCGTTGAGCTTGTTGAACCGTATCTGTCATTGGTTTTTCAATCAAAAGATGCTTGCCCGCAGAAATGACTTCCAAGGCTAGATCGGCGTGTGTTGTCGTGGGAGTGCATATTGTTACAGCATCGATATCTTTGTGTTTTAACAAGTCCTCAGTTTGATTGTAATAAGTTGCATTGAACTTTTTTGCTAACGGTTTTGCACGCGTACTATCTCTATCTGCAATCGCAATCAAAGAGGCCTCTTCAAGTTCAGAGAAGACTCGGACGTGATTTTTACCCCATGCTCCTACGCCGATTACTCCGATTCCAAGGGGTTTCATGATATCCACTAATCGCTAGAGATTCGAATATTCCCTAAAAAGTTACCGATGTTACGTTTAAACCAGTTTATTCGAAACGATAATTTAGGAGAATTCCAAAAGGAACATGATGATCATGTCAGTCTCAGAAGCAGCAGAACGCCTCCGTCAACTCGGGCTAACTGAGTACGAATCACAGGCATATCTCGTTCTTGTTGAAGGGGCTAAAATGAATGCGGAAGAAGTAGCCCGAAAAGCAAATATTCCAATTCCCAGAGTTTATGGTGTTTTAGAAAACCTTCGCGACATGGGATTAATAGTTATCATAGAAGGAAGACCAAAGAAATTTGAAATCCTGAGCCCAGAAGAAGGTTTTCAGAATCTACTCAAGATAAGAAAACGTTCTGTTGAACAATCAATTCGTCAACTTGAATTGACAAGTCAAGAAGTCAAAGAAGTTCTCTCTCCAATATTTTGGCGTGAAAGGCTTCGAATAAAACCCGAGGATCTCCTTGAATCATTAGAAAATTTAGCCCTAACTGAGAAACAAACTAAGAAACTAATTACTGAGGCTGAAAAAACACTTGACATCTTCACAGATATATTTAGTTGGTTTGACGAAGTCGAAAAGGATTTGAAAAAGGCACTGGCAAGGGGAGTAAAAATTCGTATTCTAATGAATATGGAACATCCAATCACACATCATGTAGTCGAAAAACTAAAATCAATGAAAGCTGGGGTTCGCCAACCTTCAGATTTAAAATTTCCAGTTCGAGGTACATTAGCTGATTCCTCAAAAGTAGTCTTTCTAATTTGGGCTTCTCCTCAACGAAATCGTGGACATCCGAGATATGTATACAGACCCAGCTTTTCAGCAAACGAGGGCATTGTCGCGATATTTCAACAAAGCTTCGAATACCGATGGCAAAAAGGAAAATCTAAACCTTTGGTGAAGTGACTACACGCGAATTCTTCATTTCATATCTGAAATAAATTCGGGTTGAATTGTACCACAACGTCAACCAACCAAATACAAATAGGAACCCAACAACAGGCCACCAAAGACTCTGGAAATAGTTTAATAGATAATCCAATAAAGCGAATCCCGCCATCCCAAGCGCCCAAACCCCTATCATTATCGCTACTAGACCTGATAACCGTAACCCTAACTGATCTTTCTTCCGAAGAATCAAATAAACACCCAGAATTAGCAGGGCTGGAACCAGAATTAAAACAATGGAAAACGGCCACGAAATGATTATGCCTGGAGTAAAGGGAACTAAAAATACGGTTAAAATTGCTAGGGTACTACTAGCAAGTGTTAGAATGGCTAATGATAAAGTAATTTGTTGTTCGGTTAATGGCCCTCTTGCGACGACGAGACGAGTTAAGGTGAGAGGTGCATTCGCATCGCCAGAAGCTGCTAAAGTTCCCTCTTCTTGAAACACGGTTGGTCTGGCTTTCATCTGGCGCCTTTCGAGCAAACCACCAATACTTACTAGACTATAAAACGCATTCATAATTGCTGGTAGGAGTGCCATGATCGCCACAATTTCCAATCGTCCCATAATTGCGGTGGTTCCAATAGCCGCTCCCACCAGAAGAGAACCAGTATCACCTGCAAAAACTTTGGCAGGAAATCGATTGTAGTAATAGTAAGCGAAAAGAGTTCCTATCATTATACAAGAAAATAGAAGCCCTAAACCCGCCTCTGCAATCCCGATGAGCATCATAAAGATTGACACGATAAGAAGGGCAATGAACATAATAATCGTTGTAAGGGGCATAACGCCGTTAAAGACATCAGACATATTCACCGCGTTAGAAGTGATAGCAATTGCCAGGGGAATAAGGATTAGAGGATACACTATGGTTAACCGAGTTGCTCCTAGGAACGGTAGATATGGCGCAGGAACATACGCAGGCAGGAAGGGAGGAATTAGTCCTAGACTCCATGTGTAGAATAGAATTGGTAGACATGCTAACATAGTCAGAAGTGGTTTAACTTTTGGTCCTAAAGCCTTCAAATCATCAATTATTCCAATTAAACCAGCGATAAGAAGAACAGCAAGAAATACTAGAATTCGCGTATCAAAGAAACCTATACCAATGAATCCTGAAATTAGAAATAGAACCAAACACGCTATCGTAACACCAAGAAGGATTCCCAAGCCACCCATTTCTGCGACTTCAGGTTTATCCAACTTATGTACATCAATTCCAACAATACCTCTTCGTCTCATTGCCTTAATGATATAAGGCATTACCACGAAGGTCACTATGAAAGCTACAAACAGCCCAATTAGAGCTAAATAGAGAATTTGAGTCACTGTTCACTAGCCTCTAGGTCCATTAGGGGTAATCTCAGTCAAACTCGTATGCTCCTTAAAAAGTCATTTGTACACTTCTACGAAGGGGGGTAGAAATTAAATACAGTATCCTAAGATGCACTGTATCAAGGGAGGATACTGTTTGCCAGAGCTTGATCGACTTGACCAAATTCCAGGTGTAGGACCACGACTTGCACAGAAGCTAATTGATATTTTCGGATCAGAAGCGGTCGCACTCAATATCATAGTGAATGCGCAAGTTGCAACGCTTGCAGGTATACCTGGAGTTGGAAAGAAAAAAGCATTAGACATCGTCCAAGAGGCTTATGCTCTTCGAGAAGGGATTAGTGCCTTTGAAGTGTTGAAAACCAAGGATATCCAGGAAATCTATACACGAATTCTCACAATTATTCAGTCTTATGCAAATAGCATGTTTGCCAAGGACAAACTCTCACTCTATTATCCCCTTCCATCATCAAAAATAGAAATTATAAACAAAAGGCTTCAATGGTTTCAACAAGCAGAAGAACTGGTGAAAAAAAGCAACCAGACTCAACTCGATCAATTAGGTCAGCTTCTCTCTAATGCTAGACCCCTTCGACGGGGTACAAATCTCTCCTTAGCTACATGGAGAGTGATTTTAACCGATAACGAAACCGCATACCAGCAACTCAAGGAATATGGTGCTGATAAGACTTCAAGAATTATACAACTGAAACCGGGTGAACGATTAGACGAATATCTCCAATCATATGACTATGTAATCGCCTCACTTGAAATGGGTGGTGTTAGTGGTATCGCAGAACACGCAGGAAACCTCGATATACTCAAAAGCGAGTTTAGCGTTGCAGATGTTTCTCCTGAATCGATCATCTCTTTCTATGCAACAAACCACGAAACGATTCTTGCCATATGTACTGCTGCTAAAGCAATGAGTAAACTCCCATCTACACCAGCTATCCAAGCATTCACTAACAAAATTGACCTTCTTGCACTAGATAACTTAGTCGAGCTTGTTGGAAAGATTACAGGAACTGGAGACCTTTCTATCGGCGCCGATGCAGATTATGATCGCCTCCGTTCGGCATCACAGACATTTGAGACTAAAGTGAGTGAAACTGAAATATGGGCCAATGATAAGATTCGAGATGAAATCTCTAGTAGCCAAGTTGTACTTGAAGGGGATCAGATCATAAATATTCTCGAAGCAACAACCTCGGAAGCAATTGGAGCAGAACAACTTCGGCAATATCTTCCTCCACAAGTTTTTGATATTCTAATATCCGCTTTGCAAGAAGCTGAGGACCACCTAGCCCAGACACTTCAATTGAAACGAAATGAACTTGAGTGGGTCGATGGGATTTTTTCCCAAAGCGTCTCCCTCCCAATTCAAGCAAACCGGCAACAAACAAGTAGCTTACAAAATAACCTAAGAACAGCAATGCATTCGCACGAGCACAAACTCAAAACTGAAATTGCCAAGAAGTTAATTCAATTCGAACAGCCAATAACAGAAGCAGTTCAAACACTATTAGATTTCGACGTGTTCCAAGCAATTGGCCAGTTCGCTCGAGATTACAAACTATCTGTGCCTTCAATTAATCCCAATACCGTTGGAATTGCATTCCAGGATGGTCGAAATATTTTCCTCATGCATGAATCATTACAAAATACGTTGAAAGTGGTACCTGTCTCTTATGTCATTGGAAGAAACGGATGGGCTCCTGAAGCAACGAATGGGGAACGTGTTGTGCTGTTGTCTGGTGCAAATAGTGGCGGCAAAAGTTGCTTGCTACAATGCGTAGCACAAGTAGCAATATTAGCACAAATGGGCATGCTCGTTCCCGCATCTAAAGCGGAAGTGGGAATTTTCGATGAACTATATTATTACGCCAAAGCAACCGGGATGCTTTCTGCAGGAGCTTTTGAATCTTCGCTAAATAATTTAGCCAATATAGTTCTTAGTGACGCATCCAAGCTAGCCTGCTTTGATGAATGGGAAGCAAGTACTGAACCCGGAGCCGCGGCAAAGGTCGTTGCTGCAATTCTTGAGCTCTTCTCAGAGAATCCAAATTCCTGTGTAATCTTTGTATCGCATTTAGCCGAAGATATCACGGAATTAACCCGGGTTCCAATTCGTGTAGATGGAATCGAAGCATCAGGATTAGATCCGCAACTTAATCTAATTGTCAACCGTTCACCACAATTTGGAAAAATCGCGAAATCAACACCCGAACTTATAGTAGAACGGCTCTATCGTTCAACGAAAGATCAAAGACAAAAGATATTCCAAAGGATACTTGAACTTGTTAGAGGGTCTGAGACTAGCAACTAAGAGATTGCAATCGGGTTATTCCATCGACTTCTAAAATAAATTCAGCGACAACACTTGGCACTAACGATTTCCATTCTTCTCCTTG
>JBHLPH010000012.1:0-32985 GCA_048939625.1 Promethearchaeota archaeon
GAAAATCTGTGAGGACACAAAAATAGACTTCAAACAATTCGCTGATGCGCTTCTCAATGAACCGGAAACCATCTCTACCAAAAAGAATGACCCCTATAAGGTATTTACCCCCTTTTTCCGAAATGCCGTGGGCATTCCTATCAGTACACCCAAAAAGAATTCTTACACGAATTATACAGCACTCCCTCGAAAACACCAAAAGAAACTGACCCAAATACTCACACAGAAAAAAACCGATTATAACGACAGCCTTCTCATTCCTGGAACTCGAGATGCCGGGCTAAACATTCTCGATAATCTTCAGGCTTTCAAAGAATATGAGATAACAAGAGATATTCCGAGTCAACACGGAACAACGCAATTATCAGCTTATATCAAATTTGGACTTTGTTCGATACGTGAAGTTTATTCGGCAATAGTAGACCAACTCGGACCCAGCCATCCCTTGCTCCGACAGTTATACTGGCGAGATTTCTATACTCACATTGCCTATCATTACCCGCACGTCTTCACCGGGGCCTTTAAACGACGATATGATGGCATTCAATGGAACAGGGATAAGATTCTCTTTGAAAGCTGGTGTCAAGGAAAAACCGGATTTCCAATCGTCGATGCAGGAATGCGGGAGCTGAATAGCACCGGATGGATGCACAATCGAGTCCGCATGATTGTAGCATCATTTCTTACCAAAGATCTACATATCAGCTGGCAATGGGGCGAGCGATACTTCGCTGAAAAACTCATCGATTATGATCCCGCAGTAAACAATGGAAACTGGCAATGGTCAGCTTCAACCGGGGTTGATGCTCAACCATACTTTCGAATCTTCAATCCATGGCGTCAACAAGAAAAGTATGACCCCGATTGCAAATACATCAAACAATGGATACCTGCCTTTGCTAAAGTGGAACCGACGACTATTCACAGTTGGAATAAATCAACTGAAAACGATTCACACATTAACTATCCCAAACCTATTGTTGACCACAAACAAGAAAGTCAGTATTCAAAGGAACTGTATAAATCAACATTCTTATCAAACACGAATGAATGGGATTAGGTGAAGAAGGCACTCTGAACCCTTCCCTACGTTAAAAAAATATCTAAATAAATCGCTGGAGTAACTGATAACAAAGTAGTGATTATCTGAAGAAGTTGAATTCAATACAACCTTGACGAATGAACGAATTCGGGAACAACCTATGAGTTGAGAATTCCTATCGGATTATTCCTGTTTTACACGGAAGAAGATGATAAGTCCATAGAGGATTTTTGTAATTACATCTAGTGCCGCATAGAGGATGACTGAGATCAAAGTGGTTAATAACCCAAAGCCTGTTGGAGCAAGGATGAACACTAGTGGAAAGAGTGACCAGGAAATGATGATAAACCACATTAGCTGGGAATTGATTCCCTCTCTTAACATCCCTCTGAATAAGGTGATGAGAAGGGCAACATAAGCTATCGAACTGAAGGCAAAAAACCACCAACGTTCAATACCCGTGATGAATGCAGCGAGAAAACCACAGAACATGACAAGCATCGTCAAAATTGGAATTTTCACAAGTGTCACTGACCGAGTTTGTTTGAGGATCACGGTGACGGATACAGTAAGTAGGCTACAACTTGCCATATAAAAGAGCCATCGACTCCAATAAATGGGTTCACCAAAACTTGAGGTGACCATAGCAAAGCCAAGTGCCATTACGACATAGGAGATTGTCGTGACAAAGGCTACCAGTATATCCACAAATGAAAGGAATTCATGGGCTCCTGACCGCAATGAAAGAATTGTAAACATAACCGTTGCTAATCCAAAGATTGCAGCCATAACCCAGAAGACAATTAATTCTTCACCAGCCAAATTTCACATCTCCAGATAGTGAGTTGTGAATAGGTTAGAGTAGGAACTTCCACTAAAATCTTACAATAACCTTCTAGAGTATACGAAAGGACGCAGGTGATTGTTCATTTTAAGTAGTCATTGATGGCATTCAAAATTGCAGTCTCTTTTTCTTGAGAAAAGGTTCCAGTGTCACGCCAGAGGATATTTCCATCACAATCTACTAAAAATAGATAGATCGTATTTTCGGTGGGAATACCAAGAGCTTTATCAAATTCAGCTTTATCGATGTATAGCGTGATCGTTCGGGCACGCATTTCTCTATCCCGAATCCCTCCACGCATGCCACTATCGATCATCCACTGAGAAATGAAATTATATTGCTTGAGCGTTGGAAGCTCATAAAATTGGACTTGGGGTTGGCTAGAAACCAATTGTTGTAAAAATGGAATCCAAGTTTCAATTGGCCGAACCTGCCACCGTTGATAAGCCACGATCAGAAAGTTCAATTTACCGGATAAGGTGTCAGGTATTGTGTGAGAATCTCCGTTGAGATCTTTTCCAGATACTTGTGGAAATTTCATTGAATTTGACCCGCCTTTCGTGATTCAGCATTTATACTCACAATTTAATAGATTCCGCTTTTATGAACACAGCGGGTTACCATTCTAAAAATCACAGCGCTTCCAGACCAGGTCAAATAGCTGTTAATGGAAATTCAAGCAGAGTAGTTTTCCTTCAATCAAATTAGATCAGAACACAGTAGTATATTGTACCGAACCCAATATTTACCTCTACTTGCATAACCATATACTAGGTGCTTCAGTAAGGTTGTGTTAGAATCACTATGGAGAACAAAGACATCGTCAAAGTCCTCAATGAAATCTCCGCCTTATTAGAGTTGAAAGATGAAACATTTCGGTCGCGTGCCTATCGTCGAGCAGCCCGATCAATCGAGGACCTCCAAGAAAGTCTCCAAGAGGTTGCTGCCCGGAACGAGCTTGAAGAAATTCCTGGTGTCGGTAAAGCCATTGCAAAGAAAATAGAAGAATTGTTAGAAACCGGACATTTACAGTATCTAATGAAATTACGGAATGAGCTCTCTCCGGAACTCGTCGAATTACTTGAGATTCCGGGAATAGGGCCAAAGACTGTCAAAGTTCTTCGTGACGAGCTCGGAGTCCAAAATGTTGACCAGCTCCGTTTGGCCCTAGAATCCCATGAAATCCGTGACCTTCCTGGCTTTGGACCCAAATCCGAAGAGAACATTCAGCGAAGTTTGGAGATGTACCTTGAACACAGCTTTCAGCATAAAGGTCGCACCTTCATTGGAATAGCATATCCCATCGCCCAACATCTGATAGAAGAGCTGAAGCAGCTTGATGCGGTCGAAGAAATCGAGGTTGCAGGGAGCCTTCGTCGTTGGAAGGAAACTGTAGGAGACATCGATATCCTTGTCACGTCCACTGATCCGGTACCTATCATGAAGCATTTTGTTAACCTTCCTTCTGTTGTCCAAGTTCTTGCCCATGGACCGACCAAGTCAAGTATTATCTTAGAAGAAGGCATTCAAGTGGATATCCGGGTAATAGAGCCCGAATCCTTTGGGGCAGCCCTCCAATATTTCACGGGTTCGAAAGCCCACAATATTAGTCTCAGGAGACTGGCCCGCCAGAAAGGGTTGAAGCTGAGTGAGTACGGGCTTTTTGACGTGAAAACTGACAAGCGAATTGCTGGGTCCACCGAGGAAGGCATTTATCAGAAACTTGGGATGCCATGGATTCCTCCAGAACTTCGTGAAGAAACGGGTGAAATTCGGGCAGCCCTGGAAAATCGTCTTCCAGCACTCATTCGACAAAAGGATATCCGGGGCGACCTTCACGTCCACACAAATTGGAGTGACGGAAAAGTGCCAATCGATAAAATGGCGAAAGCCGCGCAACACCGCGGATATGAATACGTAGGGATTTGTGATCATTCAAAACGAGTTCAGAGGGCTAATGGATTAGACGAGAACCGTCTCCGCGAGCAAATTGAAACTATTCATCGTCTTGACAAGCAAATGAAGGACATCCGCATTCTTGCAGGCATTGAAGTTGATATTCACTCCGATGGAAGTCTCGATATCTCTGATGATGTGCTTGCAGAAACTGACTTGGTAGTGGTAGCTATCCATTTTGGAAGAATAGCCCCTGAGCAAGAAATGACTGAGCGTATTACTAAGGCTTTGAAAAATCCCTATGTAGATATTTTGGCTCACCCAACAGGTCGGATTGTGGGACAACGGTCACCATATGAGGTGAATCTTGAAGAACTTATTCGTGAAGCAAAGAAGCGGAAGGTCGTTCTTGAGATTAACTCGCTTTTTCGCCTCGATTTACCAGATACTGCTGCCCGACTTGCTAACGAAAAGGGTGTGAAACTAGCTATTAACACCGATGCCCACGAGATCACGCAATTTGATGCAATCGTTTATGGAGTTGCAATGGCACGACGAGGTTGGGTAGAAGCAACCGATGTAATTAATACACTTCCTTTCGCCCAACTCAAAAGAACGCTTAAGCATGTGCATTGATTACTCGATGAAGCATCTAACAAAAAGCTTTGGTGGCGTAATGCTTATAGCCTCACCCTTTTTTTCTTAGCCTCATGAAAGCCGTTGTAGTATACGATACCAAATTCGGCAACACCGAACAAGTCGCCAAAGGCATTGCCAAGATCCTCAATGCTGACACCATCAAGGTCTCGAACATTGAACCCTCGAGCCTCAAGGTATATGATCTCTTTGCATTTGGATGCCCCGTCCATGCCTGGAATATGTCAGCGGGTATGAGAACAGCATTGCAGAAACTCGAAGGCGAATCCTTCGAAGAGAAAAAAGCGGCAACTTTTGATACGAGGATTGCATCGAGATTTGCCGGTAATGCAGCAGCGAAGATTCAGAAGAAGTTGAAGAAGCTTGGTTTTGAAATTGTTATGAAACCAGTTCACTTCATTGTGGCAGGACGAGAAGGTCCTCTTGCCGAGGGTGAGATAGAGAAAGTAGAAGCATTCGTCGCTTTGAAGCAGTGATAACGCCATCAAACAAATATCTCATTTATTTCGCTAGCGATGAGAGTATTCAATTTATTAGCGTTTTAATTAGGACACTAAGAACAGCATAAGTCCTAAATTAAATTCTTTTGAACCTCGTTCTATTACTCTGGAAGGAAGCATTATTCTTTCTATCCACCTTCTAGTAGCAACGGCGGAAGGATCATTTCGTCGTGAATCGAGATTTCATTAGGTTTAGCAAAAAATATTTCTTTAGTTTTAACAAAATTTAGGTTTGACAAAAAAATAATTTAGGTCTAACAAATGATTTTAAAAGTACCAAGCAGATACATGAACATGCAATTGGATGGAGCATGTATGATTAACTGAGAGGAGGTGATAAAAGAAGATGAAAAATAAACTTACAACTGCGATTTTGATTTCTGTTCTTTTATGTATTCTGTTGACTCCTATTACGATAGTGTCTGCAACAAAACCCATCGAAATGACAGTCACAGTTACACCGGGACCAGCCAACGTGGAAGAAGAGCCGCTACCCAGCGGACTTGTAAAGGTTACCTTCTCTACAACACAAGAGTGGACGGGAGATTGGGTAGGAACTGTCTGGCAAAGTGGAACAGGCATAGTTAGACTTCCTTCTCTACTTGCGGGTCATGGAAAACCCTTTATGATCATTGATTGCTTTGGGGAGTTCACTGGCACTATCAAGGGCAAGACGGGCACGGTAATCTATTACGCACGAAACATTCTAACTCCAGAGGGTGACTATTTTAGTGCAATAATTACAATCCTTGGAGGGACAGATGAACTAGGGAATATACATGGGCATGGAACTGTAGGAGAGGGGATAATGCATATCTGGGTTCATTTCGACCCGAGTTAGTATCATACTTTCCCTCTTTTTTTATTTCAATAATCTAGCTGGCTAGCTCTTTCTGAGTTTCAACACAAATACTCAAGTGAACCAAATAGCAATTCGACTTCTATATGTAAACCAACATGAAGTTTCGTAGAGCCCTTAGCTATGTTACTTAGGACCTAGAGAAATCTACGAGAGAATCTGCGCGTAGGTAATAATCATGCAGACAAGAACCAATTTGATATTTGCATGTAACTTTTAATCCAAAGATAAAGAATTGGATGAACCAGAAATAATCGATAATTAACGAATCCTAACTAGCACTTTCTGATTTTTCATTGGATTAACGAGTATTTCATTCACGCAAATTTCATTTATCGCTTTTAATTCTACCAGTTACTTTGTTCATGTAAACTCGGGTTGTCACTTATGTCCAGTAAAATATGTAAAATAAACACTTTACTGTGAATTTCCGTGGATAAGTGCTAAAACATAGTTAGACGACCAAGTCTCATCACGTGTTAGTTACTACAACATAACACGTATTAGTTCTGGGATAAACACCCGCATTCTAAAAATTGTTTTTTCAGAATCTCATATCCTTTCAAACTTACGCTTAATTTAACAGTGTAACCATGTGCTATCTCGATAATAATGGCAAGCTACAGGATTCAACGCATACCTTGCTTTCTGAATTACGCTATAAGCAAGAAGCATAATAGTTTTGATGCGGAAAATGTTTGAGATTAGTTATTTTAGTGCGAATTTACAAACTGCTTCTTGACCGAAGTATCTCCCTTGTTCCCAAGTTCTTCCCAAACATGATATTTTTCTAATCCTAGCTTGGTTCAAGTGTTAGGTATTGCATCCCTGAAAAGCGTGGTATCGCATTGGATCTGTTTATTTATAATGAAGGTGCCCTTGTTGATACCAAAGTGAATGGAGAATCATAATTCCTAACACGCTGGTTCGGATTTAATCACAATTTGGCTATTCAGATGCTCTTTTCCTAGCCTGTAAATTATGCTAACTATTTATTTGTAAATTTTTTTTCCAAAAGTGGAACATACTTGAGCAATGTGATAAGTATGATTTTACCTGTGAGTCAAAGACAAGTTCTAGCTATAGTATTACTGCTTCTTTTCCTATTCCCAGTATCGACTTATGCAAGACAGCAATGGTCATTGAATTCTTCTTCTGGTTTAAGTAATGACCTCACAGTACCAATAATACCTGATTTCGTTACCTATGAGATCAACATCGTCTTTCTAGGCATCAATGATTCAAGAGTAGATCAAGAGTCGTTATTGGGTCGGTTGCCCAAATGGTATGCCCCCGTCGATGGCATGTATTGGAGCATAGAGTGTGACATGAACTTCACCCTAGTATACAATCTTGTCTTTGCTGAGCAAGTTCAAATAGATGCTTATCGAACATTTTTACACCAGAACTCTGTAGATGATAGGTCTCCGTTCTTCATCCAACCTGAATATCCAATGGCTAAATACATTCACTCGGGGATGGTTGAGTCATATTTAACTGATAACGTGAGCAACAAATCATCAGCAACCCTTGTAATCATTGATGCCTACTCATTTGATCCCGCTGGATATGTTCCCTATTATTACAATGCGACCTATAATGAATTGGATGCAGAACTTGAGGGATGGGTCACCAACCCGATTCCTTGGGCTTCAACCTACCAGATAGCTGGCGGGGGTGAGAAATCAAGACTACTCTGGCTTGACCTTTCAGCAGGTCCGACTGTCTATTATTGGTCGACTATTGATTCAAGCACCGGAGCTGTAGAAGAGATCTTACCTATCTGGACATATGAAGAACTAGCAAATCCCGTTGAACAATTAACAGAAGATCTAGTAAAATACATTACTCAAGCAATTGAATGCCGTTTCTTACCATCAACTGACTTTCGAGCCACTATTGGGATGCCTTTAATCCATTCACCCACCACTGAGATTTTAATGGAAGTTCTTCTAGTAGATTTAGCCAATACCAATTTCAGAATTGAGGAAAGACTCAAGCTCGACTATATCGCTTCCGAATACGAAAGAGTGAATCCTTACGTGAAATGGACATACACTATATTGGATTGGGACTGGGAATCGGACCCTGATTTTGTATCAGCCCTTGAAGATTCCAAAGATGATCAAGCTAAGACCTATGACCCGAGGATTCTGATGGAATTTTTTGACCAAGAATACATCAGGCTCTCCCATCCGAGCTCGCAAACTAGATTAGTACTACCAATCTTCTTGTTATCAATTCCTTTAGGTTGGAATTTCAATCCTGATTGGGGAGGATTTGCTAAAGGCGTCGAAGGCGAGTTTGCCTACATTTATGGAAAACAAAGTCTGGGTGAACTTGATCCAAGTTATATCAATCAGGAGATCATACCACTTGATGGTCTTCAAATT
This sequence comes from Promethearchaeota archaeon, assembly GCA_048939625.1. Taxonomy (GTDB): domain Archaea; phylum Asgardarchaeota; class Hermodarchaeia; order Hermodarchaeales; family Hermodarchaeaceae; genus Hermodarchaeum. The sequence goes on from JBHLPH010000012.1 coordinate 8,192, forward strand.
GAGAGTGGAGACTTCTTCAATGTTTCAGGATATTTAGGGAGAAGCATTAATTCTGTTGATTTTTCGATGGATGTTCTAAGCAGCACGGTTAGTGTCTATTTTCTAGATGAATATGGTTACAATCAATATGAGCAGGCTTTACCATTCGTGGATCTTTTGAATGGATCATTTGAGAATGTCTCAGTTGGGTCAGGTAGGGTGGTATCAAACTTCGAATGTGCGATTTATGGAAGATATCATCTGGTCATTGAAAATAATGAAAATGAGGTAGCAACTGTTAATATTACATTGAATATAGAGACGGACCAATGCTTTGGGTATACTTGGAAAATCATGCATGAGATTGGACATGCTTTGGGGTTAAATCATCCCCATGATGCATACTCTTGGGGCAACTATAACCACCCAAATGCTAGCCCAGGGATCTACCTCAATTGGCTTTGGGATATGTCGTATTCTCAGATGAATTACGCGAATCAAGCTCCAACGATTTCTTTAATGGATATTGACACGCTTCAAAGAGAGTCCATTACAGGATATTGGGAAGATGCTGTGGGCACATGGAATAATACTGTTGGAATCTCTACAATAAAATACGGTGGAGTTCCATCCATCATAAAAGCACATTTATTGAACGCTTCCAAATGTTTAGATCAGAGTGTGGACTATTACTCTAATACTAGCAGGCTAGATAACTACTACAATTCACTTCAAAAGGTATTTGACGTGTGGAAGGAGCTTAGATTGGCTTTAGCCGAACTTGCATTTTATTCCCAATTAGAGATTCAAAACACTCTGTTCATTGCTTTTGTGATAACCGTCATCATCCTAGTACCTTTAATCTATGTAATAATGCGAAGAAGGAGAAAGAGAGAGTAGCTTTTACATGTTGAAGCTGCAAATTTAGGGTCGAGGAGGAAGTCTTCGAGGAGGTGTGCGTCGTTCATCGCACATTGAAACATACTCGCCAAACGTTTAACGTTTATTTGTGACTTACTTTTACTGAATTTGGGAGGGTTAAGAAACACTTTCCTACGACTTTCCGTGGATAAGTATTAACACGTTGTGTTGTGTGATCAGTTTTGGGTAGATTGCGGGCGAAGAGTAACAGGTGGAGTCTTGACGCGCTTGCTTCAATATTTTCCTTTAATTACAAAAAACGAACCCCGAATTGTTCCAGCTAGTTTAGATTTCTGCCTAGCAAACTTAAACTTCCCCTCTAACTCTTTGGGTACCTCCATTCCCTCAGAAAGCTTAAAACCAACGGCCCGTTTCTTAGGGTCATCAATCGTATACATGACGTTGACTACAAGACCATCCTCATAAAAGACGTAGGCAAATTTGATATTTTCCACTTGAAAACGAGACGTTTCTAAAGGTTTGGCCGCAAACTCAATATCACGTTCTTCTTTCAAAATTCGGTTCACATAATCAAGGGTCTCCCGGCTTTCGCTAGCTGGTACAACCGTAAATTCATGCTTGTATTTGTTCATAAAGTAACGGGCTTCATTAGCACGTAAACCAGCAAGCGCTTCTGCTACAGGTGAAGATTCTAAACCAGCCGTAGACACATTTTTAAAATCAACAATATAGGACATTGATATAAATTCGTGAGCGTATATATTAAATAGAATCTTTAATTATGCTTTCAACAAATAAAAAAGCAGTATTACAGATATAGCTGACACTATTGTAAGGCTTTTTTACACATTTCGATTTTAAATGCCAGTTATATGGTATTACTGTTATGATGAATCTGAGGAATGATTTGATAATCCATTGGTAGGTTGCAAGACTGGCTTCAGCCTTGGTGTAAAGGTATTCGAGAACGTCTTATCTCGTGATTTCCTTCACTAGCTTAGAAGCCAAAAAAAGGTTAACGCGCTGAGGAGCCGTTTATAACGTTTCCTCGTGTTCTCAGTAAGGTTCGTGTTGAGAAGGAATTCTTCGCGAAGCTGTGTGCTGGTCATGGCACAGTGAAACATACTCGCAGAACGTCTAAAGTTTATACATCTAGCGTTCAAATTGCCTTTTACATGGTTTTCCATTGATAAGAAACACTTATGCCCTGTTTTATACCGTATATATCTGGGTAGGGCACGGCAACGACCGTCAGCCCAGCTGTGGAGAGCTTGAGCACCGAAGAATATGCTGCGAAAATTCGTGGCTATGTCCGCGAAGCGCGAAAAAAGAAAACCCATCAAGATTATTACACAGCGGGTATGCTTTATCAGCGTGCAGCCAAGCTGGCCCACAAGGCGAACCGATCGCCCATGAAATATGAGTCACAGGCTCTAGCATGTTTTGAGATGCAGCTTCAGAGTAGTCTAGGGGATGAAGATTTCTCAAAGGCAGCCGATACTTTGGAGAAAATCGCGAAGATGTATGAACAAAGTGGAGATACTCAACTGGCCACAGAGCTTCGTTTGCAGGCTAGTTATCTTCGCTTGCGTGGTATTGAGACTCTGGTTTCTTAGCTTTGAGGTGAAACCGAAGGCTAATCTGCACTCCGTTCCCGTATGACTACAATGAAGATAAGGACTAGTCCAATGGCAACTAGGACATCACCGATTTGGTGCAAAAACAGGGATTCAATGGTAATCAATCCGAAGAGACTGGTAAAACAAGGGATCCCTGAGCTTATACTTGAGCATTGAAGTTGCGATGAAAATGCAATATTCATGAAGATTACGGCCACTCCCAAGGAAAAGAGGCCAATTAGCCCAAGGATGGCAAGGACGGGCGTTTTGCTTAACCATTCTCGCAGATGGGACACCACTTGGAACCATTTGAGAGGTTGGGTGTTTTCATCTGGCTCAGGTTGGGGGCTCCGATGCAAGAGAAGTGTTAATCCCATAAGTATCATGCTGGTGACGAAGAAGAATATTCCCAAGTAATGCCAGAAGTCTGGGAACACTCGGAAATAAGGGAACAGGGACCACTGGATAATAATCCGGTAGCGTAGGGCAAAGATGGCCTCATCGAGACAAATCCAGACTGCGAAACTAATGATGAAAAAGGGAATGAAGGCAAGGGAGTAGAAAACCCAATCAAGTTTAATGGTCCGAAGTCGTTGGAGTCTTTCACGCCATGAGGGTGTTACTTGATTCCCCATCATATCAACCTCCCTTGTTGGGATAAGAATCCCAGGACTACCTTAAAGGCGTTAATCGACGCAATGATGAGCAAGCCATAAATTACAAAGAAGTTACCTAGCATATGAAGGGATAGAGGTTGAATTTCGAAGGTCAAGAATACGTAGATATTAGAAGGTAAGGTTCCCTTCAAGAATTCGCCTTGATAAAGGAAGGCTTGGTGCATACAAAACCAGACACCCATACTAGCGAGGAAAAGTGCCAAGAAACCAATGATTTTGAACAGATCCGAGTGGCATAAGAAATGGATCAGACGACTGTGAAACCGAGGGGAAGGAACATCAGATTTCTCGGTTATAACCAAGGTAAGGGAGATAGGCAGAAAGAGGAGCACTAGCCCAATTGAGGCTAACAGAATCCCTATATCATGTAATTGCGTTAATGTGAAAGCTGGAAGGAGGACAATGAGTTCGGGGGGTAAATACTGACCGAAATATAGCTCCAGGAAGGCTCTATTTAGAAAAGCTTCAACCCCAATGAAGACGAAAATAAGAGCTATAATACTTAAGCCAATAAATCCTGCCAGTTCTCTCCGTTTTGCATGAAGTAGGTCTGGAGATGTAGTTGGCAGCGGTTCCGTCCCTCCGATTAAACTAGCCCTTTAATGGATTCATTCACTATTTGATTGATAATTTTTCGTGTGATCCATCCTGAACTAATGGATTGTGCGAAATCTAACCGATCAAAGTATAAGCGAAGAGTCTTGACCAAGTGATTTTCATAGATGAGAACTTCAGCTTGTTTTGATTGAACTTCTTTGCCATCAGGAAGCGTGCAATTGACGATAAACTCCTCAAAGAAAACGTCATCGTCAACCATGATAACAAGGGGGTCAATGGAAATGGTGTTCACATGTTGAAATATCCATTCCAGCCATTTACGTGCTCCGCTATGACCATGAAGGGTCAACCCAAGGAGTTTGATTGTGCAGTCTTCATGAAAATAGGTTAGAATTTGATCGATTTCACGGGTTTCAATTGCATTGTCAAAGTCTTTTGCCATTCTGAGGAGGGAGTCCTTTGTTTGCACAATAACCACATCAGTGTCTTGTGTATGTCCATGAATAAATAGAAGGGGATAACTTTTTGGTTAATTGCTCGGAGCAATTACGATTCTTTTCAAGGATTATATGCGAGATTAATAGCCACTTTTAGACCAAACAGTGGTTGTTTCCAAGCTTCATGCATAAGTAAGCCAGCTTGCTTTAGAGCCTTTGTGGCATTTATTGGGCGGCAGTCCACCCATCGGGGAAACAATCTATGAATCCATTCGTACATTTGTTCAATGGCAGGTTCATGCCTTTGTTTTAGTAAAGATACGTTCACGAAACGTCCTTGCGATTTGAGCACTCGTTTGCATTCCATGAGAATCCGTGGAATTTCAGGAGTATCAAATAATTCGAGGGTAAAACTCATGAAAAGTGCATTAAATTGATTATCTGAAAAAGGCATTTTCATGGCATCCCCACAATGAATATTTACACGGTGGGATAATTGTGCTCTTGCTAGTCTTCGTTGCGTTATTGCGCACATTCTTTCTGAGATATCAATCCCAGAGACTTTTCCATTGTTTCCAACAAGTTTAGCCATGGCTAGCATTACATGACCAGTGCCAAATCCAACTTCTAGCACGTGTTCATTTGGTTGCACGTTTAGAAGGTCGAGACCTGTCATTGCATACTGTCTTTCAAATTGCCCACCTATTAAATCGTACAAGAAGCTATACCGATTATAGGTAATTTTTGCGTCGATCCGTGGACGGAGTACACGAGTGATCGAAATGGTACCTGACATGCTCTAACCCAAATGATTTTTCTGTTACATTTCAAATCCTGTTTTTCCAGCACCCCATTTATCTAGGGCAACTTTCAATTCCGCATGATCTTCAGCATAGTCTTTCAGGGATATCCCTTGGACGGTAGCGTCGATGGCTTGGCGAAAAGCAAGAGCGCCTGCAGAAGGTCCACCATGTTCCTTGGGGAAGGCATGAATTCCTCCACCAGTGCCTATCATGATATCAAGACCCAGATCTTCAACGACCATGGGGACATGCCCTGGAGTAATCCCTCCACTGGGCATCGGCATTGTTGGTTTAATGTGGTGTAGAGGATAATTCATGGCTCGAGCCATTTCGATATAGCGTTGCTTCAGGAGTGGAGCTTTGCCGTATGGGGCAGGAAAGACTTCGATGTCAATCCCAGCTAGTCGTGGAAACTTTCCGATAACTAGTTGAGTTGAAAGCCCACTGATTGGAGAGTAGCTCATCGCCCCTGCGATGTCCATATGACCGAGGACAGGTACATTGATGCTGGGATCATCGGTGACTTGCCGAACTGCGCTATAGCCCACGGCTAAGAAATTAATCATTAAGGCATTGGCTCCATGCTCAAGAGCAGCTTCAGCGTTCTCCATGAGTTTCGGAATGCGGTCTGTGATATTAATTGTGTAGAGGGTTTTTTCACCCTTCTCCGAATTGGCTTTATCAATAGCATCCATGTAGAGGGGCAGCCGTTCAGTAATACGGTTGAACACAGGATCAGCGATGAGCTCATCATCCTTAATGATGTCAGCCCCACCCCGCGCAGCTTCATAAAGCAGTTTTGCTCCCACCTTTGGTGGATAGCCTGTGCATGGTTTAATCATGTTATTGAGAAGGGGACGCCCGTTCACTCCAAGGACCTTGAAGACGCCCTTGGTGCCAAATTTGGGACCTTGAAACCCTTTTAACCAGCTTTTTGGGAATCGCAGATCAAGTACTTTAACACGGCCACCCATGCTAATGTTGCCAACTACTGTTGATAGGAGCATGGGAATCTGTTGGCCGAAGTTAATCCATGGAAATGCAACCTGCACAATGTAGTGTCGGTGTGTAACATCTTTGGGTTGACTATATTCCGGATAAGGACCTTCATAGATTCCAATAACTTTTGCCACATGTTTTTTTCGCATTTGAGCTGTTTCACCGGGGACGAGTACCCAAGTCCCCGTACTCTGTTCAACAGCTGCCATTTCACAAATATCCTTAATTGGCAGTCCGATTGGGGCTCCAAAATAGTAGGTTGCAATCACATATTTTTCGGGATCGATTTCATCTGGTAACGCATTTGGCTGGCTTTCAATTGGAAGTTTATCTTCGGGTGCCATTGAATATTCCACCTTTGAGCATGGTTCACTACAAAAAGGCATTAAGGCTCTATTTTAGCGTTATTAAAGTTGAAATTGAATCAACTTCCACTCAAGTAAAGAACCTTTTAATAGTTCAATTAGCCTTAATTGCCTCGGTTTGATTTGCAGCGGCACAATTAGCTTTTGAACTATTAGTTTCAGCAATTGTTGATGTGCTTTATGTAAATCAAGGGAATGTGAAATAAATGAAAAATACACAAATACATGCAATCCTTCTTGTTACTAGTTTCCTTTTTTCAACACTCGTCATCTTCAACGGATTTCATTCAAACCCAATCCGATTAGGAGCACCTAGAATGCACTCAGCGCCTGTTCAAGGTGGAACAGTGTTATTTGATGAGTCTCACAGTCCTATGTATGGTGATACCCTCGACCTGAATCTCCTGAATTTTTCTTTGGATTTACAGTCGCAAGGTTACTCAGTTCAGAATATGAGTGTTTGGAGTTGGAGCCTACTCATGGCTGCGGATGTTTTGGTCGTTGGACCTCACAGTACCTCATTCTCTGCGACTGAATATCAGCATCTTCATGAATTTGTCGCGAATGGTGGAGGTCTGCTCATCATTGGCAACGGTGGAACAACGGGTGACTGGGATGAGCTCGCTAGTTTCTTCGATGTCACTTGGTCAGGCTATCCTCTATCCGATTTAGATGACTATCAAACCAACACCTATTGGATTAACTGGACGGATATGTCAAACTTTGGGGCTCACCCAATAACTACAGGCGTATCAAGCGCTGAAACCTACTATGGCGGAGGATTTAATCTATTTCCACCAGACGCAACACCTATCCTAATTTCTGATGCTGATGATAACAGCGAATGGTATTCTGGTATGGGTGTGGCAAGCGGAATCCCCGCAATTGTAGCTTTTGAGTACCTCTATGGCCTGGGTCGGGTCGTGGTTCATGGTGATGTTAGCTCCTTTGAGAGTAACGACTATGATACTGATGGTACTATCTGTTATTTTGATGAAGACAATGAGATATTAGCAAGAAATATCATTGACTGGTTAGCCCATCCGGATATTCCTGAGAAAATCATCGTCTTTGATGAAAGTCATGGTACATTGGACGCGGTTACGTTTCCGGTATCACCTGTTGATGTCTTATTCGATGAATCCCATTCACCTTTCAATACTATCGATGATAATGATAATGGAATCTATGGTTACGAAGAAGATGGTTCACCTTATGGTGATTTTGCACAAATTATTGAAGGTGCTGGTTTTACCGTCAGCAAGATGAATACTTGGAGCGATCCAACAGTCGCCGCCAACGATGTAATAGTACTAGTGAATCCTGCTACACTCTATAGCACAAATGAACTGAATACAATTCGAGATCACGTTCGGTATGGTGGAAGTCTCCTTCTTATCGGTGATGGCAATGCAGTGTATGGTCAGCCGTTCCCGCAAATTGCCCGCTTGTTTGGAGCCGATATCTATGATGGCGCTCTAAATGATACCGACGATTATTACACAACAGAAACTTGGATTCGCTTTACTAATGAAAACCTGGCTAATCATCCTGTGCTTAACGGCGTCAATGAAGTTATTCTCTTATGGTCAACCGGTTTCAACCAAACACCTACAGACTCCTTTAGCTTCATCAACACCGATAATGATGCAACATCAAATTGGGTTCCATCCTATATTCCACCCGGTGAAACAAATCCAGCCCTCAACATCCCTACAGCAATTGGCTTTCCCTATGGCATGGGTCGAGTAGCCATGATTGGCGACCTTTCGCAATGGCATAACAGCACGGGAAACAACTTTCTCCCCCTAGTCAATAACGCATTATTCGGTATCAATCTAATGCGTTGGTTGGGAGAAGGAACCTACAATTATGGCGATTACTATACAGCAGTCAAGAGGTTACAAGAAGCTGGGTATGGAATAAAAGTGATGTTCAACTTTAATGCGAGTTTTCTTATAGGAACTGATGCCCTTATTCTCCCGACACCTCAAAGCAGTTACAGCGTTGCAGAACGCAATATCATCAAAGATTACGTAGAAACTCAAGGACATGGTCTCCTAGTCACTGGTGAATTTCCTCCTTTACTGGGTTCAGCGCAAGAAATTGCCATGGAATTCGGACTGAAATACGAAGATAATGCCCCAGCGGTCCTCGAAGACACTGATGAAAATAGTGGGAATTACTTGACGCAGATCCTGTTTAGTCCGAACAATATTGGCACACATCCAATTCTCACCGGAATCACAGATTGTATCTATCTAGCTGGGACGGGTTTTAGCGTCCTTCCTGGAGGAACAGACATACTCATCAGGATGGATAACGATGCAACCGCTCAATGGAGTAATGGATCTGCAGCCCAACTAATTCCAACTATGGTTGCGCTTGAACCGAATCGAGGACGAATGGTAGCAATAGGCGATGGTGACCTTTGGAGTAACTACCTAATGGACGCACCCAACGTTGGCGACAATAAAACCATCTATTTAGATCTCTTGGACAATTATCCTCTCTGGATGAACACAATTGATTGGCTTACGGCAAACCGTCCACCAGTTATTCATGTTGATGCACCAAATGGTGGCGAAATCCTAAACGGGACCATAATCATTAGTTGGACTTCAGATGACTTCGACGATGACATGCTTACCTTCGATGTGCTTATCACCTTCGATAATGGGAGCAGCTGGACCACACTAGTCGATGACTTAACCAATACGAGTATTCAGTGGAACTCTTACTTAGGACCCAATAGTGAATTATGTCGCATTCGCATCATTGCTGATGATGGTATAGCAACCAGTGAGGATGTCTCCGATGATGTCTTTGCCATATCAAATCCAATAATCACCCCACCTCTGCCTTGGTGGTGGTGGATTGTTGTACTGATTCTAGTCATCATCGTAATAGTGATTCTCATCTATCTATTCCTCAGACGTCGTGGTGCCAAAGTAGATTAACCAGTGTGGAGGTGTTGCCTCCACCCCTCTCTTTTATTTTTATAAGATTCTTTGCATCCGGAAAAGTTTATGGTGAAGCCTGTAACCCCGGGTTTCACAGAGATATGCAAGTTCTTCATTCTCATGAAATGTTATTCGGAGAAATTCTGAGGCTGGATCACAAAGTGGTTGAAACCCGAACACAAAGTCATCAAATCCTGAAATCACAGTTAATTCAAAAGGAAAACAGCCGGGAAAGCTGGGTGTAAACCGAGTGGCACCAACGATAGTGTCTGATGTATCTTTGAGCGTATAGATGGGGTGTTCTCTTTGATGATATCGACGAATCGCCCCAATAGGAAGCGCAGTGGGGAAGAGGTCAGCAATTAGTTGAAATTCTTTGGGTTGAGCTAATTGAAGCGAAAAGGAGCCTTTAGCATTAAGAGAATTAAAAGGTACAAAATAATGCCATGTTTGACCGATTATTTGGAACCCGAATTTTTTGTAGAGTCCTTGGGCATGGAGGTTATCAACTTGGGTATAGAGCTGAACCTCATGGACTGCTTCCTGTTGTTGAAACCAGTTGAGGGCATATTCCATGAGATAGGAGCCTAACCCGTGACTCTGCATGGATTTCTTTACTCCGATTCTACCAAGATGACCAATCTCATCGGAAAATTTGCCCAATAGTAGATACCCAATTTGGTCATCCTTTTTTGTCTCTAACGCGAAGAAGCCGGGCATCTGGACTCGTTGTTGGAAAACCCTCTCACCAAGTTGGTCATCGACCTCGAAGATTTCAGCATCGAGTTGTTGAAAGGTGACCCAGTCGTCACTTTGCATCGGTCGAATTGTTAGTTCTGGTGACAATATAAGCCCACAGATGTGTATGTTATTTTCTGCCATATTTGTGCTGGATGGCTGCCTGGGCAGCCGCTAACCGGGCAATTGGGACTCGGAAGGGTGATGCACTCACATAGTTGAGGCCGATAATATGAGAGAATTCAATCGATTTTGGTTCTCCAAAGTGCTCACCGCATCCACCGATTTCAAGATCTGGATTAGCAGCTCGTCCCTTTTGGATAGCCATTTTCATGAGGGCACCGACTCCTTCCTGGTCGAGGACTTCAAAGGGATTGTTGGGTAGGATTCCCAATGTTACATATTGTCGAAGGAATTTGCCTTCTGCATCATCCCGTGAAACACCGTAGGTCATTTGGGTTAAGTCGTTGGTCCCAAATGAGAAGAAATCAGCATACTGGGCAACAACATCAGCGGTTAAGGCCGCCCGTGGAGTTTCAATCATAAGTCCGAATTTATATTCGAGCGGACAGTTCTTTTCTTTCATGACAGCTTTGGCGACTTTCTCTAGTTTTTCGCGTTCAAGCATAAGCTCGTTAACATGACTAACGAGTGGAATCATCACTTCAGGATATACTTTGACGCCTTCTTTGCTAACGTTGCAGGCTGCTTCGAAGATAGCTCGAACCTGCATTTCAGTGAGTCCAGGGTAGGAAATACCCGCGCGACAGCCACGCAGACCCATCATGGGATTGACTTCCCACATGCTTTCGACGATATCTCTCAGCTTTTCGGTTTCTTTGAGCTTCTTCTTTAGGCGTTTCTTTTTTGCTTCAGAAGGGTTGCTATTTAGTTCAAGTTTAAGTTGGCAAATTTCTTCACCGAGTTCATCCTTGGTTGGAAGAAATTCGTGCATTGGTGGATCGATTAGTCGAACAATGACCTGGGCGCCATCCATTGCATGAAAAATCCCTTCGAAATCTTCACGTTGGAAAGGGAGAAGTTTATCTAGAAGCTTCTGTCGTTCTAATTTGTCCTCAGACATAATCATCTTAACAACAATGGGGCGTCTTTCTTCTTCGAAGAACATATGTTCGGTGCGACAGAGTCCTATACCTTCTGCGCCAAATCCACGAGCACGAGCGGCATCCTTGGGATTATCCGCATTGGTCCAAACACCTAATTTTCGTATCTCATCAGCCCAAGATAATAGGGTAACGAGTTCGCTTTCTTCATCGAAGCTTGCTTCGATGGTGGGGATTTCACCCTTGAACACTGCACCCGTAGTCCCATCAATAGAAATGCTATCGCCTTCACGGACGACTTTATCACCAACACGGAAAGTTCGGGCATCCATGTCGATGATGATGGTTTCACATCCTGCAACACAAGCTTTACCCCAGCCACGTGCAACGACAGCGGCATGAGAAGTCATTCCGCCACGTTGGGTGAGAATTCCTTGGGCTTCAATCATGCCATGCACGTCATCGGGATTGGTTTCAGGGCGGACAAGAATGACCTTTTCGCCTGCATGTCCCCTTTCAGCGGCAGTATCGGCATCGAAAATTGCTGAACCAGAAGCGGCACCGGGAGAGGCGTTCAATCCCCATGCGAGAAGATTACCTTTATTCTTCGCTTTTTCAACAGCCTCAGGATCGAACCGAGGATGAAGAAATTGGTCTATCTGAGCAGGATTGACGCGGAGAATAGCATCCTTTTTCTTGATTAGCCCTTCATTGACCATATCGACTGCGATTTTTACAGCAGCAACAGCGGTTCGTTTGCCAGTACGTGTTTGAAGCATCCAAAGCTTTTCTCGTTCAATGGTAAACTCCATGTCCTGCATGTCGTGATAATGCCGTTCCAGCCGATCTGAGATTTTAAGAAATTCTTTCCAGATTTTTGGCATTTCCTGTTCGAGTTCAGCGATGGGGTGTGGAGTCCGGATTCCTGCGACGACATCCTCACCTTGAGCGTTTAGTAAGTATTCACCCCAGACAATCTTTTCACCTGTTGCGGGATTTCGGGTAAAAGCAACGCCTGTTCCACTGCGTTCACCCATATTGCCAAAGACCATGGTCTGAACATTCACAGCTGTGCCCCAATCGTGAGGAATACCTTCAGCATTACGGTAGGAAGTTGCGGGGGCACCAAACCACGAATTGAACACGGCGCCAATTGCTTCACGTATTTGTTCCAAAGGTTCGTCAGGGAATTTTTTGCCTAACTCAGAATGGTATAGGGCTTTGAAATCTCGAACCACCTCTTTGAGCATTGATACGGTTAGATCAGTATCTCGCCCCCCGGTGGTTTTCGCCTTATATTCATTGAGAATAGCTTCGAATTTATGTCGGTCTATTTCCTTGACGATGTTGCCAAACATCTGAATCAGTCGGCGGTAGGCATCCCAAGCAACACGTTCGTTTCCAGTAAGTGCAGCAAACCCTTTCAAAACTCTTAGATTCAGCCCGATGTTGAGGACGGTGTCCATCATCCCTGGCATCGAAACGCGTGCTCCAGATCGAGCCGAGACGAGTAATGGATTTGAGGGATCTCCGAGACGTTTGCCAGTGCTAACTTCTAAGGCTTTGATCGCATCAAGTACTTGGTCCCACATGCCTTCAGGGAATTCCTTCTCATTAGCAAAGTAAGCGTTACAAGCTTCGGTAGTAATAGTAAACCCAGGCGGGACCGGGAGTTTTGCATTAGTCATTTCTGCAAGGTTTGCTCCTTTACCGCCGAGGAGGTCTCGCATATCTTTGTTTCCTTCGCTGAACAGATACACCCATTTCTTTGTCATTTTCTGAGTCCTCACGCGCAGTTATGTTTCAGGTAAATTGTAGCATTAGCTCATTTGTATGAACAGCCACCACGACTTTGCAGGCAACTAATAAACGTATTGATTTTTCTGGTGACTAAACAAGGGAGAGTATATTAGCTTAAAGGGAAGCTAGAGGCTAAAATGAGGTACAATGCATCTCCGAAGGATGTATTAAAAGATGCTTTCCTATCCACGCCGTATCTCGTATGGAATCGGACGCACAGGTTCATCATTACTATTGACCTTCGTTGATTTCGCGGGTTTGAATATCTATTACTCATTCTTTCTGTTAAATCCGTTATATGCTGGGATTGCAAGTGCCTTTGGATTTATTGTCATAGGACTTTCCCACTGGTACCTTGGATTTCGAAGTGATAAGACTGAAAGCCGATTTGGACGCCGACGCCCGTATATAATGATCGGAGCTCCCGCACTAGCGATAACAGGATTTCTGATATTTTTCCCACAGTGGATTATCCCACCGTCCCCCGATCCAGTCAATGATCCAACTTGGCAGTTGATGACATTCGGATATTATCTTCTGACTCTCGCCCTCTTCAAATTCTTTTATGCTTTCCTTATCACCGCATATCAAGCATGGTTGCCAGAGATTGCTGGCCCTGAAGAACGCCCGAATGTTGGTGCGATTCAGAATACTGCAAACTGGGCTGGCACAGGCATCGGGATTGTTATTGGATTTATTTCAGGAATACTCTTCGTTCCTATTACGGGTATCCCAACCGAAATTGGGTTTATTGTGCTTATCATGATTTCTTTGCTCTGTTTTCTGTTGTTTCTCCCTGCAATCTTTTTTGTCCGTACTCGGCCCGGAATTCAACCCATTGAACGATCAATGGTTGATGAGACCAAAACAGCCTTGAAAAACCCCAACTACGTGAAATGGATTTTTGTGGTTGGCTTCTGGTCCTTAACCCTTTCCACAATCACCTCAATCATTGTTCCGATGCTACAAAATGGTTTGTTACTGGATTTCACACAACTTATCATCGCTGCAGGTGTGTTTCTAATCGCACTACTTATCGTTCCCTTTTTCTTGGCCATACTGGTCAAGCGGTATGGCAAGAAACGTATTCTCATGATTGCACTCCTTCTCTTAGCGATAATCCTTCCTTTCACAACGATTCTAGGTCTTCCTATATTTGGACCTGTTATAATCCAACTGATCGCTTGGGGTATTCCGTTAGGTAGTTGTGTGGCTGCCCTGTATCTCATGCGCTATGTAGTCATTGCCGATATAGCTCACAAGGATGAGCTTGAGAGTGGGCAGGCTAGGGCCGGAATGTATGAGGGATTTCAGGGGGTTCCACTGAATGTCTTTCAAGCAATTGGGTCCACCTTTCTGGGATGGTTCCTCCTAGTACTACAGGTCAGTCCTGGACCGCCTCCGGTGAACTTTGGGTTCTTCTGGTGGGGACCCGTGTTTGCTATCTTCTTAGTGATTGCTGCAATTATCCTCTACTACACAAATATTGACCCTGATTTCTCAGAACTTGAACCTGTGCCTAAATAGTGACGAAGATAAAGGTGGTATGGATTCTATACCACCTTGCCACCTCTTTTTTCGTCAACAAACAGCACCTGGAAGGTCTGTGCTTCCTGGATGACTTCATCTTCTTGAGCTAAGATTCGCAATTGGCGTATGGCAGCACCATCGTCGATGTCTAATGCGGTGGCCATGGAATGATACACGATGGGATTGAGCTCATTCTTCTGAAGTTCTTTCATGTGTTTCTGAAAGCTTTTTTCTCCAAACTGGAGTTTAAAACCGAGTGGGTATGCGAAGAATAGGACATTTGTTCCCGAGCCTTTCCAATCCTTTGCAATGACAGGACGTTTTGATTGAAGCCCAGACCAAATTAGTTCGTCGAGTGTGGCCCCAGTGAGCAAGGGTAGATCGCCTAAGATAATAAGGGCATAACCTCGTTGTGATTGACCGAGTTGTGTAACATATTCTGTTAATTCTTCGTTCAGCCCTTGAGAGACACTTCGATGAATTTCAAAGAGTGGGTCCGAAAAAGAAGCTAAGAAATCTTTGTCCTGGGTGACAATGACAAACCGTGAGATCAACTTTGATTGCTCTACGGCTTTGATGACATCTGTTAGCATGGCTTGCACAAGTCTTTGCCGTTGTGAAGTGTCCAGGCTTCGTTCAAGTCGGTTTTTGGTTGAAGGAAGGAATCGGATGGGAATGATTGCAATGATCTCTGTCTCAGTCAAGCTTTCAGCCTCTCAAGTCTCAATTCATACGTAGTATTCATAGGGGTCATATTCCGATCCGGGTTTCGCCCGGTTGTGTCTAATTCGGATTGTGCGATATAGAAAGGCAAAGAGGAACCCACCGAGAAATCCGAAGACATGTGCACCGTGGGCGATACCGGTGCCAAAAGCTAAGAACATCTGGAATAGTTCCAAGAAGAAGTAGATAACAATGATATTCCAAGCAGCTGTTGTCCGCCCTGAATAGCCATAAATCCCCACGGGACGTCGGGGAAGCAGATATGCGTAAGCCGCCATAATGCCGAAGATTGCTCCTGAAGCCCCGATAGTGGGAATAGATGGTCCGACTGGATCTACTGCTATTCCAATGGTGAAGACGATTAGCACATGTCCTAGACCACCAATAATGCCAGCAAAAATGTAGAGGGCAATGTAGGTAAACGGGTGCATTTCTCGTTCAACTACACTTCCAAAAATGTAGAGGAAATACATGTTAATTAATAAGTGAAAGAAATCAGCATGGAGAAACTGACTCGTCACTAGGGTCAGGAGCGCTTGCCCGGATACAATTTTAACAGGAATGAGAGCGAAGGTATACGTGATAACTGGAAACCCGATTTGAACTTCAATAATAAAAACGAGAATAAAAATAACTGTGTTCAGAAGGATCAGGGTGTAGGTCATATAGGAGCTGATTGGACGGATGTATTCTGAATAAGTCACAACAAGGCACTTCCTAATGACCAAAGGGAAAGAATACTAGTATGTTCGCTGACGAGGAAAAGCCTATTATGCTTTATGTTTGGATTAAAGACCAATAGAAAGGCAAGCAATTCTCTGCATGAGATAAATGTGAATGAGTATGGCGCTTCGGGATTTTTTGTACCCTCAATTGGAAGTTCAGCTAATCCTGGCTAGAAGATTGGATGTCGATGAAGTACAAGCAGGCCAAGGAAGTTTATCTAAAAACTATCTAGCCGTCGCTGCTAAAATTTCGTTAGCTACTCGAGATGCGCAGCGATTAGGATTAAAGGAAGCCAGTCACGTTGAAGTTAAATCGAAAATCGGTCGGGTGATTGTTGAGGCTAGAATAGTTGAAAATCAACCAGAGGGTTTAGTGGTCATGCAGCCCAGTCCCTGGGCTTTTGCAGTCATTAATGACATGATTCACAGCCAAGGAACAAAAGTTACAATCAAGGCTAGCGATGAGTCTGTAACTACTATTGAATCACTTCCCTAAATTCTGTCTGCTGCGTCATAACCAGAATCTAGGATTTCTTCTTAGGCTTTTGTTTCGTTGTAGATGGTCGATTTGTCCCAGAAATTGGTTTCTTGGTTTTTGAAGCGGTATTTTTTACTTCTGTACATAAAGGGTCGATTCGGCCACGTTCAAAGAGTAACCGGAGTCGCCAATTCTCTCGAATCACATCTTGGAGTTTCTGTATTCGTTCTTGGGCTTTCTGTCGACTGACCTTATCCTCAGACCATTGCTCTGATTTCGTTTGAATAGTCGATCTTTGTTCAGTGGGAGGTACCTTGATGACTCGCTCGTAGATTTCTTTCAGAGGAGCTTGTCGTCCGATCAGATGATCATAAAATACTCGCGCCCTAGCTCGTTCCCAATCCCGGGCCTTTTCAATTTGAGATAGATGATAACTCTCCCTGGATACCTTCAAGACCGATTCAGGGCAGGCATTTTCACAGGCGCCACAGAAGACGCAGATATCCTTGTTGATAGCGATCTTGTCTTTATCACCAGTCGGGTAAATTGCCTTGGTGGGACAAATATTGAAGCAGTTTACACACCCAGTGGGATCGCATTTTTCGAGATTTTCGATTTCAATTTCACCTGTGAGTGGTAGAGAAACGTCAAGGGCTTCATAAGGGCACTTCTCAGCGCAGAGTGTGCAATCAACACACAATCCATCATCAATGGTCATTGAGCCTTCAACGATTGGGTCTTTGATAGTTCGCTTGGGGGCAGAGTCACATGTGACTTTCACTGCATCAGAGGGACAGATTTTCTCACAGAGTCCACAATAATCACATTGCTTTGTATCGACCCTAATACCCACAGCTGGCAGAAAATCTGGAGGCTTTGGTTTTTCCTCTGACCAATAAATCGTGATGCATTCAGGGCAGAGTAATTCACAAAGTCCACACCAAGTACATTTGTCTTCATCAATTGCAATGGTTCCTTTTGCGTCTGGCTTTCCCCCATCGACGCGCTGAGCCGCTTTAGGGTCTTTATAAGTTACAAGTTCGAGTTTTGACGTAACCTTGAGGTCTACAGTTATTGCATCGCGAGGACAGATTTTTGCACATAGTAGACAAGGTGCACATTTTTCGTCATCGAGTTCATGCTTTCCTTTTAATCGAGAGTATTGTTTGTCTGCCGGAATATCATCAAACCGAGCTTCTATCGCATTGAAGAGACAAGCTGAGTCACAGAGCCCACAAAATGTACATTTATCTTCATCAATAAGAATTAGCGGTGCACCTTCTAGACGTCCTGCTGCGATTTCTTGAACTGGTCCTAACGTGATGGCATCCCAAGGACAGGGGAGACAAAGACTGCATCCCACGCAGCGAGAAAGATCATATTTGAGATTCTTGTTGAGTAAGGAAGTCTTCCAGTTGTACTGAATATTAGTGTCATCCAGTACTTCACTGGTGACTTTAGGGCGCTCACCAACAGTGATACGGTCACGTTGAGCTTTAGTCATATCGTAGTCCCTTGGAAATAATTCTGCCAAGCTAGCTTTCCGAATCTTCGCCTATAACGCTTGTTGCCGTCCTAGTTACAGGCTTTAATTCGCTTTCGATATTCTCTGCGACTCAGAAAATAAGCACGTGTTACTACAAAACTGATAAAACTATATTCGGAACTAATTCCTTTATGCGGGGGAACTGACACGATCCTCTAAGAGTATTCTGGCTAGTAATCGTGTCGCGATCGATAAAAATCGTTAGCGTTCTAGAATTTTATGCTTAAGGCTTCGATGACCGTGCGTTTGAGTAATCAGGAAAATGCAGCCCACACCGTGGGCAGAATTGGCGCTTTGCGAGCCAGTCAGTCATATGCTTATAATGCGCTAACGCACCACAACCGGGGCAGAAGGCGATTGGAGTATCTGGAGAAAGCACCTCATCACAGAAAATACAGCGATGAAGAAGGGTAGAGCACAGTGAACATTGGCTGTCTGATTTCAAACATGTTGCACTACATTTCGGACATTGTGTTAATCCAGTAAGTACTGAGGTTAAATCCTCAATCATTCGAGGAGAGAGATAAGTCTTCAGCACAGCCTGCTTTGTAGGCTGTGCCCAAGGATCTGAGATTTCTTTTCGACTTTGTCGGAGTAGCAAATAAGAACCTAACACCATAATGATTGATAATCCTGTCCCCAAGAAGATTAGGAACATGTTGGGTGGGCCATATGTTCGCGTATCTTCTGGTAGAATTAGTTCTGGATTATCAGGAATACGAAGTGCCCAGGCTACCGAATGGTATTCTGCAAGGCTTTCACTTCGACCAGCGATTATAAAGTCCCCTTGAGAGGTCTGCAGTATCGAATATCCTTGATCGTCTTCTGTACCTCCATAGTTTTTGCTTCTGAGAAATTCACCTTCTCGTGTTAAGCGGACTAACCAAAGGTTGTCGAAGTGGTCGTTTCCTTCCCATTCGACCGTTCTTCCAGCGATGCCCAGACTGCCATCAGCAAGTTCAGTAATCGCATAAGCTGCATCAGAAGATTGCTCACCAAATAGCGTAGTCCATTGAAGGGTCCCGTTACTATGATATGAGATAGCAAATCCATCTGATACTAGATTTGAAGTCTTTTCAGTCTCGCCAACAGTAACTAAATTTCCGCTTCTGGTTTCAATAACATCTGAGCAGACATCTGACCATAGACTACCAAATGTCTTATTCCATAGTGCACCCCCCGTGGGTGAAGTGACAAGTAACCATGCATCCTCGTTGCCATGTCCGTAGCTCTCTGTTGAGCCCCCTAATACGAAATTACCCGACCTTGATTCTACTAATGAAGTACAAACTTCATCATCCATTCCCCCATACTCCTGACTCCAGAGCATATTTCCACTCTCGTCTGTTCGAACTAGCCATGATTGGGAGTTGGTATGATTTTCATTCATCACAGAACCTGCAAAAGCAAATCCTCCCGATTGACATTCAACCAAGGATAGCCCCTGATCGAAATTCTGAGACCCACCAAATGTTTGATGCCAAGAAATAGTTCCGGATTCGTCTAAACGGATAAGAAGAGCGTCCCGATGATTGTCTGGGATATACCCAATTACTGCAAACCCCCCAGCTTCGCATTCGATGATTTCCCGTCCTACTTGAGCTGAAAAAGCTTCAAAGGCTTGGTGCCAAAGAAGGCGTCCATTTTCTGCAATTCTAACAATTGCTAGGGCTTGTTTCTCTCGATAGTGGATAAACCCTGTGGCAACATATCCTCCCGCCTTGCAAGAGATAATCGAGTAAAAGGCGTTATAACCAGCCCAAGAACCATGTGTCAGACTCCAAAGTTGATCTGTATTTACACGAGCATAATTTGGAGCTGTATAATTTGCAGTATCAAGAGTTAATCCAAAGCCAATCCCTGTAATTATACTTGAAATTAGAATGCAAATGCAAAATAGTCTGCATTTCCTCAGCAAGCAGTCCAACCTTCTTGGTCCTCTGGACTTATCAAACAGGAACCTGGCTTAAAACTCTGATGAAAGCAACAAATGAGTTAGCGACGTTTTGTCGTAACAGTCAGTTCAGAACCAAGGGGACCCATATCAATGACATTTTCAACAAAGTCTCGTACTATCTCAGCAAGTCGAGCTCCCTCTGAGGCAGAGATACTTTCGAAAATGATGCGATCTGGATTTAGACCCATCTCTTCTAATAACGGTAGCATCTTTTCCACACGTTCTTTTGCCTTGCCCATTCCAGTCCGATAATGGCAATCAGTTTCATGACATCCAATAATCGCAACACCATCAGCACCCTGGCTAAAGGCTTCAAGGATGAGTAAGGGATCCAGTCGACTCGTACAAGGAACTCGAATTGGAATCATCTGTGGAGGATACCGTAATCGATTCACTCCTGCATAATCTGCCGCTGCATAAGCACACCAATTACAAAGAAACCCAATTATGACAGGGGAAAGTGGATTCTCTTGGCAAGCGGTATCAACAGCTGAAAGGAGTTGTTGCCGAGTGAATCCAGGTAAATCAAGTGCTGCTGTTGGACAGGATGCCACACAGGCACCACAACCCGTGCAGGCAAGTTCATCGATTTGGGGGTACTTTGACCCTTCAAACGAGATTGCGTTAGCATCACAGGTTTTTTCACATAATCGACAACTCTCACACAATGCTTCATTTACAACAGGAGCATAGACCTCTAAATCGATTTTACGTCGATGTAACAGAGAAGATACTTGAGCTGCTGCTAAACCTGCATGAGCAACTGTGTCTGCGATATCCTTGGGACCTTGAGAAGTACCAGCAAGAAAAATACCAGCCGAGTAGGTTCCTGTTGGATCCAGTTTTGGATGTTTCTCCAAGAAGAAGTTATTCTCATCTAAGGGAATATTGAGTTTCAATGCAAGCTCGAGATTCGATGGAGCAGGATCTACGCCAACACTCAACACTACAAGATCTGCTGGAAACTCAATGGGTTCACAAAGTTCAGTATCTTCTGCGCGGATAAGCAGTTTCTTTGTCTTAGGATCTTCTTCGATTTCAGCAACGCGACCTCGGATAAACGTGATACCATGCTCTCTGCTAGCCCGTTCGTATAATTCTTCGAAACCTTTACCGAAGGTTCGCATGTCTGTATAGAAGATGTATACATCAGTTTCCGGTTGGGCTATACGTAGTTGAACGGCTTCCTTGATAGCGTATGTACAACAGATGCGACTACAATAGGGTCGATTTATCCTAATATCGCGGCTGCCTACACATTGGACAAACGCAACCCGTTTCGGAGCGTCTCCTGATGAGGGCTGTATAACCAAACCATGCGATGGACCCGAAGGATCCAGTAGCCGTTCCAGCTCTGGCGCAGTAATAACATCAGTATATCGTTCGTACCCGTATTCTGTAAGATTTTGTGGATTAAAAGGTACAAAGCCGGTGGCAACCACTATCGCTCCAACTTTGAAGGTATGGTCTTGTTCGGTTTCTTCAAAGCGGATTGATTCTTTCTCACATACACCAACACAGGATTGGCAACCAATACAAGCATCCATATCAATGTATGGAGCAAGGGGCACTGAGCTCGGATAAGGGCGAATAATTGCGTGCTGAGATCCCAGCCCATAATTATATTCGTTGGGTTCTTCTATAGGACAAATCTCAAGGCATTTGTTACATCCGTTACAAGTCTCAAGGTCGACGTAGCGGGGTTCCTGATGAATCTTCACCTGATAGGCACCGGGTGTTCCCTGGACCTCGGTGACCTCACTTAGGGTTAGAATCTTGATTTTTGGATGAGTGTTTACCTGTGTCATCAACGGACCTAGGATACATAAACTACAATCGAGACTCGGGAAGAGTTTATCCCATTTTGCCATATGACCCCCAAGAAATCCACTTCTTTCTACAAGAATGACTTCGTATCCAGAATTCGCAAGTTGTAGTGAAGCTGTGATCCCAGCAGGTCCTCCGCCAATAACAAGAACTCGTCTTGTTATCGGTACACTTATTGAATTAATGCTGAGTCCAGCTTGTGCCATTTTTAAGGCTGCATCAATCATGAGTCGAGCTTTTGCGGTTGCTGCTTCGGGGTTATCCCAATGGACCCAACTGCATTGTTCACGTATATTCGCAATGGCGAGATGCCCTCGATTCAGTCCTGCTTCTTCAACAGTTTGACTCATTAATTCTCCGTGTAGTCGTGGTGAACAGGCAGCAACCACAACATTGGCAACCTTTTCCTTTCGGATGGTTTCCCGAATCAGATTTAGCCCTTGTTCAACACAAAAATGTGCATCATCAACTACGATAAGGTGTGATTGTTTCTTATAATGCTGAACGAGGTCTTCAACATTCACTATACTGGCAATATTTGACCCACACTGACAAAGAAATAATGCTGTTTTTGGTAACGCTTTTGATTTGGTTTTGCGGCGAGTGGACTTAGACTGTGGTGTCTTGAGCTTGGTTTTTTTAGATTTAGCCACAATCGTCACCGAGTCTCTTTGACATGAGTTCAGGTACCAATATGAGTTTTAACACTTGTTACGTTACTATCTGATGATTTAATTGTTAAGGCGAATGGCAAATTAGACCTCCTGGTTGTTACCCAAGAGATAAAGGGAGAAATTAGACCAGAATACTGGTAGGCTGTGTCGTGAACTCATGGTAGATAAAAAAGTCAATCCCATGCAATTGTATAAACTCCTGCCCCAAACCAATTGCAAGAAGTGTGGTATGACCTGCATGGCTTTTGCAACGAAGCTAGCCCTCCGCGAAGTTGAACTGAAAGAATGCACACCGCTCTTTGAAGAAGAGCAGTATAAAGAGAAACTTGCCACACTCTCTGATCTCATTAGCCCTCTCTTAGAAACTGAAGAAACAGGTTTGAAACTAGATGAGACCATATGTACAGGATGTGGCAATTGCGTTGTTGTCTGTCCAGTCGATGCATCCACAGAACCGGATACAGCTTCCGGGAAAGCTGCACGTTCAACTGACACAGTCTTCAGAGTTGAAGATGGCATCGCTAAGATTATCAACCTTGAGAAATGTCGTCGATTTCCACCCGAACGCATGAATTGTCGTGTCTGTGAACAAGGTTGTTATGTGAAGGCTATCGAAATCTGGTAACTATATACGTATATCAGCAGCTGAAGGGAACGAAACGTGCAAGATACTGTATGTTGTGGCTGTTCAGTCGTCTGTGATGACGTGGCAGTATCAGTTAAAAAAGCCAGCTTGCAATCCTTAGGCCTCTGCAGACTCGGTCATGAGTATTGTAGCTCGATATTCAGTAAAGCACGACTTACATATCCTTTGATGAAAACGGGTGATGGAAAACCGAAATCAACAACCATGAAGAAAGCCTTGGAGAAAGCTACAGAGCTCCTTCATGAAAGCAAAAGACCATTGTTAATCGGGTGGTCAAATAGTACAACCGAAGCGATCACCTGTGGATTGGACATCGCTCAACATAAGAGAGGAGTATTCGATAGCACCGCGAGCTTCGAATACGGGGCCCTTCTAGAATTTGGCTTGCATGGGGGTGAATCAGAAAAAACCTCATTGGATACTGTACGGGATTTTGCCGACCACATAGTCTATTGGGGAGTCAACCCAGCAGAAAGCCACCATCGTCATGCCAGTCGATACACAGTGTTTCCCAAAGGCAAGAATATCCCAGAAGGTCGTGAAAGTCGTGTGGTATCAGTGATTGATATTCGAGATACAGAATCCATGCGATTAGCAAACCATCAACTGATTCTTTCCCCTTCCACGGGCGACGAGGAATTTCTGAATTTACTTATCGCTGAACTCGATGGAACTCGCGAACACCTACCTGATAAAATTGGAGGAGTGCCTGCTATTGAGTTTCTCAGTTTTAGTAAACAACTTCGAGAAGCAAGTGATGTAGCCTTATTTTATGGCAATGGTTTACTGCATTCACCGAACACTCGACGCATTCTACCGCTACTTGCCAAGGTGAATGGCCTTCTCAATCGAAACCAGCACCGATGCTGGACATTACCGATGATAGCATACTGCAATACGATTGGAGCGGTGAAAGCTAGTCTAAAAGTGGCGAAGATACCATTTGCCATTGATTTTCACTCAAAATCAGGAAAATCACTGCCATCGATTTTCTCTGAAATCCGGGACACTAAATTTGATTGTGTGGTAATTGTGGGTTGGGATGCATTGAGCCTTTTACCAGGACCTATTTCCAAAGCCCTCACGAATCTTCCTATAATAGCTTTGTCGACTCATCCGACTTTAACAACACAAAAAGCAAGCGTTGTTTTTCCAACAGCCCTAACAGGTGCAGAAGCAGCAGGCACTGTTCATCGCATGGACGGAACAACAATATCTCTTCAACCTTTCAAGGTACCACCTAAAGGTGTTCTCACAGAAGAAGCACTTTTAACGCAACTTCTTGAAAACCTCACCTAGCCGGATTTTCGATAATTGGTAAGCCTTTAAGCACCCATAAACAAGTACACGAGTAAGGGTGCGCAAAAATGAAAATTGCAGTTGCTGGGAAAGGCGGAGTAGGCAAAACCCTCATCGCTGGAACTCTGGCTCGATTCCTTGGAAGAGAAAATATCAAAGTATTAGCTGTTGATGCAGATCCCACACCAACTTTAGCAACGACCCTAGGCATCCCTCAGGAGATTGCTTCAAAGATTGTACCTTTGACTGAAAACGACGAACTCGTTGAGGAACGCACGGGCATGGACAAAAAGACTTACGGTGGAATGTTTAAACTCAATCCGCATGTCTCTGACTTGGCTGAAAAATATGGTATTGCAGGTCCTGATAACACAACCCTTCTTGTCGCAGGAACAGTTACGATAGGTGGATCAGGTTGCATGTGCCCTGCAGGAGCTATGCTTAAGGCACTCATCCGATACCTCATTGTGGGCACTGATGAAGCCTTTGTAATGGACCTCGAAGC
>JBHLPH010000012.1:33085-62356 GCA_048939625.1 Promethearchaeota archaeon
TTGGTTTCCAGTGCCATTACTAGCCTGGATAATCAATCCGACTCCATGGATTGGGATTATCCTCAGCATCGTCGTCTTTGTTGTTCCCATCCCTATCTGGTGGAAAGGGATGAGGGATTCAGGTTCCGAATGCTATGAACCATCGAAGCAATCGCAGATGTTTGGAGGTATTTATAACCACATTCGTCACCCGCAAACACTCGGTGAAATTAGCTGGTTCATTGCCATTCCACTTTTTGTTAACTCCTTATTCCTGCTAATTGTAAGTCTTGTTTTTTTCCTCTTTTATATCCCAATTATGATTCATGTGGAAGAACAGGACCTGATTCGCCGGTTTGGTGATGCGTATCGAAAATATCAAAAACGTACGGGTGCCCTCTTCCCTAAATTAGGAAAATCCAACAAACAAGAGTATTGAGCAAAAAAATGTCTATAATATCCTGGATGAATTTTCTGATTTTGAACCTTGTAACCGTATTGTGTTGGTGGCTTTATATTCGAAGCGTCCAGCCATACACTCGCGCACAACGCTTTGGGGAATCAGCCTGGAAGACAGCCAAACGCGACCGTGCCCTTTCAGGTATCTTGATGAGTATTCTAACAGTAAACATGATTCTTTGGTTGTGGTTTCCAATTCCTGAGCTAGCATGGGTTGTTCACCCCAATTGGCTGATTAGCATTCTTATTGGAATCATCCTTGCCATCATTTTCACTCCCATTTGGATTAAAGGTATCAAAGATGCGGGCAGAGAAACCATGGAACCGTCTCCCTCAACAGAATTGTACGGAGGAATTTATAATCACATTCGACATCCACAAGCTGTAGGAGAGATGCCCTGGTTTGTGATAATTCCCCTTTTTCTAAACTCCCTCTTTCTTGTGATTTGGGCAACCGTTATGATTCTAATTGTCAGTCCTGCCATCATCTATTTTGAGGAAAAAGATTTGATTACACGTTTTGGTGATAAATATCGAGAGTACCAACAAAGGACCGGTGCTATATTTCCTAAACTCCGAAAGCGGAAAAAATAGCATATTCTTCAATCACCCAAACCTTTTCGTAGCATTTACTCTCATTGGTAGCATGGTGGCTAGCTTGAGGGCTATAGTAAATGCAACTATTTGGTGTCCAATACAAGGTTTAATCAAGAATGGTTCCCTTCTTTTTGATCGAGGGAAAATTGTTGATGTAGGACAATCCATCAAGATTCCGAGTAAGACCAAAACGATTGATGTTGAGGGACAGTATGTTGTTCCAGGATTCATTGAAGCCCATGCCCATCATGGACTCTTTGACGGAACTATCGGACCCATGGGTCAGGACGGCAACGAGATGACTGACCCCATTACTCCTGAGATGCGAGGAAAGGATGGTTTCCACCCCTTCGAATACTCGTTGAAAGAAATTATCAAGGGAGGAGTCACAACAGTAAATACAGGACCTGGGTCTGGGAATGTCATCTCTGGAGAGGCTTTTGTCTTCAAACCTTTACCTGAGGCAGTTGTCGAAGACATGATAATCTTATCGCCCTCAGGATTAAAGGTTGCACTCGGTGAAAATCCCAAACGGATACATGGTCTCGAAAACAAACGAATGCCAATGACCCGAATGGGTATTGCTGCATTACTCCGCAGAACCTTCACAAACGGTCAAAACTACCTAGACGAATGGAAAGCCTTCGGTGCTAAAGCCAAGGATGCAAAGGAAAAAGGCGAAGTTATTCCCAAAGCCCCGAAACGTGATCTGGGTCTTGAAACTATCGCCAAAGTCCTGAAACGCGAAATACCCCTACATGCACACGCTCATCGAGCCGATGATATTGCCACAATCATACGGATAGCTGAAGAGTTCAATCTCCGACTAGTCCTCATACACTGTACGGAAGGTCATAAAATCACAAAGTTACTTGCCAAAAGACAATACCCAGCCGTCATTGGACCGACTATCCTTTGGACCGGAAAACCAGAAGTCAAGGAAAAGGGATTCAAAACCGCAGTGATCTTGAATGAAGCTGGCGTCAGAGTTTCCTTACAAACTGACTCATTGACTCCGATGCTCTATTTCCCCCTACTGCCAATGTACTGTGTGCGAGAGGGTATGAGCCGAGAAGATGCTTTAACATGTGTCACCATAAATCCTGCTGAGATTCTTGGTCTACAGGATCGAATTGGTTCCTTTGAACCTGGAAAAGATGCTGATATTGTGGTATGGTCTGGTCATCCCTTCGACTTCTACAGTGAAGTTACAGAAGTTTATATCAATGGAAAGAAGATTCCTATCGAATAGCTACCCATGTCCCCGAAAAATGTGGGGAGAGGTTGAGTAGCCAATCTTGATACCAGTTGTCTTAATTAGTGCTCTTAACACTGTTACCTGAAACCTTGCTGAAGCATCAAAACTTAAAGGCGATACTACCACTATTTGCCTACTATTTCACCTTCTAAATGCGCGCAGAGTGAAGGTTGATTTTGCATTGACAGAACAAAAACGAGCTCGAATTAAAGCCGATAAACTCGACACCGGATTCGGGTCTTTCCGGAATGTTGAAGTGACCATCGGCAAAGTTGTCGACGAAGACTGGGACGAACCCATGGGACCTACACCCATGCCAGGAGTCACCACGCTTCGCGACTGGGACCACAAGCTCCTCACACGCTACGAACCCTCGTACATGCCAGCATGCCAATTGTGCTGCCTTTGTACGTTCGGGAAATGCGACTTGACTGGTGGAAAACGTGGAGCCTGTGGTTTAGATATTAAAGCGCAGTCAGCACGAATTGTGTTAGCTGCTTGCAATATCGGGTGTGCGGCACACTTGGCGCATTCTCGACATCTTGTTGATCACTTAATCCACGAGTTTGGTCCACGGTACCCATTGACACAAGGAGAAGGAGTAGATATTGAAGCCCCTGTCTCTCGGTTAGTGACTGGCATTCGACCAAGGACGCTTGAGGATGCCTCCGCGATTCTTGATTATTGTGAAACACAATTGACTCATACCCTCTCGGCAGTGCATACTGGACAGGAAGGTAGTTGGATAGATTTTGAATCCAAGGCCTTTCACGCAGGAATGGTTGATCAAGTAGGAATGGAAATAGCTGATTTGGTCCAGATTTCAACGATGGGGTTCCCTCAATCCGATCCTGAAGCACCCTTAGTTGAAGCAGGGATAGCGTCAATGGACCAGTCAAAAGCCAACATTCTTTGCATTGGACATAATGTGGTCCCTGCAGCTGCCATTACTGACTACGCTATGGAACATAATCTTCAAGACAAAGTCGAGGTCAGTGGAATTTGTTGCACTGCATGGGATATAACACGCCATGATGCAAAGGCTAAAATTGTCGGTCCAATTTCCTGGCAGCTCCGCTTCGTTCGAAGTGGAATAGCTGACGTCGTTGTTGTTGATGAACAATGTATTCGTACTGATATTGCCCTACACGCCCAGAAAGTGAATGCTCCAGTGATTGCCACTTGCGATAAATCCTGTATGGGCTTACCAGACCGTACGAAAGATAATGTCGATGACATTGTTGCTGACCTTGTATCATTCAAAGTGCCTGGAGTGTTTATTGGTGACCACCACAAAGTTGGTGAAGTAGTAGTAAAAACTGCTCTTGCAGTGAAACCAAAACGCAAAGGAAAAAGCTCAATACCGAGTAAAAAGAAAATCCAAGAACTCGCTCAAGCCTGCCGGCAATGTTCAGAATGTCGACGAGCATGTCCGAATGACCAACCAGTGATGGACGCCGTGCTTGCCGCACAAGAAGGCAATTTTGGTCCCTTGGCTGATGTCTATGACGAATGCATCGGTTGCGCCCGTTGTGAATCTGCTTGTCCAAACGACTACGAACTTCACAGCTGGATGGTTTCCGCCGCTAAAGATCGATGGATGAGTGAAAGCTACCGAGTCCGAACAGGTCGTGGCGCTATCAAAGATACTGAAATCCGAGCTGTTGGACAACCCGTCGTTTTCGGAGAAATCCCCGGTGTTATCGCGCATGTAGGATGCGCCAATTACCCCGATGGGGGCCGTGCGATCCATGATATGTGTGAAGAATTTGCTCAACGTCGCTTCATCATTGTATTATCAGGATGCGCAGCCATGACTGTTGGGACAATTAAAGACGACGAAGGTAAAAGCATCTATGAACGTCGCCCCGGCACCTTTGACGCCGGTGGTGTAGTAAACGTTGGATCCTGTGTATCAAATCCTCACATCGCAGGTGCCGCCATTAAAATTGCTAGCATCTTCGCCAAACGTAACCTACGCGGAAACTACGAAGAAATCGCTGACTACATACATAACCGAGTGGGAGCCGTCGGGATCTCATGGGGCGCTATGTCACAAAAAGCCGCCTCAATCGCTTCTGGATTCTGGAGACTAGGAGTTCCAGTCATTGTCGGTCCACACGGTGCAAAATATCGTCGAATGCTATTAGGTCGCGCTGATCGGGCAAAGGACTGGATGGTATACGATGCCAGAACAGGGAACGAAGTTCAAATCGCACCAGGTCCTGAACACCTCTTCTATGCCGTAGAAAACATGGAGGAATGCATGGTCCTCACTGCCAAACTAGCCATCCGACCTAATGACACATCAAAAGGTCGCGCAATCAAACTAAGCCACTACATCGATTTACATGAGAGATACAAGGGCTACTTCCCTGATGACGTTCACACGTATATTAGGCGAGAAACAGACATACCTATCACCCTCAAAGACAAGATTCACGCTCAGATGAAAGAGAACAAGTGGAAAGAAAGACCCATCCCAGACCCAACGCTTTTGAAACGCATGGTGTTCGGGAGCAAGGGAGGTGGCGATTAGAATGATGCGAGCTGAACCCTGGCAAACTGCTGAAGTCTGCGGACCAACGAAAGCCCAAGAGCTCAAAAAACCTGTAGTTGTGGGAGCGCTCCTCAAGAAAGCAAAGCACCCACTCCTAATTGTCGGTGCAAACGCTCTCACAGAGCAGACAGGGAAAAAATCTATGATTGACTATTTCATCGAACTTTCCACAGCTGGAAAAATACCAATCGTTGCCACCTCAAACACTATCAAAGCCTTTAAAGAGAAAGGTTTTGACAACGTCTACTCACACGGGGTAATGGAAATCGCTGGAAAACTGCAAGATCCCGACTGGATGGTTGCTCCGAAGAAAGGACCCCATGACCTTGTCATGACCTTCGGATATCCCTACTACATGGAATGGCTCATGTTGTCTGCACTCATTAACTTCGCCCCACAAATCAAGACCGTCACACTCGGTCGCTATTTTCAACCTCACGCAACGTGGAGCTTTCCAAATCTGAAGAAACAAAAATGGAATGATGCCCTCAAAGATATCCTAACAACTGTAGGAGGTACTAAGTAAATGTCATTTGAAGACTTACCAGTAGCCGTTGGTGTCGTCTTCGAAGGCGAACGCATTCGAAAAGGTGACATGCAAGTTGAACTTGGTGGACCTAAAATCGAAAAGAAATTCGAGTTGGTTGTCACCAGAAAGATGAACGAGATCGAAGATGGTAAACTTGAAATCATTGGTCCTGACCTAAAAGACCTCAAAGAAGGTGAATCTCATCCTCTCGGTATCCTCATCGAAGTTGCCGGGAAAGAAGTTGAAGAAGATTTAGAAGGTGTCCTTGAACGTCACGTTCACGAATATACTAATTTCATCGAAGGTGTTATGCACCTCAACCAGCGTTACGACATCTGGATTCGAATCAGCAAGAAATCTTTCCAAAAGGGACTCAACACCTTCAAGCTCATGGGTCAAGTCTATGAACGCCTTTATAAAAGCGAACTTCCCATCATCGAAAAAATCCAAGTCACCTTCATCACCGACGCTGACAAAATCGCGGAACACTACGATAAAGCGATTACTCGCTATGACGAACGTGATGCACGTGCGCGTGGACTAAAAGATGAAGACGTTGATGTCTTTTATGGTTGCACCCTCTGCCAGAGCTTTGCTCCGACCCATTGCTGCACAATTACTGCACAACGTTATGCAAATTGTGGAGCAATCAGCTGGTTTGATGGACGCGCTGCAGCACGAGTGGACCCGAAGGGCCCCTTATTTGCAATCGAAAAAGGAAAAACCATTGATGAATATAAGGGACAATATGAGGGAGTAAATCAAGCATACAAAGAAAAAACGCTTGGTGCAGTAACCGATGTCTGTTTATACAGTGCATTCGAAAAACCACACACTAGTTGTGGCTGTTTCGAAGCCATTGCCTTTGTTATCCCAGAAGTCGATGGCCTCGGACTTGTCCACCGGGATTATAAAGGAAGTGCCGTGAATGGTCTACCATTCTCAACAATGGCAGATTCCACAGCTGGTGGACGTCAGATTCCCGGTTTTCATGGCGTCTCCATTGAATACATGCGCTCTCCAAAATTCCTACAGGTTGATGGTGGTTGGGAACGAATTGTGTGGTTGCCCAAAGCCATAAAGGATCGGGTCTATGACTTCATGCCCGAGAATTTACGGGACATAATCCCAACCGAAAATGATGTATCAAGTGTTGAAGAATTGAAAGCCTATCTTAAGGACCACAATCATCCCGTTGTTGAACGCTGGGTTGATGTAGGTGGTGCTGCTCGATTGGAAGAAGAGGAACGCCACGAAGAAATTACACCAACAGCTCAACAGACTCAACCCTTTATGATGCCTGGTCAAATGATGACGACGGTTCCTGCAACTGGCGGGAGCCCTGGTTTCCAAATCATCTTTAAGAACGCAAAGATTTACGCCGAGAAAGTCATCATAAAACGCCTGGATCAAAAAGAAAAGAAATAGACGAGGCGATGCATAATGTCGCCTAAGAAGAAGAAAGAAAAATCTGAACTAACCTTCACAACAGACGATCCTGAATTGGGTATTCTTGGACCATTGGAAGCCATTTTTGGAAAGTTTGCTGAGCTTGAATTAGAAGATATGACTATTGATGTTGACGAACTCGAAGTCATAGTTCCTCCCGGAGGCGGAGCGGGGATGTCAGGCCAAGCGCGACAATTTCTCGCTCAAAACGCCTTTGCTGTCCAGCAATTTGCCCAGCAAATGCTTTCCGCCTTGGGGATTCAAACGCAATTTCAACAGGGTCAATCAGCAGTGCCCGTACCGGGTATTCCCTCACCGGCCCGTCCATCAAAACTACTAAAAGCCCGGTTTAAAGCTCCACTGACTGAATATACTGGAGAGATTCGTGAAATAACCTTGGGAGCTACAAAGGCTCAAGGCGGTTCACGAAGCAAAACAATTACTGTGGGAGGACATACTGCACCGGCCTGGAATCTATTCCAAGCCCCACCCAAACATTCTCCTGTAGTTGCTGCAGACGTCTTTGATATGCGTATTAAGCTCGCAAAGGCTGTTCGAATGCATTATGATGATGTAATGGATGATCCTGTCGACTGGGCACGACTGGTAATTGACAAATTCGGTGCAGATTTCATCACCTACCACATGATCAGCACTGATCCGCTCATCAAAGATACTAGTGCTAAAGAAGCAATGAAAGGCTTTGAAAATATACTACAAAACGTAAAGGTTCCTATCATTGTTGGTGGATCAGGTGACCCCGTCAAGGATGCAGAAATATTATCAAAGGCTGCAGAGGTTGCTGAGGGCGAACGGGTTCTTCTTGCTTCCGCAACCGTTGATATGTGGGAACCCGTAGCCAAAGCTGCCAAAGCACATAATCAACTGGTGCTCTCTTGGACTAGTATTGACATTAATCAACAAAAAGAACTCAATAGACGCCTCCTTGACTATATCTCTACAGACCAAATCATAATCGATCCTACTACTGCCGCACTTGGTTATGGCGCTGAATATAGCTTTACCATTATGGAACGTATGCGGTTGGCAGGATTATTAGGTGATTCAGAGTTGCAGTTTCCTCTTAGTAGTGGAACCACCAATGCTTGGGCTGCGCGGGAAGCATGGATGAAGAAACCTGAACTGGGACCACGAGAGCTACGTGGACCTATCTGGGAAAGCACCACGGCCTTAATGTTCCTGCTAGCTGGTGTGGATGTCTTCATGATGATGCATCCTGCAGCAATTAAGACGGTTCATGATCTCATCGCTTGGTTGGGTACACGAATTGATCGAAAGCGCGACGATTTCGTCGACTGGACGCGACTAGCCCTACCACCTAATTAAAAAAAATAACCAGCGTTTTCTGGTAAGCATCTAAATTACTACTTCTTGGTGAATCGGTAAGCTTGTATTCCAGCCATAGCGCCTTCACCTGCAGCTGTGATAACTTGCATACCACCACAAGTACAATCACCAGCGGCGTATATGCCATCAATATTAGTCGCTTGTCGCCGATCTACCATGATACAACCACGTTTATCGACTTTAACACCCGCTTTTTTCACAAGGGTTGTAAGGGGAACTCCACCCAGCGATACAAATACTCCATCAATTTTCAGTTCGTTTTCAGATTCATCTTCGAAGCCGCGATACTGGAGCCCTGTGACAACCTGGTCACCTTTAATTTTTAGGAGTTGACCGGAAACAAGAGTAATGTTGGATTTTTTTTCAGCTTCTTCTATGAATTTCTGTTCCGCTGTTATGTCAGTTGTATGCGTAATCAAGAAGACTTCTTGTGCAAAATCAGCCATAAAGAAGGCATCTTCGAAGGCTTCGCTCCCAGAGCCAATCACGGCAACCCGTAAGCCCCGGTAGAGGGGACCATCGCACACAGGGCAGTAACTAACACCCAGACCCAGAAAATCTGTTTCACCCGGAATTCGGAGCTTTTTACTATGTGTTCCCATGGCAAGAATCAATACATCTCCGTGGTAAGTGCCTTCGCGAGTAACGATTTTCTTTTGTTTTCCCTTAAGCTGAATATCAATGACCTCATTGCTGAATTTGAGCGTCGCTTGATATTTCTTAGCTTGTTTTACCATTAACCCTACAAGATCCGTTCCTTTGATGCCATCGGGAAATCCAGGGTAATTCCAGACATTTGGAGCTTTGGCGGTTCTACCACCATACATCCCGCCCTCGAGTAGCAAAGTTTTCTTCCCCATTCTCGCTGTATAGATAGCAGCAGATAACCCAGCAGGCCCACCACCAATAATGATAATGTCATATGTTTCGTTGTTCAAATTATCATCCTCTTTTCGCTTTGAGTGCCTAATGGTTTTTAATTTC
The DNA here is from genome assembly GCA_048939625.1 of Promethearchaeota archaeon. Classification (GTDB taxonomy): domain Archaea; phylum Asgardarchaeota; class Hermodarchaeia; order Hermodarchaeales; family Hermodarchaeaceae; genus Hermodarchaeum. The sequence goes on from JBHLPH010000012.1 coordinate 42,269, forward strand.
ACTTCTTTGACAAGGACAAATCCGGAACCCAACCTTTTTGTTAAACAAGATCACCATCAAGAAGCTATTTGAGAAAACAAGAATTGTGCTTAGCCTGTAATGAAAGTGTCCTAGGAGCTGAGTGAGGTCGACTTTCATTAGGTAAACATTATACTCGTTCCACAAACTCATGGTAAAGTAGACAATGCGTCCGTTATCTTCAACGAGGATAGGGTCGATATTGGGAGCATAGAATCCAATATATTCAGGTCGGGAAATGATGGTGCGTGGTGGACTCCAAGGACCCCACGGTGATTGAGCTGTTCGTACATAGATTTTTTTGGCAACATCGTCAAGATTCAGCATCATATACTTTTCAAGATAAGTATTCCACATGATGCTAATTTCACCCGTTGGGGCCTCCAAGACTAGTTCAGCGTCATTATGGTTGTCGGTCCATAATGGTACTTCACTAGCCCCTTGCCCAGCGTAATATTGGTAACTGCTTTCATTTAGAATCTGGGTTTCCTGAACTCGGGCTAAGTAGCAGGAGTCATTCCGTCCACTCCCTGTGGTGAGAAAATAAAGATATCCACCGGAAGCTGGGGCTCCGCTTCCCCCTTTAATAATTCCCCATTCAATGAAGTGTGAATCCCCTGGCCACGACATATTATAGGCTTCAGTGAAGGTGTGTCCATCCAGTGTATAAGCGATACTGGCATTATTGCATATCCAATCGCCATGTTCTCCCCAACTAATAACTGACATCACGTAAACATACATGCAATCGTCCACCACGACTGCAGTGGTTGGGATAATCGTTGTCTCAACATCCTCAATTTTTGCACTATGAATCAATTCCTTCGCCAAGTGTGTCGCTGAATCAGTGATCCATCCCGTCAGCACAATGCCGTCCGAAGGATCCGTATCATCAGTATAAGCCATTGTATTGGATCGCCAATCCCACTTATCTGGCCCAAAGGTGTCCCCAAAAATGAAATGAAGACGGTCGTGAAAGACAATCATCAATCCAATGTCCGTACCAAAAACATTGACAACGGTTGTGTCATTTGTTGCCTCCTCCCCTGTGAGTTGACACACCATTTCATGTGGGAGTTGTAACCATTGGGGGAGATTAATCAAAATGACTGCGATTCCGAGCGTTAATAGGAGAAGGACTAAAATCCCAGCCACAATCCATCGACGTTTCATCTTCTAAACTCCAAGAGTTATTCTGAAATAGAATTACCGCGATTCTGGCTTCAGTATTTTAATGCCTGATAGATTACCCTTTGACATACTAAATAGCTATGTTTATTGAGGCTTGTGCTATATCCTCTTTGTTTTTAAGGAGAAAAGGCTGAATGAGGACGAGGTATCCTTATGGTAGAAGCTGGAAAAGAAGCCATCCCGATGTGGATGCGGCTAGTTGAAGTGATTATTGGGATTTTGGCAATCATACTTGCCATAATCATCTTCCTTGCACCAACATATCTAACGGCACTCATCTTCGTTCTCGCCATGTGTACTGTCATTGCCATTCTTGGACTAGGATTAATCTACCGAGGAATTATCCAAAAGGAGCGAACAGGTGCCATGCGATTCCTGATGATTATTGGTGGGATAATTCTCATCATTTTGGGGATCTACCTTTATGTTGACTATACTCTCTTTGCGGCCTTGCTCCTTGTGTGGATTTTCGGCATTGCCTTAGCTATCGATGGAATCTTATCTATCGTTTACGCTTTTGGTTCCTTACGTCTAAAAAGTTGGCAACGTTGGGTTTTGATCCTCATCGGTATAATTGAAGCGATTCTAGCGCTCTTCGTTGTAGTTGTTCCCCTCTTGGGTATCGACGTATTCAACGTGTTAGTAGTTGTTGCCCTCATTATGGTCGGTATCGCCTACATCATTGCTGGACTAATGGGTGAGGTATACATCCCACAACCTCCCTCAGGAATGGGCAAGGAATAACCAATCCATTAAGTGACCCTTCAATGCATTTAAACTCTGAACACATTTCAGAGTAGCCAGAGAATTCAAGTGCGTACACTAGTTGATGGTAGAACCTTAATCATAGACCCTACAATCGAAGCTGGATAAGAAAGAAGAGGAATTCTCGTTAATCCTACGAATTTAAAAGGTGAATCAAATAACAGCCGCGCAGGTGTTTCACATTGGAATCTGAACAAAGTCCTATGTGGTTAAGAATCCTCAAAATTATATTCGGTATAATTGCGATTATCTTATCCTTCTGGTTGATCTTCATTCCTCCACTGGCTGGTTTCTTCTTTCTAGTGTTTCTATTTGCTACTGGGTTCCTCCTTGTCGGAATTATCGCAATCATTCGAGGTATATTCAATCGACAGCTCCCAAGCTGGCTACGAATCATCAACATCATCTTAGGCATAATTATTCTCATTCTTGCCCCACTCCCCTGGCTTGAACCAAGCGGAATACTAGTAACTGCCGTTATGATCCTTTGGCTGATGTCCTTTGGACTCATTTTCTACGGATTAACAAGCCTAATGATGGGTATTGCTGCGGGACAAGCGCCTGGATGGTATCGAGCAATCCTTGTCATCTTAGGTCCAATCCTCATGATCATTGGTTTCTATGTCATCGCATACCCAATTTGGGGTCTTGCCTTTACACTCTGGATGCTCTGTTTCGGACTCATCTTTGCAGGGTTTGAACTACTGATCTCGGGAGCCACCGGTCAAAACCCACGAGCGGCTTAATCGCTAAGGTAATAATCAATTAGTCGTGTGTCTTCCAATACGGAAGACACCCATTTCTTTTTTCACAGATTCGACCATTTTGAGGCTAATTCATCACGCCGTGGCTTATAGACTGAGTTGAAAAACCCAGTTTGGGAGAGAAGTGTCTCCTTCTCAAATGTGCCCACATACTCTAGCGCATCTTGCCAAGCCTGATCGAATGCAGTGCCAAATCTTGCTTCAATTTGGCGGGTGAACTCTTCTTCGGTCTGGATTTTACCACCGATTGTAAAGTAAAGTGGACCATCATTTTGGGGGGCTTTGAAGGCAACTTCACTTCCAAGATGATATGCTTCAGGCGTTTCAGTGATAGGTTTTTTCTTTATTTCAATTCGAGATCGTTTGACAGGTTTTTGACCTTTGAACCCTCGCTTTGCAGCTGCATAGAAAATCGCACGATTTAAACCCCAGCTTTTTGCAGAAGGTATTCCCAAGCCAAGGATGTGTGCCCGTGCAGCCTGTAATAGCGCCATGACTTGAAATCGTCCTACGGCCATAAACTCACCATAGGATGATTGGTGTTTTTTCCCCTTAGCTTTTCTCCTGACCAAATATTAGAGACAAAAAAACAAATACTTACCAACAGAGGTTGTGTAGTTAAGATATCGTGTTGGAGTCATTGATAATACCGCGTTACCGTGTCCTCTTTCATCTTGATGAAGGCGGTACCCTTCGGTTAAAACTCACTCTGAGTAATATCCACAGCCTTCTCAACGATTTAGATGACAGAGAGCTTCTTGTCGAATGTGTAGTAAATGGAGTAGGAGTGAAACTGTTCCAGCGTTCAGCAGAAACGGAGCGAGAGACAATTGAAATCCTCACTGAGCGAGGTATTCAGTTTGTGCTTTGTGAAAACTCACTAGTCCTTTTCGAATTATCCAAAAAAGATATGTCAAGTGCTGTTGGGTTTGTCTCCTCAGGGGGGGTGAATTGGTAAAGAAACAAGTTGAGGGATGGGTTTATCGCAAACCCTGAAATCCCTTGCAGTGAATTTAAAAAACTAGTTAGTTCTTCAAGGATAATGGCTTTCCACAGCATTCGAAGGTACACGGAGCCGCACAGCCACAAGTTCCTTCTTCTGTTTCACATTCCGTACATTCCGCAACGACTTGGAGTTCAAGGCCACAATCCTCACAAGTGAAGATTTGACCTTTTTTCATTTCATGACAATGAGTACTCATACTTAAGTTCACCATGATTGGTTAGTTAGGGAGTGTGTCATGGTGAAGGTAAATAAATCTTTACTAGTTACGACACTCGAAAATATGCTTTTGGAAAAAGGTTCAGATAACCGCAGCTTTCTCAACCGTAGTTATCCATTGTCCTTTTTCATTGTATAACTTCGCACCCTTCCTTAAAAGTCCCTGAATTGGTTTTTGAGCACCACACCGCCGGCATACATCCATTACGCCTTCAATTGCACCCTCCGGTTCATTGTTAAGTCGCGCATACATTTGAACGTAGTCATGCCGACCAAGAAGACATCGGGCCATTAAATCACTCGCCTTTTGTGATAAGCCTTTATGATTACAGGAAATAACCTGAACCGCAGCCGGGGGGGAGATTTGAAGGGATTAGAGGGTGTAGAGGATTGGGAAGTTATTCCTTAATATCACTTATTCTTCTTATGGATTCTTATCACTATCCCTTACGGTGACCACGTACCTATTTTGATGCGTATAACGCATCAACAGCTTTTATCGCCGCTTCTATTTCTTTAGAGATGGCTTCTACTAGCAAGGGATCTTGTTCGCCACTGGCTTCGGTTTCATCGGCTTGTTCACCTTTCTGATCTCTATGGAGATTTCCATCACATGCAAGAATTGATCCTGCCTGTAATCCCCGAGATTGGGCAAAGACAAAAAGTAGAGAGGATTCCATTTCAACACATTGTACGTGAGCTCGAGTCCACCGTCCAAGGATATCGGTTTCACGATGATTATAATAGATGTCAGTAGACCACACGATACCAGCATGAATTCGATTGGCAGGGAGAAGTCCCGAAATTCCGGTTAATAACGCTGAATAGATTTCTGGCGTAGCCACTGCAGGATATTCAATCGGGGTATAATTGGTACTTGTTAGTTCATCCCGAACAGCACCCGTGGCTACCACTACATCTCCAGTTTTTACTTCGGGATTGACACCCCCACAAGACCCAATTCGAATGAAAGTTCTGGCCCCCAATTTTGCTAATTCTTCAGTAACAATATGTGTTGAAGGTGTACCCATCCCCGATGTGGCAACTGTCACTTCGACACCCTTAGGGGTGAATGCCCGATAGGAGACTAATCCACGGTAATTTCCAATTTCTTCTGCTTCCGTCATTTTCGCAGCAATTTTTGGAATACGGTCTGGGTTTCCAGCGATAAAAACCACATTGGCTACATCGCCTTCACCAAGTCGTATGTGTGGTTGAATCCGTTTCTTCAAGAGGGAATCACCGCGTAATCATGGCAGTGATTTCCCTCATTAACCTTTGGAAAACTAAGCTAGTTTACAAATCCAGTCAAACTAATGTATGTGCTTATGTGATACATCAGTTCCTCGGTGGACATGAATAGCGACTACTTCCCCCTGCGCGCATTCAATTTTGTCTGAATATAACGAACAGGTTACTGTTACTTTACGATCTTTGATTTCTTTGACTTTTGCGCGAAGGGTGACCAGGCTATTGACAGGGGTTGGTTTGAGGTATTTGACAAAGAGTGAGCCCGTGACATAGTCTTTGGGGGGATCTGAATTCAATTCACGTCCCTCAGCTTTGTATGCAGCGGCATTTGCCGTATTTGTGGCATGACAATCAATGAGGGTGGCAATAATTCCACCACATAACACTCCAGGAAATGCCAAATGATAGGATTTAGGTTGGAAGGTTGCGACGACCTCTTCACCGTCCCAATAACTTTTCAGCTGTAGCCCATTGGGATTGTTCCGTCCACATCCCCAGCAGACGGAGCCCCATTCAGGCCATTGGTCTTGGATCGCTTTCCGTGCCATGTTGCTTTCACCATGGGAGACCGAATATACACCTAATATGCCTAAGAGTTGTCCGGTTGCTAGATTTGACAGGTCGGACACAGGTAACTTGTCGTATTGCCAATGCGGAGTTCTTTGATTATTGTTTTGCACGTTGGACAGGACTTGCCTGTTTTGTAGGCGATTTGGGGCCATCCGACGATTTTTCCCCACTGCCCGCGATTTCCCCAAAGATCTTGTTCTCCAGGTCCGGGTCCGTATCGAATCCCGTCTTGAAGCACATGCTGAATTGCTCGATGTAAATTCTTCACTTCAATAGGTTTCAGTGAATTGGCCTTGCGATCAGGATGAAGGCGGGCATGCCATAGGATGTCTTGGATGTATACATTTCCTATACCAGCGATGAAGTGTTGGTTAAGCAAGTAGCTTTTAATTCGCCCTCGTTTTCCTTCAAGCATTGAGACGAACTTCGTTTCTGTAAACTCGTCACTTAAGGGTTCGATTCCGAGAGTTCCGATCTGTGGGTGACTTTTCAATTCACTCGGTTTGAGAAGATGAATATTACCAAACCACCAGAAATGCGCCCAAAGTTGACTGCCATCAGAAAATGAAAAAACCACACGCTCCCTGTTCGGATCAGGCACAAGTGGTGGCCATTGCAATCGCAACTCTCCTCCCATTCCCAAGTTAAATGCCAGTGTCCATTCATTATCTAATATACTAAGTAGCCATTTCCCCCGTTGATGGAAGGAGTGGAAAATCCTTTCCTTCATATTCTTCTTGAATTTAGAAACCGACTGATACAACACCTTTGGTTGATTTACAGTGGTTTTAACAACCTGTTTGGAAGCAAGACCATCTGTCATGCTCTGAGCCAACAAGACAATATCTGGTAATTCAGGCACCGTGTTCGCTTCCCTTCATAGCTTCTGATATTCTTTGATATATTTGGAATAAGAAAATAAGGATAATTGGCGGGGGGCGGAGACTAGAAGAATCGCCAACAGCTGGGTGGCATATGTGATCCCGCCAATGCGACCATCCTTCCAAACTTCTCAAGCGCCTCCGCCCTTACGAGAAGCAACCAGAATATAACTCACGCGGTTTATACGGATTCCCATTACGGCATTTCCCCGAGTGGATAAATTCACTACTGATTTAGAGTGTCTTCAGAAATGCTGAAATCGCTTGATTAACCTTGAAAGGTTGTTCCAGCATCACTAAATGGCCTGCCTGTTCAATGACGCATAACTCAGCATTAGGGATAGTATCAGCAAGGAATTGGGACCATTTTACAGGTGTCATTTGATCCTCCTGACCCACAATTACGAGCGTCGGAACCTCAATTGTCTGTACTTTCTCTCGTATATCAAATTGATTACAGGCGACAAAATCAGCATATCCAACATCTGGGTCGCAAGACTGACATTCGGTTTTACTTAACTCTACTAACTTCGAATCAGCTCCCGGTGCAAAGGCAAGGTGTCCAATGGCTAAGTCAATTCCAGTTTTGAAATCAGTCTTCAAGCCTTGCAAGATTGCCGGTAAAACACCCAGTTTAGCACCTGTACCAATCAGAATTAATCCCTGCAGCAACTCAGGGAAATCCAAAGCAAGTTGAAGGGTAATCGCTCCACCCAATGAGTGGCCAACCGGAACCACCCTTTCCATCCCTAATTCTTGGATGAATTGTGCCACAATGGTGGCAAAATATGGAACAGTGATTTCTCCCTCAAGAGGATCAGACCCACCATGCCCAGGTAAGTCCAGAAGGATTAACCGCGCCTCATTAGCTAGAGAATACTGTTGATCCCAGAGCCGATGCCGATACAATGACCCATGAATCATCACTAAGGGAATCCCCTGACCCTTGTCATCGTAATAGATTCGCTTGCCCGATAAGGTGAGATACATCATGGAATCGTGGTGACTTTTATGACTGACTACTTAAATTCTACATTTTAAAACAAATGAAGGAAACCACACCAAAATCTTAGGAGATAAGCACATCTGGAATTGACCTAAAAATGTCCTTTGGTTCTAGATTCGCCACTAACGATAAATCCTCTCCACAAACAAATAGTTCTTGATGGGTCTAACAATCAGTCAATCTGTATTGATTGAACTATCCTCCAGGGCCTTCATACCTGCGACGACCTTGGTTCCAGACAAATTGGGCGAGTAGCCATAGTATTACTAGCCATACAATACTGAGGATTGCTATTGGTAGTAACTGCTCAGGAAGATAGTATCCCTGGAGTATGATAGCAGGAACGTAGTAGCAGTATTGGAAAGGCAAGAGACTGAATGCTAGCTGTAGAGGGGGTGGAAAGAAACTGAGGGGGATGAGTCCGCCTCCGGCGATGATCATGAGGAGGCTGAGTAGGTTGCGAAGCCACCATTGCCGATTGATCCAGAAAGTCCCTAATGACATGGTGAAGACTAAGAGGAAGGCGACAAGATAGGCGTTGAGGAAAAACGGGAGGAATAGCAAGAAATTGTATAGGGTAGGTATTGGAAGAGGAAGGAAGAACGTTGTAATGAGGTAGGTGAAGCCTCCGAATACGATGTAGAGGAGCGAGCGAGGCAGTTCACTGAAGAAGCGGAATCCAGCATAGTCGATGGGCTTGGAGAGATACGATACTAGGGGGCCACGATCGATGTCATTTTCAATTTCCACACTAAGCCGCCACCGTGGGAGGGCTCGTGAAATGATGAGCGCAATGAAGAGATAGCTGAGGAGTTCTAGGTAGGTGAACCCGCCAATTACGAGTGTACCATTTAGCAAAAATGCCTGCATATAGACAATCCAGTAGACTAAGCCTAATGCTATTATTTGAGCTGGAAAAAAGGCAAAATGGGTGAGAAAGTCTATGGTATACTGACGGGTATTGCGGAAGGAAATGCGTGTGACTGCCAGATAACTTTCTAACCGGGTTCGTATTGCCATCTGGGTTAGCCTCCGACAGGTTGGTATCTTTTGAGTCCACGACTCCAGGTGATTCGTAACACGACGAGCCAAAGAAGCACAAGAATTGTGGCTATGCCTAAATACATCAAAGCAGGGACTAATGGAATCATAGATAACATGATCATGGTGGGGACCGTGGAGATGAAGATTACTGGGAAAACGAAGAGTAGGAAGTACTGGACACCTGCGGGCATCACATCAATGGGCATTCGAGAGAAGTTGTATTCGAGCGCATCAGAGAGTTCTAATAGTCCTTCATTACGTCCTATCCAGAAGGCAAGACAACATAAACATGCCCAAAGTAAGTACAAGGCTGCTTGACCTAAGAGTAACGTTAGTAATCCTAAGCCAATGCTAAAGGGTGTAATTACTAGCCCAAATGTTAATACGGATAATCCTAGCATCAGCCCTCCAACAACTAGTTGAACAAGTCCTCCCGCCCAAAAGGAGGTTGCGAGGATTTGGTAGAGTGATCCTGCCGGGCGTATCTGAAAGGTTTCGATGCCGATTTCGGTTATGTACCAATGAATTTCCCAGATGCCCATCCAGAAGAATGCACCAAAGCCCCAGGCGACTTCGGTCATGCCGATGAGGAAGGTGAGTTCTCCTCGGCCCCAGATAGCCCAGCCAAAGCCAGTGAGGACAGGGATTTGATAGGTGATGACACCCCAGAACAGAATATACATGGCGAGATTTACTGCTGTGCTAAAGAAAGCTCCAAAAATTTGAAGTTTGTTCTCCGAAATTCGAAGGAAAGAGAGACGGACATAATCGGGAAGAAGGCGGAGTTGCCTGAGAACATTTTTAGACGCCATCTAGCTTGCCTCCGGTACCTGGTTTAATTGTCGGTTTTCATCTCCGAAAATGTCTCGGATGATGTCTTCGAGGTTTGGTTCGGTGACTTCGATGTCATCGACTACAAGGAGGCTCATTGCGGTTTGTAAAAGATCTGTGACAGGAAGCTGGTCTTGATTAATTCGGCATGCAACCTGTCCATTGTTGACTTCGAGATTAATGACTCCGGGAAGGTCTTGGAGTTGGCGCTGCCAGCTCTTGCTGATCGCTTTTTTGTAAAGAATTCGGACTTTGCGTTCGTTACTCCATTGCCGCTTGAGTTGGTGTTTCGGTCCGTCGAACCTAATTTTGCCTCGACTGATAAGTATGATGCGGTCCGAGAGTTCCTCAACGTCTCGCATGCTGTGGCTACAGAGAAGAACGGTGACGTTCTCTTCTCGGTTGACCCGTCGAATGAAGTCACGGATCCGCTTTTTAGCCACGACGTCGAGTCCGACAGTGGGTTCGTCGAGGAAGATCACCGCCGGTTGGTGGAGTAACGCAGCGATGATTTCGCACCGCATCCGCTCGCCTAATGAAAGGCGTCGAGGAGCGTTATGCAGATGTTGCTCAATATCCAGGATCTCCGTGAACTCCTTCAGACGTTCATCGAAGACTGGCTTCGGGATATCATACATCTTTTGGTAGAGTTTCAGGCTCTCTAAGACTGGCACATGGGTCCAGAGGAGTGTGCGTTGACCAAAGACCACGCCATAGCGCAAAGCGCAGGCAATGCGATTTTGGTAGGGGTTCATGCCGAAGAGCCGCACTTGACCTGAGGTGGGGTGTAGGATCCCGCTGAGCAACTTCACCGTAGTGGATTTGCCTGCCCCGTTCGGTCCAAGGAGGGCTACGCATTCACCAGGGTGAATGTCAAAACTGACATTATCGAGTGCGCGGATGATCTGCTTTTCGCGTTTCAGGAAACCGACGAATCGTCGTGCCGCACCCTTACGCGGCCGATGGAGGGGTTTCTTGTACACCCGAACGACCTCTTTGATCTCTGCAATTGGTTCTTCATTTTGGAGCATGGCTAAGCCTCCTTTGATTTGAAGTGGGTATCCAAGCAATGGTTTAAATATATTTCTATAAGAAAAAACAAACAATTAACCTAATCTGAACTAGCCCTATCGCATTTGAACCCTGCGAAACTTTCCTTCTCAGACATTCTAAGATCAATCCATATAACCGACTAACAAAAGATTCGCCAATCTCACTATCCACATGGCGACAAGGGCTAATTATCCAACTTATTCAATTCCACCGGATAAGCCTCACCGGCGGATTACCCAAGCTAGATTAAATATTTTTCTACTAAGCCCTCTGCCACGGATCAGGGGACTAAGAACCAAAAATGGAGGTAACGGACCTTCGAGGACACACTAAAAAATACAGTCCTGGACGGTTTACTTCATGTCGTAGCAGAGATGTACTTCCCTCCCCGCTACGGCGATAGGTGGCATTGAAGCGTTGCGAAGACCCGTTACCGAATGAGTCGTGAAGACTCTGTGTTGAGTGCACTCATTGTTCCTTTCACCAGTTAATGTCGGGTGAGCACAAGCATGATAGCTCGCCGCACTTCAGGACGTGCAACTGGAGCAGGGTTGCGTACACCCGCAACAGCACGTTCAGCGACTCCCATTTCTGCTAGTCGAGTTCGATTTCGGTTTGGGCCCATTTCCTGGATCCCTCCAATTGTGTTGTCAACCCGAAACCTTTGCAGGCCCCGAGTTGCGGGTGAGAGGGCGTTTTAATTAGTATAAAAGTCTTGCTATTATAATAAATGATTGTTTATCCTTTTCTGGACTGCCCTTATCGCTTTGCACAACGCGATCATTCCCGCCTCGTCTAACCTTATGTCAGCCATTTCATCAATCCAGATAATGATGGTGAAAATAGATTCGCGAATCTCACTATTGACTCAACGAATATGCGAGTGTACCCTTTTTGAATAGAATCATTGAATACACCTCAGCACGGGATTGAAAACAGCGGATTAAAAATGTTACTGGCGGCTTTTTATCCCCTTGGATAAACCCTTCAATTTCTTAACATCATAGGGGGCGTCTAGTCAAAACTTTAATTCAACGAACCGGAGGTCGCATAATGGGTGAATCCCGAGATAAAGATCACGAAAATTGGGTAGATGTGTTACCAGAGAAATCAAAGAAGAAAAAACCAAAGAAGAAGACCAGTAAACGATTATAATGGCTTTTATTTTCTGATGAGTAAAGGTCAGCGTGTTTCACGTCGTTGGCAGACACCGATATCTAGCTTACGATGAACGAGAAAGCCCAACCGTTCATAGATACGGATGGCTCCGAGGTTATCGGAGTCAACCATGAGTGTCACATGCTGAAATTTACTGAAGAGTTCACGAATAACAGCACAGAGAACGCTAGTTCCATAGCCACGATTCTGATATGCTGGGAGCGTGACAAGATTGCCAATTACAGCGACACCGGGACTAGCTTCATAGACCCCGATTGTTCCACAAATCGATACGAGTTTGTTGTGGTCACGGATTCCGTAAAAGGGACCAATGTCGAGTTGCGCTGGATTCCATGCCCCAGCAGTGGTTGTTGAGTAAAATCTGTCTACCTCAGTTAGGTCTTTGGGAGTCATGCGAATGGTTTCATGAAGTTTAGGCATTTGACAGCGCGATTCTTCAAGTATCATCAAGAGAAAGGTGCCGTATGAAAGAAATTGGTAATAAGCGTTGGCAATTGGATGATGCTCCTGTGGGATAATCGCAAAAATTGTAGGATAAGGCATATTGGCTATGAGTTTATCAACAACCGGAGGGTTGCCACGAGTAAAGAAACTGTACATCCCACGACCCCCAGTGTACACAATAAGACATCCGACAAGTGTTCCGTTTTCTCGAGCAATGAACCATTCACTCGAATCCCAGGCTAAGGTGAGATCATATAGGGGTAAACCATTGAGAGGAAGATCTTGGCGCAGGTAGTCTTCGATTTCTTTGATGGGGACAGTGAGTGGTTGCACTTTAATGGTCACAGATTGTCACACTCACTCCTTTTGCGTCAATTCATTTGGATACTTTGGAGGTGAACAGGGCTAGTTGACGGTGAATTCGCCGTCTTCTTCCATGATAGCGACTTGAATGTTTGAATTGGCTTCAATCTTATCTTTGAAGTCCGAAACAGGTTTCCCCCATGTATGCATTGGGATAACGGCTTTGGGATTTATGGCGAGAGCCGCATCGGCTCCATCATCTGTTTCCATCGTATATGTGCCACCAACTGGCAGTAGAGCAACGTCAATAGACCCAAGTTCTTTCATTTCTGAGATAAAATCAGTATCTCCGGCATGGTAGATGTGTTTACCTTCAACTGTGATGATGTAACCAACACCCAATCCTTTGGGGTGATATGGGTTTCCTGGGGAGCGGAAGCGTGTTTCATTATATGCTTCAACCGCTCGTATCGTTACATCATCAATTACTTTTTCTTCTCCAGGTTTTAGAGCATACACGGTGCCACCAATTTTTTCATGGCAATTTTTGGGGGCAATAACTACTGTGTTATCTGTGCGAACTGTCTTGATTTTCTTTGGATCACAGTGATCAGTATGAATGTGTGTTGAGAGTATGATATCAGCGGGTTCTTTGGGTTTGGCGTATTCTTCAAGGTCGACGTAGATGATCTTCGTATCGGATTTGATTTGGAAGCTAGCATGAGCTAGATATTTTATGGTCACAGTCAATTGAACCACACAGATTGTAGAGGGAAGCAGAGCTATTAAAATCCTGAGTAATTCACCTGATAAAGCTACTATGAGTGTACGACACCTAGTTAGTGGTATGCCTTTTTATGGAGTAAAATAATCCATACCAAGCCAACGAAGCTAAGTATCTGTTAAGCTTTGAATCGTATTGGAAGTTGTTCAGAAATGCCTGAAGGTCCAGAAAAAGTAACGGTTCCCCTGAACCAATCAATTTACATGTTGCATCCGTACAATGCAGCAATGGTTTCATCAAAAACCAAAGATGGTCAAAATAATGTCTTGACAATTGCCTGGATTATACCCACTAGTGTGAATCCTCCTCTCATAGCGATGAGTATTCGAAAAGAACGATTCTCATACAAAATTATCCAAGAAACCGGTGAATTCGTGGTCAATATTCCAACCTTTGACATGGCAGAGAAGGTCATGCGCGCAGGACGAATCAGCGGAAAAGACATGGATAAGTTCGCTGAATTAGATCTTACTCCGCGAAAAGCGAAAATGGTGACAGCCCCTCTTATCGAGGAATGCGTTGCACACTTAGAATGTAAAGTGTGGAAAACCATTGAAACGGGAGATCATGATATTATCATTGGAGAAATTATGGCTGCTCATGTCATGGAAGGTTATTTCTCTAAAACCTGGGATATCACCAAATTCCGGCCGGCACAGCACACAGGAAAGCAGTTCTTTACAACCTGCAGTCTTGAATCCGTTGAAATTAAATTCTAACGCTCTCCATATACCAAAGCATTCCCACGCCTTTCAGATTATTGGGCCAACCAAAAACAACTCGTGATGAAATGAACGAGAAGAAAGAACCGCACCCATTCAGCCGAAAATCCCGAGTGTATGCGAGCCTGATTTTCCTAATTGCTTTCGCCATCATCGCTGTGATTTGGATAATCATTTTTAGCTCTGCCTTGCAACCCTCTGAAAATCTCATCACATTACTCATTCTTTTTCTAGTCTTTGGTGGGCTTGCTGTTCTTCCATGGCTTCCCGTTTTCTTTCCTCGGGAACCTCAAGGCGGTGTCCCTTATGAAGACCTTTAGGTTATTTCAAAAATCAAAATAGCTCCATGCGCTCTAAAACTAAGACTCGTGGGATTCTAATTTCGCTAAGTCTTTTTCCACTTCTTGGAGCGAGTCTTGTAGCGCATCCCTTACCTGAGTAAGAAAGGTTCTCCGCTCTTCCGGTTCGAGCTGTTCTAGGAGTAGGCGAGGCATCTGTTGAAATGGACGCATCGCTGCTGTGCTCATCATTTGGGAAATCATTCGAACCATTTGTGTGACTTGTTCTTTCAGGTAGGTCTTTCCTGCCTTAGTGATTGAGTAATTGGTGCGTTCTACTTCGCCTTTGAATTCTTTCTTACTGGAGATAAAGCGTTGTTCTTCGAGATCGCTTAAGGTGTTATAAAGTAGAGAATGCGAAGGAATCCAAGCCCCACTTGTTGATTCTTCGATTTGCTTCATAAGTTGATAGCCATGCATGGGTTCGTCGTTGAGTATTCGAAGTATTGATATGCGTAGGAGTACGCCCTTTGGTCGTTGGAAGAATGGCGGAAATGCCATATGACCTAATGAATTACGAAAGCTTATATATGTTTGTTAATTTCATGTTTTTTAGAGTCATAAATTCCTTCCAGAGAGAACCCCACTCAACAGAATGGTGAAAAACCGTGACCCAAGCAGAACAACCCACCGAGGATACCCTAAGTGCCCTATTTGACTACCAATCCAGGACCTCAAAATACATCATAGAAGCCATCGACTTATGGAAAACCTATCAGATGGGCCCCGTTGAAGTCAATGCCGTTCGTGGAGTTAACCTCCAAGTACACCGTGGTGAATTCCTCGTTATCTTAGGGGTATCAGGTAGCGGCAAATCCACTCTCTTACACCTACTTGGGGCCCTCGACCAGCCCACTAGCGGAAAAGTCTACGTCGAAGGCTTGGATCTCTCCACGCTTGACCACAATAAACTCGCTGATGTAAGGCTACGTCGAGTAGGGTTTGTGTTTCAATTTTTCAACTTAATGCCTCAACTTACAGCTCAAGGAAATGTTGAACTACCTCTAAAATTCGCTGACATTCCCTCTGCAACAGCACATGAACGCGCGCGTGATCTTCTCACCCGGGTTGGTCTGGGTGAACGTCGTGATCATGTCCCTTCAGAATTAAGTGGTGGGGAACAACAACGCGTAGCTATTGCTAGGGCACTTGCGAATAACCCGCGAATTATCCTGGCAGATGAACCCACGGGAAATCTCGATACAAAAACAGGAGCCGAAATCATCACTCTGCTTCGGCAGTTGAATAAAACCCAAGGACTCACCTTCATTGTGGTGGGACACGATACAAGGCTTACAACCGTTGCCGATCGGGTTATTGAAATGCGCGATGGGGAATTTGTTGCCGAACATGCAGGTGGTGGACTGGAGGCGATTCAATGAAATTCCGCAATATTCTCGGATTATCGTTTACAAATATGAGGCGTCGAAAATCCCGAACTGCCCTTACTACATTAGGCATTATTGTTGGTATTATGGCAGTGGTTTCAATTTCTGCTCTAAGTGGCGGTTTTGAAACCCAAATTAATGCACAGTTGATGCAAGGATTGGACATGGACATTCTTACAGTATTACCAGGTGGTGGACTTCTGGGAGGGGGTGGACTAACAACATTCAACATCAATGATACGTATACAATCCAAAACATTACAGGAGTCGAGGCCACATTACCTTTTTCACAATCAGGGATCACTGTCTATAATGAAACAGGGGGAACATTAGCCACACGATTGGCTGGCATGAACTTTACCGACTTGGAAGCAACGTATGGTCACCGAATTACGTTTTCTAGTGGTGATTATCCTGATGATAATGAATCAATCGTCATTGGGTATCTACAGGATCCTATTGCGCAGGCAGGAGATAATGTTACAATTGAAGTCCTAGTCCGCGTTGGTATTGGTTTTGCTTATCTTAACTATTCCTTTATCGTTGGTGGGGTTTTAGATGAAGTTGGATCAACCGGGATGCTTCCCTTTGATCGATCAGTATTCATGCCTTTTGATGCGTATCAAGCCATATTCAACACCGAAAATATCGATAGCATTTTAGTCCGAATTGGAGATCCCAACCAAGCAAATACGATTGCTGATGAAATCAGCGATGCCTTCCAGGACCAAGTTTATGTCCTTGTCCCTACTGCGATTATTGATATGGTGTCAAATGTTTTTAACATCATGGAGGTCTTCTTACTGGCAATTGCCTCAATTGCTCTTCTTGTTGCAGGCATCTCGATTCTCAACATCATGCTCGTTTCTGTCATGGAGCGAACCCGCGAAATTGGAATTATGAAAGCACTCGGAGCTAAAGACCGAACTATACTCAGCCAATTCATATCGGAAGCCGTGTTACTCGGAGTCATCGGAGGAGTCATTGGAATCGTCGTCGGATTCTTCCTCGCCTATGGAATGGGACTCATGCTACCAGCCTTATTTAGCGGAGGATTTGCTACAGACTTTGGAGGCAATGGTGGCGGGTTCGGTGGGTTCGGTGGAAGCGGTACCTTCACACTGGTTCCTGTCCTGCCAATTGAAACTATTCTCATCGCGATGGGCTTCGCTATCCTCGTTAGCGTTGTCTTTGCACTCTACCCTGCCCGCAAAGCAGCTAAGCTAGATCCTGTCAAAGCGCTCCGCTATGAGTAGCTATTAAGAACCAATCTGCGCGCTACGAATGATGGCGAACGTGTTGATAGGATTAACCCATTCAACGTAAAACGTCTCTATTACCCACATTATAGTCACTTTATTACCTACATATTGATTTAAATAGAAAAAGGCATCAGGACCTTCAAGGTTCAGCGACGTGACGTCACAAAACAAGCTATCCCCAATAGTAACAGGGACACGCCGACTCATCCTCGAATCCCTGCTACGAACCGACGTCAATGCTGTCACTCTTGCAGAAAATCTTGGAATCAACATCAGTGCGATTCGTGGTCATTTGGACGTATTGGAACTCGCTGGACTCATCTTCTCAACCTATCAACACGCAACACGTGGGCGGCCCAAACGCCTCTACACCCTAACACCATTAGCTTACTCTCTGTTTCCAACACAAACGACATCGTTTCTTGAAGCCCTCTTCCAGGTTCTTGTTCGATCTTTGGATGCGAAAACGACCAACACGCTCATTCGTCAAGTAGTAACCCGAGTATGGCAGCAAATCCTCCCTGACACACCCACTGGAAATCTCCAAGATCGACTTATCAGAATCGTTGAAGCATTAGATCAGTTTGGATTCTATGTTTCCTTTGACCAGATAGGGCAACAACAAACCATTGTTATTCACAACAACGTGTTCCAGTCAGCATTAGCTGTCCTTCCTGATGCACTGGCAACCCAGTTTCATCAGGATTTTTGGAATCGTCTGAGTCAGCTGTTGGAAGGCATACGTGTTCGGGTCGATCCAGCTGAGGCGCGCCAGCATCGTTTTCGTGTTTTCATCGAGGAGAGACGGGAGTAATGAATCATGTCAATAAGCAAAGTAAAGAAAAACGTCGGCAAAGACGAGAAAATTAGTGACCGCCTTCTTGAAATCGGGAAGGACTATTTAGCGGGCCACACCTTGTCGGCTCTCACTCAACTGTCAACTGTTGGAACCCTTGAATTCTCCGATGCCTTCTACGTTCTCGATAAGCTGGGACCAACTCTCACTCGCCGTGAGCAACGCCTCCTCTTGGATTTACTCACTGAGGTTGTGGTTCTAAGTCAATGCGATGTTGGAATGGACAAGCATGTTCTTCGAGATTACCTGAAAAAACGGATTCGAAATAGTGGGAACTTTGGGGAATTCATCTTTCAAATCATCCAACAGGTGAACGGACTTCATCACACCTAATTACAAACCGAAAGATAACAAAGTTAATGTTTCTACTCATCATCCTAGCCTTGGAAGTCAATGCAATACGAAAAAATTCAAGCCAAGACACTGTTATCCAAACTACATTATGGTGATACATGGTTTCACAGCCACCGCCACATGAACTCATATCGAGGTTGTGAACACGGGTGTGTGTACTGCGATGGAAACTGCCAGTATTATCGCATCGACAATTTTTACACCCACATCCGAATAAAAGAAAATGCCCCACAAATTCTTCGCAAAGAACTAGAACGAGCGAAGTTACGATCTCAAAGTCGTGTTAAATCGGAAACATTGGTTCGATTCCTCAACGACAAAGATGCGTCGAAATTAATTGATCAGGGGCCACAAAAAATCATTGTAGGAATTTCGGGAGGGGTTTCAGATGCCTATCAGCAGGCTGAAGAGGAGTATCGTATCACGCGCCAGGTGCTGGAAACCCTCCACGATTTTCGTTTACCAGTTTTTATCTTGACAAAATCTGCTTCGGTTTTGGAGGATTTGGATTTGCTGAAGGAGATACATGAACAAGCCTTTGTGAATGTCTGTTTTAGCATCACATTGCATGATGAAGAGATGAAGACGATATTTGAGCCCAAGTCCTCGGCAACCTGGGAAAGATTTGCAGCGCTAAAAGAGATTCGAAGGGCTGGATTATTTGGAGGCGTTTATGCCTATCCTTGCATACCCACGATTGGCGATTCCATTGAGAACATGGAGGGACTAGCGAAAGATGCGAAGAAAGCTGAGGCAGAGTTTATCCTCTTTTCGGGGATGACCCTCAAGCCAGGACGCCAGAAAGCCTATTTCTTCAATGTCGTCCGACGACAGGTTCCCGAATCCTTTGATTTGCTGCAGCAGATATATGCAAATAATCACACTTATGGCTATCCAATCATGGACCTGCTGCCTGTTAATGTAATGATTCAAGGACGGCAAATCTGCAAGGAAGTGGGGATTTCAGATCGTTCTCTACGGCATAAAATACCAGGTGAATCTCCCCTCAACATTAAGGTTCTCAATTCGCTACTTGATATTGTGTTTTACCAGTCAATGGTGTTGGGAAAGCACCGAGAGACTTGGCAACCGTATCTTCATGCGGCTATTCAAATCGAGAGAAGCAATAGCGAAATAGCCGACCTTATCCAACAAGGTGTCCTAGAAGAGCAGCTCGGGATACATTCTGCCATCGCTGAGGAAATTCAAGAAATATTGTCCAAAGGAACAGGTCCGATTTTAGAGCAAACCAAAAAGGAACTCGACAATCTAGGGAAAACACGCTCATTGCGCAACAGAGAAAAGGACCACAAACGAGTGAAAAGTTGAGGCGAGAGATTATTCCGGAAGAATGCTGGTATTGTGGAAAGTCTGTTGAGCGTGACGAACAAGGTCAATGCCCGAATTGCCAATCCCAGCTCACACGATTCGATATGAAGCTTCGAATTGTGGATGAAGCCAAGGATTCTACGGATCCCTACAGAGTAGTGGTAAATTCTCTGGATCCAGTTAAACAGAAAGAAGCTGAAATGGCGACGCAATTTCACGCCTGGCTGAAAGATAAACAATTGCTTCCTGGTGGTTATACAATCACCTCTCAAACTGCATTAATGGGCGATTTGTCTCGCCAAGAATTTGGACTCAAACTTTTAATCGTGGCCGATAAAGACCTCGACCTCACGAATCTCCTTGAACGATCACACTTTGAAATCAGCCCTTCTGATTACCGAGCAACCCTTGGATTCAGCCTCTCCTTTCGTGATTATGAGAATGCTGAAAACAGGGTTCGAGTTCTTGCTTGGAATATCCTTCCACCCCATATCCCTTATTTTCTCACTCATTATCGGGGAGCCCATGGAACC
>JBHLPH010000031.1:0-19031 GCA_048939625.1 Promethearchaeota archaeon
CCATAGGTAAAACACACTCTAATATTCTCAATGTCATAGTGCGAACACTATTACATTAGGGTTCTAGCAGGAATATCTGAGTCCCCCCTTTTACCTTTTCTGTTAGTTTACCATAATATTGATACCTAGAGTATCATTTGAACTTATATTAAGTTAGCCAATTGAATTGTAAGACGGTTGAAGGAATCTACAGGTTAGCTTGTTCGTCTCCGACGCATGAAGACAAATATAATCACCGCCACCACAATCACCACCACAACACCACCCGCAATAGCCAAAACGACCTCAATGGGGAGAGGCGGTGGTGGAGTTATAGTAGAACCAGGAATTTCAACCGAAATACTTTCAACATTACTCCATGTGCTCTGAGCACCTAGGTTATCCACTCCACATACTCGGAAGAAGTAGACACCATTCGTTAACCCTGAAACCTCATAATTTAATTCTGTTGTATTCTGTTGATCCAGAATCACTGAGAAATCACTTGCATTCGACATTTGAAGAGTATAATGATCAATCGAACCATCAGGGTCTGAACTCGAGGTCCACATCACTATAAAGTTGCCAGTCTCAGAAACATCAGCTAATGGGGTAAGCTCTGGGGCAGAAGGTACTTGCTGGTTCACACTAAATGAATAGAACGATGTGGTAACGCTCAACCCTGAATAGTCAGCTGCTGTGATAGCGAATCGACATACACCAGGCAATGTGAGATGAATGTAGTATCGATAACGGTCAGTGCCAGCCGTAGCCATTGACAACATAGAATAGGAACTGCCTGATATTGAAATGTTAATTGATACAAAGTGTATCCCACTAGTGGGATTTGTGACATTTGCATAAATGAAAACGAGGGTCTGAATCATCGCAGAGGAAGGATATTCCACCGCTTCGATGGTAGGTGCTTGAGCGTTACTTGTGTACACTCGAATTATCTTGTTTTCTCCATTGGAAACGTCAACAGAAAACCGGATTAACCAAGCATCTGTGCCATTTACAGTTTCAAGCACAGTACCCCCAGTAGCCAGGTAGACCTCCGGACCAGATAAAGGTTCAACTAAAAAATCAACAACCTGATTTGAAATCGAATAACCAAGGTCATTGGAGATTGCAAGATATCCGCCAATATCAACATTACGTAGTGCTAGGGGTGTTCTGTCTAGAAAAAGGGCATTAATTGGTTGGGACCAATTAAGGTTCGTCCAACTCCAAGATGTCAATTCATAATCAGTAAACTCTAAAGCGCGAAGACCACGAGAATCATGCCCTATATCACGGGGTGAACCTCCATGAGGAGCAGTTTGAATCCAATAGGTGTCATTTATTACATTGACTAAATCGCCATGCAAGTGTCCATTCAGAAATACACTTACATTATAGGTATCAAAGATCCGCTGGAGTTCATTCCTTTCCCATTCCGTGAGAAAGTATGTGAAATCTTCCGGATTCATGAGAGGTGCATGACCTCCCAATATTTTCAGCTTAGCGTTACTTGCAGCAAAGTCACGCTCAATCCATCCAATTTGTGTGGCGTTGAATTCGTAAGGATTATTGTGAGAGTTTGCCATGATTACAAAAATATCTGGACCTAAATTGAGAGTGTAATAATCGGTTCCAAAATGATTAATGTATCGACTATATGTATCTTCAGAATCTCGATCATGGTTTCCTGGACATACTACAATTGGTACACGTGAGTTTCTGAAAAGTTCTTGAAACTGATTAAATTGTGTTGTGAACCCAGAATCAGTCAAGTCTCCAGTAACAATAATCAAATCCGCGTTAGCCATACCAGCCTGATGAATACTACTTAAAATGTCATGGGTTTGTCCTTCCAGCCCTTGACCCACATGCGTATCAGTGAGATGATAGATAATTGGGTCTGTTGGAAACTCATAGCGTACCTGCACAGCATTCCATTCGATAAGAACTTTTGAGTTCAATCCATCTGAGGCGGTGACGTTCAAGTCGTAAAGGTCACGGATGACTGTTACAGGTATGGTTATGTTCAGCTTCCAAATGCTGGTTGAGGAATTATATACAGCAGGATCGTTAGACAAAGAATAGGATCGATATTCCCGATAAAGAGACACATCCCAGCTAGTAATGTTATTCGGAGCCTCAATCTGTAATTCAAGTTTAGAGCCATTAAGTATAATCGCAGGTATATGTTGAAGAGGATAAACAATTTTTCCAACTATTTCTCCAGGCGGGGGTATTGAAACCTCCATCGATTTTGGCGAATTAGTAAGCTCAATCGGTTGTGTAACCTGACTCATATTAAAAACTGAAAGAAAAAGTAGCAATATAGCAACAAGAACAAAGGTATGGTAAAAAATGACTCGCTTCAAGTAGATCCCTGAATTCCTTGTTTAAATTTCTACAGCTAAGAATATTGCCCTATTACAGTATTTATTACATTTTGGTAAAAACTGAAATTGTAATCTAACATCCCAAACGGAAAAGCCCAAAACCTAAAATAACACTTATAATTAATCACCTTCAACCTACAGAGGATTCAAAAATCCTGCAGGTGAAAACAAATCTTGAATCGAAAAATGTTAGGCCTACTATTTCTAGCAATGTTTTTCCTTGGTACCACATCCTTCTTTGCTGCACCCCCACAATACGTCGCTGCTGATGTTCCAACTCCTGCTGGAACAGGAACAATTCTGTTCATCACTGGATATGGAATGGGTAACAAGTTACTATCAAATCTAACTGAAGATCTTGTGGCTCTGGGATACACTGTTATCAATGCAACCACCATCAATTCTAGCATATTAGTTGGTGTTGATGGCCTCGTTATGGCAAGTCCCTATGGTTCTGAAGGAATTGAGGGCTTCAATGCAACCAACGCTCCAGTTGTTCGAGCTGCCATTAAGAGTTGGTTCGATACTGGCAGCAAATTCCTTTGGATGTCAGGCGATTCTGACTATGCGGGTGATGTTTGGCACAATCAAAATGTCACTGCAATCTTATCAAATATCGGTAGCCGATTACGCCTTGAAATGAACTCAATTGAGGACCCACAATCCAATTGTGCGTCAGCTTACCGCGTTGCGGCCAACGAAACAGAAAGTAACGCAGTCGCCAACATTATCAACACAGGAATCACCGATCCTATCCTATTCCATGGACCATCCTGTGTTTATGCACTCGATCCATCCGACACTCCTGTCGCCTTAGAAAATGTCACAGTCCCTGGCGTCTATCCCATCATCAGGACTAGTCTAGCTGGCACAATTATTGAAGCCAACCCAGTTGTGACTTCAGTAGTCCATAAAGAAGGCTACGTAGGTAGCTGGGTTATGATGGCTGCGGAGCAATGGGCTGGACCTGACGGTGACAACAAGATCATTCTGAGCGGCGCTTCACCCTATGGTGACTATCAACCGATGTACACTGATAACTACTACGCTGTTCCACTTGATGGCGAAGCTTTTGTTGTTCAGGCAATTGATTGGGGTATGCAAGTCTCTGCTCGCCCTGCTCCTGGTGCACCAACTGTCTTTGACTACGATGTTAACGTCCCCTATTTCATTGGTGATGTCAACCTCAACTGGACTGCCACTACTGATCAGAAAGGTTTCCCTGTGGTTTCCTATGACATCGAAATTGCCACAGATGATGCCTTCACAGATGTAATCGACTCATCCACTGAAACCACAAATGAGTACACCGCAACCTTTGCTGTACCAGGCGATTACTATATTCGGGTTCGAGCCACCGATGATTTGAGCCAGGATAGCGCATGGAGTGCCACGGAGACAATCCGAATTATCGCACTTCCTGCACCTCCGATTCCCGGATTCCCAATCGCAGCAATCGCTGTCGGAGCAGCAATGGCACTTGGCATAGGCGTCTATTATCGTCGTCGGAAGCGGTAACTCCGCTTCCCACCCTTTCTTTTTTTAATACATTAAAATAGCTTTATAGCCAGTTGTTATTTAGTTTAATTAATAGTCGATATAAAACACTTTTTATTAGATGTTAAGAAATTATTACTATAAAAACCACTTATCGTTTAACAAATTTTTTTCGGTATAAGAGTATACCTGCGATGATGAGTGTGATATACCCAAATCCAAAAAGCCAGAGTATTGCTGCAAAGAGAAACATCAGATGTGTTAGTAGGAAACTAACGTCACCTCGATTTTGTGGAAGACGATATATTTGTAGAAAGGCAATTGCAGCGAGCAAGCACCAAAGGAAAAGGAGGATATTACTATAGCTCCAGATGAGAGTTAGATTATAATACTGCTGTAGTCCCCACGCAGGATCAGCAAACACGTTGATATTGCTTGTTAGCCAAGTAAAATCAGCCAAACTAAGCAAAAGCAATGCAGGCACTCCTATAATAATTGCGTAATAAGAGAGGGGATTATTGTATTCATCCTCAATCCTGACAAATAATAGAATAAGCCCTGGGATTGCAATCCAGATAGCGAGAACGCTTAAGAAATTCAGAACAGAAGCAGCTACCACGGGGAGAGGGAAAAACCCGTTTATTAGCCACTTAAGGGCGAGAATCGAATAGCAGGTGAGTAATAAAGTCCCAAGCTGAGTCAAAGTAACTTTACGAGCGTGATTGAAGAAACCACTTAGATCCAAGCCGCGGAGAAGTGGCTTTTCAGGGACGAGTATAATTGCCATAAGCACCATTGCACACACAAGAAGACCAAATCCAAAGACACTTAACCATCCCAAGGCGTTGAGCAAGAAGAGAATTGAAACAAATAACCCTTGTCGGCTCTTGCGTCCTAACAATTTTCGCATTGGATACAAAAATCCCCCCCAGATAAGAAATAAAAACACGAGGAGAATGATCGCCCACCCATATAACGCGACACCCACTGGATGATTAAAGCCCACCAGAATCTGAATCACGCCTTGAGCAATCCAAATGATTATTCCAACGAGAAAGGGAACCCACGCCCAGGAAACCTTCAGCTCTATTCCAAAGGCTCGGAACGCACAACTAAATAATGTTCCACCAAGAATAGCAAGAATACCAAGAATGATCGTTATCGTTGAACCACCAATTGGGCCCAAGAGAATTGGAGATATGTGGTAAGCCACGAAGAAGATGAACCCATAGAAAACGAGCAGAATACTACCGACATACCCAAAATTCGCCCAGCGAGTTTCCATCAAATCACCTTAATTGTACTTTTTGCAGTGTATGTTTCCTTTAGGCTTTTCGTTTATTGAGTTAATTGACCTTTTTACCCTCCTTTAGTCCAGACATAGATATATATGGAAGAAGTCATCACACAAGCTGTTGGTTTGAATGGGTTGGTGTCCGATATGAATAAACGAACTGTCAAATTGACTGGGCTGTTATCCCTTCTCGGATTTGGCTTGCTTTTTTTGGTGCCAAATATCCCGACTTCTCAAGCCTGGGGGTTGGCAACGCACATGTGGATTACTGATCAGGTCATTGACAATATGCCTGCAGGAGACTGGAAAGATGCATTCGAATTCTTCGCCAGTGATCTCAAATCTGGCGCTATTACTCCCGACGTCGTTTGGCAGGATTGGGCCAACCACTTGTATTACCCTGTAACGAGTTCATATACTGCACATATCGCGACTGAACGTTGGTATGGATATATCGTTAATAACCTTTCAATTGGAAATTGGAAAGAGGGAATGTTTGCTGCAGGTGTTATGAGCCATTATTTCGCAGATCCCAACATCCCCGTTCATACCGATGCCAATTGGCCTGGTCATAGTGCTCTTGAAACCGACATCAACAACAATCTTGATAATTTTAGTATCACAATCCCTGCTCCACAGATTATTTCCGACCCACGTCAGGCTGTGGTTGATGCGGCCACTTTATCGCATGAATATTACAATGATTGCAAAGCCCTATACCCAACTGGAACGATACCAATCCCTAGTCCGTTATTAGATAATGGATCATTTCATGATATCATTGAACTTCAATTAGAAAGGGCAGTAACTGGAATTCGGGATTTATGGTATTCAGCCATTCAAGGCTTGCAGGCGCCTGATATCCCTTCAGGCGCTGTAAGTTATACCATACTTATTGATGGCGGACACGATAATTACTACTACGATGGTCAACTTACCAACTTCAAAAGTAGCCTCGAACAATGGGGCCTAAATGTACTTCTTGATGAAGATGGAATCACTCCTAGCGACCTCCTTGGCGTCGATCTTTTAGTAATTACTGCGCCTTACATTGATTTCACATTGGCAGAGACCAATGCGATCGCTGACTGGTTCGTCAATGGTACTCGCACGAATCTGCTTGTTACGGGATATTCTGACTTTTATAATCAGGCTGGCTTTAAACGATCCACCCTTAACTACCTAATGGCCAACTGCACAACACACCTTCGACTTAACGATGACCAAGTCAATAACCCTGATGGCTACCAACTCTGGTACTGTGATATTACTCAGATTCTTTCACCAACTCTCACGTTCAACATGACAAAAGATGTTAGTTCAATTCGGATGTACTCAACTTCGAGTTTGTATTACACGGATCCTGGTGCTGTGACAAACATCACGTTTGGTAATCCAAACTTCTATCAAACAGATGAGTACCTTCCACCAGCTACCATAATCTATGACGATACACCTGATGAAGTTGGTGGGGATCGAATTCCCCTCATGGCAGTTGAACAAGTGGGAGATTCACGCGTAATGGTTTCCGGAACGACGTTTTTCAGTGACTTTGATTACCCCGTTCCTGATAACGAAGTCTTTATTGAAAATGTCTGTGAATGGCTGTTAAACACTTCACTCACGGAATTAGATATCTATGGTCCAACAATTGCAGATGTTACACCCAATCCTAATCCTCCACTTGATGGCGAGCCCCTCGATATTTCCGCGAATATCACAGATGTAGCTGGAGTAAAGAACGCCACGCTTCATTATCAAATTGATTCTGGGTCAAATCAACAGATTAGCATGACAGCCGTTGGCTCAATATACTCAGCTCAAATTCCTGACAGCCAATTCACAATCGGTAGCAATATCACCTTCTATATCAAAGCCTTTGACCAAGTGGATAACTGGCGATCAACATTCCCCGCCTCTCTTAAAGTACAAGCTAATCCTCCCACGACACCTGTATTAACAGATCTTGGGGAGACTAGCACCACGGGGAACTTCACAGTTTCTTGGAGTGAAAGCACAGCCGTAGCAGATATATCCCATTATCAATTGCAGATGTCTACAACGGCAGATTTCTCAGTGATTTCCGCAGAATGGAATGTCACTACAACAAGTCAGGACATTACTGGGCTAACAGATGGAACCTATTATTTCCGTGTTCGAGCCCTTGACCTGAATGATTTTCCAAGTAACTGGAGTAACCAAGAATCCATTAATGTCGAAATCCAACAACCAACAACTCCTCCACCGCCATTTAACCCAATTTGGATAGGTATAATCGTCGGAGTTGTGATCATAGCTATTGCAATTGTTGTTGGCTCCTATCTCGTTCGAAAGAAGTGAACACCAAGAGTAAATTTGGTGGACTAACTGGCAACCAAATAGATGGAGAATCCTCTTCTTTAGTCAGAAATGATCCGATTATGGGATGT
Source organism: Promethearchaeota archaeon (assembly GCA_048939625.1). Classification (GTDB taxonomy): domain Archaea; phylum Asgardarchaeota; class Hermodarchaeia; order Hermodarchaeales; family Hermodarchaeaceae; genus Hermodarchaeum. Next base: position 7,593 of record JBHLPH010000031.1, read on the forward strand.
CCGCTTATGGTGTGTCACTGAACCGCACATCTTCGCACGTTGGACACCCTGCATACAACACTTGAAGCCCTTCAAGGCAACCATCTCGAAACACAGTAATGCCTTTTAACCCAAGCTCATCAGCAAGAAGGAATATTCGCCGAATATCTTCTGTGGATGCATCGTTAGGCACATTTACAGTTTTACTTACTGCATTGTCTGTGTGTTTTTGAAAAGCCGCTTGCATACGAACATGCCATTCGGGATTGATTTCATGAGCTGTTTTGAATAATCGCTTCACGTCATCAGGAACAGCCTCAATACCCTGCACAGACCCAGTGCTTGCGAGTTCTTGTTCCACCGTTTCATTCCAAAATCCACGGTCTTCAGCAATTTGTACAAAATATTTGTTCGTGTCCGTCAATCGCACACCTTCTGCAAGGATGCGATCATGAACAATAGCGTATAATGGTTCGATACCACTACTGGTTCCTGCAATGAGACTGATACTTCCTGTGGGAGCAATTGTGATCAGCGTTGCGTTCCGTTTCCATTTCCGCCGTTGCTTTAATAAATCGATTTGGCCGAAGTTTCCACGAATCTTGGCTAATTCTATTGAAGCACGATCAGCTCGATTCCGAATATAGCCAATTACTTTCTCTGCTAAGTCCAAAGCATCTTTCGAGTCATAGGGTATACCGAGTTGAATTAACATCTCTGCCCAACCCATGATCCCCAATCCAATCTTACGCGTTGCCTTGGTGTGAATCTCTATTTCTTCAATAGGGTATTTATTCAAATCAATGATATTATCTAAAAATCGAACAGCTAGAGGAATAATTTCTCCTAATCGCTTCCAATTCACATCTCCGTCTTTGACTAGTTGAGCTAGATTGATACTCCCTAGCACACAAGACTCATATGGCAAAAGAGGCATTTCCCCGCAGGGATTGGTTGACTCTATTTTGGTGCCCTTTAAAGGGTGCTCATCATTCATGCGATCGATGAAGATAATGCCCGGATCACCGGTGTTCCAGGCATTGATAATTATGGAGTCGAAGATCATTCGTGCCTTGATGGTTTGTTCAGCCTCACCAGTTTTGGGATTAACCAAGTTAAATGTTCCATCGGTTCGTAAAGCATGCATAAACCCGTGAGTGACTGCAATGGATATGTTGAAGTTGTGGAAGGATTTCTTGTCTGCTTTTATCGAGATGAAATCCATGACATCCGGGTGGTCACATCGGAGAATTGCCATATTAGCGCCACGCCGCTTTCCCCCTTGTTTGATCACATCGGTTGCTGTATCATATATCCGCATAAAGGAGACTGGCCCACTGGATACACCGCCTGTTGAGTGGACCTTTGCTCCTTTTGGACGTAGGTTTGAGAAGGAAAATCCCGTGCCGCCACCAGACTTCTGAACACGGGCCATATGCCAAAGGGTAGTGAAGATGGAATCCATATCATCTCGAATTGGGAGTACGAAACAAGCGCTTAATTGACCAATATCAGTACCAGCATTAAACAGCGTTGGGCTGTTTGGCATGAATTCAAGGCTAGCAATCATGTTGTAAAAGAGCTCTTCATATGTTTGATAGTCTGAGCTTTTGTCAAAGAGTTTCTCTGCCTTGGCCACTGCATTTGCGACACGTCGAAAGAGCTGGGAGGGAGTCTCAATTGCATTCCCCTCATCATCCTTGAGAAAATACCGCTTGGCGACGGTCGCTGCATTTGGTCCTAATTTTAGATCGTCTATAACGCCGACGGTCCGGAGTAAGCGACGTGCAACTGCCCGTTTTTCTCGATACTTAATGTAGCGTTTTGCTGTCTCAGTATGTCCGTTGACCATTAAGACTTCTTCGACAATGTCTTGGATTTCTTCGATGTGAATAGTGTCTCCATCGCGTTCCTTGATGATTTTCACGACTTCGTCAGTCAATCTATTTGCTGGTGTACTATCCGCTTGGTGTGATTCAAAAGCCCGTATGATAGCCTTTTCGATTTTGGTTGCATCCCAATCAACGATACGTCCATCCCGTTTCTCAACTTTCAAAAGATAATCCTCCCAGAAAATTCGGAATTGTCACAGCAATTTTTGAGTTCAAGAACTCACTTTCTGTTTAAATGCCTTCAGGTTTTTACATGCCGTTGTTTGAAGCAAACATCACGAATTTCATCAATTCAGTGATGATTTTAAACTAAACTAATCTATTTCCGATATCACTTGCCAAAATGGCCTGTTTGCAGGGTCAGAGATCCACCTTGGCGATGACTTTTCCAAGATTGGTGGTTAAATCAACTCGGAACCAAGTCCCTGCAACAATGTTTTCGAATTCAAATAAATCTGCTAAGGGCTCATCTTCTGTATTACCTAATTCGAGTTTACCATCGCCTGCCATTCCTTCATGGATAACGAAATCAAGTTTAGCAACAGTGATGTGTTGGACGTCATAGGTTTTTCCATCAACCGCTGGTATAACTTTGAGATTGATAGTATCACCAGTATCAATCCATTCCCCGGGACCTTCGAGTTTGACATCGAAGTTCATTATTGGTTCTTTATCACTGATCACTTTAGCTTTGATTCGGTTCTCTTTGCGTTGGAATTTGAACTTTGCAGGCTTGGATGGAAAGCCCCAAATTTCTCGATGGGCCACCATTGACGGAATGCAATCTGTGTGCATTGTGATGCAATATACCCCAAAATATTCCTTATACAGACATTGAACTACAATAGCACTTTCCCAAAAATCTCCAAACATGGAATTGCGAAAACGCGAAAGATACGCACCACCTAATAATCCAGGTTGGAGTGGTTTGGGCAACACTCGCTCATAGCAGGCTTTGGTTGGTGTAAAGATGATTTGAATCATTTCTGAATCGGTATAGACAAGTGGACCCTGAAACCAGGGCTTATAGATGGGCATTGATAGTTGCTTTGTCAATTTCTAATCCACATCCAAGAGGAGCTTATTTACCAAGAAGTGCTCCATCTATGCGTGTTTTGCCTTTTAACTATACGTTCCATTCCATCTTGAAAAACTGAAAGGTCTGAAGTCTTTTAAGATTAGAGGAGCCAGATATCGCTGATAACCTTGCGGAAAGTCGATATTCTTTGTCCACTTCTCTTAATGCTAATTGCGCTTATCGTCATCTGGATACTTGTTATGATGAATCCAGTCATTTTTCCTTTTGCTATTGGATTTCTGATCCTGCTCTTCGTTTTTATTATCGCCTCATTTTTTTCGGGTCGATATACTCATGAGGATGTCTCTTCAGAGGCGTACAAGCTCAAACGATGATCTAAGCCCTCGACCAGCTACGGGAATAAGAGGAGGAACAGGAAATTCAATATGAAATCAGTGATGAAAATCAAGATAAATGCGATAATTACAATCGTGAGTCCTCGAAAGAACATAGTATCAAAGAAGTGTTGAACTAAGACCATCCAGACAATGAAGGTTGCCAACAGACTCACGACATTCCAGGTTAATACTACAATCTCATTCAGTCCAGGCACTAAAGCGAAACTAATTGTTAAATCAATCGCGAATTTTAGTAATAATCCGAGTAGTGCTACGAATATGGCGTCGGTGAATTTAGCATTTACTCCAGAAAGCAGTCTGCCTGCAGCGAAGAAGGCAACAGTTGCGACTATGAAGCTGACTATAAAAGTGATTACGGCGTTTAACTGGTCAGGTGTAAGAAACATACTCAATTAAACTCCTTAATTAGTAGCGCTAAGTTACACGTTAGCTTCCCTAAATAACTTCGCACTCACGAGATCTACTTTATATGGAGAGGGCTAGAAGCTAGGCTTATATCAAAGAAGTAAGCAAAACTATCGCTATCACCTCCAACTGGAGAAAGTTAAAATGAGTGGTAGAACGAAGGTCAGGGAACGTCTCGAAACCGCATCCATTGCCCAAATCACCGGTATTGTCCTCGTCTGGTACTGTTTATCGATAATTGGATCACGATTAATCACCGTCGTCGTTGCCCCAGGCATTGGAATTGAAACTGGAATTTATCACTATCACCACATCCTATGGGGACTGATTCTAATGACCGTAGGCGGCTTCATTGGACTGTACTGGGAAAGCCGTCGCGCCAAGGTGTTTGGGGCATTCTTCCTCGGTTTGGGGCTTGGACTTGCGGTTGATGAGGTTGGATTAATCCTCGTCACTGCAGATTCCGGATACTGGGACCCTATTACATATCCTATTATGATTATTGTAGCCCAACTTCTCTTTATCGCCTGGATGGCGGCCCGTCAACAAGGTCGTTAGGCCCATTCACATTCAGAAGGGTATCCGTAGCCATCTTGAAAGTGTACATTCGCCATTGGATTCGTGGATTATTTAAAGTATTTCACAACACAGCATTATGGAGAATTACTAAAACCGCAGGGGGGTTTGAATTTCGGAAGTGATTTGGTTACTGTTCTTCTTGAAGACTTTCCAAGCTCTCCAATACTACATCGCGTTGACCCTGACGAATCAGACTCCGAAGGAAGGTCCCTAGCACACCCACTTCACTTACTCCCAACCGTTGCATTGCATGCACTGAACGCCTCTCAAAGTCTTCAGCAGAAATACTGTGTGGGTCAGTACCAATGAATTCAACTAAACTCGACTCTGCTTTGGGTGTCACCACAACATCCTCGGGAGTTGGTTCAGGCTGGACGGGGGGAGAAACAACAACAGGTTCCGGTTCACCAACCGGTGGGGGTTCAACGGGAACAACAGGTTCCGGTTCATCTGCAGGACTTGAAGGTGTTTCAATCACAGGCTCTGTGTCCTCGCCAATTAAAGGAATGGGCTCAGGTTCTTCCTCAGGTTCGAATAAATCAGCTGTGGGTTCATCAACTGCTGTTAAAACTTTTTCTTCAGTCGGTGTTTGTGCTGGTTCTTCAGGTGGTGGAGGTACAACATCGGGTTCGGGTGCCACAGGAGCTGCGGGCTTCTCTGCTTCTTTAACTATCCCATACTCGGGTTTGGTTTGCATAATTGTAATTGCGACCTGGCGAAATGCATCTCCTACGTTCTCATCCATCTTCGCACTAGTCTCGATATATTGTAACCCAGCTTGGGCTGCAAAGGCTTCTGCTTCTTGACGCGACACAACTCGTTGATCAAGAAGATCTGTTTTATTACCAATCAAAATCCCAGGAATATTCCCTGAATTCTTCCGCGCCTCCTCAATCCAACCCGCTAAATGATCAAACGAAGCCCTATCTGTCACGCTAAACACGTAGATGACACCCGTAGATCCTTGATAAAATAGTGGACGTACGCCACCAAAATGGGGTTGTCCAGCTAGGTCCCAAATCTGCAATTTGACGACAACTTTCTCTAAGTCTACTGTTTTTACCGCGAAGGATGTGCCGATTGTCATCTTATAGGTGTCAGTGAAGGTGCCTTGGGTGTATCGGACAATAAGGCTTGTTTTTCCGACAGCTCCGTCTCCAGCGACGGGGACTTTGAAAATGAAACTGGGTTTAGTTGGCATACTCATAGGCAGTTTCTCCTCGTATGAGGTCAGTAGTACCGTAAGTATTTATTTTCTGTGTTGGCTTTTAACTCGATTGGTGGTTCTTGCGTTTTACTTCCTTCAAATGAAGGTCACGTAAGCTCAACGTATTCACTGGTTTTCTTCGTCATCAGTATAGTATGGATGGTTTTCGGGTGTCAAAACCACAATTATGGGCTGTGCGTTGGATTCCTTATTTTTTGATTCTGTCTTGGGTCGTCGTCGATAATATCCACAGCAACTCACACGACAGATGCAAGGAATGATTACAAATATGATTATACTAAGAATGATAATATACCCAAGAAGGTTGATGATTCCACTGTATGGGTTGGTAGGAGTGGGCGTTGTGGGTTCAAGTCTTTGATAGTGGATGATGTGGAGAGAGAAATAGAGAGTTACGGGTCCTGTGTTATTCAAGACACAGTACCATTGACTTTGGTGGGAAAGGTCCACAGTAGTATGGAGGCTATAGTTCACGGATTGATCGAGATGACAACCAGAAGATGAACCAGTTTGAAGCCATTGAAGGTATTGAAGTTCATCACAGATGAGAAATGTCGTGGGGTGGAAAACGAACCCACTGATTGTGAAATTGATACCCCACCGATCATTGGGTCCCCTTGTCGCATTGAAGGTCCATTTAGTATATCCAGGAAGGGGTTCGAAGTAGGTTTGGTATTCATCATTGATGCGAACCCATTGCTCATCTGTAGCGGAAAGCGGATGAATGAGTACGGATATAATCGCCATGAGGAGAAAGATACTAATTCGCAGAGATGATACCTTCATGAGGTTCACTTCTGCAGTGAGCGCGGAATTTGGTTTGCTTTTAACTGTTACGGTATCAGGAGTGGTTCCCCTGGCTCCCCCACTTCTCTCTCAGGACTAGAGTGATGTAATGAGTTTCTTAGATTATAGGCTAGTTGTCGACATCGATGACTGTGTCGTCATCAGGCAGATAGATTATGCGCCATTTGCGCGGATTAAGATACGGTCGTTGGGGGTCTAATGGAGGCTCACGTGTCATGATTAGTCACTCAGGTTATCATTCACAACGCCATCCTAAATAGGGTGAGAGAGTGGAGGCTAACTAAAGCGAGAGATTATAAACTTCCGGCATTAAAGAACACCCATCTGCATTGGATAGGAAGTAACTAAAGATGACCGTCAAGATCGCGCGTCAAATCATCCGTGACGCATTACGTGTACGAGATCAAGAACATGTATGGATACACACCTGGAACCACTCCCTTGAATTAGCAGAAGAGGTGGCTCAACAAGCACAACTGCATGGGGGAATAGTAACAATGAGTCTGATGACTGAATCGCTTCTCGCCCATAGTCTTAAGAAAGCCCCTCAAGAAGCTGTTATCACCCCACCCACGCATTGGCTCGCGGGAATCGCAAAATCTGATAGCCTAATCATTTTGGACGGTCCTAACGACCCAAGTATTTTCAAATCTGTCGATAAAGGAAAAGCCCTCAATATCACCAACCAAATCAATCAAGTTTTAAGCACAGCCTTTTCCAATCGGGTTCGAACACTATTTGTCCGAACCACAAGTTTTACAGAACAAGCAATGAAAATCTACAATTTAGATTATGGAAAAATCATGCAAGAAAGCAATCGATGTGCAGTAGCCAACCAATCTGCAATTCTTGAGTTGGGACACCGAATCGAATCGCTACTCAGAAAACATCGTGATATTCACTTAAGTTCCAGTGAAGGAACTGATCTACGGTTCCGAACTCAAGGAACCTCCATAATCGATGATGGCATCATAGATCAAGAAGACGTGAAAGGCAAAAACTTCCTCGCTCAATATCCTGCGGGGACTATCTCAATTCCAATCGACGCAAATAGTGCGGAAGGTTCGGTTGTGTTCAATTGGCCAAGATCATATCTTGGTGATGTAGTTCAAAATTTAAGATTGAATTTCAAGAAAGGGCAGGTCGTTAGTTTCCGTTCTTTGAAGGGAGAAAACACCATGGAACACGCCTTACGTGCTGGAACAGGTTTGAAAGATCATCTGACGCGACTTTCTTTCGGAATTAATCCGAATGCTTCTATACCTTTTGGACTCGCTATGGATGAATTAATTCCAGGCTCCATCACCCTTGGATTAGGTGACAATCGGTTCATTGGTGGTCGGCACCAAAGTAATCTTGCATACTCACATACTCTTAACGATGCAATTGTCAGTATTGGCCCTACTGCCGTAATTATGGATGGCAAAATCACTCTCTGATTCAATTGAAATTTCTTTTCATGTCGTTTCTTCAATAAGAATCAAGACAGCACCAATCGCAATCAGCAGACCAGGAATCCCCCATGCTCCGATTGCAATTACAATCCCTAAGAGGATGAGGAAGACAGCAGACCGGGCAGAATCTTCCTGGATGCGTTGCGGGAATCGGGTGAGGATATAATAGGAGATGAGTATCGTAGCTATGCTGGCCGAGACCAAAAGTATATCAAAGATATTTACAGCAAAGATGGGTGGTCCCAACCCAAGGATGATGATGTAAATCCAAAAAAGAAAGGAGACAAGACCTAGAACAAGTCCTAAAATTGCTCCGAATTTAATGAGATGGTTGGCTGCCTCAATAAGTTCCATGAGATGCTTCCCCTTTAAGGAATGCGTGTATTCATTTCATAAAGTGTGTGGTATTGTCAAAGAAAAATAGATGAGGAATCTAGCTTATTCAAAGCTAGTTCCTCGAGTTTTTCCCACTGGATTAAGCCTTCACATTTTCTTTGTCCAGAAATACCAAGATTCCTGCAATAAAAATGAGAAGACCGCCAAAAGCCACCCATGAAAGGATACCTAAGATAATCAGTGGAATTGCTGTAGCAGCGTAATTTGTCTCAAGCATTGGGACATACTTTCGCCACACAAGGAAAGCACAGATCAAGGCAATGACATCGAGAACGATGTTAACCAGCCACCCTCCAATACTCACTAGCCAAAATGGACCTAACCAAGGTAAGAAGAGTGCCATGTTAATACCATAGTAGACAATAGATAGCAATGAAATAATGATGGCGATGATAGCGCCCCAAAAGCTTAACAGTCTGACATAATTTTCATAAGCCAAAGTTTGTTTACCTCCTATACTGAGGTTCACATTTCATGTATTGATTCTTTAGAAAAGGCTTTCGTGTGTAGGAAAAAAGCGACTCTTGACGATGCTGGGATGCAAAATGGTGAGAAATCCGCTACCCAAATAAATTTAATAACATACCGTGCGGTTGGAATACGATTCCCTGGTGAACTATTGCATGTCTTCCATATCCCATTATTATCGCCCACCTCGACGAGTTCCCAGCCGCGATTCCGAAGAAGAACCATCGACTCAACGCTCCCGAACCCGAGATATTATTATCCTTTTCATAGGATTAGTCATAGTTTGCCTAGTGTTGTTTGGCCTCAGTATTGTTTTGAGAAATCTGGGATTTCATAGTATGGCACTTGGACTCTCATTGTTTGCTACAATTCTGGTCTGGGTAACTGTCGGAGTTGGAGTTGCAGTTGCAATAACCTTCTATGTGATGCAATCATTCTTGAAACGTGAATTCAAAAAACGGTTCGATCGAATGGATCGAGAAAGGAATATCCAGTATCGTCGAATGATGGGACTTGATGAATCAGAGGAAAAGGATCAGTAACATTACATCAAATACCAAATTGTTTGGCGATATCATTTTCTTGCCAAAACGCATACGAATTAGCAAATTCCTGTTGGTTGTCTCTGATCATGCCCCAGATATTTTTCACCATTCGTTTTCCTGCAGAAGATAAACCAATCTTCTTTTTCTTTTCGAGAGTTTCAACTAACCGTCGACTCATTAAGCGAGTTTCCAATAGACCTTTCTTCCGTTGTTCCACTGCGTCACGTGACTTAACTAGGATTGAAATCGGATCGAGAACATGATACCCCCAAGATTCGAGAATCGCCGTTATATATTCAGAAACATCTAGAGCACCATAGCTACCGGCAGTCACCAATAGTGCAGCATACTTTCCGAACAATTGAGGTCGAAGACTCCATGGCCAGAATCGATCCAGTAAGCATTTCAAGCGACCCGGTGGACCCATCAAATATACTGGAGTTGCCAGTACAAATCCGGGGGCAAATAACATCGATTCCTGAAGGGTTAGAATATCATCTTTGACAATACACTCCCCTTTTGTTTCACACGTTAGACAGCCCCCGCACGCAGCAAAACTCATACTAGGAGTCATATATACTTCGGTTCGCACCTCAGCCCGTTTCAATTCCTCAATCAGTTCAGAGATGTACATGTAAGTTTCACCCTTTTCTCCTTGAGGACTTGCTAACAAGACTGGAAGACTAACCACGAATACGCCACCCACTCAAAACCTGCGTCTTTATTTCAATGGAAGAGTAAATTAGGATATATTCTTCACTTCACTTTAAGAGGTTGACGACTACAAAGTGCAAATGTAATTTCTGTTAAGAGGCATTTAATAGGAGGAACTACTGGAAAGAATACAGAGTGGTGCTGATGAATGAGCTCAGAAAATGATTTATTCCAACGTGCAGTTATCGCATTTAGCGATGAGGACTTTGAACGAGCCGAAGAATTGATTAAAGAGCTCCTTGATCTCGATTCGAAAAATGTTGATGGATGGAGTCTTCTAGCTAACATTCATCAGCAGCAAGGCGAAGACGACCAAGCAATCATAGCGGCAACTAAGGCAACTGAGCTTGCACCAGACAACATTCAAAACTGGAATAACTTGGGGTATCTTCATCTTCTTCAGAGTAACTGGACAGAAGGCGAACGCTGTTATACAAAAGCCGCAACCCTACCAGATCCCACACCAACCATATTTCTCAATCTTGCCTGGGCACTCATAGAACAAGGAAAACAGGATCAAGCGAAAGCACAACTCAGCAAAGCTCTGGAGCTCTCCTTAGAAGACACGCTTTATGATGATCTTGAAACCAATGAGCAATATGCGAAGCTCCGGCCCCTCTTCAAGCAATTGAAGAAATAACCACAACAAGTTTTGTTAAGGTTCTTCTTTAATAATAAAAAAACTGCCTGATGTTACTGTTTGACCAACACCGGGAATTTGACGTAACTGATTCACCACAAGTTCTCCAATTTCCTGAAGTGACGCACCGCGCGCCTTGAGAATAATGTCCCATTGACCTGCAACCACATGAACCTCTACAACATTCTTAAATCTCGCAATAGATCGGGCCACATCTTGTTGTGAAACATTATTCACAGGATTATAATTCACTAACACAAACGCAGTGACCGGTAATCCAATGCGATTATAATCTGGAATTGCTACAATTCGTTTGATTGTCTTGTTTGCTTTCAGACGATCAATCCGATGTTGCACCGTTGACCGTTTCATATGAAGTTTGTTAGCAATTTTGAGGACTGATTGGCTTGCATCACGTTGCAGTTCTTGGAGAATTTGTTGATCCTTTGAATCCATCATAATGAACAATATGTTAATATCTACTAATAATTCTTGTCATTATTTAGCAAAATGCTTATGCCGTTAGCAAAAAGCTAATATGCTTTGATCAACTCATACGCGATGGGTGCGTCATGTTGGTAATGAAATCTATTCCGCATCGTCAGCTCTCAAGCCGAGTAGCCTCCGACGTGGAAAGTGGAGTAAAGTTTCGTTACCGCTCCATCCGTTCACCGAGAGCCCGAGCCATTCTCAAAATCCAACATGAATTATCTCGGGCTTGTCGTCGAGTTCTGGACAATCTTGGATTTCTCGAGGTCTTAGCTCCAATTATTGGACCTGTATCTGACCCTGGAATACGAGGAGCAGGAACAATTGAGGTGCCCTTCTATGGTGAGACCTATGTGCTGATGACAAGTATGATCTTGTATAAGCAGATGACAATGGCGAGTTTTCC
>JBHLPH010000013.1:0-61414 GCA_048939625.1 Promethearchaeota archaeon
GAGCAAGAGCTCCTTGCCCATGCGACAAAAATCATCAAACGATCCATTGATGTCACCCAATCCCTGATGGATAACGGTTTCATCCCCAAAGCGCCTATCTAATGATGGTGTGCTTTTATATTGCTAAGAGTATCTTGTAGAAGGTCCCTCTCTTACGAAAATTACACACGGTTTTAAAATCCTTGGGAGAACGATGTATGCCAATTCTTGTATCTGATTTAGATGGAACGCTTATCGATATCCGCGACCGTTTCCTCCACTCGCAAATCAACGCCTTAGCTAATTTTGGTTATACAATAGCCTTCGAACAGGTTGAACCGTTCGTAGAGATCGTAATGGATTATGAACGATTTCTAAATGAGTTAGATATCACCCTTTCACAGGAACACTACATAGAGTATCTCCTAAGTATTGAACAGGAATTTTACAAAGGTTGGCAACATTCCTACGTTTTTCCAGGTGTTATTAAAGCGCTAAAATCCATTCGTCCACAAGTCGATGGTCTCCGCCTTATTACCTCAAGAGCTTGGGTTGAGGAGACCCGAGCTGAAGTCCAGCATTTCGGACTTGACCAAGTCTTTGACCGACCGGTCTTTACTCGTGGGGACCTTGCTCGATACGAGGGGGTTGACGAAGTCCCATTCTATCCCTATGCAGATCACCGGCAAAGATTAATCCAACTAGCAATTGCTGATTTAGTGAATAAAGACGATGTGTGGGTCATTGGTGATTTTCCCAACGAAATGCAGGTTGCGCAAAGTCTTGGGTTCACGACGGTTGGGGTCTTAACAGGATTCATCAATCCTGAAGCCCTTCAACCCTATTGTACTCACATAATCGATTCAGTGGCGCAGATTGGTTCTCTGCTTTAGTATGTGGTTGCAGGAAAATAGTCAAGCTTATAATAACACCAATCTCCTTCTCTTCAACGATTATGAAGTTGAAAGCCTTCCTCTCAGACCTTGATGGTACTCTAATTGATACTCGCGAACGAGCAATCCAAGCCCACGCTGACGCTCTGCGTCCCCTTGGGTATTCAGTAACTCCAAATCAAATTCGAAACCTGTACAGGTATGCCTTTGATTCCCACGATTTCCTCAACAGGCTAAATGTCCATCTTTCCGATTCTGATTTTATCCAATACCTTACCAATTTCCGAGAACACTTCTTTTCCCACCCCGAGCTTTCACATGTCATTCCTGGCACCCCTGAGGTCTTAACCCACCTTCAATCAAGAACGAACCACATGCGAGTGGTCACATCACGGCACGATGCTCGACAAACCCGACAAGAAATTAGATGGCACGGTCTCCACAAATGGTTCGAATCAATTTACACGCGCGGAGATCTTGCCCAGGCTCTAGGAAAAGAACGGGTCCCTCTTTTTCCCTACCTACCACAACGACGCGCCCTCATTCAATTAGCATTGCAAGAAGTGAAAGCAGAAGGTGAGGTCTGGGTTGTTGGGGATTCGGCAGGTGAATTAGAAGCCGCACAGAGTCTGGGGTGTGTGACAATTGGAGTCCTGACAGGATTCGGGACACCAGACGATTTAGCCCCCTTCGCTAATCACATTCTCAATTCAATTGCAGATATTGTGCAACTTATCTAGTCTGCTGCTATATGGTAAATGAATATGACACGAAAACGGCGCGCTTCCAGTTCATCGGATTGCAATTCGGATACTCCACGTTTTGACACACGACAGTATCAAGAATACATCCTTCAACGCATTAAGGCGCATCAAGGTCAAAACATTCTAGTAGAGTTGGACTGTGGACTTGGAAAACGAGTTCTAACCTATAAACTTGTAACAGAACAATTCCCTGAAACCCAATTTATTATAACGGTGAACTCGTCTTCTTCGCTTCAAGAAACTGCACAATATCTCGAAGTAGAATATGGCGGTGTTGAAGGACTAGGTGTGCTTTCTCCTCGTGTTCAAGGTCCTCGACGTGAACAACTGCTCCGTGAATCCCGCGTCGTATTATGCACCCCACGAGTCCTCGCCAATATCCTAAAAAAAGGCAACCTACAACCAACTGACTTTGAAGGACTCTTGATCAATGAAGTTGATACAATTTTGCGACGCATGGGACACAACCAGGTTCTCATCCAACCTTGGGGATTTCTATTAGACTTCTTTAAAGAGAACTGGATTCTGGGTCTCAGCGGAACCCTACGTGACGACCATGTGGTCTTTGATCAAGCCCAACTTCAAATTCGAGATGAACTTCAAACACTTGCAGAGTTTCTCCCCAATGTAGAACTCATCAGTATGAACGAATTGGCAGAGACTGATTTAGTTCAATATATTAAACCCACCATTATCGATGTCGTTCCTGTAAAAGATCCAGTCATTCGAGCAATGGCTCTCATACTTGATGATCTTATCCAATCAACACGAGAAGAAATTTACAAAATTGTTCAAGAGGAATCAAGTGAGGTTCTTGGTGAACTCCCAGACTCCATACGAATGCTGCATCTAGTTCTCCACAGGCTCCCAATTCCCGAAGAACTCGCCCACCAATATAGTGGACTTCTAATGACTCGCAAATATCTCTACGGAATGACATCCAAAAGTTTTCGTCGATATTTGCATCATCCCACTCTCAAACCCCAGATTGATGTAAACCGAATGATGAAGGATTGGCCAAAAATCACTCCCAAATCCATCAAGGTCCAAGAATTAGCCGTTAATGCAAACAAAACAGTCATTCTTTCCTCTTATTTGAACGTGGTCACTGAAATTGATGAGCTTCTCAAGAAGAAAGGAATTCAAACCTTTCAGCTCACAGGACGCACTCAAGACAAACAAGCTGTTCTTACAGAATTCAAACAGGCTCATCCACCTGCAGCGGTCATTCTCTCCCCGGTAGGCGAACGAGATCTCGACTTGCCTGATGCTGATTTACTTATCATTTGTGACACGGTCAATACGACTAAGACTATTTATCAGAAAATGAAACGGAGCCGCGGTGGACGAGTGTTTTTCCTTATGTATGCTGATACCTCTGAGGTATTGAAACTTAGACGGCTCCTCGACAACATTATGCGGCGGTATCCTTGGTCAACGAAGCTAGGAAATACGAACGGATTGATAAAGTAACCCCGGTTCAACATGAGGTTTGCTTATGAGACGTATTTCAGATAACGATACCAAGTAAAGGCACTGATAACAACAATAAGGCCCAACATCACTACTGAACCGACAATGTTCACTGGTAGGTTAATCAAGGCTTCATAAATGGGAAACATGGGAGGACTCGTAGAATAATCCCAATACGCGAATAATATCGTACGATTAAACCACATTAAGGAAAGCATCATATAAATTCCGAACATTGAAAACACAATCTTTTCGATGTTCTTGTTCGATGATTTTGGATGGGTGCAGGCGAAGACTACAAGGAGTGCCGTCCAGACTCCAATGAGAATTGTTCCAAAATTCATTGGGACATAGGAGTTCATAATATGGATGCTAAGGTATTGTTGATTTGACTGCAAAGCCATTTGACGCGCAAGTTCAAGGACTATGGCTTCCCAGAGAAACATCAAAACCGCGCCTATAGCAACCAAGTAGAATCCAATTCGCCATGATGATTTTTGGACAAGAACTTCTTGAGATACAATTGAACCAATCAACCTCATTCACCAAGCTTTCCTTGTGAATTCCAGCATTTATTCTGTCTTTTCAGGCTTAAGCCACTTCACCCATATTAAAACGCTCAGAGCTGCAATGAAGAATCCAACGATTCCATAAATCATTAAGGCTGCCGCTAAACTGATGAAAACCGTTGGACTCGGTGGATATGGCCAAGTAACATCGTTGATTAAAAGAACTAGTTGTGCCCAACACATAGCGATAAATAACATAACCGTAAGACCTTGTGATAACCATTGCCAATACTGAGTGCCATATTTAGGGTGTGTGCTGCCAAAAATTACAATCATGCTAAACCACGGACCAATAAGCATGGTAATTATCACAGTAAATATTACTCCAAAGAATTGTACATTGACGCTAAACCACCAATTAGATAAAAGAAAAGCTTGAAGTGTCAATTCAAACAAAATGATTTGGCTTACAAACAGGCACAGGATGGCAAGTGTGAGAATTAGGAATCCAAACCGCCAAGCCTTTTTTAAACCAGAGTAGACCTCTGCAGTTTTTTCCATTCATCTTCCTCTCCAAAGAGTATTGATCTAGTCATCCTAAAGGCATGATTCCAATTAACTCTTTGTATTACAAGGATTTAACAATTCAAAACAATGTGTGAAACTGTGAAACAATTATGGATAGCGGAGAAATTCACCCTAACAATGACCAACGATCAACGCTTCCAGTATATCCTGTATACATCTTTGAAAGAACCTGCAAAGAAATCTTCAGCTTCTGCCTGAAGGAAGCATCAGGGCCCTCACGAAGTGAAGCACTTGGAGTCATTCTTGGATTTCGACGTACTTGGAACGGAAAAAAATACATTCGCGTTACTGATTGGGCGACAGGTCATGTCGAAGCCAGTCTCGCACATGCTCGCTTCACACCTGAAGGTATTCTCGAATATCGCCTTGCACTCCATGATCGCTATGGAAATAATCCTCATGCCCCTCGAGTCGTTGGGCTCTGGCATTCTCACCCTTTTGGAGGTGACCCCCATTTCTCCTCAACAGACCTAAACACCTTCTTCAACACTCCTTTCTGTGCAGAAGGAAACATCTTCTTCTTAATTGATCCAATTAGCCAAATCTTCAAAGTGTATATGCTTCGCTCCCGCCCTGAAGAACCTGGGCTTCAACTTGACCAAGTCGAATGGTGTACTTATCGACCCTCTGTTCCCCTTGGTGAGGACCTTTCACGTGAAGACACTGATATGACGAATGAGGAGGAACCTTCCCATGACAAAGAAGAAACCAACTCCGGTTGATCTCCAATTCTTCGAAAAAGACCAACATGATCGCACGCGTCGGTGGCTAGGTAAAACCAACCTGGAGAAAATCCAGCAATCGAGCGTTCTCATGGTGGGGGCTGGTGCAGTAGGGAATGAAGTATGTAAGAATCTTGGACTTCTTGGAGTGGGGAAAATCATTGTAGTTGACCCTGACAAGGTTGCTGCTTCAAATCTGAATCGTTGTGTCTTTTTTAGACCAAGTGACCACGATGTCACGTTTAAGGTCGATGCGATTGCTGAACGATTACCCAATCTTGCAACAGACACAATTGTCGAACCACATCCTGTTCCTATTCAAGATGCTCCAGAATCCGTATGGAACGTGGATTTAGTGCTTGTTGGAGTCGACAATCATTATACTCGGTATTTATTGAATGCAAAGAATCTTAGTTTAGCCCCACCTCTTCCTGTTATCAATGGGGCGATGGGAAAGGACTTCGTCTCTGTTGAGGTCTTAGCTCCACCTAACACAGCATGTTTAGTCTGTTCCTGGAGTAAAACTTTCGTTGACCATGTAGTAGCCAATGAAGTTCGAACTCGCTGCGATCCCTTCTTCGTAAGGACTATTCCTCAGTTTCCGATGATTAGTTTTATCACATCGATTGTTGGAGCGGTGATGTCATGGGAAGCTACCAAGGTACTCGTAGGATTAGAGAACTGGAAGCAAACTGGAGAATGGCAAGATGAGTTCGAACCTGCTGTTGGCCGGTTTATTCAATATAATTTGCACCACCATAAGGTTCTGACGGGACCCATCTTGCCAAATCCGAGATGTGCTGAAATTTTCTGTAGAGACAAGCGGAAGCACGCCTAACAGACTAGATTAAGCCTATGGTTTTCTGCCAATACGTGGAGGTTGGTTTATGATCCGCCCAGAGTCGAATATTCAACGTGACCTTAGGTGCTGCGGTGGGCATTTGGATGTTTAACTGTAGGTTTATCGGGGATTGTAAACGGGGTGCAAACGGCTCTATAGCTACGACCTGATCCATTAAGCCATCAGAAATAGTGGCGGTCATTACCATCTGGTCTAACGGATGTTGCCGGCTTGTTATGGGAATCAATGCCACTTTTAAGGGAATTTTGTTACCTCGAGGTATAGCGTCAGGAATTTGAACTTGGATTTCAGCTGGCGCTGCCTGAAGCTTGGGGTGCACTGACTCAGGTACACTAACTACGCGTTTCACTTTCCATCCTGTTTGTATTTGTGGTTGAGACCGTCCACCTTTTTTTCCATCAATGCTAGATGTTTGATAATGCCAACTTACTTTGAATTCTTGACGAATTCGTGGGTCCATCCAATTTCCAATGATTAGAGGTATATGACGGTTTGTAACTCCTAGTAGCCCCATGGCTCCATGCCATGTCGGATCAACTGGAATCCATTGCCCACGAATCCAAACCTGACTCCACGCATGGCGTTCCCAGGCTTTGCCATCGAAGGCGTATCCTGCTTCGAGACGTGCGGGAATTTTATTTGCTCGACATAGTGCTGTGAACAATGCTGCATATTCTGTGCAGTCGCCCACGCGTTTCTCAATAGCGTATGCTGCTCCTCTTTCATGTTCTTGGCGAACATACCGCATTTTATTTGTAACCTTTTTCATGGCTGCTTGGATGTATTGGATAGGTGTGACGTTTTCTTCAGCGATATCTCGGGCTAAATCTTTGATGAGGTGATGGTGCGATTCGATGAAGTTTTCAGGTTGAGTAAATTTCATTATATTTGCTGGAATCGAGGTTGAAGGGTTGGTTGTTGGTAGAACGTAACGAATTGCCCGATTTCGAACCAGGACTGTGTATCCACAGGTGAAGGTTTCTCCTGCGGATAACTTTTTACACAGAAAGCGGAACCAGCGATTGCCGATCAAATCATTTTGTTGGACTCCAGTTCGTGGCGAGAGCTTTACGTTTAGTATATCTTGGCGTGGAGGTAATGAAGGGGGCGAGGCGATATTGACTTGCATATTGTTAATTGGACTCTGCATCGTATTCGTGACCGTTGCAGAATAATTGACGCGATGAACGACGATGGGGGGATGTCCACCTTCTAATAAAAAACATCCCAATACAAAGTGGTCCTCTGGAGGTCCTTGATGCGGGTATTTATCCACAGCTAGCTTAATGCGCGTTTCTTGAAATGCTACAAGAATCGTGTAAAACCCTGAAAGGAGCATTTTGTCCAAAGGCAATGCAAATTTACCTATATTTGCTGGTCCAAATCGGAAAGGAATCTTACTGATTGTGCGACCAAAGGGATCGATGATGTATAAAGCTCCACTATCAATTTTGATATTAGAACCAGCTTTACTTTTCCGTGTGAGTTGGATGGAAATCTTTTGACCTGCTTTTACGCAGGGAATTCCGTCTCGACGTGTTTGTGCGCTGATTTTCAGAGCGACTGGGAGATTACTCGTCATCATTTGGGCCTGCTGAATCTGTATGAGGACTGGATTCCGGTCCTTCTTCATCTGGCAGAATAACTACCTTTCCACTTGGTTGTGTTACACGTCTACGTGGAACGTCAGCAAGAATGGTCACACTGGAGCTTCTTTCTAGTTCTGTAACCTCTGAAGAGTCACGTGGTCCCAGAAATCGTGTAAAATGTGGGGAATGAGGTTCACTGCCTTGAATAATCGCGCCAGGGCAAGTGTTCTGACCGGTTTCAAGAAAAAGGGTTCGGCAGTTTGGACAAATATAACTGCCACAGGTTGTGCATATCCACCACTGGCTCCTTGCTTCAACAAGCGAAGTTTGAGTATCACAAACCATGCATTTGAAATGAGACGCTCCGTGGACACTCAATCTTCCTGTTCCTCCTGGTTAGCAGGTTTTTGAATTCGATGTACCTTAATAGAAAAATGTGGAGAATAATTCGGTGGGCGTTCTTCCTCAAAGGGAATTTCCCTCTCTTGTAAGATTATAATGCGATTCTTCTTCGGCTGGTCTATTGCGGATTGGTCTTCATTATCAGATTCCTGCTTTTCTTCCTTCTCAGGGGGAGTATCCGACATAACTAGTTCTCCTTCGAATCCTCTGCCTCATCAAGAATCCGAACACTTGAGACCTTCTCTGATGCATCCAGAACCTTGGGTGATCTTACAGTGGGTTTCTGTTGTTTTTGCTGAGGACCAAGAATCTGGACGCGTCCTCGTCGAGGAGTTGCTGGTGATCCCAATTGATGTCGGGTCTCCCAGAGGCGATCAAGAGTTTCTACAATATTGTTCGTGTTCTGCTCATACCATGCCATTGCTGTGCTGTTAAGCCCATGGTCGGATTGAAACTGAGATGGCGGTTCCACACGATCCGGTTTCAGTAAAACAAAGAAGGGGAGATCTTCTAAAATCCGGTCGAGTTCACCACGAACCGAATAACACGCATGACCAGTCCCACTGGCTGCTAATCGGGGATGAAAAAGCGGTGTCTCAGCGGCAGGGCGAATGGTTCCGATATTTTGAGGATATTCACGGGGTAAATCAAAAACAAACCGATGTTCATATCTGATGGCAGTTTCATCTGTCAAAGAACGGGGTTGCCGAATTATCCCTGGGAGGTTCCGTATAACGAACCGAATTCGCTTGTATGCCCCGTCTCGATACCTAGCGATGATTGCCACAGAAAAATCACGATTGCTCCACATGGTGTTCTCACGTATGGGAGGGTCTGGATTCCAACCCCTACGACCATACAAATTATTCATTGTATCAAAGAATGTTTGGATTTGGGTTTCCACACGGGCGTTGAAGAGTTCTGTTGAGAAGACTGGTCGGGTCATGGTTGGATCCCTCATTCACCCATTCATGGGTCAGATCTGAAATATTATTTTCCCACTTCTGGAACAACATCAAGGAGGAAGAATTCATCGTCGGTAATCTTAGGCTCAAGTTCTCCAAAGGTTACTCCTGGACTTAGGCGAGTTGGTTCAGGAGCTTTGCGAATTAGGACGAATTCTGCTCGTTGATCACCGATTTTCGCCTTCGCCCAATCGTCGATGCTCACTCCCTCATCACGGGCTTGTTGGACCAAAGTGCGGATAACCTCTTCAACTCTAGTATCCTCGTCAATGCCAATTCGAAATTCCTTTTGGCGGGGTTCAACGTCGACGATGATTGAGCGCCAAAAACCTTCTTCGTTACTCATGGCTAATCACCTACAAGGTCAGGGTTATACCATCCACTTTAATTTTACTCGATGCTTAGGCGACTTCCTGCCCTTCTTTATTTGTGAAAGAGAATAGGTCGGATCAAAATTCCAGATAAATGGCGCCCAGTCCTCGATTGGAGTGAAAGTTTAAGAGTCACGGTCTAGTTGGACTAAGTGTACTTGGGCACCAATAACAAAGGCGTCTGCTCAGGATAACCTGCGGGAGCTCATAACGAATAATGAACACTAGACATGAGACACCACTTTCTACCTCACAAGTCGTATTCCGTAGCATCCATCTAGTGAATTTTGTAATTCATCGTGATACTACAATTAAATTTGATACCGCTCCTGTTGTGCTAATCACTGGATCAAATGGAAGCGGAAAAACTCTCATTCTAGATGCACTCCTCCTTGCCATAGGTATTGAATCCCGTCGAGCTCAACGTCAGCGTAACTCTGCCTTCATTGGGCGCTTTGGTAAATATGCTGAAGTAGAATTATTACTGAATAATTTTCAACTTAATGGACGCCGTGTTCTGAGGAGTCCTGATCCGGCACTCGCAAAGGTTCTGGACACTGATGAAGTGTCGATTCGTCTCCGAATGCATGACACGAATCGCATTTCTTATTGGGTAAATGGGAAGCGATCAGTTAATGGACACCAGATTGCCCGAAAAGATATTCGAAAACTCTTCCAAGCTGCTGGTGTCTTTGGTGATTCACCCTTAGCAGTCACCGAAGCCGAAACACTCGACCATTTTGCATCTCAATCTCCGCGAAGAAAATTCGAAACTCTGTTGAATGAAACCGGACTTAGGAATTGGATGGAAAAACTTGAAGAAGCCCGACTGCTTGTATTGCAAGCAAAAGCGAACGTCAAGCCACTCGAATACAGAATCCGCCACGAAGAACAACGACTTCAAGTATTGAAAGCCGCTTATGAAGCTTTTCAACAAAAGCAGCAACTTCTACAGCGACTAAAAGAGCTTGATATTGAAGCAGCATGGGCTGAGGTTGCCTATCGTGAAACGCTTGCAAATCAACTCCAATCACAAATCTCTGTACTTGACCATCAACTTGAAACTGAAAATGTAAAATTAGCAAAATTAGATCAACGTAAAGCCGATCTAGCTGACAAGTTGACAGCGATTGAAAAGAAACGTGAAAAACTTCATTCGAGAATGGATTCACTTCGCGATGCGCAAATGCAAGCTCAGGGTCACCGACAGGGATTGGAAAACGAACTTAAGGCCTTGCAGTTTCGGACCAAACGTTATTCGAAACGGCAAAAGCCTCCTAAGACTAAGATTGAGACGCTTCAAAACGAATTAACGGCATTTGTCACTGATCGAGATAGTCTCGATGATGACCTTGCCCAAATCCGACAAGATATCGCATCTACAGAAGAAGTTCTCTTTACTCAACCTCAACGTTATCCACACTTTGAGGAAACCGTTCTTCGCGCTTGCATTCGATACCGCTCCGAATTGGATAAGTTGGCTCTCTCCGATTCAGTGATTGGCCCATTATTCACGCTTATCCGAATGAAACCTGAATATTCCCAATATGAAACCGCAGTAAAGTTAGCATTAGGTCGGTACACATACGCCTTTATCGCCTTGAATAGAGATGTCTTCGTTGAAGCAAAGAACCTCTACGACCGGTTATGGCTTCACGAAAGACCAGATCTTGTCGTTGCTCGTACGAATCCTACAACTGCGATAACGAAAGATCGACCCGCTGTCTCCTCACCAGTGATTGGCTGGGCCGCTGACCTAATCGAAGGGGATGTTTACGCCATCAGCTTTCTTAGCCGAGTTGTAAACACTGCCATCGCTGAAGAAGGGGCTGATCCCAACATTCTTGTGGATGCTTCTCAACAACTCAATGGGAACATTATCACAAGCGAGGGCTCAAGTCATTATCTTCGCATTGGGGCTTTTGCACGACCTCCACGCCCTGTAACAGTCAACTTAGATGTCACACTCCCTGAACTGGGATTGGTCCAAGATTCTGCTGATGTCCGTCGCCAACTCCGAGAATTCCGGGAACGAGAAGCGAAGTTGATGCGAGATCGTATGCGGCTCAACTCAGAAATTAGTCAGCTGCGATCCACACTTCAAGACTTGCAACAAGATTCTGCTGGACCTCTCTCTGCTGAAGAAAAAAATGCGATCATTTTGGATTCTCAGCAGCGCGAATCGGAACTTCATCAACAAATGCTAGAACTTGATACTCAATGTGATGCCTTAAGTCAAGAATATCAAGATTGCAATTCGGATTTATCCCCCCTGAATTCCCAATTGCAAAAAATTACCAGTCAAATCCAAAGCGTGGAATCTCGACGCTCAAACCGTCAAACAATAATCACGCAGATTTCAATCGAACTTCACCAACGAGAAGATGAAAACGAACATCTTACGACTCAATTGAAAGAATTTCGAAAAGCTGCCAAATTGCTAGGGGAACGGCCTGAAGTCGTGCGAGAACCCACTCCAGTTCGTGAAGAGCAAATCCAGATTCAAGCCATGATTGAAACTATCACAGCTACATCTGAAGATCGACAAGTCTTTGAAGAACAAGAAAAAGTCGTTTCGCAGTTACAGGAATACCTCAAACAACGTCAGCAACACTTAGAAAATCTCATGACGGACGTGGATCGCCGGCTTCTCGAATGGCGGCGCCAACTCGAAGAAATGGTCGAAACGCTTAATCATCGGATGAACCAGTTACTTAGTCATTTTCTCAAACAAGTCAAATTGCTTGTTCGTTTTCCTGATGAACCAAGTCGCGCAGAACTGCATCTCCAATTAGCCATTAATCGTAAAGGAGATTGGCGTACTTATCAGGAAATGTCGGGAGGTGAGAGGGTCCTAGCGACTCAGACTTTCATTTTAGCACTTCACACCTTGGTTAAGAGTCCCCTACATGTGATTGATGAGTTTACTCAACGACTTGATGAAGCTAGCCGAGCAGCGATTCTCGGTGTGGTTCAGCGTACCTTAGATTTGACTCAACAAGACGCCTTGATTCATCCTCAATTTCTTCTTATGGCTCCCTCCACTGTTGGCTTACAAATTCCAGAGACAATGCATCACGTGGTTCTAATTAAAGGACAGGTGAAAACCAAATGATTACTAATGACACTTCCGCATTCCTTCGAGCGTTTCCACGCCGCAAAGCTTGGTTTGACACCTTCCAGCATAATTACAAACATAACCGTATTACACGTTATGGAATGAAGAGCGTTGTAATCACTCTCTGGAATCTAACAAAGAAATATGAAGTAGCCCTTAAACAGCATGATGTTGTACCAGTGAAAGAAGCGGAGATTGACCGTGAAGAAGTCGCCGATGCATTTCGTGTTCTTGATACGCCTTGGGAAAGAAACCTCGATGGCCGCTTTTACCACACACTGGCCAAAATGCAGCACAACCGCGACTCACAATTAGCTGCACCTGAAATTGCACCTGAAGAATGGATTTCTCAATTTGCTACAGAGGTGAAAAGGCGAGCCACGCCTCTTCTGTTCCTAGTTAACCAAGACCGGACCATCCCCCCCTTCGATTTACCTCCAGGGGATACCCCAGTCACCATGGATGAGGCTCCCTCTACTGAAGATCGCCAAGCTATGCAAAAGCATCGGATATTCTATGATGAGATAACAATCAAAACGCTTGATGCACGTCGAGCTTCAATTCTGAAACGGCTTAAAGGAAAACGGTACAGCTATACTGCATTAGCAGAGATACTAACCAATTGGGAGTTAGATTTACTAAGTCAAATGGTCCGTGATAACATACTTCCTGCCACATTTGAAAAAACAGCAATCATATTTCGGAATCCCCCATCACAATCCAATCCGGTTTTGACTGCGGTAGCTATTGCTGCGAAAAAGCATGAGGAGGTTCGATCGCAATGACCTCGAACCCCACCTCATCGCACCCAGGACCCTCATCTGGTGAACAAACCGAGGAAGAAGAATACGAACAACGCCATCTTTTAGGGCAACTCTTTGCTGCCCTTACTGCTCGCTTTCGCAATGAGGAAGGACAACTCAGCATTGGAGTGAAGCGACAGGATTTACTTGAAGCTCTTCATGTCAATAAGGTCGGACTAAGCCGTTTACTTGATTTACTTCGACAACAGATCGCTCCATTGGGACTGGAATTAGTAGAATACCGATTAAATCGAGATACACTCTATTGTGTCCGAACCCTATATGGTGTTCCAGGAGAACTCACCGATCCTGAATATGCTGTCCTTGGAGTCATCATTTCAACAGTAGAAAGAGCCAGCAAGAATCGTAGACCCCGACGAGTAGCTACAAAAGAAATTGAAACCATTCTCGTTGCTCGAGGTCGCCTTTCACGATATCAACTAGATAAAATCATGCGGCGTCTCATTGAACTCGGTTATCTTACACGTACAACGAAACGGATTGCATATGGTCCACGATTAGAACTCGAATTTGATTCTGAACGACGTGAAGCCATCGCTAATGCTGCAACCCTATATCTTGCAGGAGCCATCACAGACAAGGAGGAAGAATCGAATGAAACTTGACCTCTCAACTGTTGGCATCAGTTGTGTAGCCTGTGGCTCCCGAAGCACACTGGAACAGGCAATCCACGATGGTTGGCACCAATGCCTTCGATGCCAGTTCTTTATTGATCCTCAATGCCTACAAATTGTCAAAAATACCATGGGTGGTGTTTGTCCATCATTCAGCCAGGGTGTCTCTAGACACCTTATCCAAGAGGCTGATATTCCCTCGGAACAAATCCTCATTTTTGTGAAAGACCAATACCAAAAGGGTCGCGTAGGGACCATCGTCGACTCGCTCTTCTACACCAAACCTTCCTATCTCGAAAAACCGCGACACGAAAATCCACAACAATCTGACGCCGAAGAAGCTTTGACCCGTGAAGAAATCTGGCAACGGTATGGACTTGTCTTGGTACAACGGGCACAAGGTAAATGGAAAACTTGGGAAAAAGTGGGGAGCACAGGATAATTCAGATTAACAGTTCTTCCCCTAACTCCAATTTTGCTAGAATTTTATCCACCAATTCACGGGCTAATTGTTTAGTATTTTTAGATTCTGTAACAGGTTCATCCTCGATATCCGCAATGAGTTGAGGTAAGCCAGCAAGTTTTCGTATGATACCCGAAATTGCGTGCTTCGCTACTGATACTTCCGAGCCTCCCGATAAGAGAACAACCAAGTGTCCGGAACACACTTCTTCCGCGGCTTGAAGTAAGATGTCGGTCATCGCTGGAAACGCCCGAAGGGAGAGGTTAAACCCACCATAATCCAAAGCGTGAGCGTCATGTCCCATATTCCATAGAATCATATTTGGTTGGATTCGACGGGCCCAAGGAATCACCAATCGTCGCATCGCTTCAACAAAAGTTTCATCGCTACTATTACTGGGAAAGGGAACATCCACATGGCGCAGGGTTACGGTATCAAAGCTTTCGCGAAAACTAGCTTCGAAATTCAGGTGGTATACTCCTTCGTCGTCACCAAGTGTATCCCGTGTGCCATCTCCGGGATGGGGATCAGTATCCACAATGAAAAATCGTTTGACTCCATACTTCTGTTGGAGCTGTCGAACAAGTAACGCTGAATTATTGTAATAACAAAAGCCCCAGAATGAGTCCCGACTCGCATGATGACCAGCACACCCAGTAAAGGCAAAGGCGTTCGCCGCCTCTCCGCGCCAAACAGCTTCTCCCGCTCTCACTGCAGCTCCCCCCGAAACTAGGGACGCAGGGTCGTAACCTGATCCTTTCACGCGTTTGATATGATTTGGTGTATGAACCGATAATAATAGCTCCTCTTTTACTTCAGAGGCTTGTTCTACTTTAACTGAAGAAGACGATAAGGTGCCTGTCTGCTCAAGGTAATCGAAAGCTGGTTGCACTCGACCAGCCAGAACCGGGTATCCTTCAACCGCCATCAAAGGATGATAAATTACCAGAGTTGGCTTCTTTTTCATCACAGGTCACATCCAAATACAAGGCAACAAAGGATTTAACAGGATATGATGTTCTACTCAACAGCTTCAGGATGGGAAAAATTTTGGAGATTCGAAAAATCACCAACAAAGAACGAAGTACGCTGATGGATCTATATCGATATGCCTATACCGAATGGACGGATCAGCCAGTGAAAGATGAAGAACTAGACGAAATTATTGTCGAGGAGACATTGGGTATATTTGATAATGGACAACTGGTGTCATCTCTTCGCATTCATGATTTTCAGCAATCCATCCGAGGGATCTTGAAAAACTGCGGAGGTGTTGCTGGAGTGGCTACCTACCCAGAAGCTCGAACGAAGGGGTATGTTCGTCAGTTGATGCGGGCAGGATTCAAGCAGATGCACGAGGATGGACAATCTGTCAGTATGCTTGATCCATTCAAACCGAGTTTCTATGAGAAATTTGGATATGTTACCGCAAATGCCCCCTACATAGTAGAAGCACCAATCAATCATCTCCAAGCGTCGAACCTCGAATCCTCTTCCTCTGAATGGACCTATGAGCGGCTTCGAGCGGTCGAGGTCCAAGAACCCTTTCTCAAATTTATTCGAGAGGTGGGTCCTAAGCAATACCACGGCTTTATCATTTTCAGAACGATAACACCCGCGATGTGGAAACAGCGCGTAAAAGACAGTCTGGTCGTCTTCATTCGACATAAGGGGAAAATCCAAGCGGTGTGCAGGTATCGAATCAAAGGTGAACGTAGCTCAGGGCGTTGGCAGGCTAATTTAACAGTCATAGATAGTCTCTGGCGTACCCGCGAAGCACGGAATCACCTCTTCTATTTTCTATCACGACACCAAGATCAAATTGACAATATAATCATTCACGCTCCTTTTGAAACGAAAGTTGAACACTGGTTCAAGGATATTCGACTCAAGGTAGATCGTAAAACCCCCTGGATGGTTCGAATTGTTGATGTCATCAAAGCTTTCGAAAAACTTCCAGGGGTAGGTGAAGATATCATTACCATTGAGGTGTCCGATGCTGACTGTCCTTGGAATCACGGAATATTCTCCCTGACATCCGAAAAAGGCTCGCTACATCTCGCTAAAAGCTCAGGGCACCCCGTTGTAAATGCTTCTATTGAAGCTTTATCCTCTCTAGTGTATGGCACCCAACCACTAGAAGAACTCGAATTTGAGGGTAAACTCACAATTACCGAGGAATGGGCTAGACATACCCTGCATCGATGGTTTCCCCCGCTCCCCCTGTATAATGTTGTATACTTTTAATGAAATCATAACACGAGGTTTTATAGGCAGAAACATCCTTGGGTTGATTCTCACATTATCAGGTGTGTTCCATGGGCTTTGAAATACCGCTTGATAAAATCCGTGAAGCGATTCAAGCACACTTAGCTTTTTCATCCGATCCCACTACTCGGACAATCACTCTTGAATTCAAAGGAACCATTTATGAAGAAATGCCCTTTGGCGACATGCTTGAAGATGAAGAAGGACTGAAACGGATGGCTAAGAACTTCATGGACGAAGAGATCAAATATACCGCTGAACCCCTGCCAGAAGGGAAAGGCGTTATCCTGCATTTTCAAACTGATGAAGACTTCCAGAAAATGTACAACTTCATCGACGGAATCATCAATGGGGATTTACTGCAGGAACTGATGACCAAGGTCATGCAATCGATGTTTTCAGCAATGGATGATGACAGCTCAGAATTTGATAATACAACCTAAACTGACTAGATGCAGGAGCGATTCCTCTCATCCTTCGGAAAGAATTGCTCAACCTCTTTTTCAATGATTCCTATTCGTTGAGGTCATTAATTCCCTTTCGAGAGATGTATGATAACATTGCATTCATCTGTCAGCAAAGGTTTTTGTTGCTGTGCCCTGTAAAGACATTCTATGACCGGTGAATCCTCCGATCCAGTTCTACAGACTCTCAAATGCTCAGAATGCGGCGCTAAAATCACCCCTGATGCTCTACAGCCAGGAAGCCCGCTTATCTGTGAATATTGTGGCGCTATCAACGTTCGCGCCACTCCTCCACTCCCATCTCAGAAAGCTCGAAGAGGTGCACGCCATCCTAGAATGCGAATACGACATAGTCCCTTCCGTGCTCCGCTTCTCCACACGACAAAATTACTCGCTGATAAGGGTGCCATCGACACAAAGATCCTCCGGCAATATACAAAGCGGAACATTGACAACCGGATGCGCCCTGCAGTAGCTTTACGCCAAGCACTCAAGCAAATGCGCGATGAAGGCAAACTGGATCACGACAAGATTCTTCGAACGATTGATGAACTTATTGCCGAGAAGAAAATTCCACCTCGGGCTCGTGACAATTTCGCCCGACTTGTACAATGATTTGAAGCATCCTGTCTTTCATTCCTAGGTCCAGAGCACTTTCAGGAAGACGAACACTGTAATCAAGGACCTAGTTAACAAAAAATGGTAACAGAAAATGATGAAGGACACTGGGAATTATGGCGGATTAGGCACCTCCATAAAAAGGACATTTGTCCTAAAGGACACAATTGGAGGGGAGAGGGAATGGTTTTCTAGGGGGGAGGGAAGTGCCAATATCTATCGCCAAACCCAGTGTTCCCATTTAAAGCGCTAAGTTTACTTATTTAAAGATTTCATTCGGCGCTACTTTAAAAACTACTTTACAGCCATAAAAATCTACGGAACCCGGCATTAAGCAAGATTGGGCTCATTTGGGGTCTAGTCAAATTGGAGGGAAGCAGGAACGGGTAATTTGGGGTGGCGTTGGTAGTAGTCATGGATAAGTTTCAGGATATCTGCTGCCTCTGCAATATTGGAGAACACCGGAAGATTGGCTTTGCGAAATTGTTCGCGCGTTGCGAGATTTTCGAGTGGATAGCCAACAGCAGGAACAGCGACGAAAAAGGGTTTGTGCAATTTCCTCACACAGTATTGTCCCGCATTAATCATCATATCCCAGTACGTTGTTGCCATATCCTTAAGTTCCATGTGATTGGCCATGAAGTTTACATAATGAGGTGCGGCTTCAACAATAATGGCGTCGATGTTTTTGTCTTCGGCAACGTAACGAATCGTTTGGACCGTATTTTCGGGATAGAAGTAGCTAGACGCCATATCTACTGGATTTTTAATATTAGTGCCTACGGCATTGATTACATTCGACAATGCTTGAATTGTTTCTGAGCTCAATCGAGGAATATCAAACCCATATTGGGCAAGAGAGTCGGTGCCAGCAACTCCAGCTCCTCCACTAATTGCGATTAAAGCGACGCGTTTTCCTGGAGGTGGTGGGCATCGAATAAAGGTCACAATGGTATTGACGAGGCGTTCAAAGCTGTTAACAGTCACTGCACCCGTTTGATGAAGTAATGCTTCCCAGATATTTGTAGATCCGGCTAATGCGGCACTGTGGCTGGATACTGCTCGTTTTCCTGCTTCGGTGACTCCAGATTTCCAGACAACAATAGGTTTGTCGGAGGCGCATTTCGCTATAGCGTTCCGAAGTCGTGGTCCATCACGCACCCCTTCGATATAAATTCCTATGACTTGAGTCTTGGAATCTTGGTGCAGGTACTCGACGAGTTCCCAGCTGCTAATGTCAGCTTCGTTTCCATAACTGAAGACTTTACTGCATCCGAGTTGAGTTTCAGTGACTGCTAGGTATGCATCGATCGCTTTGCCACCGGATTGGGAGATAAATCCAACTGGTCCTGGATTAGGTGTTAGATCTGGTCGAAACGAAAAACGGGATTCTGGACATGTTAGGCCCATGCAGTTCGGACCGAAGGCACGCATGGGACTTGCTTTGATAATCTCTGTGATCTCTTTTTCCCGCTGAGCTCCTTCTTTGGTTCCTAGTTCACTAAATCCACTTGTGAAGATTGTGACTGCTTTTACGCCTTTAGCGATGCATTCTTTGAGAACTTTCGGAACGAGATGGGCCGGAACCCGGAGAATAGCATAATCAATTGGGTCTGATATTTCGCTAAGTGTTTTGTAAAATTTGAATCCCAGGGTTTCCTCGACTTTGGGATTCACTGGGTAGATTTTTCCAGGAAAACCATAGTTGAGGAATGACTTAAGCCAATAGAATCCGGCAGACGGACTAGTCCCGATGAGGGCAACGGATTTAGAATGGATGAAGTCGTCAAACTGCTGGAAGATCTTTGCGTCCATAGGCATCCCTGGGATTTACTCGTGGATAGTCGAAGGGCAATGATGAACTACTATTTTATGCTTCGGAAGAATCAGGATTCTTTAGAGTCTACGAAGATCTGGGGAAGCGCCTTTTCAACAGCAAACATCACAGCTACACCAATAGCACAGAGAATACCTGTGCTACTCATTATTGAAATGACCCATAAAGCAAATGGTTGGGCAAAGAAGATTGTCATCATTGCTGGGATGCCTAGCCCGATAATGAGTGTGGGATATAACCAGGCGAGAAACCAATGTGGACAGGTTTTTCGGTTCGACGCTAACAATCCGGCCAACAGGTTCAGTAAGCTTCCAATCACAATATCGATGGGTCCAAAGAAGCTTAACCAATTGGCTAATGCGCCACCAATGAAGAGGGCTAAAGCCATGGGCCATCCAAGGATGAATGGGAAGGGTAGTAGAATATCTGAAATTCGGAACTGAAAAAGACCATAAGCCAAAGGCTGAATCAACCAGGTCAGAACCGCATAAACAGCGGACATAATTGCCATCAAGGCTGTGCTTTGAATAATATTCAATCTTGCTTGTCGCATTTTAGTCACCAAGCACCCGGGATTTATTTAGAGCGGAGCACGGTGCTAGGAACCCACCCGCTCGCACATCGCCAAGCTCTTCTACCTTATAATTGCTTTGTCAGTGCAACCCGCATCCGAAAAAAGAGAGGCGCTTGTGCTTCGAGCCTTGAAACTTGAAGCAAGCTTCTAGTTATAAAAGGAGCTAATACAGAGCAAATCATCTGTAACGGTGGGTGGCACGGTGCCAGTTCAAATTGAAGATGATTTGTTTTTTGAAGAAAAGAATGTCATTCGGAACCCTGACGACAAATGGTTCGCTGAGTATCTCAAGCCTTATTATGTTCAAACCACTGACGGGCAGTACCTTTTTGGTAGTACACAAGCAGGTCGCCGCCCAGACCGAGCTTTCTATGTGATTCCTAAAGGATATAAGCTGGGTAAAGGTCAACGCAGCTTTGATCGCAAAATCGGATTGAAACTCTTTGACGTAGTCCTTCGATACCTTAGAACTGCCAAGGTTATTGTACAAGACGGAATCCAAGGTGAGGCTGGCTACAAGACAGGACTCCGTATCGTTCTTAGTGTCGAGAATCTCCAGACTGCGTATATCACATGGTTTGGCCGATTAATGGTATATCCACCAGAACCCAATATGAAAATTAACTGCTGGAATTATATTGTTCAAGAACGGCTCCCAGACGCCATCATCAAAGAAATCCAGTCTTTTTGGCCTGACTTCGATCCCGATGAACCCTTAACGCTCTATGATCTCACACGTATGGATGCAGATCACCGACGAGTAGTGAGTCTTCGAGTTGATTATTTTGGAGGTGCATACAAGAAACCTAACCTCACCATGGTGTGGAACCGAGGTGAAGCTGATGGATGTATCTCCTATCATGCAGGATGCACCAAAAACCGAGTTCTTAAAGGACTTTCTGGCACTGGAAAAACGACACTAACGGTTGGTCCTCAGTTAGAACAAGATGATGCAATACTCGGATTACTCAAACATGATTCCGCTTCCAAAATTCAGGAAGTCCAGCTAATTGGTCTTGAAGCTGCATCGTATGCCAAGAGTGAAGGATTGGTTCCAGAAAGCCCTGAATGGCCTGGATTAATGAAATCACAAAAGATTCGTCCTGACGGAACACGCGCCGTAGTTCTTGCCCAAAATATCGATTGTGATGGCATTGAATACCAAATCGAAGAAATTGCTGGCTTTCAGGTAAAGGTTCCTAAATCCCTCAAAGGTCAAAGTGTTGGTCACCTGCAACCAACACGCTACGAACAATCAGGAACAACCAATGGTCGGTTTGTCTTTCGCTTCTATGATCTTAATCCAGACTGGACCCCTGGATCGCCAAAAACTTTACAGACTGAAATGCTCTCCTTTCGGCGATTTGATGTCTTCCCATTAGTTGTTCGAATTACTGATCCTATTATGGCGGTTGCCCTTGATTCTGCCTGTGAGTCTGTAATTACCTCAGCTATTGGAGGAAAAATCCCTGGTACCCGCGTGCGGTCATATGCCGCCACTGACTTCATGGCTCGGGAACAAGCCAAACAAGCCCTACTGAAAGTCCGAATGTATACGGACATGGATCTCAGTTTGAACGGAAATCTCGTTTTTGCCATCGTTAATTCCGGATATGTTGGCGAATTTGACCTATCTGGTAGCCAACGTCCACGGCTGGATGAAAAGAGTCAACCCGTGCCGAAAATCGACCATGCGACTGGAAAGCCCTACCTCAATGCCCAAGGTAAACCTGTGTACTTAGGCTTAGGCGAAAAAATTCGCGTTCAAGATACTAAACTCCTTGTCCATTTGACTGAAACTCGAGCTATCAAAAATTGGCTCCCTCATCCGGTGTTTGGTGACTCATATCTCGTTCCTGAACCTGCTGAACTCGAAGAAACTCACGGACTCCACAACTATCGACACCGTTTCAACCCCTTAAGATTTTATTCCGCAAATGAATACCTCTCCTTCTGCCAACGAGATATCGACGAACGAACCACCTATCTGCACGACCTCTTTTCAGGCCAAGAAGGCGCCGAAGACCTTCGCCCAGTTATCGATGTTTGGAAGAAAATCCATCTTCCTGGAGCCCAAATAATCCAAGACTTTTATGATACTCATTTCGGACCAGTACCGCAATAGACACATTTTTTCAGGAGTGTGTCGCCAATCTGATGTGTCATCCCAAAGAATTGCTGGTCTAAGTTTCATCCTTATCCTTGGTGTTAGTCTCCAACCTTTCACAACAGCCGCTTCCCTATTTCCGCAATTTAATATCCTACAAACACTTAACCTGAACCAACACCTTCTATGGCAATTCCTCCTGCCTAACGAATTAGGATTCGTCTGCCTTAGCGCCAACGGACAAACTGTCGCAGTTACAACTGGATTAGAACCCAGTACGTTAACCGTCCTTGATGGAACTACCGGACACGTTCTGTGGGACTTTATTCCAACAGGCCTAGAACAAGAAAACCGCACTATTACGGCCATTGGAATGTCCACAGATGGAGAATATCTCGCCATCGGCACCGCAGGCGGCAGCATCTATATGTTCCATCGAAGTTCCAATACCATTGTACAAACCTGGCATGCTTATCACCCAATCACCGCTATCACACTCTCAGAACTTGGCACTTTCATTTCTATAGCCTTTGCTGGTTCCCTTTACTATCTCAGACGCATTGACGGTGTGGTGCTCTGGAGCCTCACAATTGCCCTCCCACCACATCAAATCACTAACATCACTAACGACCAAACCGGAAATCACCTCACAATAAGTACCAACACTCCCTCATTGACCTTCATCTTCACTAGCACTGAATATTATTGGAATATTAGCCTCACCGAACCATCCCAAGCACTCCAACTCAACGCCGATGGAACTCGAATTCTGTTGATTAGTCAATCAGCATGTCGACTCCTCGATCAAAATGGAGCCACTGAACAACAATATCCTCTCGCTTCCCCAATCTTTTCCTTCAGTACATCAGGAAACTACCTAGCTCTCGCACCAAATGAAACGGTTTTCTTCTATTCAACCCAATCAACCACTCCAATAAACCAATATACCTTCACAGGAGAAACACCATCTAGTCTTGGAATAACCTTCGATGAACGCGTTTTACTCCTCGGAACTATTGCTGGAACAATCTGCACAATAAATCCCGTCAACTTCGAATCCTTATGGACACTCAACCTGGGAGAACCAATAAATCGCATCCTTACTCCCCAACAAGGCGATACATTTCTTGTCGCCACCCAAACAACCCTCCTGTTTCTCAGAATATCCAGTGTTAGCGGGTTTTACATCCACGTCCTTCCTATCTTAGTAATCCTGGTAGTAACAGTAGTTGCAGGAATAATTACCATAATGTTCCTTAAGCCAAAAAAGAAACGATACAATCTTACGCAAGAACAACAGGCTAAATAAGAAACTCAGTTACCGATTCCACCTCTTTCAGAGGAAATTGAAGAAGACTCTTAATCTGCCACAACCGAGATGACAGCCTAGAGGTTCTTCGGATTGTCGATATACAACGAATTTGCTGCGACATATGCTGCTGGTACATATCCACAATTTAGCAGGCAAATGGCAACCGTAATTCCATCCCTCTTAACCGCACTCAAATTTCAACCAAAAACTCTCCTAGATATTGCCTGTGGCGAAGGAACCTTCGCAATTGCGATGGCTCAACAGGGATTTGATGTAACCGGTATTGACCAATCATCTGAAATGCTGTCTATTGCAAAGAGACAAGCAAAACAGCACGTGCGAAAAGTAGTCTTTCAGAGAATGGATATGCGAAACCTAAAATTGCGAGAAACCTTTGATTTAATCACTTGCTGGTTCGATAGCCTCAATTATCTCTTAACAAACAAGGATCTCGAAACGACCTTCAAAGGCGTTCATGCGCATTTGAATTCCGGTGGCTTCTTCATCTTCGACATGAACACCATCTTTTGGTTGAAGACACTGGCAGACCGTTATGCCGTTATCATTGAAAAAGAAACCAATGACATTTTCCAAGTTCATCGCCATACTTTCGATGAGGAAAAAAGCATCGCGACCTTTCATCTTATTGCCTTTCTCAAGGAAAATGATTGCTGGCATCGTCGCGTTGATGAAACTCACTATGAGCGTGGATATACTATTGAAGAAATTCGGTCCTGTTTAAACAATGCAAAACTTACCGAAGTCGCTTGCTATGGAAATCTGGAAGAACGCCATCCATACACTCCGCAAAGTAAGCGAGTTTGGTTTATCACTAAAAAATAAGTCCACTACTTCTCTGCCCTAAGCGCGTTCTGGTAACTTTTCATCACATAAGGCATTACTTCAAAAAATTTTGATTTTTCTTTGATGGGGAGCTGCACCCACTTTTGCTTCACACGCTGGTCTGATTCAAAGGCCTTTGCCTTGGGAAGATTGAAGGCTTCTGCCCGATCCGCTTCAGGCAATCGCGTGAGTACAAAACCATCGGTGACTAAAAAACAAACAACTTCTCGCCAGCTTTGTAACATGGACAGCCAACCATCTTCTTAGTGGACAGATTGGGGTGTTGCAGCATTTCCTCTTCGAACTCTTCGCGAATCCCCTTCATTTGCTCCTCTGAATAAAACTTCACGGTTATTAGCTCGACTTGCTTCCGCTCTTGCTGCCTTATAGATAATTTTAACATACTACACAATATAAGACACCTCATACCAACAAGTATGTGAGAATTGGTGATACCCATGGAAATCCGCAAACTCACCAAAGAGGACATGACTCAAGTGGTCAAACTCCACCAATATGCCTACGGGTTCTGGACCGACCAGGATGTCCGCGACGAAGACTACACACACATGATTCCTGAAAACATCCTCGGGCTCTTCGAAGGAGACACACTCCTCACGGTTCTCACCATTATGCGAACGCAGCAATCTATCCGTGGCGTCCTCAAGAGTATGGGTGGAATCTCCATGGTGGGGACTTACCCTGAGGCTCGAATGAAAGGGTATGTCCGCACCATCATGCAAAGCGCCTTCTTGGAAATGAAAGAGACAGGTCTTTCAGTTAGTATGCTTGAGCCATTTCGGGAATCAT
The DNA here is from genome assembly GCA_048939625.1 of Promethearchaeota archaeon. Classification (GTDB taxonomy): domain Archaea; phylum Asgardarchaeota; class Hermodarchaeia; order Hermodarchaeales; family Hermodarchaeaceae; genus Hermodarchaeum. The sequence continues at coordinate 24,970 of JBHLPH010000013.1, forward strand.
TCTATTCTCGACTCGGATACGTACCTGCCCATGAGAAATTCCGACTGAAAGCCCCCTTTGACGGGCTTCGCATTCCGCCAGATGATGTCATTGGAGAAAGCTGGGTCTTCGAACGCGTTCCTGGCCATGAAGCAAAGGATACGTATATGACATTCATCCAAGAGTTTGCTCCTAAAGCCTTCCACGGATATGCATTCAATCCAGAAATTCGTGATGAAGAATGGAACCGACGGAACAAAAACCGGCTTTTCGTCTTTATCAAGAAAGCAGGGAAAGTCGAAGCTTTGGCTCGATACCAGATCAAAGGCTACATGCACTTTGACGAATCTGGCGAACTCATTGTCGAAGAAATGTACTGGCGCACCCTCCCTGCGAAGGCTGCCCTCTTTAACTATTTAGGCAAACACCGCGACCAAGTTCAGACTCTCCGAATGATAATACCCTATGGGGTCGACTTTCAACACTGGTTTGAAGATCTCAGAGACTGGATTGAACTCAAGGTCTGGCACCCATGGATGGTTCGAGTAGTTGATGTCAAAGAAGCCCTCATGGGACTTCCCGTGACTACAGATGGCGAACTGGTCATCACAGTAATTGATCCCCAATGTGGCTGGAATAATGGCAACTATGTAATCCAAACAACTAATGGTCGATTCACCGTCAAAACTACAAAACGGGCTGCGAAACTCGAATCTTCGATTCACGGATTAAGCGCCCTCGTATATGGAACTCACTCCATTGAAGCCCTCGAATATGCTGGCTGGATTAAAGGCGTTACCCAGTCAACGCGAGAACTTCTCGGCAGCTGGTTCCCCCAACTTCCTCTTTATAATCCTTATAATTACTGAACTGATTTAGATCATGGACCATCTCTGAGTGTTTTTCCATTCACAAGTACTTTTACAAGCTTGTTCTTTTTATTAGACCATTTATCCGGATTAAAATATTACTCGTTTTAACGTAAAAACAGTAAAATTGAAATGTGGCCAATCAACAAATAAAATTGAATTCCGGTTCAAAGGAGAGACATACAACTTGATTGAAGGAAAAAGTAGCCAATCATTAGCGCGTACATTAATAATTCAATACCTGACTATTACCCTTTTCAGCTACTTGTTCATCAATCTCGCCTTTTTCTTAGTTCTGTCTCCTCTTATTCCCAATGAACTCTGGGGTCCACTAGCTTATACTGGCTCTGAACCTGCGTTCATAAGATGGACAATTCTCACGCTACGATTTTACATCGCCCTTATCCCCTTTTTCATTAATGCCGCTGTTGGGCTCTGGTGGCTCATGCAAACCTTCGATCCCGATCCACCAATTCCTATGCGTCTTTTCTGGGGAAATCTTGCTGGACTTTTAATTGCACTACCCTTACTTCTACAACTCCCATATTTTATGGCAAGTCTCGCATTTGATCCTGAATTCGCTGCCGCTCAGGCTTGGTTGTGGTCAATACCCATCTTTGTTTGGACCGTTCTGATTTATCTTCTCGTAGTCTCCACAATAACCGCAAGCCATCCTTTTACACATATCAGGAAACTTTTCCTTAATCCCCTTTTCTGGCTGCTATTTGTTATTCTCATTCTTCATGCGTATTTCGCCTTCATTGGACTAGTGTTAATTGACCTCTCTATGACTCCACTGGTCTCAATTCTACTCGCAATTCTTATTCCTCTCCTTCTTCTTTGCTTCACTTCCCCCGCACACACAAAAATTTACCAAAAATCCGAATACTAACGAATTTAAACGCCTTAAGATTCAAACCGGTTCATACTTCTCGGATTTCAAAGAGAGAAATTCGGTTCTTTTGGATTTCTTCTAAGAAAACTAGCCCATCGATTAATTCATAGGGTGCGATGATTCCGCCCTGCCTGAGGACTTGGTCAATGGTTCGATTGAACGCAGTCACTGAATTGTGAGGTCGGAAAAAACCGTGATTGTGAATATTCTTATTTTCTGGATGATGTTGAAGTAAAGACATAGCCAGCAGGACAGTAGGCCATCCTGTTAAATGCTGCATGGCGGTAAACCCCTGAGGGCTGCCAATCGAAACATCGTCATGCAAAGTGATGACTTCGATGGCGTGCGGCTTGGATTTAGGTGTGGCTTGTGCCCATACACGAAGCAAGACAAGGTCAGGATATCCTGAGATTCTTGGATCATTAATGTGTTGTTTCCAATGAGCAAGGATGGAAGTTAATTTTCCGGTTTGTTGTAACTCTTTCCAAGTTTTGTAGTGGGGAGCAAAGCGGAGCGTTTTATATTCCAAATGGGAAACCATGTGTTGAAAACAGGGATCGTAACACATTCGTGAGGTTCCATCGGCAGTAGGACGCGCCTCCAACTGTGTTATTAGAAGCTGATTTTCAACCTCTTGAAGGAATTCAGGTTCCATTCGATGCGTCAAGATGGCTTGTATCTGGGACTTACTAATCGTAAATGGGGCAATACCAAATGGTAAAGGAGTATCTGTAACTGATTCCCAATATTCGGAGTGCGAAAAAGTTGTAGGTGTAACCAGCGTGCCATTCCGCAGTCCGTTGGCAATATGCTCATATTCGAAGATAAGCCCTTCAGGGGAAAATGTGGGACCATAATGGAGTTTTCCCCCTTTTGAGGTATGTTGTGGGAGTCCACCTACGCGCATCTGTACTGAATAGACTTTATCTCCAGAAACTTGTTCTATGGCTTTGTTATACATACTAACCGCTAGAATATTAGCGAGTCCCGGTGCGAGTCCATTCTCTTGGATGATTCGTGCACCTTCTTCGTTTTTAGCGATTGTAGCATCGAGCGCCTTAAGCTCTTCAAAAGCGGGGAGGTTTTGTCCTAAATCGAGGTAATCACATCCCAGTTCTCGAGCAAGGGGGATATACATTTGATGCGCCAAGTAAGTTGCAGCATTCAGGATAAGCCTGGGTGCTAGTTCTCGTACTGCATTTGAAACCACTTCGGTAACTTTAGTTGACTTTTCAGGGTGATCTTCTGGTGAAAAGTTTGATACTTCTTTGTCATCAGATTGGGAGAATGTTTCACGGAGTGACTTCACAGGACCAGAAGCTTCATTCTGCTGGATTTCCTGAAGGCACTGGGTTTCTGCAGGGAGAAATGGGTCATATATCCAAAGATCAACTGGAAAGTGCTGATGCTCTTGTTCTCGTAGGAGCATTCGTGCAATACCTCTACCCATTCGTCCGCAACCACTGAGTAGAACCGTTGGTCTTTGCATACGCACAACAGAATAATTAGACACGAATAAGCCTTGCTCTAAGGGATTTTCTCTGGTTGCGATTCGTTACTTATTGATAACACTCCGTAACAATCATAAACCCGAAAGCGCTTCCACAAACCTGGGAGGCACAACGCAGCATTGGTTACATCTCGAAAGTTCGAACTCAACCCAGAATACAAACCAAGAGGCGATCAACCACGAGCAATCCAACAACTCATCGATGGGTATACACAAGGAAAAGCTCAGCAAACGCTGCTGGGAGTGACTGGTTCAGGAAAAACCTTCACAGTGGCTTCTATCGTGGAAGCCTTACAGAAACCAACCTTAGTAATTGCTCCTAACAAGACCTTAGCTGCTCAGCTTACAAGCATGTTTCGTGAATATTTTCCTAATAATGCCGTAGAGTACTATACATCCTATTACGATTATTTTCAACCCGAAGCTTACATGCCTACCTCTGATGTTTACATCGAAAAAGATGCTTCAATTAACGAAGAAGTCGAGCGTATGCGATTATCCGCAGTGGCATCTCTTGCCGTTCGTAGTGATGTACTCATTGTTGCCACAGTGTCGTGCATCTACGGCATAGGCGCACCTGGCTCGTATCGAAATCTTGTTGTAGAACTCGAAAAGGGCCAGGAAATTCCTCGCGATGAGCTCTTTGCTCGACTTGTGCATATCAACTATACTCGCAATGATTTTGACTTTCATCGTGGTACCTTTCGGGTTCGAGGAGATGTAATCGAAGTCTTTCCAGCTTATGCAAATCATCCGATTCGATTAGAGACCTTTGGTGACACAATCGAGCGGATTACAGATATTGCGCCCGTGAAAGGGACGGTATTGTTTGAAAGGGAGAAGGTGAAAGTGTTCCCAGCCAAACAGTTTACTACAGACCAGCGCGTGCTCCCTGAAATCTTAGAACAAATTGAAGATGAACTAGCAATCCGTCTTAAGGAACTTGAGGCACAAGAAAAGATACTAGAAGCAGATCGTCTTCGTCGCCGAGTGAAATATGATATCGAAATGATGCGCTCTGTGGGGTGGACCGGAGGTATCGAAAACTACTCTCGCTACTTCGATGGACGTAAAGAAGGACAGAAACCCTACTGCCTCTTGGATCATTACCCAGCAGATTTTCTTCTCGTCATCGATGAATCCCATATCACTGTCCCACAAATCGGGGGCATGTATTACGGGGATTTATCGCGAAAACGGAACCTTGTTGATTATGGCTTCCGGTTGCCTTCAGCATATGATAATCGCCCTCTCACCTTCGAAGAGTTCGAACCTTACATGCAGACCATACTTTTCACCTCCGCCACACCTGCAAACTATGAGCGAAAACATTCGAACCAAATAGTTGAGCAAATCATTCGACCAACGGGATTAGTGGATCCGGAGATTATTGTTCGACCAACTGAAGGACAGGTTGAGGATTTGCTTGGAGAAATCCGAGCTAGGGCAAAGAAGGACGAAAGGGTTCTAGTCACCACGCTGACGAAACGGATGGCTGAGGATCTCGCTGACTATATGGTTCACGCTGGTGTCAAAGCTGAGTATCTCCACTCGGAGGTGGGAACTCTTGAACGAATTGAGGTTTTACGGAACCTCCGGCGTGGGAAACATGATGTCGTTGTGGGAATCAATCTCTTGCGGGAAGGGTTAGATCTTCCTGAAGTTTCCCTTGTAGCGATTCTCGATGCAGATAAAGAGGGTTTTCTCCGCTCCGATACGAGTCTGATTCAAATCATGGGGCGGGCAAGCCGGAATGTGAGTGGCACGGTTATTCTATTTGCCGATCGGATGACAGACTCCATGAAACGCGCAATCAACGAAAATAACCGACGTCGTGCCCTTCAAATCAAACACAATGAGAAATATGGGATCACGCCCACCACAATTGTGAAATCGATCACGGATATTGCTGAAGGGGTTGAACGTGTCACCGCTTCTTCGCGTACTGAAGTTGGGGTGCCCAAGAACTGGAAGACTGCAAATGAAAGTGATTTAGCTTTGTTGATTGTGGAATTACGAGAAGAAATGTTACAGGCGGCCGAAGAACTGGAGTTTGAACGAGCAGCGGAGCTCCGTGACCTAGTCAACGAGATTGAAGCGTATCTCGGATTACAGCCAAAGAAAACCTAGCCCTGATTACTTTCAACTTGGTCCCCCTTCAGCTTATATGTTTAAACAAACCATTCGGTTTCAAAAAACAGATAAAACACATCTGCTAAGCTGCTGAATCGGACACACACCAGGGCTGGGCTGGGTGTAGAACCGTAACTCTTATGTCAGCTGGTGTCATCGATGCCGCTGACAAGATAGGTGACAGATGGGTGAGCGACGACAAGTACATAACCGTCAAAGGTGCCCGCGTACACAACCTGAAAAACATCACTGTACAGATTCCTCGGGACAAATACGTAGTCATCACTGGGCTCTCAGGATCGGGTAAATCATCACTGGCATTTGATACCCTCTTTGCAGAAGGTCAACGCCGATATGTCGAATCCCTGTCTGCATATGCCCGACAGTTTCTTGGTCGAATGGATAAACCAGACGTCGACTCCATCGAAGGGCTAAGCCCTGCAATCTCAATTGATCAACGATCCGCTGGAGGGAATCCACGGTCAACAGTAGGCACGACCACTGAAGTTTACGATTACATGCGATTACTTTGGGCTCGCATTGGAATCCCACATTGTCATCAATGTGGTCGTCGCATCTCACCGCAATCTGCCCAACAGATTGTTCGTCAAATTATGGATTTTGACGAAGGGATACGAGTCCGTATTCTCTCACCCGTTGTCCGCGGACGAAAAGGTACGTATAAGGCACTCTTCAAGAAACTGCAAAGCGAGGGCTTTATTCGGGTTCGCGTTGATGGTAAAGACTATCGATTGGAAAAAGAAGAGATTGAACTCGATCGCTACGTTATCCATAACATCGAAATCATTGTTGACCGATTAGTGCTCAAACCATCGGTTGAACCACGGTTGACGCAATCGGTTGAAACAGCCCTTGAATTCGGTGAAGGTCTTATCATTGTCGATGTGCAAGGGGATCAAGAATATCTCTTCAGTGAATCCGCCGGCTGTCCTGTATGCGGAATCAGTTTCCCCGATTTAGCTCCACGCCTCTTCAGTTTCAATTCACCCTATGGAGCATGTCCCGAATGCAAAGGGCTAGGATATACACTTGAAGTTGACCCCGACCTGGTCATCCCAGATGATACGAAATCAGTTAGAGAAGGAGCTATAGCTCCCTATCACGTCCCACTTAATGGTTGGCGGTTACGGAGCCTTACCAGCATTGCAAACCATTATAGGTTCAGCCTGGATACTCCATGGAATCAGCTAGACCCGGAAATTCAACAGGTGCTGCTCTACGGGTCGGGAGATGAGGAAATCCGTTTTGAACATAAAGGCGTCACACAGTCTGGACGCAAATGGGAGTGGATTAGCGAAAAACCCACTATGGGAGTTATTCCTGGACTGAAGCACAGATACAAGTATACCAGTTCTGAAGTTGTTCGGGAATCGATAACTCGATTTATGGCGCAACTTCCTTGTCCTGTATGTAAGGGTCGGAGGCTTCGCCCTGAAGCTTTAGCGGTCACAATCCAAGACAGAAGCATTGATCATATAACTGACCTCTCGATTGGTGATACCCTCACTTTCTTTAAAACCCTGAAGCTTACCGAGAAAGAAGCCTTGATAGCCCGACAGACCCTCCGGGAAATCAAGGAACGGCTACAATTTCTTTCTTCGGTTGGGCTTGACTATCTTACCTTAAATCGTCAATCTGCGACCCTGGCAGGTGGTGAAGCTCAACGTGTTCGACTCGCAACCCAAATTGGTTCCCGCCTTGTCGGGGTGACGTACATTCTTGATGAGCCTAGCGTCGGGCTTCATATGCGTGATAATAAGCGGCTGCTCTCAATGCTCCTCCAACTACGCGACCTTGGGAATACCGTTTTAGTCGTTGAACATGATGAAGGCTTCATTCGGGCTTCAGACTGGATAATCGACCTCGGGCCCAGCGCAGGAATCCATGGAGGGCAGGTCATTGCGGAGGGTACCGTTACTGATATCGAGGCAAATCCGAAATCAATCACTGGACAATACCTTCGTGGTGATAAAGTCATCTCCGTTCCCCCCACCCGCCGCATCGGTAATGGAGCAAGAATCCAGATCAAGGCAGCTCATCATCACAACCTGAAACATATCGATGTAACTTTCCCACTTGGCACCTTCATCTGCATCACTGGCGTCTCAGGATCTGGAAAAAGTACACTCATCACTGACACACTCTATCCAGGACTCATTTGGCAATTCCGTCGCCGGCGTCACCGACAATCCGATGCATTACTTGCCGGCTCTCTTCAGAAACCTGGTCCCTTCGACTCAATTGAAGGAATCGAAAATATTGACAAAGTCATCCTTGTAGATCAATCGCCTATTGGCCGAACTCCCCGTTCCAACCCTGCCACTTACACTCAATTATTCGGTCCAATCCGCGAATTATTCTCGAAAACGGAAGAAGCCCGAAAACGCGGGTACCAGCCCGGTCGGTTCAGCTTCAATGTCAAAGGTGGACGCTGTGAAACCTGCAGAGGTGCTGGGGTTCTGCGAATTGAAATGCAGTTCCTTCCTGATGTCTACGTTGTATGTGATGAATGTCACGGAAAACGTTTCAACAAAGAAACACTACAAGTTCGATATAAGGGCAAAACCATCTACGAAATCCTGCGCATGACAGTTGACGAAGCTGCAAAATTTTATGAAAACATCCCCCGAATTAGTCGCATTCTTGAAACATTGCAGCGGGTCGGATTAGGATACATGGAGTTAGGACAACCCTCACCGACCCTGAGTGGTGGCGAGGCTCAACGCATCAAACTGAGTCGCGAGCTCGGAAAACGTAGCACTTCTCAAACACTGTACATACTTGATGAACCCACCACTGGTCTACATCTAGCCGATGTACAGAAACTCCTTGATGTTCTGAACCACCTTGTCGATGCTGGAAACACTGTGATAGTAATTGAGCATCAACCAGACGTCATCAAAGGTGCTGATTATATCATTGACTTAGGTCCCGAGGGTGGTGAAAAAGGTGGCTATATCGTGGCTCATGGAACACCTGAAAAGGTGGCCCAGAACCGGAAATCCTATACCGGGGCGGTGCTTCGTGATGTGTTAAGTCAAAAACCTGATCGAGATTCTCAGGACTCAAAGGGTCGAGTAGAGATTCTTTCTCGGTAAGAGCGAACGGTTCTTCAACATGGACCGTATTCTAGTAGAGTGATTTTGACAATGAATCTTGAGCAGGAACTGAAGGATTTACCCGACGCACCTGGTGTCTATATCCTCTATGATGCTAATGACACGGTGATCTACGTAGGAAAAGCTCGCTCACTTAAGAAACGAGTTCCTGCCCATTTTCGAGGGATTGGAAGTGGCAATGTCTTCTCACCAATCGGGCAAGAGGTAACAGAGCTAGAATATATGATAACAGCAAATGAAGCCGAAGCCCTGGTCCTCGAAGACAACATGATCAAGCGCTATAAACCACGTTATAATATCCGACTGAAAGATGATAAAAGCTTCCCCTACGTCCGGATTACCCTTCAAGAGGATTTCCCACGAGTAGAAAAAACTCGCACCCTTATCAATGATGGGAGTCGCTATATCGGTCCCTACTCTAATGTCAAAGCCTTAGATGGACTGCTGAAATCCATTAACCGCATCGTTCCTATTGCCACATGCAAACCCGTAATAGTTCCCGGAAAACGAAAACGTGCCTGCCTCAAATACGATATCGGGTACTGTCCCGCACCCTGTATGAACCTGATAAGCAAAGACGAATATGCCGAACTTGTGCAAGAATACACTCTCATGCTCATCGGGCAACATGATGAACTCGAAGCACACCTCCAACGTCTCATGAACAAAACCTCCAAAGCCCAAGAATTTGAAAAAGCTGCCAAATATAGAGACAGGTTACGTGCAGTGCAACGAGGTCGCCAAGCTCAACGAGCCACCTACTGGAATCAACTTCCAGGCCATCGGGACGTCTTGGGGTTAGCCCGTGCTGGTGCTGATGCGCTCGTCCAATTACTTGTAGTCCGTGAAGGGCGAGTGGTTGGACAACAACCATTCCCGCTTAGTGCTCCATCAGAACTTCCAGATGATACAGTTATGGAAGCGTTCCTCAAACAGTATTATCTTCGTGCAACTGAAATTCCTGAAGAAATCATCATCTCTGTCTCAATTACAGATACTCAGTTTCTAGAAACTTGGTTAACCCAACGACGCAAGGATAAACACCCTGTGACCATTGTTCATCCGAATCAGGACCCGCTTTTAAGCTTAATTCAAATGGCAAATGAAAACGCTCAGTTTCATCTACACCAATTGATTGAACGAATGGCCCGAGATGAAGGTCGAAAACAACAAGCCTATAATGATCTTATACAAGCGCTGAGACTCTCTGAAGAACCAGCTCATATCGAAGGTTTCGATATTTCCACCTTACAAGGAACTGAATCTGTGGGTGTGTGTGTTGTTTTCAAAGATAGCGTCCCATTCAAGAAAGGGTATAGACGCTTTAAAATCCGCGACGTCGAAGGCCAAGATGATTTTGCTATGATTCGTGAGGTAGTCGAAAGGCGATATCGCCGTCTTGTTTCTGAAAACAGTCCACTCCCTAATCTAATCGTGATAGATGGTGGTCGAGGGCAATTGCATATGGCAATAAAAGCCCTTGAGACAGTTGGTGCATCAGAAATACCGGTGATTGGTCTGGCTAAAGGAGATCGCCCTGATCCTGATGTGGTGTATATGCCAGGTCGGAAAACGCCCGTTAATCTTCCAGGTGATAGTCAGGGTTTGCGGTTGCTGATGCGGGTTCGTGATGAGGCACATCGATTTGCCATTTCGTATCATCGAAAGATTCGGCGAATCAAAGGGATGAAACTTACACTAACTGATATTCCGGGTGTGGGGGTGAAACGAGCTACACTGCTGCTTCAACACTTCGGCAACCGAGAAACACTCGAAAAAGCCTCACTAGACGAAATTGCTGCAGTCCCAGGTATAACCAAAAAACTCGCACAAGAAATTGTAGAGCATTTCTCATAACTATCTCTTGATGGGATGGTTCTACTTCGATTCTTAGTAATTTGCTTCGTAGTTATCTTCTTAGTCGAGAATTTAGAAGATGAAGACGATGATACTGAGGGAGAGAAGGAATAGGGCAAGGTAGTAAGTAGGAAAGATAAAGAGTTCTGCTTTGTTGAAGTGATGGTGGAACTCTTTAATAAATAAGCTTAAGTCTGAAATAACGAAGAAAAAGGCACCAAGAACAGGGACGAAACCAAGGAGAACTCCAGTAGTAAGCCAGAGCATTAGCGCGCTACAGAAAGTGAGTGAAACAGTAATCGAATAGATAGTAATTGGGATTTTCATATTCCCAAAGCCGTTTTCTGAAGAATCAATATATTGAGTATTGAAGATAATAACGAGTATCCAAGCGATGAATGAGGTTATGAAGCCTGCATATGGGAGAAAAGAAACTCCAAGCAAAATGCTTTGCCAGATGAAATTCCCGATAAAGAACAATTGAGCGATGAGAAAGAGAATGCCGCCAACGAGTAGTTTGATCTCCATTCCGATGTCTCCGAGGAGGCAGAAAATGAATGCGATTGCAAGAAGTAGATAAAACAAGCTGACCGTAGGTCGAAAGAGTAGAATACTAATTGCTGCCGTGAGTGCAGGAAGGAATTTGATTACCATGAAAGCAACTGTTGGTAATTTCGAGATCTGTTCTTTCTGGTATGATATTTCATTTTCTCGAACTGATTTGATTAGGGTTGATACTATTGCAATAATCCAGAAAATTAGTGCATAAGGAACCAGGAACAACATATTGCAAAATTATGGTTTGTGCTGCTTAAGAGTGTTTGATTTTTGATGGAAATTATGATCGTAGTTTTATTTTGAGGAGTGGGATTGCTCCCCCTGCCTTTAGGTATTCAAGAAGAAATGAAGGGATTTCTTTAAATGTATAGGTCTTTTTGGTGCTTTTGTTTGCTAGAATCCCATCACTCAGTGATATTTCGATTATATCCCCCTCACGAATTAAGTCTGGGTGTTTTATTAGATTGGGAAATTCTATTGCAGGAATACCTAGGTTATACGCGTTGCGAAAGAAAATTCTTGCAAAAGATGCAGCAACGATAGCACCAACTCCTAATTGGTGGAGAATTGCTGGTGCTTCTTCACGACTTGACCCGATCCCAAAGTGGTCATCTGCCACAATGATATCGCCAGGTTGAACCGTCTTTGCAAATTCGGGGCGAAGATGCTCAAAGACAAATGGGGTTAATTCACTAGTGGAGATTTTGGTAAGATGTATACCAGAAATTATATCATCAGTACTGATGTTACTGCCGAATCGCCAAACCTTTCCTCTTATGGCTGCTTCTGGTTCTGTCATGGTGTCTAAGTGCCTCCACGTGGATCAGTAATTTTACCTGTCAATGCACTAGCAGCAACTGTGGCAGGAGAAGCAAGGTAAATTTTGGCCTCAGGGCTACCCATCCGTCCAGGAAAGTTTCGGTTAGTGGTACTCACACACACTTCGCCCGGAGCAAGAAGCCCGCAATGACCACCAAAGCATGCCCCACACGTTGCTGGTCCAATCGTGGCTCCTGCCTGAACAAGTGTTCCAATCGTCCCATCTTCAAGAGCTGCAAGATAGACTTGCCGACTGGCCGGATTCACAATAAATCTAACACCGGCTGTCACTTGGTGCTTCGCCACGATTCTAGCGGCTATATGCAAGTCCTCAAGTCGACCATTCGTACAAGAGCCCAAATAGGCTTGATCAATTGGTATTCCAGCAACTTCCGATACTGGAACTGCTTGTGTCGGTAGGGATGGTGTTGCGACCTGTGGAGCCAGGTCTGAAACGTCAAGTTCAAGAGTCTGATGATAATTGGCATTCTTATCAGGATAAGCAGCAGTGAATTTCTGTTTGGTCTTAGTTTGGACATATTTGATAACACGTTTATCGGGTGGAATCAAGGCAGCCATAGCACCAGCTTCAATAGCCATGTTCGTTAGAGTCATCCACGCATCCAGGCTCAACTTTGAAAGCGTTTCTCCATGATATTCTATTGCTTGAAAGGTGGCTCCCTCCACGCCCAATTGGGCTAGCGTGTGAAGGATCACATCTTTTCCCATCACACTTGGTGGGATTGATCCAAAGTAGGTGATTTTGATGGACTCGGGGACTCGAAACCACAACCGTCCTGTCGCTAATACAATCGCCATATCTGTAGCTCCAATTCCCGTTGCAAGGGCTCCAAACGCCCCGGCTGTTGTGGTGTGAGAATCAGTGCCAACGATGAGTTCACCAGGTCGAACATGCCCTTCTTCAACAAGAACTTGATGACAAATTCCTCGCCCAGCATCATAGAAATGCTCAATCTGGAAATCTTTAACGAACTGACGGACTCGTTGATGAATCATAGCCACTTCCACAGTGGGAGCTGGGACCCAATGATCTAAAATCATCACAACACGGCTAGGATCCCAAACCTGTTTGACCTCAGCTTCTTCCAAATGAGGGAGTACACGAGTTCCCATCATTTCATGTGACATGGCAACATCAATGGACGCCTCAATGATTTCTCCGGGTTCAATGGATTTCTGGTCGATGTGGTTGAGTAGAATTTTCTCGACCATCGTCTGGTTGGGCATGGGGTTCTCACAACTCCTTCAGTTGCTGTTGCACAATCTTCCTAATGGCTGTTCCGACCTGTTTCGTTGTGGAGGGGTGAATATCTGCAAATGCTCCTACACACAAATCATAGGTTCGGACTTGCGTCTCGGTTAAGACCTGAATGACTGCCGTTTCTATGATGGAGGCCGCCTTCGACGCTGCTTTATCCTCGTGTTGTTCTCCAAGCCATTCAAGCATCATTTTCGCTGCTAAAATCGCCGCAATCGGGTTTACCCGGCGTTTTCCTGCGTGACGAGGGGCGGATCCATGAATCGGTTCAAACATGGCATGGGTGTCTCCAATGTTCCCTCCAGCTGCAACCCCCATCCCGCCTTGGATTCCCGCACCAAGATCCGATATAATGTCTCCGTACATATTCGGGGTCACGACCACATTGTAATATTCAGGACGACGGAGACACCACATCGTCCAGGCATCGATGTAAGCAACATCAGGGATAATTTTGGGAAAGGCTCGTGTTCGTTCCTCGAAAACACGACGAAAAAGTTGATCACCAATCAACACATTACTCTTATCCACACAAGTAACCCGTTTCTTTCCATCACTCGGAGCACCTTGCGTTCGTTTCAGAGCTAAGTTAATGGCATACTGAATGACCCGTTCAGACCCCAAGCGCGAGATAGGTCGCATATCAATCGCTAGCTCCTCGCGTTCGTTTTCACCATAATGTTTACCAATCCCCGCATACAACCCCTCCGTGTTTTCTCGGATAATCACGAAATTGATTTCTTCAGGTTGTTTATCGGCTAGCGGGGTGGGAACGCCTTGGTACAATTTCACGGGTCTCACATTAGCATATAATTCAAGTTCGCGTCGCTGACCTAATACCACAGCTGCACCCGCAAGTTGTCCATCATCACGGCGCACCGGCTCTCCTGGAGATTTCTCCCACCCAACAGCACCTAAGAGAATTGCATTGGCTTCTTGTTTGGAGAAGACTTCAGCTTCTCCTGGCCATTCCACACCGGTGTCCAAGAAGTATTTACCCCCACAGGGGAATTCGTGAAAAGATAGATTTAAGCCAGAAATATCTGCTGAAACGGTTTTTAATATTTTAACAGCTTCTTGAATGACTTCAGGTCCAATCCCATCGCCTGGTAACACTTGAATCTTATACGTGCGTACCACAGGAATCCGTTCCACGAATCCTGTTGACTTTCAGCTATACAAAGTTTCCGGCTCACACAGTTGAATTAGAGGCGAGCTTTTTTCAATAAAAGTTATTGAATGCTCACTTATTGAAAACGTCATCATCATCCACAAATATTTCTTGCAGCCTTTGGCAAGTTCCACAAAGTTTTCCCTTTTGAATAGCTTCTCCACAGACAATGCATTTGTTTTCAGTCAAAATTCTAAATCCACCGATTCTAGAATATCTAATTTGTTCTCTTCTGCAGTTCTCTTTTTGACCTGAAATGTCTGGAATCTTATTCTAGGGCTTCCTCAACAAATTGAATCAAATCCACCATTTTCAGTTTGGATCCGCTCTTTTCAATTGCTAACTGAAGGCTAGTCTCGCAGAATGGACATGCACTGACAAGGTGGGTTGCTCCGGTGTCTTCAGCTTCTTTAATGCGTTCGATGGAGGTGTCGAGGGTCCAATCGGGGAATTGTGCGCGGGCACCGCCACCAGCTCCGCAACACCAGGCATTTTCTTTGTTACGAGGCATTTCTACAAAATTGTCTCCCAGAAGTGTTCGAAGGATTCTCCGAGGTACTTCAAACCATTCAGCCTTCTCTTTTCGGTTCTTGATGAGGTGGGCGACATGACGTCCGTAATGGCAGGGATCGTGGTAGGTGGCATTGATTCCTTTGAGTGGCTTGAGCTTCGCTTTTCCGGCTTCAAGGAGTTCAGCGATGTAGTTTACGCTATGCTTAACTTCAAAGGGTAAGGGACCATAATATTTTGGCCAGTCCCGTTTCATGGTGCGGAAACAACCGGCACAGGAGGAAACAACCACCTTGGCGCCGGAATTCTTGAAAAGCTCGACGTTATGTTTAACGTAATCGTTGACCAACTCTGTTTTTCCCACCCGAATCAACGGGGAACAACAACACCATTCATCCTCTTTCACTGTCATATCGGCACCCAGCTTATTCATGACCCGCATTGTGGAGATTGCAAGTTCCTGCAACCGATAGGAGGCAGTACACCCAACAAAATAAATTACGTCAGCTTTCTCTTTAAGCTTGAATTCTTTGGGGACCCAGGCTGTTCGGTTGGCATGCTCCTCGTTATAGGGGTTCCGTTTAATTTCGGTAGCCTTTGAGTATCCAATTTGTTTATCTAACGGGCCAACACCGGCTTTCACGGCTTCCGCCCGCATGGCTTCAATGATATCCACTGTTGGTAACTCGTTTTCACATTGCTCTTCGCATTGACCACAAGTGGAACAACGAAAGAGCATGTCACCGATGTCTTTGTCAAGTTTATAATTACCATTAAGAATTGCTCGTGCAAGCCATAACTTGGCTCCACCACTGTATGCTTCCCATTCCATAGCGCTCCATGCAGGGCATCCTACTTCAAAGCCACCTTTGGGGTTAGCGGCATCCGCAATGGTACAAGCTTTGCAGTGTATACACCGAGCGATTTCCAGCTCAAAGTCTTTGAGTTCGGTTTTGGGTTTTTCAGATTCGGTCATGATGCTGATCCTCCAAGTGAGAAGGAGAATTGATGTGTTTCACATATGTTAGCCCCTTTTACAGTTTGCCTTTTTTCGAAAAATTCACGGTGTTAAATCTGGTTAACCTGAATCCTCAAACACTTTTTTAGGCATCTGGGGCTTCCTTGTTTAAAATTGCCGAGAAGATAAAGATAACAAAGAACAATACGGTCAGCGCAATCACGATTATTGAAAGAATATCGCTAGCTGGACCCCAAGCAAACTGCGATAAGATAATTAACAGCACGATTACTGCAAGAGAAGGAATTCCAACGGTTAGGAAAAGTTCGCCTTCTACGAAAAATGATCTCTCTATAAGTTGATGATATCGTGAACCTAGGTAAAAACTCAGAGCTGCGCTAAAGAAGGTGAAAAATGAGGAGGGAATTAGAAACAAACTTTCCCAGCGGTTCACTGTAAGAAAATCAGAAAATTGATCAATCCCCATTAAAAGGAATGCGCTCGCTCCTAGGAGAAATGCTACTAACAGGCCAACTCCACAGCCAAAGAAGTTTCGTCCTCTGCTTATTTCTTTCTCAACTTGTTTTTCAATTTGTAATGTCCGGTAAATGGCAAAACCAAAAACCAGGATAAGTGACCCCACAATAAGTATAATCAAGTCCACAGAAGCCACCGTTAGTCCCAGTAGAGCGACTCCTATGTAGCTAATACCGAGGAGTACACTAAACACTCCCAGAAGTCGAACGCGAAAAATCGTGCGAGTGGATGGCTCTTGCGCTTTGTCCTGCATGGTGTCGCATCAACCGGCTATTAATGAACAACTCCCTCAGGAATATTGCCTTATCAATCCTGCGCCTTTTTCTGGCATCCTTTTTTCGGGTTCAATACACTGAGGGTTTAGGTTTAATACCAACCCACGTTGGTTCCACACACATGGCAGTATTGATCAACGCGATCAAGGTCAGCGCCACAATTCACGCATTTCTTGGTACCCACATTTCTAGGTGGTACCAAGTAGGCAGTACCATGGGATGATGATGGCGATTGCACATATCGCAAGTCATAGTAACGTTCTGTGGATGGGGCTGGGCCAGAACTTGCTACTAAGGCACCTGCAACGATCAGTAAAATGCCACCAATGAGAAAGATAAAGATCAGGCTAATAATGCCTGAAATGATGAGCAGGGCGCCTGCTGACCCGCGGTTTCCCTTTGGAATATCGCTATACGCAATAATAGGTAGTACGATTCCTACGACGAACCAAATCATCGTGAGAAACATGTAAGGGAAAAAGACAAGAGAAAGCAGGAATTCAAAGAGCAGGATAAATCCGTTACACACAATTCCGATAATAGTTAGCGTTTGTGCACTATCATGAGTTCCCATTTTCTTAACCATACCTCAACATGGACCGATGTCCAAGTAATCCCTCAAGGAACGGGCTGAAAAATATTTGCAGGTTATACCTAAAATGGGCTGCGATAGCGGCAATAAATCAAAGGAACGATTTGATGTTTCTAGACCTCAAGTCGCCCAGGATGCATGATGTTATTCGGATCCCACAGGGCTTTGAGCTCCTTAAGCATCTTCACATACTCAGGCATCAAGGGGCGCATTGCTGGCCAATGAATGAATGCGTTCGGACGATAGTTAAGCCAACCTTTCTTGTGGGCAATCTCAGTGAAGTGCTTGTCCCAAGCTTCTGCTTGTTCATAACCCTTCTCAGTTCGACTATCGAATGTGACAATAGGCATTGAGATACACTGCCTGCCCTGCTCGATACTCGCCACCCATTGAACTGGGGGAATGTCGAATTTCTCCATGGTTTCAACGGAGATGCGAGAGATTTCAGCACAATCCTTCCAGGGACAGTACCAGGTAATGAAGACAAAGCCTGCCCGGTGCATGGCATAAGGAACTGCGATGAGATTGGGTTTGGTCAGGCGGACCGCCTTAGCACGGGGGTGGAGCTCCATTGGGTCCGCTTTTTCGTCTGTGTCACGGATTTTCTTGGCTTCTTCCTCGATGATATCCATTTGGCTTTCCATTTCTTTCTCAGTGTGAGCCCAAAGTTCATAATTCATGAGCCATTCAGGAATGTAGTATTTCTTTTCTCGCCATTCTTCAATGGTAGTGGGGACCTCTCGTTCATCTTTTCGGCTAGGAACTAGCCACCAGTTGCCCCCTTGCACCATGACTCCCACTTCTTTTTTCAGCACAGCCATTGAGTGATTTTGCATGGCTTCAGGTGTATCATAATCGTAAGCAACCAGATCAATATAGGGTGGGTGAGGAATGATTCGGATGGCGGCTTTGGTGATGATGCCCATGGTTCCTTGGGCTCCGAGGAATAATCCGGTAAAGTCGGGTCCTGGTCCCCACGGGTAGAAAGGCTTGAAGTTTTTCAGCGCCCAGCTTCCAGTGTAGATGAGTTCACCACGTGGAAGGATAACTTCCAAGCCATTAATCATCCGTCCTTGAGGGCCATACTTGCTGGTGACCAGGCTAAACCCCCTTTCAAGAGCATCCCCGATGAGGGTCGCACGAGGTGGTGCCCCATCAGGAACAGGAGGTGCCCATTCTGGGTGGTGCTTCCGAAAATATGCCCAAACCTGACCAGCGGTAACACCTGCTTCTACGATAACGTATCGAGCATCTTCATCGACTTCGATGATCTTATTCATCCGAACTAGGTCAAGGATGATGCCTTCAGGCTTCAATGGTTGCGCGTATCCACCACTCAGCCCTCCAGAATAGGGGCTAATGGGGATTTTGTACTTGTTGCAAAGTGTGACGATTTCAAGGGTTTCATCTCGGTTCGCTGGTTTCACAATGGCTTCCGCGACTGCTGCGCGAATACCCATCACGGACCGGGCCATGTAGCTGTGACGCATTGCTAGGTTAGTAGTAAGGTGTTCAGAACCAAGAATTTTGGTGGCTTCATCAACGAATTTATCAATATTACTGGACACACTGGACGCCTCCATACAGGAATTAGGATTTGTTGCGGTGAAGGTGTGACAGCCTGTACATAAGCGTTACAGTCGTTAGGCTTTTCGTCCTCAAGGGGATTTAGATTCAACGAGTGCACTTGTCTAGCGGAAACGGTTACAAACATCTAAAAAAACTAGCATCTTTGTCAACAAAAGCAGGCTGGAATATCTTTCTGAACAGCAACAGTATATAAGGCAAAAGCACGCGTTAAGACAAGTTCAATCGTCATGCGACAAGGAACACAATTCCTTGGCAAACTCACTGGATTTGAGGTAATAGTATGGGAATCTTCAGCACCTTCCTTCACCTGCAATGGTACGAACAAGTAGCAATTCTCCTAGTTATCGTCGCGGCGATTATTAGCTTAATTTATGCCGTCTGGCTTCGCCGTGACGTTCTTAAAAACGACAAAGGTACCAAGAAAATGCAAGAAGTGTGGACTGCCATCAAAGATGGCGCGCACGCATACCTGCGCAAACAATTGCGAACCATCCTACCAATTATTGCCTTTCTCACCATTGTGCTCTTTTTCACTGTTTATATCGTCCCACCTAGCCTCGAAGCTCTCGAAGTTTTTCCTCCAAGCGAGGGATATACCTACCAGCAGGTCCAACTCGTCATTGCCACTGGTCGTGCAATCGCCTTTGTGGCAGGTGCCCTCAGCTCCCTTGCCGTCGGACAACTTGGCATGCGAATTGCGATTGAATCCAATATCCGGGTTGCGTCCGCCTCAGGACGAAGCTACCGTGAAGCCCTGAAAATCGCCTACCATGGCGGCACATTCACCGGTATGCTCACTGACGGCCTCGGGCTCCTCGGTGGCACCACCATCTTTATTGCCTTTGGCATCTCCGCCCCCGACGCTCTCCTTGGCTTCGGTTTTGGTGGCACCCTACTCGCCCTCTTCATGCGAATTGGCGGCGGAATCTATACCAAAGCTGCCGATGTCGGCGCCGACCTCGTCGGCAAAGTCGAAGCCGGACTTCCCGAAGACGATCCCCGCAATGCTGCTGTCATCGCTGACCTCGTCGGAGACAATGTCGGCGATTGTGCGGGGATGGCAGCCGACATCTTCGAATCCTACGAAGTCACCATCGTCTCTGCCCTCATCCTCGGCGTTGCACTCTATGTGATCACGGGGCAAATCTTCTGGATTATCTTTCCTCTCGTCGTCCGAGCCATAGGCGTCATTAGCAGCATCATCGGTACCTTTATGGTTGCTGTCTGGAAAACCGAGAAAGCTGAAAAAGCCATGTTCTACAGCTACGAAGTCAGTAGCGCTTTCACAATCACCGTTTCCTGTGTCTTCGCCTACCTCTATACTGGCGATATCCGCCTCGGCATCCTCGTTGCCATCGGCGTCCTCCTCGCTGTCAGCTTCAACCCCCTCACCAACTACTTCACTAGTCACCGCCATCGACCCGTCGAAGAAATCGTCGAACAAGCCCACGGCGGACCAGCCACTATTGTCCTCAGTGGTATCAGCACCGGCTACGAAGCCGCTGTTTGGATCCTCCTTGTCATCGTCGCCACCTTCATCGCTGCATTCCTCATTGCCCCCGAATACGTCCTCTTTGGCATCGCCCTTATCGGCATCGGAATGCTGAGTCATACCGGAAATAACGTGGCTATGGATAGCTATGGTCCGATTGCCGATAATGCGGGAGGGATTGCGGAGCTGACGGATATGCCAGAGAAGTCACGGAAAATTTTGGCGGATTTAGATGCGGTTGGGAATACAACGAAGGCGATTACGAAGAATGTGGCAATTGCGTCAGCAGTGATTGCAGCCAGTGCGTTGTTTTATAGTTTCGTAGTGGATGTGGCTCGGGCAGCAGCCGCTGCTGGGCTGCCTAATCCTTTAGCAATGGGTATTCGAATAGACAATCCGCTGGTATTGTCTGGATTGTTGATTGGAGCGGCGCTGCCATGGTTGTTTTCCGCATTAGCTATTCGCGCCGTGAGTCGCGCGTCCACGCAGATTATCGAAGAAGTGCGTGACCAGTTCCAAATTCCTGGAGTGATGGAGGGTACAGTGAAGCCTCATTATGACCGGGTGGTCTCCATTACGACGGCTGCTGCACAAAAGGAGCTGGTTAGCTTGACGATTCTTTCAGTGATTACGCCGATTGTGATTGGTCTCCTGCTACAGGTTGAAGCCTTGGGTGGCTTTCTCGCAGGATTGATTGCGTCTGGGTTACTGCTAGCTGTGTACATGTCGGTGGCAGGGGGTGCTTGGGATAATGCGAAGAAGTTCATCGAAGACGAGGTCTGTGCACCGGAACTAGGAACTGGAAAAGGCTCGGAACGTCATAAAGCCGCGGTTTGTGGCGATACAATTGGTGATCCACTAAAAGATACGGCTGGTCCAGCTTTGAATCCGATGATTAAAGTGGTGAACCTGATTAGCTTGATTACGGCACCGATTCTGATTCTTTATCGGTTCTACAATCCAGGATGGCCACCAGATCCGAATGTGCTGATGTGGAATTACATCATTGGTGTTGTCGTCATCGTTCTGTTGGCATTGTTAGTTTGGGCGTTCCGTCGGAGCCGTCGGTCGATACCACCATTAGCTCAATGGGAAAGTCGTGATTAAGCATAAACTGCTATCAACTCAAATCTTCGCTACTTCGTTATCTGTTCAGATGGTAGTGACTTAGTCGTCTTCAGAAGTGAGGGCTCGGATTTTAGCTTGGTTCTGGCGGATTTGTTCAGCTTTATATTTAGCCAGCCATTGGCGGACCATCTGTTCAATCCAAGATAACGGCATCAAGCCCACTCCGTGAACCAGTTTTTCAGTATTCTGGTTTAAATTAAAAAGCCTTACTCAGAGGTTCTAGAAATAAGAGGGATAAAAAGCATATAGATTTCTGGGTTAAACATGTCCAATCCTTACCTGGTTCAAATTGAAGACATATTACGTGGGAAAATCCAACTAGATAACATCTCGTCAGAATATATCATAGTAGGTTCAAAGAGACCCGACACACTAGCTGAAGGAATTAATCACATGGCAAAATTTGGTTGGCGGCCTATCGGAATTGCCAGCCAGGAGCGTTCGTGGGTTTGCTTAATGCAACGAGTTGAATAGAACATAATCCCCACTGGCTTGGTCACGAAACGGAACACCCAAAAGCAATAATCTCATAATCATATTTGATAAAATTTGAGGAACTGGATATGTTCTCACAACCTAAGATAGTAATTCTGTTAATTTTCATGGGAATTGTGTTTATGGCTGCTGGGTTTGGGTTATTGTTGATTCCACTACTTGGTACACACTCGACTGTGGCATCCATCTTTTTATTAGCGGTTGGGGTTGTTGCACTTTTAGTGGCAGGGTGTTTAAGTCGTAGATAGCTCTCTCAGCAGTGCCAGTAAACCCTGTGTCTTCACACACAGCTAGTTTTTCCTTTATTCTCCTCACTGAGTGGGTTCTGTGAGGCATCAACCAGTGCATTGGCGGATTAGACACCTCGGAGAAAATTACATCGGAGAGGGAATGGTTTTCTAGGGGGGAGAGAGGTGCCAAATTTCTCGCCGCACTAGTGATTCCAGCAGAAACCAAGTTCTCGCTAGACCAATCCTTATATGAAAAGGCATTCGTGAAATATAAAGGTATATTGTTACATTCACACCTCTGTTATTGTCAGCACGAACTACAAACTTTTAAGCGGGTTTCCTAACTAGTCGCCTCACCCATTCTGAGGCTGATATTAATGGTTGACTTTGCCCTGACAAAACGTGAACAAGAAATCTATGACACTGCTATGGCTTTTTCTAAGAAATGGATTGTCCCGTATGCTCGGGAACTTGAAGAAGCAGATGAGTTTCCCTGGGAGCTCGCTCAGAAAGCTTTTGATGCGGGGCTCATGAACTCCCATATCCCCAAGGATTATGGCGGACCTGCCCATTCAATGGTTGAAGAAACCCTGATTGGTGAAGCCATTGGTTATGGAGATGGAGGTATTGCGACCACTATTTTAGCAAACAATCTTGCCCTCACCCCTCTTCTGATTAGTGCGACTCCTGAACAGATGGAAAAATACATTAAACCATTCGCCACTGGAAAAAGCCCCAACTTTGCGGCATTTAGTCTGACTGAACGTGAAGCTGGTTCTGATGCTGCAGCTGTGAAGACCACTGCCACCAAGGATGGCGATGATTGGATTATTAATGGTCGGAAATGCTTTAGCACGAATGGTCACGTGGCGAAATATCATAGCGTTTTCACCACTGTCGATCCCTCGTTGGGATACAAAGGGATGGCTGTTCACATGGTGGATACTTCGCTTCCTGGCGTCAAAATTGTGATGCTGGAAGATAAGTTGGGTCAACGTGCTTCCTTTCAGGCTGAGGTCGAATACAATAATGTGAGAATTCCTGGAGATTGTCTTTTCGGTGAAGTTGGAAAGGGTTTCAAGATTGCCATGCAAACCCTCGACCGCACCCGTGCCGCTATTGCTGCACTTGGTGTCGGAATCGCCCAACGGGCTGTTGATGAAGCCGCCATTTTTGCCAACCATCGAAGACAATTCGGTAAACCCATTGGAGCTTACCAGGGCATTAACTTCATGATCGCTGATATGGAAGCTCGTGCCATGCACGCTCGTTGGGCAACACGCTATTCGGCCTGGCTTGTGGACCAAGGGCAACGTAATACTAAGGAATCCAGTTGTGCGAAATTCTTTGCCACAGATGCCGCGATGCAAAACACATTAGATTGTATCCAAATCATGGGTGGTTATGGATATTCGAAAGAATATCCAGCAGAACAAATGATGCGGGGTGCCAAATTAACTCAAATCTATGAAGGTACCAACCAAATTCAACGTATGGTCGCTGGCCAAGCGGTTCTGAAAGACGCTAAAGTCACCGAGCTTGATACCGGCTTCCGGCTACAATTTTCAGGCAATGACTATCCCGATCCATGGGGTCCACGTGAAGGGAAGGTCCCAGATTTCTGGGGTAAAAAGAAAACCAAGAAATAGATCTATTTGTGACCAAGACTCCAGGGTTCTACAAGAAAAAGGGGCGGGAAGTCGACTAAAGGCTGAGCTAAGTCGACTCCTTCGCGTTTCGAATGCCTGGGTTGTCTATTTTTCTGGACGTTTGCGGCGAAGCTGCTTCACTGGGGCAGGTTGACCTGCTCCTACCAAGCCTGCCAATCCCATTATTTCACCTCTGACCATGTCCATTGGAATGGCAAAGACTATAGTATTGCTTTGATCAAAGCTGATATCTTCGAGGCTAGACAGGGTTCGTAGATATAATGCCTGGGTGCTCATTTGTTGAACAGCTTCTTCGAGGTTTCGGGCGGCGACTAACTCGCCTTCACTCTTGATGATAACGGCGCGGCGTTCACGTTCCGCTTCTGCTTGTCGAGCTATGACCCGTTTCATGTCCATTGGAAGCTCGATGTTTTGGAGGTTAACACTTTGGATATCGATGCCCCAGCGCTCTGTTTCCTTGTCAACGATGGTCTTGATACGTTCAGCGATTTGGTCACGTTTGGCGAGAAGGTCGTCTAATTCGACGTTTCCGATGACATCACGCATGGTCGTCTGAGCGTATTGAACCGTGCTAAGGCGGACGTCTTGAATGTTGATGAGGCTTTTGGGCGTGTTGATAACTTTCATGAACACGACGGCATCGACCATGAGACTAATGTTATCCCGGGTCATTAGTTCCTGTTTCATTACGTCCAAGGTTTGGATTCGGATATCTTGACGTATGAATCTTTCAATTCCTGGCCATTTGAAGAACATTCCTGGCCCAACAAGTCGTGTGAATTTTCCAAATCGAAGGATAATTGCTTCTTGCCACTGTTTATTGATGGCGATTGTAGCGGGAATGAAAATGAAACAGAACACCGCGAAGAAGCCGAAAATAAATGGCATAAAGAAAGCAAAAAAGCCGAGAAGTGGAGCAAAGAGTTGAAAGCCAAATAATGCGAGTATAAGAAAAATGATACCCAGAAACAGGAAGGTCAAAAAGGGAAGCGGCGATCCGCGATATTCGTACATTCGTTTTTGTTCTTTTTCAGATGAAGTTTCAATACTCATTTAGTTCACCAATTTTGACCTCAGAGTAATCAAATGAACTGGTTGACTTATTTGAAATAAACCGGTTGACCAATACATGGTGATTCACTTTGAGGTTGAGGGCATATTGTATACTGGCACTATGTATAGAGGTTGTAAATAAACGTCGATAAAACGTGGACTTCTATGTTGTGTTTCCTGCGCCAGGTTAGAATCTCCCTCGTACTAGTCTGCAGGAATTCAAGCATTTAAAATTACGGAGTCAAACGGTTTTGTAACTCATCAAGAGAAGTTTGGTTTAGATTAGAGGGGTTTTGTACACTTTGTTGAGGATGAACATTGCTATTCCATTAATCAAGAAGACTGCTCCGAGTATAATTCCGACTGTGACAGCTTCATAGAATTTGAGAATGAAATTCACGATTGTCGCAATAAAGCCTAGAAAATCGACTAAAGCTAATTGTGACCAGTTATGGGTCTATCCAAGGTTCATATTCTGTCAAACCTTACTTCTTGCTAGGTAGAGGGACGAGGATATTATTCTGTCATTTGGCAAAAATGGCTTACTACGACTCATTCCTTCTCGAGCTGCAAATGCGGGTAGTCCGGATCTAGTTCGAGAACCTGCTTGAAACAGGCTTTAGCCTCCTCATGACGTTTCAACTCAACTAAAATCCGCCCTCGAAGGTACACACCATTCACATGACGTGGATTTGTGTTAAGAAGCCTGTTTACAATATCAAGCGCTTCACGATATTGAGCAAGATTCTGTGCCAATGTATTAGCAAGATTGTACAGAGTCATCTCATCATCGGGGTTGAGGCGAGCTGCCTGCTGATATGCTTCAACTGCTTCAACATATTTCTCGAGTATGCCTAATGCGACTCCCTTATCATACCAAGCGCGAGCATTATCTGGGGCTAAAGCAATTACTTTTTGAAATACGGGAAGCGCTTCGTCAATGCGACCTAATTTTCCGAGAAGTTCACCCATATCCAACCAAGCATCTAGATGTTCCGGAGCGAGTTTGGTGGCTTTCTTGAAACAAGTGAGTGCCTCGTCGAATTGAGTTAATCGTTCATGAAGGACTCCTCGATAATGCCATGCCCGTGCGTCACCAGGGTTCAGGTTAACGGTCTCAATAAAGCACTCCAAAGCCTCATCCACGCGTTCAAGTTCTGTGAGAATGACGCCCCGGTTATACCAAGCATTGGCATAATCAAGGCGACTTGTGGGTCGAGTCTGAGTAGCGCGAATGAAGCTCTGTAACGCATCTTCTGTGCGGTCTAATTCTTGATATGCTGTTCCAAGGTTATTCCACGCTTCTGTATTATTGGAATCCAGTTCCGTAGCACGTTGATAGCAATCTAGGGCTTCATTAATTCGACCTAGCTCATCGAGAACCAATCCCTTATTGAACCATACAGCTGGGTCTTGAGGACGGAGTTCACTGGTAGTTGAAAAAGCCTCTAACGCTTCCTCCAGTTTTCCTTTTTCTGCCAACGATATTCCTAGATGGAACCAGTCCTCCGCTTTAAGCTCTGATGTCTGTTGTTTCTTCTTTACCACTTACTCACCCAGTCTGTTGTAATACGCGTAACATTAGTTGACCCAAAGGAACAGATTCGTGGCCTGCACCAATGATGACGAGGTCCCATTTTTTCATCAGATCGCGAAATGTGGCTTGTCCTGTAAAAAGGCTGAGGAGCGTCTTTGTCGAGGCTTTGTAAATAACATCCGGAGATGGATATTGCCCTTCTCGCATTTCCATAGTTCCCCGACGATGAAGGAGAATATGAAAAGTTTGTTCATCCGTTTCAAGTTGAAGGACCTTCCCTTGATAGGGACCTACCCAAGAACGAACAAATTCGCGAAAGTCTGGTGTCTCATTTACCTTTGCAATAAGCTCCTCAAAAATCTGAGACAATTGATTTGTCAAGTGAATCACCACTAATTATCGCTTCATCCACGCCTGTACCGCTTCAACGACAGCATCATTTACATGACGTGCTCGGATGTCTCCCTTTTTTTCACGTACCTTCTCAAGAAATTCTTTGTACAACTCTTGGTCCATTAAGACAACAACACGGCCTTTTCGGTTATTTACTAAGGTCTCGGCGACATGCTTGTTCTGCCGAATCGTTAATGTCTCAATATCACTCAGCTGTAAATTCGGGTATCCAGGCCATTGTCCATCTGGTGCTTTCTTATATCGTGGCAAACTATCTTCCTCCTCTTCCTTTATCGATGGATTGATCACCGGGTATTTTCACTAGACCTGGTTGAAACGGCCAATCCACCACGTACCGCATTCCTTTCTGCCCCTCTTTATTTCCAGATCGCCAAGTGCCCGCATATATAGCACTTCCAAATATACGCACATACTCTGAGAGGATCAAGGTCGCGGCTGCTTCAGGGCTGATATTCGCTTCCTTGGCTTTGGCTTCAAGCGCCATCTGTACATCAGAGTCTAATTCTAGTTGCATTCTTTCACTCACCACACTAACCCCGTTCGTCATTTTTAGGTTGCTTTGGTTTTTGGTCTCTAAACGCCAAGCGTTGATATGGTACTCCCCATCTTTCTGAATAGAAACTGCCTTCTAGAGGCCATCGTGAGGGTCCAAGCATGCGTTTTTTCTCCGGGACACCGATGCAGAAAGCTGCGAGGGGAGTCCAAGTTCTCGGGATTCCGAGTTTATCACAAATATATTCCACGTGTCGTTTATCAGCAAAAGCCACAGCTTGATATGCACAGGCATAACCCATTGAATGCGCGACTAGCCACATGCTTAAAACCCCCATTCCAACGACGACGCTTCCACATAGCTCGTTGGAATACATGGCGGTGCTGTCATGCCATGTTTCTGAAGCACAACAAACAATCACTGCATCAGCTTTTTCGGGATACCGAAATAGAGATCCATCTCGCATTTTCTCATAAGTTCCTGGGCGACTCGCATCTGGCATATACCACAATCGTCCCTGGGTTGCCTCGTAGGGGAAATTACCAAACACATACCGTGCTGCTTCTTGACTAATATCTGCGATTAGACGTTTCATTTCCGAATCATCACGGATAATCACATAACGCCACATCTGCATATTCTCTGGAGACGGAGCATAACGCGCAGCGTCTAAAATCAATTCAAGATGTTCATCAGGAATTCGCTCCCCGGTCATATGACGAATACTCCGTCGCATGCGAATTAACTCAATCAGCTGGTTTGTGGATTGGCTGAGGGCGGTTGATTCAACCTTACTGCCATTGGTTAGGCTTCCTTTTGCTTCCGTCATGAACAACTCACCTTAGTATTATCTACCGATACCATGTAACTGATATTAAATGGTAGCTTCGCTCCCAACGAAGTGATTTCCAAGACAACAAGTGAACGAAGACCTTAATCCTGTAAGTTAGGAGGAACTGATATGCATATTCAGTTCTTCTAGCTTCGCCACAACCGTTGCCACTGTGTCAGGTGGTAAATCTGAGGGGCTAGATTTCAAGAGGGCAATAAGCTCCTTATACAAACTCGCGGCTTTCGCTCGACTACTCAAATTGTTCATTGCAGTATCTCGAGCCTGTTCTATGAGTGGCTTTAGGTACTCTCGTTGAACGCGTTGTCGATTCTTCAAATCATTGATGATATTCTCGTTCGCCTCAATCACAGTAGCGACCTTCGAATCTGGTACATCAGATGGACGACGTGGTTCAGGAACGGGTGCAGGTGTCGGTGTGGAAACAGGGGTCGACGCAGGCGCTGGACTAGGTTTCGGTACTGGTGTAGGAGCTGCTGCCTTTATTTGGGGGATAATCTGTTTAGTCATTGCTGATCGAATGGTCTTATCAATTACTTCTGCAAGCCTTAACTCAATAGGGGCAAGTCCATCGGCAACTGCTTTTCCTGTTGCCGTCATCACAGTACCAATCGCCTTATCCACGGCATCAATCCGTTTTTCAAGATTCGTAATTTGGGCAGCCATTTTTTTCTGTGATTCGTTGAGGTGGCTGATGTATGAAATGATTTTTTTCAATTCAGCTTCAATTCCACCAGATGCTGCGGGTGTTGCTGCCGGAGCTGCTTTTGGATCCTTAGACATCAGGTATCAATCTCCATGAACTCTTCCTATTTAGAAAATGGACGCTAAGAGTATAACCCTTCCGATACTCCCTCATCTGCAGATATTTCATAAATGTTTAGCTCAATATCTAAGAAAGTCGACTAAAAAGTCAGGTCTCTTGTAAAATTTCAACATCTACTGGAATCCCCTGTCTTACGGATGATGTCACTATGCAGTAATTCTCAAAGATTTCAACGCACCGTTGAAACCGCTTAGGTTCATCTTCTGTCATCTTGATGTATACCTTGACATTAAGATGTTGAATTCGCCACCGCCCCTCTTCATTCCGTGCTACCGTTGGTGTCACCTCGGATCGAATGGAATCCACTACTAGCTTGCTGCGCTGTAAGCAGAACATCAAGCTTGCAGACAGACAATTCCCAATAGCTGCAGCCAGAGTTCGTGTCGCGTTGGGTCCCTTATCATTGCCCAATGGAGCGGGTTCGTCTAACGTCCAATTATCGAATTCGAGATTATCAAAACGGACACGAAACTCGTAATTTTCCACTCGTTCAACGATTACAAAATACTTGCGTGAATCATCTGTATCTGACATAGATTTCACCTGGAGTTGGATGATTTCATACTATGCTTATCGAACCTAATAATTTTGTATACTAGCTGGTTGAGCTCTGGGGCTCTTCTTAAGGAAGCCTTAGTGTGGAGTAGTACAATTTGGAACCGAGTGAATCTACCTGTAATTAGATATGTCTTGAATTCCAGACTAGGCTGAATGGTAGTGTCGGATGCTTTGTGTGATTTAACTTAGATTGGCTTATTTCCTATCCACAATAGACTTTTTGCCTATCTTTTCTAGATGCTCTTCTTGGAGTACGCGCCGGAGAACTTTGCCCACCATTGATTTTGGAAGTTCATCGCGGAATTCGACGAATTGGGGGCGTTTGTAATATGCAAGTTTATCCTTGGTGTATTCGATTATTTCGTCTGAAGTGGCTTCTTCACCTTCTTTGAGGACGACGACTGCCATGACGGTTTCGCCGCGTTGTTCATCTGGGATGCCAAAGACTGCAGCTTCAGCGATTTTGGGATGTTCGAAGAGGACTTCTTCGACGTCACGTGGCCAGACTTTGAAGCCTGCACGGTCAATCATTTGTTTGGCTCGGTCGACGATATAGAAATATCCGTCTTCGTCCATTTTGGCAATGTCACCTGTACGGAGCCATCCATCTTCACTTAGTTGTTTGGCTGTTTCTTCGGGTTTGTTCCAGTAACCTTTCATAATTTGGGGTCCTTTGATAACAAGTTCACCTTCTTGTCCTGGGGGGAGGTCCTCACCTGTATCTAGGTCAATGATTTTTGCGAGAGTACTGGACATTGGAACACCTACGGATCCTTCTCGTTTCTTGTCGAAGGGAGGGTTCTGTTGGATGGGATTCGCATGAGTCACTGGGCTGGCTTCCGTCAGGCCATAGCCTTCCACGAGGTTGGCTCCAGCAATTTTTTCGAAGGCTTTTGCCACTGCCATTGGGAGAGGAGCTGCTCCTGAAAGACAGGCAGTCATGGATTTGAGGTCGTATTGATCAAGGTCGTCACGTTGAAGAAGTGATGCGTACAGGGTTGGAACTCCTGGGAAGAAGCTGACATTATATCGTGGGATATCACGGAGGACTTGATCGAGGTCAGGGCGTGGGTGTAACACGAGGCGGTCTGCGAGGATTACAGTGTTCAGCATACAGACAGTTAATCCGAAAGAATGGAAGAAAGGCAGCACGGCAAGAGTTGTGTCGCCTGCACCACGTTCAGCAAAGGGAATCCAGCTCTTACATTGGTAGGCATTCGCAACAAGATTATAGTGTGTCAGGATCGCTCCCTTTGGAACGCCTGTGGTTCCACCAGTATAGAGCAAGACGGCAGGGGTCTCTTTTGGTTTTATGGAAACCTTCGGTGCTTTGGGTTCAGCACTTTCTAAGATTTCACCCCACATATGGTATCCTTTCACACCTTCAGGAGGTGTAAAGCTCACTTGCATGCCTGGAAATGCATCAGCCATGGTGGTTACTATAGTGTGCTCAACTTTGGTATCATCACGAATCTTTGCATAATTGTCGTGCATAATATCAATGATGATTAAGGCTTTGGCCCCTGAATCGTTGATTTGGAATTTGATTTCAGGAGCTTGGTAAAGTGGGTTGATAAGGGTCAGAATCGCTCCGGCTTTGAGAGCACCAAAGAATGCAGTCAAAAATTGGGGCATGTTTCCTAACATAAGGGCTACTACATCGCCCTGTTTGAGGCCCATCTTATTCAAAGCATTAGCCAAGCGGTCGACTTCTTCTTGGACCTGTTTGTAAGTCTTTTCTTGTCCAAGAAAAATACCAAGAGTATTATCCGGAAAATCCTTTGCAGAATCTTCGAGAAGTTGATAGAGGGGGATTTCGGGAATATCAAGGGTTTCAGGAACACCGGGTTCATAGAATTTTAGCCAGGGTTTTTCCATTTTTTGTTATCCTCCCTGTTAAGAACAGCAGTATAATGTTCTTATTGAAGGAAAAGGCTTACCATTTCTTCATCTTTGACACGGTTCATCTACTATAGTTTTTATTGAAGAATCTCGTAGTCCTCATTGGGTGTAAATATGGAATTTCAACCGGATCCCCAGCTTCAGACAAAATACTTCTTGCAACTATTTTTTATCCCCTTGTTCCTTTTCCTGATTCTTGTTCTTCCAACGGCCTTGATGTATTTACTACTGTTTTCGGTTTTTCCTGGCTTTCTTTGGATGTGGTCTTCAGTACTGTTCTGGGGATTTGTAATATGTTTCATTTGGACGATTCCTGGGCTCATTCTTATTCCTCTCTATTATCGTCGGATTCACTATGTCATTCACGAAGATGAAGTCATTGTTACGCGTGGTTTAATTACGATAACCCGTCGTGTCGTGCCCATTCGGGCAATTACCAACGTATCATTACGTCGTGGACCCTTTGACCGATTATTAAGAATTGGCAGTGTAACAATTGAAACTGCAGGACAAATGGGTGCTCGATCAGGTAAGCCCTCACCAGAACTTGCTTTGGATGGTTTGGTAGCTTATGATAAGGTCAACAATCAGATTCTGGAGCTTGTGCGCCGCTATCGGGCAGGGTATGTGCTAACAACTGAAATTGAACCCACTCCAATAACGGATTCATCTACCTTGCTTCAGAAGATCCTAGTTGAGTTGCAAAAACTGAATGTGAACCTCGAAAAGTCTGGATAGCACTGTATTTCCGAGGAATTCGTGAGCCTGCTTTTTGGTTTGCATCGGCTTGCGGACACTTAAAAGTCATCTCGACAAAGACAACTATGGATTCTGGCGAGGATGCACATGAATGGAAACTGCTAATCTTCGTTCCTACATTGCAGATTATTTGGACTCCGTTCGCGAGTTTAACCGAAGTGTCATTCTAATTGATACTGGTGTGTTTCATCCGACAGATTACCAGCAATTGATTACACAACCTGAAGTGGTTTTAAATCTCGAAAACCAGTTCGTTGGAGAACTTGTGCACCTGCTTAGCGAGTTGGATCGAGCACTTCGCCATGCTCGAGATTGGCGGCTTCATTTGGAAGATTTAACTCGGAATCTCTATTTTTCTCCCCAAAACCAAATGGCACTTTTTGAAAGGAAGAAGAAAGCGGTGCGGATTCTTGCCCAAGACGAGGTTAAACAACGGATTCATTCACAGACGAGTGATATCGGCTATTTACGGTGGGTTGTTGCTGATACTGGCGGAGAACTGGAACGCTTACTTATTGAAATGCGCAGTCTCGGTGTCACAGATCGTGGATTTCGGAATTTCTTCGCTAAGTATCAATCACCCGAATTATCCCGTTGGGAAAAGGCCCTTGACCTATGGTTGGATCTAGATATTGCCTCCCTGATTACTGGGTTACAAGGGTTCCTAAACGAAGCAAGTAATAGTTCCTTTGAACAAGCGCTTCATGCGTTGGGAAGTTACCTTGATGTAATTATTAATTTGCTAGCCCAGTTTTCATCATTTAGTAGTGACTTTGATTTCTTGTCTCTTGATTGGGTATCAAAAGTGCAGATCCAATTTGATCTCTTAACCGAAGCGAGTGTGGCACTTCATGAATTATTAGTTCAACGAACTCGGTTAGGTGGTCTCTACGTTGACCATGAACGGGCTATCCTCAACGCCATTCTACCCAAGGAAATCGATGTCAATGAATGGTTTACAATGTTCGCTTCTAATCCTGCAAAATCCGCCCATGAACTCCTGCCACCCGATATCCGAACTGATACACTTTCTTATGCTCTCCGTCAATCAGAAAATGCCCTCATTGCAATGGACGATCAAATCCAAATAGGCGGTTATCTCATCAAATCCGTTGAAATCCTTCCCGAACTGTTAAAATCTCCGGTGGTTGCGAAGTTCTTGGAAGCTGACCAGAAACGACTTGAAATCTTCCGCACAGGTCGCCATGACCTTTTGCGGCGTTTACGGCGTCTCCAGAATCAAGTGGCCATTACAGAAACTACCTAATGATCTGCTCATCTCCTCTTGGAATGGTAGTTAATGCCTTTTTACGGCATTTGTAACTCTATTTGTCGTCTAGGTAAATGATTTTAAAGCGAGTTCTCCTTAAAGAAGTGTGAGGCGACAACAGCGGGAGGCTTTGGATGTCTCTGCCTAGCCAATGCTTTCCGTTCACAATCCTGATCATAATGGCTCCTCAGGAATGAGTTTGAATGAAACGTTATTCTTTCACAAAATGGTTTGTATTTCTACTAATCTTTCTTCTTACCTTTACAGTGTTTATGCCAATAATTACTCCAACCTCGTCTTTACCGTCGAATAAGGCACTGAACTCTGGGTCTTTGGTTTCTCACTGGGTATCCGGACCACCAGTTCCCCAACCGGCTAGCTCTGTCTATTTAATCATCACACCAAATAGTGCCTGGGTCCAATCCTTTGCTGAATGGAAAAACTTGAAAGGCGTCCCCACTCAGGTGGTTAATGTAAGTTGGATTCAGACAAATTATCCGCTATCTGCTACCGTTCGGGATAAAGCCGAACAAATCTGGACCTTCATCGAAGACGTGTATGATAATGCTTCACCGGCAACCCTGCAATGGGTGCTCCTTATCGGTGATAACGCTACTATTCCCTCACGCTACGTGTATCTCCCTGATACTAGTGAATGGGTCGGTCAGGATCCAAACCGAAAACCCACGGATTTCTATTACTCGGTGATGGATGATGCCGACTGGGATGATGATGGTGATGGTCGATGGGGTGAATGCGCCACCTTCAATGTGGGAGGACCTCTATGGGACGAAATTGGTGACTGGCAACCAGATTTGTATGTGGGACGGATTCCTTTCAGCGACCAAACCAATATTACCGGTATTCTTACCAAGTCGATGAATTATGCTCGAAACCCTACGAGTTTCTCTGCAACAGGTTGGGATACTTTTCTCCTCGGTGGAGCTATCAGTAATTACGATGAAGAAGTCTGGGCATGGCTTGATAATGACTATACAGATGAAGCAGAACTCAGTGATTATATCAACGCCAATCATATTCCTGGCTATTATGATGTGTATCGCTTCTACGAAGATCGCTACTTCTTCTGGAACTATACCTCACCAAATAGTTTTCAGAAATTAAATGAAACAGCAATACTCCAAGGATTAAATGCGTATTCACCAGCTCTCATCAACCTCGCCGCTCATGGAAGTCCCACTGATATCCAACGAAAGTACGATCCTTGGGGCTTCCCATACGGAAATACATGGTCCGCAGCAACGGCTGGATGGAACGTTCCTGTAACGGGCGTTGCAATTGGGGACCCGAATACTGATGGAAATAACGAGATTGTCTATACCTTAGGAATAGGTCCAAGTGGTGCGGCTCAGAATGGTACTGTTTGGCTCCGTGATGCTAATACAATGACAGACTCACTAATATGGGATCTTTGGAATACTCCACCTGGTTCGATACCTCCTCAGACCTGCTGGGCAACTTGTGTTGACATTGGTGATATCTGGAATAATAACACAATCGCTGTAGTTGTTGGTACAAACGTTGGGGCAGTGATCGTTTTTACATATCTCAGCTGGGTGGCTTCACCACATTGGTCAGCTATAGTCTTGCCGATACTTGAGTGGTGGGATCCAATACTTTGCATTGAAGTGGGTAATGCTGATAATGCCTTGGAACCTAATTCTCCAGTTCCTTGGACTAATGTTGATATTGCTTGGGGGCACCAAAGTGGGGCCGTAAGGATTGCGACCTGCGTTGGTGGTGTGGCAGTACCCTTCATTCAAATCATACAAGGAAATGTTTGGAACCTTGCCCACGCTGTATATTCAATTGATGTTGGTGATCCTGATGATGACATGCTTGGGGAAATTACCTGTGGAACTGGTTACACTAATGTAAGCGTTCTTCAGGGTGACTGCTATCAGTTTTGGTACAACATAGGTATTGGATGGAATCAGCTCATTGTGCAGAAAGCTCTCGGTGGCATTGTTTATGGGTGCGATACGGGAAATGCAGCGAATGACGGTTATAACAAGGTAGTTGTTGGAATTAGTGATGGCGCTATTTACATGTATGAATCCGGTTGTATCGCACTGGGACAAACAGGCTTCCAAGGTGGTACAGATGCAGGAACAAAGAAAACAATTACGAGTTCGGGTGCAAATGCAGGCATGGTACGTTGTCTGAACATTGGCTTTGTTGACGATAATGATCTTCTTTCAACCTATCCCTCACCAATAGAAAAATATTCTATTATTGCTGGCAACCAATATGGTGGAATCTGGAAATATCACGCCAACAACAACACCGGCTTCATTGATTCCTACCATATTGCAATTGAAAACTACATGTTTGGTGTGAATGTCACTGATCTTGATGTCGGGGAACTCAGCCATGTAACCGGAGAAAAAACACTGAATGAAGAGGTAGCGGCGGGCAGTGAAGTAGGATTAATGCCCTTGTCCTATGTATACTGGTTTGAGTGGCCTTGGAATCTCTGGGGGAACATGTTGAATACAACACAAGTGAATGTTTCGACAGCAAGTATTCCTGCCCTGGTTTATGCTGATTCCTGCCATACTGCAGGATACGACTATACGCAAGAGGCTCTTGCTGAAACCTTCATCCGCAATATGGCGATAGGATATATTGGATCCATGCGGATCTGCTGGTACTATCGTGGAACCATGTCGCAGTCCTTTAACTGGGGTTTGGGTCGCTACCAGTCACAGGCCTTCTGGGACCTCTTCTTCAGTGGAAGCACAAATTACCAACCGGGTGCAACTTTATATCAAAACAAAATCGACTACCAAACAGCTTTCGCCTCGATTGCTTCAAGTTATCCATCAACCTGGGAAACTTATCATCGTAAGAACCTAATCAGTTATGCTCTCTTTGGCGATCCTGAAGTCGATGTCTTCACTAATAACCCACGAACTCTGACAGTCACTCACCCAACGCATGCTAATTTCAATGGTGATACACTCTTTCGGGTTATGGATGGTACCAGCCCCGTTAGTGGAGCAACTATCTGCTTATGGGATACAGATGGTTCCTACTATGAGATCTTAACCACCAATGCGTCTGGATATGCCG
>JBHLPH010000059.1:0-5666 GCA_048939625.1 Promethearchaeota archaeon
AAAGCCATCGTTCAAAATTCAGAATTTTCCAATAAGAAAAGAGATATGGAAATTTCATCAGAAGACTTTAAGGGAACTTGTCGCGCAGGGGTGGCAGGTGACCATATTGGCCAAAAACAACGCTTTGGTATTAACAGGGATTGTGCTTGCTTTAGTTGCTGCAATCATCGCAATCCTTCTCGGTGTCTCCGATTTAGCAAACTCTCTTCCCAGTGTTAATCTTGTGGGCATTGCCTATGGTATCATTTATTTTGCACTCGGTTTACTAGCCCTCGTCTTCTGCATCCGTATGTATCGTCGATACAATTCAACTTATTTCATCTTACTACTAGTCTTCTCAATCATCTTCATTGTCTTGGGCGGATTCAGCTTGAGTCTTACTGCACTCGTCGGAATCTTGATGTTAATCGGTGTGATTCTCATCTTCGCCGGAAAAGCCTAAATCACGCGCCTATTCGTCTTCTTTCGCCAATGTAATAATCGCCTGCGATAACGCATTGACGATTGCTGACTGGGCGCTTGCCTTTCTTTCTTTTTCTCGCTTTGTTAGATCATCTAAGAGGCTTTTTCCTTGCAACGGTAAATCAGAAACGATGTGTGCGGCTACGGCGTTCATATTTGTACACCGGGCAACTGTATAGAGGGCGCTTGTCTCCATTTCGATTCCAAGGATTTTTTGAATTGATAAGGCAGTTAGGAAATCAACGGTTTCTGCAGCCAACGAATCTGTGGTAAAAATACGGCCCTCAAAGAATTGCAGTCCCTCGGATTCAGCAACCGACTGGAGGAACGGTCGGACACGTTCAGCTAACTCATTACACACACAGGCCTGTTCGAAAATGGAAGCAAAATACCTTGATGCTCCATCTCCTCGTTCACAGTCCTTGGCAAGAACAAAATCACCAATTTCCATTCCCTTGGCAAGCCCTCCTATCGCCCCCGTATAAAGGATGTTTTTCACTCCGGCAAATTGGAGAAAATAAA
Source organism: Promethearchaeota archaeon (assembly GCA_048939625.1). GTDB lineage: Archaea > Asgardarchaeota > Hermodarchaeia > Hermodarchaeales > Hermodarchaeaceae > Hermodarchaeum. The sequence goes on from JBHLPH010000059.1 coordinate 985, forward strand.
CACAGTCTGCCATGCCAGGGGCATAACGAATATTATCCAAGACAGTGACAAAAACTTCACCTTCAATGTACCCCGACACCCCAGTAAACCACGTTCCAATGGATTTTGGTTTCTGAAGGTCTGCTTCAAACTCGGCGACGAATCCTTTTACGGGAGCGATGAGAACTGTTGACGCAATTTGGTCAGATGAAACCCCAAACACGCGTTTGATTATCCGTTCTGGTTCATAGTCTGCAAACATTATGATTCCATCCTCAATCTAGATTACGGGAATAAAGGGCCAAATGAAAAACGCAAAGATCAAAACCACGAGCAAACTTAGAAGGTTAAGGGCAAACCCTGCTGTAATCATATCCTTCATTGTGACACGTTCCGTACTATATGCAATGGCATTAGGTGGTGTGCCAATTGGCAGCATAAAGTCGATGCTACAGGCAATCGCAATCAGAACCGCAAAAATCACGGGATTTGCCCCGATATTCACGGCGACACTAATTGAAATCGGAATGAAAATTGCCGCACTTGCCGTGTTACTCGCCACCATACTAAAGACTAGGGCACTCACTGCTAGCAGGACTACAATCCCACTATAACCTAAAAGGGGAACAAACGTTAATACTCCGCCCGTGATCACATCTGCTAACCCAGAGACAGTTAATGCTGCACCAAGACTTAAACCTCCACCAAAAAGGAGTAATGTATTCCAATCAACTTTCTTAATGGCGTCTTTCTTTAACAAACCTACAGCGAAGAGCACCAAGGCAACAGCAACAGCTACCATAGACGAATTGAGGGGATGAAATGGTTCGGTTAACCAGAGGACAACGGCCAAAAGAAAAACGACTAGTGTTCCTTTCTGTTTCCCGGTCAGAATGCGCTTTTCAGCAGTTTTAACTGGCGGGATGTATTTGACCTTGGTGCGGAATCGAAGAAACAGCACCCCCCAAGTAATGAAAATTAAAATGAATGCCATTGGGAGGGTAAAAAGTGACCATCCCAGAAAGGAGATAGGCGTACTTGCTGGGGATAATGCCAGAAACGCAGCTGCCATGGCATTTGGTGGGCTTCCGATGAGGGTCATGAATCCTCCGATGCTTGCAGCATAAGCGACAGCGAGAACCATGATTTTTTGTAGTTTTCCTTTGGGGTCCTCTACTCGATTTGCCACCGGAATGGCAATGGTAATCATTAGAGCCGCTGCAGCGGTGTTGGAAATCCACATTGACAACACGGCTGTTCCAAGCATTAATCCTAAGACAATCCAGTGTGGTTTAGTGCCCAGTCGTTTAAGAAGTGCTTCACCTATCCGCTCATCGAGGTCATGTTTGTCCACTGCAATGGCTAAGAGGAATCCTCCGAGGAGGAGCACAACGACAGGGCTAAAGAAGGGAATGAGGGCATCAGTAAAGCTGGGTTGGATACCCCAGAGAGGTTGTAATAGGGCAATGAGCAATGAGGTTGCTGCGAGCGGAAGCGATTCGGTGATCCACAAGGCTGCTGCGAGAACAAGAAGCACTAACGCCATACGAAGTTGGGGTGCCAATGAAAATGTCAAAAGATAGGTGACGGTAGCCGCAATTAGGCTGGCGACAAGTTTAATGAAGTTCTTTCCAGGACGCCAGCTAGGAATCGCAAAGTGCCGTTCTTCCTCGTCGGTGGCTTCGATTGAGTCTGAAGGAACCTCGTCTTGGTCGCGGTAAATATCAGCCACCTACTACTCCCCTGTGAATTTATATCGTGATTAGCGTTTTTCCAATTTGTTCAGAGCAATGAGTTGACACTGCTCTTGTTCGAGCAACTGCTTCAGGAGGGCTTCAAAGTGAAAGACATCTTTCGCAGTCACTTGTGCATGTAACACACCTAAGGATGGGTGTTGAAGCTTGGTGGCCATGCGCCAGGGTGGAACAACAATTGTGGAGCTAAAATCCGCATCGATATCGGTCTCCGCAAGCTGCTCACCAATTTTTCGAATTATCTGGCGTAACATCAGATCACCACGGATAACGATTTCCACATATTGCATTTGACCCATTTTCTTCACCTAATGAGAAACGGTACTCACGAAGCTGGCAGCTGCTCCCACCTAAAAAGCATTCCCCCATTCGAGCCGTATAGAAAGTATTGTCAGCATAGATTTATCGGGAAAAATATTGACGGTCAGCAAGATATATAGACAGAGCCTAGTGGTACGTATGAACGCGGTCCAAATACTAGCCTAGAAGGGTAGAGCTATGGAAAAACGTAAAATCATGCGACTAGGTAAATCGTCTCTCGTCGTCTCCATCCCTAAGAGCTGGGCAAGTAAATACAAACTTGATTCCTCAGACCACGTTATTCTTATCTCCCAACGAGATGGGTCTCTTGCTGTTTATCCCGTCAAGGAATTTTCTGATGAGCCCTCCGAACAAGATATCATGATTGACCCCGAAGATGAACCAGGAATCCTCGAACGGAGACTCATTGCCGCTTATCTCAACAATTTTGGCATCATCCGGATTCGCTCCAGAGGTGTGTTCACCCCAGAACAACAAACTCTTGTCCGAAAACGAGTCCGCATGCTCACTGGATTGCAAATCATTGATGCCAGCACCAACGAAATCGTCATTCAGTCTCTCATGAGACTAAATCAACTGGACCTCCCAAAGAGCATGCGCTTAGCCCACCGCATCACCTCCACCATGCTCGTAGACGCCCTTTCTGCCCTTCAAATCCGTGATGTAGAACTCGCCAAAACGGTCATAGGACTTGATGAGGATGTTAATCAATTCTACTTTCTAGTCTTCAAACAGCTCCGAGCGGCTTTACTAGATCCCCGCTTCATGAATGAACTCAGCATCGACTCCATGGACTGCCTCACCTATCTTATGTTCATTCAGCGTATAGAAAACGTGGCCGACCACGCAAAGAATATTGCGGAGGCTGTTATATCACTCGGAAATGAAGAATGCCCCAAAGATCTTCTTAATCTCGCCTTAAAGACTGGAAACCACGTTCACCGCATTTATGCTATGGCTGCGGAAGCCATGCTTATCGGTGATGACAAAGCTGCAAATCATGTTATTAACGAAATCGATCATTTCGTCCCTATGCGCCAGCAAGCCGAAGAACTCATGGAAAAACATCTCGTCACACTTTGCGAACAAATGCTACCTAAACTAACTCCCGAAAGCTGTGCGCTTTTCGGTCCTCACCAAAAGGCAATGTTTTGTTTAGAAAGTATCTTCGAAGCCTTTGGTAAAATTCTCGAACATGCTTCTGCTATTGCTGAAATTGCAATCGACCGCGCTTTAGAGCACGGAAGTCGCTGGCCTGTAAAAGAGATCCCAACCAAATCGACGAAGAAAGCGAAGAAATCAGCAAAAACCACAACCTAGTTCGTACTCCATTCAAATAAGTTCTGAAACCAAACCATAAAAGGGGCTTTAGTTAGCCCTGTTATCCAAATACTGCATTTAATCAATCTGAGGTTAGTTGAGTGGTTTCCGATTCGCTCGATCCTATCCGTCCAACCGACATTGGTAGTTTTCCCCTTGGTGACATTAATTTTGAACATTATATTCAAGGAGCGATAGACCTTGAAGACGGAAAGCACACCGAAGCTGCTGCCTATTTCGTTCAACAACACAATATTGCGTTCATTCGCAAACTCCAAGCCTTAGGACCCACTTATGGTGTTCCCTGCTATGTTCAAAGTAGTGTAATGCGAGATATGCTCACACAATTCCTCAACCCAATTATCCGTCATGGCTCAGGACTCGATAAAACGGGCGATACCTATCTTTGGGATGGCTCCACGATTCAACTACCACCAAGAAACGCCCAAGTCGCTGAGCTTCTTGCCCTCCAACAAGGTGCAAAACTCATTTGCGAAGAACTGAGCATTGAACGCATCGAATACCGAGCTTGCATCACAGGTCCCTTCGAAATGTCTACCCGGCTTTGGCAGAGCATGGGTTTCAGTCCACGGTACGACGAATCTCTTATCGAAGCTTTTGCCACCATCGTCAAAGCCTTCCTAAAAAATGCCCAAATTTCAACAAAATACCTTAATCCTCTTATCATAACCCTCGATGAACCTTCAGTTGGAGTTACAGGCGTCGGAGACATATTCATGGATGTGGAATCTGATCCTCAACTAGCCCATCTCATTCGGACATGGAACAGAAGTCTTTCTGTGGTTCGTTCTCAATGTTTTCGGGGTTTGCACCTTCATGCTTCACCTTATCATCAGCTGGGATATGCCAACTGGAATCTCCTCGAAGCTCATCTTGGTGTTGTTGTCTCCAAAGCGTGGTTACAAGAGCATGACAAATTCATACGCGCTGCAATCCTCCAAACTGAAGAACCTACAATACCAGCTAACATCGACCTCCGAGTTGCATGGGATGAAATCCAAAGCGGACACTATCAACCATATTTACAGCCACAAGAAGAAATGCAACAATATCTATCCCATGCGATTGACCGTTATGGTGCTGATCGTGTGCCCTTTGCTGGTCCTGAATGTGGATTTGGGTCATGGAATTGGAACTATGGTGACGAAATGGTTCTTGCTAATCTACGAACTATGCATCGAGTCATTACAACTTTTAATCAAAAACAATCTGAGTCCTAAACACCTGATGCTTCGATGATTCGTGGGATGAGTTCTTCCCACTTCACTGCCATGACATGGCATCCAG
>JBHLPH010000032.1:0-12015 GCA_048939625.1 Promethearchaeota archaeon
GCTACACCCCGTCATCTGCAGCATGGGGTACTGCAAGCTAGGATGTAATAGGCTTACATATAAACTTTGTTGAGTCCCATTCACAAACTTAGCCAGTTTTGCGGTCCTCTCCACGTGGGAAGGCTCTAGAAGCATCTAGAATTTGTCGGTGGTCGAAGGCCAGTTTCTTTGGTGGCGTGAAGAAAGCCTTCACATCTGTTGTTTCGCTGCTTATTCGTAGCTCTCCTTCGACCCTTCGAACATGAAACGCGATACTAACTACATGGCCCCGTGGATCTCTTGTTGGATTCGAAAAAACTCCGATGAGCCGAATGGGTTCAACAGAGAGTCCAGTTTCTTCTTTTACTTCTCGCATTAGTGCTTCCTCAACAGTTTCACCAATTTCTACCATTCCACCAGGTAAGGCCCAATGATTTTGGAATGGTGGGTATCGACGACGGACTAACACAACGCTTTCATTTGGAAGCGTGATGACAGCGTCAACAGCAATGACTGGAGATTTTTGGCTCAAACCGCTCCATTCTGAACTGGTCATCATCGGTATACTCCTTCCAAGAGTGGTGCGGCTTCGGAATCCTTAAAAGCCTTTGTTTACTACGCCAGTCGAACGATTATGACCATTGACCCCTGGCAAGAGCCTAAACCAACCATAGCACAGCTTCGCAGGCTAGTCGAGCGGATTAAATCCTATGCTCGCACCAGCCGCTTCATGGGATACCTCTCATCAGCAATCCTCATAGTACTAATGATCCAGTTGGGGATTCTCGTTTACAGCAATTTCTTTCCTTTTATCTGGGGCACTCCACTCCTCATCTTACCTGAATGGTTCTACTACATTATGTTCATTACCTTCGCATTATCAATGGTGGTGTACGGTGTCACTGGCACAATAAATGGTCGATTAAACAGGTATATCTTAGAATACAAAAAAATCGGGGTCGTCGTCCAGCTTCGCTGTGAGGAATGTAACCGCACCAGTGAACGGGTTTGGGAAAAAGACGATTTTGTCTTCAAAAAAGAAGGCGTCTGTGCCTGTGGTGGCACTCAATATGTTTCTCAGATGTATATAATGCCACTCCCATTGAAGAAAGGCGAATAGTTACAAATTATTGGTTACGCGGCCTCTACATTTTGCTTATTCTGACTTGAGAATTGCTCTTAACCGAAGAGTATCGGCGCCAATTCGTTTCTGCTTCGTTATCTTAAATTTCCCAAGTTCACCTGTTTGATTCACGTGTGGTCCACTACAGATTTCCTTGGATATGTCACCTACTGAATAAACTTTAACCTGCTCTCCATATTTCTCGCCAAAAAATCCCAAAGCCCCAAGTTTTAGCGCTTCTTCAGGGGACATTACTTCAAAGGTTACAGGGAGATTCTGCTGAATGATTTCATTCACCCAGTTCTCAATTTCTTCTAGCTCTTCAGCTGTAAGTTTCCGATCTAATTGAACATCCAAACGTAAGCGTTCAGCCGTGATATTGCTTCCTTTCTGGTAGATGCTTGATTTCACAAATTTCCGGAGTGCTTGATGAAGTAAATGAGTTGCTGTATGAAGGCGCACAACCTCTTCTGAATGGTCAGCAAGTCCACTAGTAAATTTCTGTTGGGTCGCATCACGGGAAATTTGACGATGCTGATCAAACTCTTTCCGAAATTCTTCCAAGTTAATCGTTTGACCGTTTTCTTCAGCAATTTGAACGGTCATCTCAATAGGGAATCCATACGTGGCAAAGAGCGTAAACGCGTCTTTACCTGTCAAAACACCCTTTTCCGCTAGAATCTTTTCAGCGATTCGTAGACCTCGGCGTAAAGTCTTTCGGAAGCGTTTTTCTTCTTTTTCGATTTCTTTTAGGATATGTGCCTTATTTCGGACGAGTTCACCATATTCGTCGCCTAAGCAAGCGATAACCGGGGGAATGAGATCGCAGAGAAAGAAGCGATCAATCCCTAGTTGTAATCCCTGACGTATCGCAATACGCACTAATCGCCGAATAACATATCCTCTTTCAACGTTGGAAGGAACCAGACCATGATCGTCTGCTAGGGCCATGGCTGCAGACCGGATATGATCCGCGATAATTCGGATTAAATGCTGCTGGTGATTTGTTGGGCTTGTGATATGTGAAAGGTTCTGAATCTTTTCCACAATCGGTTTGAAGACATCAGTCTCATAGACGCTTGGAAGCTTGTTAAGGACCTGGAGGGCGCGTTCTAGTCCCATTCCAGTATCAATGTTCTTTTTCTTTAGTGGAGTTAGGGTCCCATCCTCTTCGCGATTATAGGACATGAATACCAAGTTCCAAATCTCGACATACTTACCGCATCCGCATCCTGGACGGCAGGTCTTCGAACAGCTTTCAAGACCCGTATCAACGAAGATTTCAGTATCAGGTCCCTGAGGTCCAGTATCACCTAAAGCCCACCAATTCTCCTTGTATGATAAGTAATGGATATGACTACGTGGAAGCCCAAGATTTTCCCAAGCTGTAACTGCTTCCTCATCAGCAGGAACTTGCTCATCGCCCTCGAAAACGGTAACATGTAAAACCTCTTTTTCGAGACCTAGCCCCGAGTCAGCGTTGAGCAAAAACTCCATGGCCATTTCGATGGCGCCAGTTTTCCAATAGTCTCCTAAGGACCAATTCCCAAGCATTTCAAAGAAGGTAAGATGGAACGTATCACCTACTTCCTCAATATCATCGGTTCGAATACACTTCTGCACATTAACCAGTCGGTTTCCCTCTGGGTGTGGTTGACCTAGCAGATAAGGCACAAGAGGTTGCATTCCTGCACTTTGAAACAGTACCGTGGGATCTAATTGGGGAATAAGGGAGGCAGATGGAATGATGGCGTGCCCTCTCGCTTTGAAGAATTGTAAATATCGTCTTCGAAGTTCGAGCGCATTCATTCGCATTAGATCAACCTCACCAAATCCAACTCATGATAACTATTCCCATAGTTTAGGTAGACTCTGGATAAATTACGTACTGCTCAAAACGAAATTAACCCCTTAAATTGTTCGGCTCTTACCGACGAGTCCATTTCACGGCCTCATCGTACCCAGACCAGCGAGTTCGCCGACCCGCCACCCAATAAAGAACCAAAATAACGAAAATCGCTGGTAATGCAAGCCAAATGAATTCATAAACTGCATCAAGAGGTGAAATAATCATTTGAGCTGACCAGAATTCAGGATTAACGCACTCACCAAAAAAGGGCGAGACTGGTCCCATCATGGAATGGACTAGCCAGGGAAGAATCATAACCGCCACTCCGATTATAATACCTGCCATGAGATAGATTAACCGACGCCGGTATTGTTTAGTTTGCTCTGGTTTTGTCACAATAATTCACCTTTCATATCAGAAGACTGCCATATTAGACTACAGTTTAGAACACTCCTTTCATGGTAAATCTTTGTACGCTCGCCAGGTTTCAAACCAAAATAATGCTGACGCTCCGCCGCCAAATAGCCATGCAGCTAAATTTCCAAAGGTCAGATACTGTGGATACACGACTATGAAAATGACCAAGGCAGTCGTGAAAAATGCTGCATAAAAGAGCTGTCGCGGCAAAGCCCTTCGACCCACCCAAATAAATTGCTTTAGTACTCCGACCTGAACTGCTTCTTCCACGGTATATTCCCCCCTATCCCTTCGGATTAAGCCTAACTCCACTAATTTATCCAAATGGTAGGCAGCTAAACTGGGTGATGATAATCCGAGCTTTCGTTGGAGTTCTCGAGGTCCGACTGGATCCTTTGTGGACAGTAATTCAAAGTAGACGCGAAGGGTACGCCCACGCAGTTCGGATTCTAAATCAAGTTCTCGACTACGATCGGCTTCATCTTTAGGATTCATTTGGGGTCACTCTCCAAAACCTGGAAACTGAAATCTATCAACCATTTCCTGAACTTGTTTTTTAATAAACGGGTTGACGCCTAGTCATGTTCCTCTAGAGTGGCGCTGTTCAAAAATGTAGGTTAATTAATACGTGCTTCCGACCAGTCGATAGTGGTTAATAGTGGAGATACAATAATGACCATTCCGTCTAGAATCAAGGACATATTTCTTCAGATAAGTGGCTATCTTGTTCCCCTTCTCCAACAAATTCCTACTCTTGGAATTTATGTGGGTTTGATGACCTTACCCCTAATTGCTGTACTTGCAATATTATTCACCCAGTTTCCATTTAACGTCATTGGGGGTATCGCTGAATTTATCACGATGAGCCTCATATCCCCCGGTGTCTTTCTAGCAAACCTAGCAACCCTAATAGGAATTTTACTAACTGTCTATTCAATAATCTACTTTTATCGGCACAGAAAGATCGGTTTAGTTACAACTGGTCCCTATCGCTTCATTCGCCATCCTCAATACTTGGGCTTCCTATTAATTACACTCGGTCTAACGGTTTTCTGTTATTGGTGGCTCTCAAATACCTTTGGAATAGGCTGGCTGTCAAAAGAAGCCACAGTTGCTCTCTGGTTCGTCCAATTCGGAATTTATGTAGCTCTAGCACTCATCGAAGAATACTCTTTGACAAAGGAATTGGGTGATGCGTTTCGAGCCTATAGACGCCAAACTTCTTTCTTTATTCCGGTCGGTCGCCTAAACCGGTTTGATATTCCCCTCTCGATTTCGATTCTAAGTCTGGCAATGATTAGTTTGCTTTTGATACAAATGATATGGTAGCCTTATGCAGTTGTTCAAGTTGATTAGCAGCCTAAACCTTACCGTTACCATACAGACTTAAGAGCAGAATCGTCCTTCCCTTTCTCGATACATTCAATTCATTCTTTCGACGTGGAAAATATGCTTGTCAAACCCCCTGAAAAAGTTTCAATCGGCATGATTGGGGGAACCGGTGTATACGACCCTGAGGTCTTTACCGACATCAAGGATTATAAAATCTATACACCATTCGGTGCCCCCTCCGACAAGATAATGGTTGGTACGTTGAAAAATCAGCGTGTTGCTTTTATCCCTCGCCACGGGCGAGGTCATAATTATCCCCCACATCTAGTCAATTACAGGGCGAATATTTGGGCTCTCAAATCCATTGGTGTCACACGACTCATCACGGTCTCAGCAGTGGGGAGTCTTAAAGACGAAATCAAACCAGGTGATCTGTTCATCCCTGACCAAGCCGTTGATTGGACACGAAGCCGCAAACGGACCTTCTTTGAAGAGGGAATCGTCGCCCACGTGTCAATGGCAGAACCTTTTTGCCCCGATCTTTCCCGCTTCATCGCTGATCATGCCAAAGCACTCAAGCTTCCCCATCATTACAAAGGAACCATTATCACCATTGAAGGACCCCAATTTTCAACAATAGCTGAATCTCATTATTACCGGGCGCAGGGATTTGATATTATTGGTATGACCCTACATCCTGAAGTCTATCTTGCCCGTGAAGCTCAAATCTGTTTTACGAATGTATCAATGATTACTGACTATGATGTCTATGCAGAAAAACCCGTAAGCCATGAAGAAGTGCAAAAGACCATGGCTGAAAATCTCGGAAAAGTCAAAACCCTACTCTCTGAAGTTATCCCCAAGATGTCAACAAAACAGGACAACTGTCAATGCGGAAAGGCTCTCGAAGGGGCCGTTTAATTTGTTAATCAAAACTCAGAGGATCGAAAACCCCTTTCTTCAACCTTTTTAACAATCCATCTCTATTCCTACATTATGGATTATCAAACCCTAGCTCAGCCCGAAGTTGTAGAATGGCTTCTTGAACCTTCTAATCCAAGCGTACGTTTCTGGACTTTCCAACTTCTTCAAGATAAACTACGAACTAATGCTGAGGTTCAAGCTGCTCAAAAGGTAATTCCGAACTCACCTGTTGTAAAAGCAATTCTAAGATCGCAAGCCCCAGAAGGTTACTGGGACCTCCCTCATAATATTTATGCACACAAATATACGGCAACAACTCACACCCTCCTCATTTTAGCGGAGTTAGGCACTCCTCGGATACCTCAAATAGAGAAGGGTATCGAACATCTTTTTCAATTCCAACTCAACTCTGGGCATTTTAACACAATACTTCCGAAAACTGCGCGAGGTTACGCAAGTACTGTTTCCGACACTTGCTGTCTGGATGCCAATATTCTCTACTATCTTGCCCATTTCGACTACCTTGACGACCCACGAACCCAACAAACCATCCAATTCCTAATTGATCATTTCAATCCTGAGGAAAGGGGCTGGAAATGCCGGGCCTACCCTATCAATCCCGACGCCGTCTTCCCGCAAGCCTGCTATATGGGTCTTTGCAAAGTTCTCAAAGCATTCTCTGTTTTTCCAAAAACTCACTACTCTTCTAAAATAAAGATGATCATAAACCAACTTGTTGAGGTTATATTGGAAAACCAAGTTTACAGATATCTTCGAGACCCCGATGGGAACCGCAAAGAAAAAGCAGGATGGAAACGTTTTGGGTTTCCACTCTTTTATAACTCTGACATCCTTGATGTATTATGCACACTAGGCCGACTCAACATCAGAGACCCCCGAATCGAAGATGCTGTGAGGGTCATTATTGACGCCCAACAACCTGATGGAAAATGGATGCTCAAGCACACCTTCAATGGAAAATTTTGGCACGATATCGAACATAAGGGAAAACCATCAAAATGGATTACTCTTCGTGCATTATTTGTTCTCAAGCATTTTGCAACAACTCTTAAGGGCTAGAAGCTTTTATGGAGGTGTCGTCTTGTGGGCAGATGACTGCACCGTAGGAGCCGTATCTAATGGTTGAACCAATTAAATGTCAATTCGTTGATTTCCAAGAAATCTATGATATGTCTAAGACTCTAGCCTTCAAAGTCACCGAATCAGGGTACAAACCTGATCTTCTCCTGGCTATCGCAAGAAGTGGGTTTGTGCCTGGACGACTTATCTCCGATTTTTTGGGTAACGCAAATCTCTATGCTCTTAAAGTTGAACACTGGCTCGATACCACAGCTGAACATCAAGAAGATGCTAGCATCCCCGTTAAATCACCACTCCCTGTTAAGGGAAAACGAGTGCTTATCATCGATGATATTGTGGACACCGGACGATCAGCTGTCCAAACCCTCAACTATGTCAAAGACCTTGGTGCAAAGGAAGCGAAAACAGCGGTGATGCTCTACCTCACCGTTTCTGAGCATGAACCCGACTACTATTCCGTTAAACAAAGTGAATGGGTCTGGTTCATTTGGTTCTGGAATCGCTTTGAGGATTTACGGAATCTAACAATCAAACTCTTCGACAGTGACAAGAATCGCACACTGAGTACTCGCGACATCCTTGCGGGGTTAAAGCAACACTTCACTCTTAATGTGGATCCCAAGGAACTTAAGCAGGTTCTTCTTACAGCTGGTCGTATCGGGAAACTTAACATCGATGATTTAGAGAATATTCGCCTTGGCTAATGGTTCATTTCAGACATCGAAAAATAACTCCGATTGAGTCCGTTTCTTATTTTTTTCGACCAGTCAGGTCTAAGAGACCTTTAGCTTATCTAAGCAAAACCAATACCAAGTAGGAACAAAAACAGCCCGATGGCGACGAAGGCACCCACCAAGCAAGAGATTAGGTTCACCATGTGATTGTCGAGGAATCGATTACCTCGAAGATGGGTGGATTTTTCTCCACAATGTACTTTCTTCTCGGTTAACTTGCCACATACATTACAAGTCCAGTGACCCTGAAGAGTTGCACCCAGTAAGCTATCAACTGTGCACCCAATAATACCGCCGACCATTGCCACCAGCACAAGGGTCACGGGAGCAATGCCAGCTAATTCCGGCATCATTGTGGCTCCGAAGATGTTAATCCAGAACGGTGCTGCAAGAAGTGCGGCTATACCACCGATTAGCAAAGTGCCCAACACTGTCGCCAGCTCTCCGGCAACCGAGATTCCTCCAGATGTTCCAGGTGTGACAACTTTTCTTGGATGGGTAATCAGTCGGGGTGGTAGCGGATTCAGTAACCCGATTTCGGTAGCTAAGGTATCTGCTGTTGCAGTGGCCACTGCACCCAAAAACGCAACAAAAGCAACAGCTATGATGAATGAAGCAGGAATCATCATATGGCCAAATCCCACTTCGATTCGTCCAAAGGCATCGACTTGACCGAATATCAGAATCGTTAGAATTCCAATCAGAACAATGCTAAGGGGCAATACTCCATTTGCTAGGACATGGGACCAATCACGGGCCCCACCTTTTTCTTGGGCTGCACCATGCTGGCGTTTAGTTGTATATTTGTAGTGTGTGAACTGAGCCGTAACAGTGAAGAAGATGAGCAGAATTAGAAACCAGGTCCATGAAGTCAGTAACCAAATAGTGATGCCTAAGAAAAACGCTGCAACGAGTCCTGACTTGGTAACAATTTTTCCCTTATATGCAATAACCGCAAGGACTGCCATAATGGCTAAGGCAATTAGCACACTTAATGGATCCAGCAACACCATGCGAAGTCAACTCATTCCATTTTCCAGTGAATAATGACAAACGGTTAGATATGCCAGGGATTTGATATCAGGGACTTCGATTCTGAAATCGTGCTGGTAATGATTTCCGTTATAAACCTTGCCGTTGCGTAATGGAAATTATCGTTAATTGTCGAATGACCAAAGGCGAATCGACACACGCCACAGTGTCTTACTAATTCATGAGGTGCTTCTTGAAGAATGCCACGATGCTCTTGTATGCCTTAATCAGATTCGGTACCTTACCGAATCCATGGCCTTCATCATCGAACACCATGTATTCGACTTCAACACCCTGTTTTTGCAGCTGGCGGGCCACATCGGCAGATTCAGCTTCGACCACTCGTGGGTCATTTCCTCCCTGAATGATAAGCATGGGCGCTTTGACTTGATGGAAATGAGTTGCTGGTGATCGCTCTGTAAGGAAGTCTTTGTCCTTCTCAGGGTGTCCTAATGATTGGTGGAAGTAGGTTTGCCAAGTCTCGGGTAGACGTTCAAGGAAGGTAAAGAGGTTGTAGGGACCAAACATATCACAGGAAGCTTGCCAATATTGCGGATAGTTGGCTGACAACCATAACGTCATATAGCCCCCGTAACTGCGACCAACAACGGCGCGTCGGGTAGAATCGATTCTTGAATCCTTTTCAAGGTGCTTCAATCCCTCAATATGATCCTTTGCATCATTACCACCCCAGTCGTGATCAACCATTTTCATATAGGCTTGGCCATACCCTGTACTCCCTCTGACATTTGGTACAAAGACTGCGAATCCGTTCAGCGTGAAGTATTGGATGAGGGGCATGGAAAACCACGTGAAGTCTGGGCGTTCTTGACTTTGTGGTCCACCGTGAACATATAGAATCAATGGATAGGGTTTAGCGTAGCCAAGCTCATCTGACGGGAGGTAAAGCCGGGCTGAAATCTGTAATCCATCAAAGCTGGTGTAACTGGCATCCTCTCCTGGAGCAAGGTACTTTTGATCAATGCCGAGGACGCGTTCATTTGAGAGTTGAATAATTTCCTTGTTCTTGGGGTTAACTAGCACCAATTGTGAAGGGGAGGTCGCTGTTGTAAATGCAGTAATGTAGTCGACGTTAATTTTACCTCTCTTCTCCGTTACCGATTCATCGATACCCAGATTAACTCCACCGTCTAGAGGTGCTTTTCCAATTAGAATCTCCTTTAGGTGAAATTGGGGCGGGGTCGTTTTTTCATCTAATTCCGCCTGGTAGACCCAACTACAACCTTCAATATTGAAACCCATTATGTACAAATGGTTCTGAATCCTGCGGATCCAATCCAGTTGGCCAATTCCTTTGTGTTGAATTCCATGCACCTTCACAGGATGAATTGTGTCAGTTTTAGCTAAATCGAGAAATCCGATGCCCCCTTTATCATCATGGAGAGTCGTTCGAAAGATTAAACCTGAATCGTTTCGGATGAAATAGCATCGACCAAATCCTGTGAGTGGATACTCTTTACCCGTCTCCCGCGCTTCAATGGGGGTGCCGTATAACAGGGAACGTGCCTTATCGCCTTTCTTCCAGACGAATAAGACATCATCATTAGCTGTGTAGGTGTCACCGAGAAGAATTGTGTCATGAGTTGAGTTGTATCCAACGCAAAAGTTACCATAAATGCTCGTACCCAAGGAGTTCACTTCGAGTGTCCTAAGGTCAACTTTGATTGTTTCTTGGTTGGGAGTTTTTCGGTCATCGATGAGAAAATAAGCTATGTTCATTCTGGGATCAAATTCAAGACATAGTAGTTGTTGTCCAGCGTATCGGTCACCGAAAATAGGTTTGGGCACTCCCCCAGTAATTGGGATGAAACACGGTTGATAGTTTTCATCACCATCCTTATCCACCATTACGAGTATCTTATTAAGTGCAGGAACCACGCGAAAGTTGTACCCACCAAGAAGATGCGGGTTTTGGAGCGCTAGTCCCCGCGGAAGGAGCGGTTCTGGAATACTACCTTTTCGGGCCATCGTAAAGAGGCTGTACATGCCACTCATATCACTGATGAAATAAATCCGGTCATTCACCAGTTGTGGGGTTAGAATTCGGCGAGCTGATAACAACGATTCTAACGGAAACGTTTTCGGTTCCTTATCCAATGAAACCACCTCGGCTCCCTCTCTCTACTGAGGGTTTTTAGCTGTGATTGTTGGAGCAGACTTCAACCTGGATGCTTTAGCTAAAGGCGCTCAACTACATCAAGATCACGTCGAAGACTCACTTCTCGAGCGAGAAGAATGGTGGATGCAATCACCATTATGGCTCCGATTACTTGCCATGGTGTGGGCGGAATTCGGAAAACAATTGCATATAACGTAAAGGTTACTAACGGTGCTGGGGCTATCAGGGCAGTGGCTTTTCCAAGGTTAATCCGTCGAATTCCTTCATACCAGAGACTGTGTGCTAAGAGGATAATTACTCCTTCGACAACGATGATGATGAAGATGAATGCCAGATTTGCCGAATAGATGATTGGTGTGGAGAAGAGTGGGAAGAATAGCATGAATAGTGCCAGAAACAAAAGCAGTGCTCCTCCAACGAGGTTTCGATACGCGACAGCGGTCCAAGAAGAAACCCTTTGTAGCACTGGTTTAGCGAAGGTATGACCAGCCGCCCAAGCCATGGGGGTGATTAAGAGAAGAATATCACCTACTCCTAAAATCATTAACTGGCTGGTGACCACCACCAATAGCACGCCGAACACCATTAGCATCATCCAAGCTAACTGTCGTCGAGAGATAGTCTCATTCAGGAAAAAATAACCAAAGACGAGTGCAAATACAAGTTCTGATCTAAGAATAATTGCGGCATTATTGGAGCTTGTGAACTGCAACCCGATGAAGAGACACATAAATGCAAAAAACGTACCTAAGACCCCTGCCATGATGAGTCGACGCAAATCCTCGTGTGAAATAGCACGACTTATCGGTGGAGTAGTTCTTCTTGCAAAAAGAAGCGCGATAAAACCCGCAATTAATGCGGCTATTGACGCAAACACAAGTGGGGCAACCAACAGTCCACCTAATTCGACTATCACTGGATGGACACCATACACAAAGAGGCCAATGAGAATGAAAATGGTTCCTATGCGCTCTTCGTCCATGTGTCTCACTTTCTCGAAGAAAGTTCACTGGCACTACTGATACATATATATGGTGCACAGGCACTGTGTTGAATCACCCAACACCCTTTCCTATTGCTTGGAGTTCCTATTCATGGTTGATTCTGCATTTGAACTCGAAGTCTTGAATCGAATTAAAGCTGAAGCCAAGAAGAATGGATGCACTGAGAAAGAAGTAATCCAGGCCTACATCCAAAAAATGAATAGGGATAACCAAGACGAATTTCAACGTGTACCACCTGAAGAGCGAATCGTATTAGTCCCCCAGTGCCTCCGCGAATCTGATTGCAAAGCTCCTCTCGGTGAACACGGCTACGTCTGCCAACACTGCAACCCCAAATGCCAAGTACACCTCATCACCGAAGCCGCAGAAAAACTTGGCTA
>JBHLPH010000032.1:12115-17464 GCA_048939625.1 Promethearchaeota archaeon
CACGGCTACGTCTGCCAACACTGCAACCCCAAATGCCAAGTACACCTCATCACCGAAGCCGCAGAAAAACTTGGCTACAAAGGCGTCTTCATTCTTCCCGGCGGCAGCATGGCCCAGAAAATAATTGACTTTAGCAAACCCCATGCGATTCTCGGCATAGCCTGTGAAAAAGAAGCCTTGCTTGGAGGTCTATTGCTCAAGAAACTGGGGCTTGTCGGTCGAGGGATACTTCTATTCCGAGATGGGTGTGTTAATACTCTCGTCAAAGTCGCAGATGTCCTTAAAATTCTGGGACTCAATCTTAATCGAAGACAGGAAACAAAACCTTAATTGTTTATGCTATTCGGTGTTCTCGGTATCTTCCTCTAAGAATCCACCACACCGCGCACAATATGTAGCATGAGGATCTAGCACCTTCGCACCACAAAACTGGCATTCTTCACTGCGTTTCATCTTTCTGTGATTCGAACCTGATTCTATGATAGGCTGATCTTTCTTGACTCCCTTTTTCTCTGCGATAATACCTCCAAAGAGGATAAAGAAACCGGGTAAAAAGCCGAGAATAAACATACCAAGAACACCTGTCACAATGAATTTCATGCGATTATGTAGAACCATAGAACGCCAGCTATACCAGTACAATAGAAGAATTATTCCACAAAAAAGCATGGCACCATAATAGATAACCGTATAGATGAGCGAACCAATCCAAAAGGAGGGCTCTAATCCAACCAAACTAAAGATAAAGAAAGTATCGAACCCAAATAAGAAAAGATAGATAAACCAAAATAAAACTTGAAGCCAGATTCCCAAAGTAATCATAGTCTTTGCAGTGGGATTTTCTTCCACAACCTCGCAACTCCTCTACTAAGTTAACTGGCTCAGAAATAAATAGTTCTCTAAATCCTACGGATTCTTAAAGGATGGTTCTGTTCCTAATAGAAAACCGAGAAAAGGACATTGAAATTGTAAGAAATCGGGTGATTCATTAAAATGTGTGCCACTTACTCTTCCCAGGCTTTCTGCTTCACCCAGTCATGTAATTCATCAGCCGCGTTTAACACCTGACGAATATACCGTGACAACTCTTCAGCGTTAATCTCGGTGTCCGCAGTTTCTACAACCACAGCAATATCACCATCTGGGTCTAAACAGAATTTAATTCCATTCCACTGCCAAGCCTCTTGAAGCAGTTTCTTATAGAATTCAGTGGTTTCTTTATTGGAGAGTTGTGGGAATTTTCGCCACCCCACGATTGTAAGCCATACATCATTTGGACTGAAAATGAAGTTAACGACAAGATTCTCCCATTTATCGGTTTTCCAGAGAGCGACCAACGTTTCATCTTTGAGTTCATATTTGACTTCCAGTTCGTCAAGGAGTCCAGCGATTTGTTCAATGCGTTTTCCCATTATTGTAACCTCGGGTGGTTCTCAGTGGTTTCGTCACTGTTAGTGTGCCCGTAAAAAAACCTTTTCGAGATAAGCCTTTGGCTAGTCCCATCATATGTGATTTCTTAATGTATCACAGGCTTCACTCTGGGTCTATCCTTTTTTGCTATTTCAGTATCGAAAAGATAAAACCAATGAACAGCCTAGAGAACTCACTGGTAAGTCTTCTTCTGATGGCCCAAAAGACTGGTGATTAATGTGTCAATTGATGGTCCTATTCACAAACGCACTCGCTATGACATCTACGCCATGCTCATTCGTATAATCGTCATCCATGGCTATTGCCCACTCACACGTGCAGCACGATCAACTAATCTGCCTGTGGATCGGGCAAAAACGACACTTGAATTTTTGGAAGAGCGGGGATTAGTCGAGGTAGTAGAAGAAGATAAACGCCGTTTGTTTCGGGTGACAGTGCGGGGGCGCCAGTATTTGGAAATGTACAAACGCATGATTGGATTTGTGGGAATGCCCATGCCTGAACCTGTCACGCCATTCTAATTTATCGAATGGATTCATTTTTACCTCTTAATTGGAGTCTTCTGTCTAAAAGAGCATGAGGGCATAGAATGACATCTAGTTCATCTCAGTACGACACTTTGATTATTGGGGGTGGTCCCGCAGGTATCGCAACGGCATTGCACCTGGGTTTTCATCAAAGAAAAATTCTGCTTGTTGATCGAAGGACTTCTCCACTGCAGTTTGCTAACACTTCAATCCACAATTATCCTGGGATTAAACCAATCGTGGCTGCCATTGACATTCTTCGAAAAATGCGAAAAGAACTTCGTGAATACAAAGTAAAGAATCTATTTGGCGATGTCATTCAGTTAGAAGGCCAAGTTCCAACTTTTCAGGCAATAATTAAAACCTCACAAAGGTCGCCCACAAAAGTTATAGCAAAAACCGTTGTGTTCGCCACCGGGATCGCACGAAAGCATCCAAAAGTTGATGGCGACTGGAAAAAATGGCTTCCGTACGCAGGAAAAAATAACATAAGCTTTTATTGCCCAGATTGTGATAGCCCACAGGCCACCGGGAACGATGTCATCGTCGTGAATGCAGGAACCGTCAACAGTGCCATTCATGTTGCTCGATGCATCACACCCTTTGCTAAACGCATTCGAATTTTCATGACTGAGGATGGCTTTGTTCCTTTCACTGACGACTGGAAAGATATCTTGGATCAATCAGGCTATGAATGGACTAAGGGGCGAATCCAGGAAATAAAAATTCAAGAACCAGGTAAGCATCAAGTCCTTGTTACCTCCGATGGTCGTAGACTTGAATGTAATACCTTCTTTGTCGGCTGGATTGGGGTTCCACGTAGTGAATTGGCTCAATCAATTGGTGTTAAAGTCGATGAACGAGGAAATATTGTCACCGATCATCGAGGTGCCACGAATGTGGAAGGCATCTGGGCGGCAGGAGATATTCGCCCAATCACTCAGTCTGTCGCTACTGCAGTTGGCACAGGCGTTTATGCTGGGATTATGATCGCGCATTACCTTATCTCTCTCTAGCTTTACTATTTGAGAACCTGTTTCCTGTGGTTCGTAATTTCGTCAGACTGGGAAATTATACAAACATCAAAAGAGATTCTATATCACGATTCTTTCATCAGCTAGTTCTTTTAGTAGTATTAATCCACGGTTGATTTTTTCTCTCAACTCAGCGATATCTCCTTCTTCAGCCTTCTGTTTATCAAAAAGAACCACTACTGAAAGATGAAGCTTATTTAAAAAAAGAAAAATCTGATAACAAATTTGATTCTCCTCAGGCTTCTCAATCGAAAAGGTTACTGGCAAGTCCCACTCCTTCGTGATTTGCGAAATGAATTGCTGCACCCAGGAGGAAAGTTCAGCTTTGGATACCATTAGTAACCCTCAATTTACTATTTGTTTTCAACGAACTTAATAATACATGATGGTCACACGATTTGACCCTAACATGAAGAGTTACTCACATGTTAGCCTGTAAATTACCGAAAGGATATTACTTCTAATTAGATTTTTCATGAACGACCCGGAGCATATCCTGCTGCTTTCCAGTACTCGTCATCTTTTTCATAGTCAAAGGAAGCAAATCGGCTTGGAGTAATTGTGATCTTCACCCAATTGGCCAGAGTTTGAACACCTTTCATTGTTTTTTCTGCTTGTTCTTTGGGGAAGTATCTCGAGAGTAAATCAACAGCCTCCTCATCCCATTTATCAAAACCCACGCTTGCCTCTCCGTATACAATGACACCCCGAGTAGGAGGGCCTTCGACATCCACCAATAACGTGACTTTATTATTTCGAAGGATATTTCGAACTTTTTGGCTTCTTTCGGGTGCCGCAATAACAAAGTGGTCTTGTTTATATTTGAACCAGACCGGAACCGCATGGATGGTCCCGTTTTTATTAAAACTACATAATCGAGCGATTTTCGCAGCTTGAAAAAATGCTTGCATTTCCTGATTGCTAAGATGTGGGGGCTGCTTGTATGACATTTCCATCCCTCGTAAGAACTTTGAAACAAACTACAAGTCATATACCATGCGTTAAAGGCTTTCTTTTTTGTCCGTAGTTCGGAACAGCCAAAGTCTGAATTCTCACATAATGTAAGTAAAGTTACATTTTGTGACCCCAAAATAGTTCTGAATACTCCATTATCAATGAGAAGGCATGTGAAGCACTTCAGTTGAAATTATTTTTCCAGGTATGAGCGATTCTGTGTGGGAATCATTATAAACGATTATTGTGATGAAAGACTCCAGGAAATCGATGAAGCCTTATCTGGTTAGCAATTGGATACAACTCTACTGGATAATCCAACCGCCACCAATGATTGACGACTTTGGATTCACTACTTTGATGTATAACATCATGCTTGGTCTCTCCATTATTTTTGTCATCGTCCTTATCATCATTATTGGCTGGGTTCTCACGCGAATGTATTCTTTCTCAAAGTCGACTCCCCGGGATGATGCTGTAGGTCATAAAAAGCAAAAACTTGGTTCAAAACTCGTTAATGTGGTTTGTATCGGGATTTTCATCTTCCTGTTAACGGTTGGCGGTATCGTCGGCCTTACTAGCCCTGCTGGAGCCGTCCTACCACTGTTTCTGGCAATGGTGTGGGGATGGTGGTATCTTATGTACAAAGTTTCTTGGGACTGGGCAATCTGGCCGGTTCAGGTATACAGGTATCTTCGGAGGAGAAAGAAAGTAACGGACAAGGAAGCAAAAAAAGTCAACCAACAGTAAATCGTGCTGATAAAGGGAGAGCCCTTAGGAATCAAATCACGCTTAAGGTTTGTTATATTTAACAAAATGTGAGTAAAGTAACATTATGTGACCCCAACATGGAGAGTTACTCTCCATGTTAATGGCTAGTCGGCTAGCTGATTAACCCCGATTGAAGGGGAGTATCTTTGACAGTGATAAGCTTTGACTATGTTCACAGAAGCCTTTTCATATGTTTTTAGTTTTGGGCATCGGAAGCTTGAGAATGCGGGCACGACTTTCTCTGTAGTGTCGGAGAGGACGATAGATGTAGTTGAAAACAGTTACTGTGAAAATTATCCAGAGGATGAAGCTTGCGATTGTAAGGTAGGTGAGGTTCCAGAGGAAGAAGAGACATGTAGGAGAGGAGGCTGAGAGGACAAAGAAAAGGAGGGACAAGTAATAACCGGCGCGTATGAAGGGAGTCATTGGGGGGACTTCTTTGCAGAAATAGGTCATCAGGCAAGCCATATGACCGACGAGGTATATGCTGGCAAGGAATAGGGCATTGAAGAAGAGTAAGATTGCTTGTGATTGAATTGTGGCTGGAAGGAGGATTTGAGTAAGGAGCAAAGTGAGGACTGTGAAGAGGAAGCCCGCCATAAGGCCGCCCACACCCGAAATTCGGGATAAAT
>JBHLPH010000002.1:0-151558 GCA_048939625.1 Promethearchaeota archaeon
ATCGACTTGGGTCGCGTCGTCAAAATAAACAAACCCTCAGTTCGAGTGCGCTATGAGCTTCAGGAGATCGGTAAACCCACTCTAGACGATGTATTCAAAGATTTCCCAAAGTCTTAGACTTGAGTGATTCGTAGTCCACGAAGTGAGAGCCAAGGGCTTCCCACATTGGGTCCACGTTGAGGAGGCAATATTTTGATGGGCCAGTGCTTTAGAATATATTGTGGTTTCCACGTCACTCCATTGATGCAGGATGAGCCGATCACTTCAAGGGATCTATTAAGAACCTTATGCTGTGTGATGCCACTTTCTACTAAGGCTTGAGCAGCTTCGAAGATACTGCTTTGGTAGGAGCGGAAGTAGCCATATTTGAACCAGTTCTTATTTGGCTCTGGATATCGCCGAGGATAATTCGCTGTAGCTAGTTCATGGGCAAGAAGGAAGTCTTGGATATTCTTGACAGACTGCTGATAATTCTTGGTCCGCCAATTTGTGGGGTATTCATTCAGCCAGCGAAGAGTGTGGACCATGACATAAGCGCAGGGATTTCCGTCAGTCCGGACGTGGCATTCTCCTTCGTGGTCAAGATTCCTTTCGAGATATTCCTCACAGGCTTGTTCGACTCGTTGATCGTCTGCAAATCCAAGGGCTAGCACCGCACGAAGGAATTTTGTGTTAGCACATTGATTGACTTTCCCACTGCTTGCTATGAAAGCACCACCACGACGTGGATAGGTTGTGAAGGCATGGTCAATAGCATCAACAAGTTCAGGAATTTTGGTGCCATTGAGGCCAAGATAACCAAAGAAGGAGAGGACTTCTTGGAAGCTTAGGAAGGTGCGTTTGCGATTCTTCTCAATCCATGAACCCATGCCTTTTTGTAACAGAGGTAGCACCCTCTTTTGCTGTTGAAGAAAAACTGACCCTGAAATAGAAACGCCTGTAATGTCGCGTAGGAAAAGAAGCTTCACAAATTCCGAAATTTCAGGGATATCATAGTTTGTAACGTATTCTTTGGCTAGTCCAGGAGTAAAATTTGGAATCATTGGAGACATGGCTAGTCCTTAGAAAAGTGAGTTATAGAGAATTAATTTTGCTATCTTATTATGTTTAGCGTGTTCACTATTTTGATTCGCTCTCGTTAATTCATTGGGTTTTTGAAGTATAATGGAAGATGAGGGAATCAGAATCGGTGAGATTAAAATGAATCAAACCAATGAAATGGCACTTGCCACTTTGGGCGGTGGATGCTTTTGGTGTACCGAGGCAGTGTTTCTTCGATTGAAGGGTGTGCATAAAGTTGCCTCAGGATATTCTGGAGGAACTGCTGAAACAGCCACCTACAAACAAGTGAGTACAGGACGAACTGGACATGTTGAAGTAATCCAGATCACCTATGATTCTGCTATGATTACATTTCGAGAAGTACTTGAGGTGTTCTTTGCTACACATGATCCAACGACCTTGAATCGTCAAGGAAATGATGTTGGGACGCAATACCGTTCGGTCATTTTCTATCATGATGAAAAGCAAAAAGCTGTTGCTGAGGAAGTAATTAAGAACCTCGAAAAATCAGGTAAATACTCTAGACCGATTGTAACTGCCATTGAACCTTTTGAAGCCTTTTATGAAGCAGAAGCCTATCATCAGAACTTTTTTGCCCGAAATCCCAACCAAGCATATGCGAGAGCTGTGATTCCACCTAAACTATCGAAGCTGGAAAAAGGGTTCGCGGAGAAATTGAAGAGCGACGTTGAGTAAGGTCGCAGCCCTTGTGAATCATTTATCACTCGTGGCGTTGCTTCTTAGGCAAAAGCTTGCTAAACGCCTGAGAGACCAGTTGTTTAGGACCTTCAATATCTCCGACGATATTGATTTTCTTTAGGTTGATTTCGCCTAGCTTCCTTCGTAAGGCTTCCTTTAATACTGGCATCTCGAGTGGATTGAAACCCATTAGGTGCATCCCAACTGCCTCGACAGCGAAGGCGTCTTTTCCAACGATGAGTTGATTAGGGGATATTGTGATGCGTTTCTTCTTCCAGCCGAGAAATGCATGTGTTGCATCGATGACCGCGAGGTCGATACCGCCCACAGCTTCATACATATCTAAGAGTGCGGTGGCTAATTGATCATGGAATCTATGTTTGCTCGTATCTAGAACTAAGCCTAAGAGATTCTTGATGACAAAACCCATGTTCATCAGATCCTCAAGTCCAGCCTGTTCATAGCGCCGTGGAACATGGGTACTGATGAAGGTCTTCGGCTCCAGCAGTGTATGAGCAAAGGGAATCTTTTCTCCCGCAACATCTACCAGGGTAACCTGTTCATCTTCTGAAAGATTGAATGGCGTTGCTCTTTCTGTATAGCAGTCATTCCAGACCTCTAATCGTTTCAACCCCGGACCTGCGCCACTATCTGATTCCGCGATTAAAATCTCAGGGACTTGATCGAAAGCATTGATGATTGCATTCACTGTCTTTACGGTGGAACAAATTCCGGTCTTCGGATTATAGATACCCACCTTTACTATAGCTCTTCGATCTGGAGCATTTAGCTCGTTTAGCCCGCCGATGATTTCTATGGCTTTGCCAAATGAATTTGTATCAACGACTGCAACAGTGGTCATCGACATAACCAACCAGCATTTGTATCCTAGGCAGCAAAGGATTTTTTGAGTATTATTTCGAACATTTGAAGTTCAGGTCGCATTTCAGCGAAGTTAATGGCGATTGGGGCGTTTGTTGAGAAAAAGAAGTTGGTTCGTAGCGGTATATCACTCCAACCGGCAGTTTTCATCTCTTTGGCAATTTCGACCACTAATCGCTTCCACGCGTATTGGTAACCGGGTCTGATTGCGGTGAACCGCATTATAACCCGTGGTTCATCTGCGATGAGGAAGAGCTGATCGGGTTCAATTTTGAGGGGTGCACTAGCGGCTATCACTTTCTCTTTATCAAATAGGAGTACCGCATGACCATCTTTTAGTACACGGTCCTTGAAGTAACTCTCGCGAGCTTCTTCGGTTTGAAATTCTCCTGAAAGCGTGGGATCCAGCTTGGATATTTCATATAGGTATTTGAGGTCCTTATTAGTGGCTTCGCGACTTGTCAAAGTTGTGAGTTCTTTTCCTAGCTTCCATGAACCAATCTCTTTGACAGTAAAATCGAGAAGGTAACGGTAGAGCCGTTCATCTTCTTCAAAGCCTTTTTCTTGCCAGTAGGCAAGTTGTTGTTTGGCGATTTTCGCTGAAAGAACAACGGTTGTTGCAATTTCTTCAGTTTCCTTCCTCTTTTTTAAGAATGCGAATAAATCGTCAAATAACTTAGCTTGGACATCAGGAGGAGCACCGGGCATAGTCCAGGGGTATCCGATGTAGGTTCGTCCTTTTTCGCTGGTTGAATCCCGTGATGTGATATAGGCGAGAGGGTCGCCGTTTTCCTTTAGGGCGTAGCGAGTCATTTTGGGATCGCGGCTCATGTTTCGAGCTCGAATCTGCTCAGCCCGGACTGGGAGGCCAGATGCTTCTGTGTAGATTTTTGCTTGGATGTCTTCGAGCCCTTGGTCGGGCTCCCAGTGACGATATACGATTTTCAAAAGGAATCATCTCCATTAAAACGAGCTGTAATGTTCTCGTTTAATGAGAATGTTAGTACATAATGTAATATTTAATTCTTGTTATATTAGACCATTAAGGCCGCTGCTAGCTTAAATGCGTTCTAGGGGTTCTATTCCTAGAAGTTCTAAGGCGTTGGAGAGAACCTGGCGACACAGATCGACAAGGAGTAGCCGAGCATTTTTGAGGGCAGACGTGTCTGCTTTTAAGACAGGGCAGTGATTGTAGAAAGAGTTGAAAGCCACACATAAAGCATGGGCGTATTCGGCTAGATGGAACAGCTCGATGCGGGTGCCCCAGACTTCGCGTTTTATGCCTTGAACGATTTCGAGAATAATAGCAGGGAAGCGGCCCAAGAGTTTGATAAGTTCTGTTTCATAGGGGTTAGTTAGCTCACTGAGTCGGGCTTTAGTTGGAGCTGGTTCTTTGTTAAGAATTGAGCTGGCGCGAGCGTGGGTGTACATGAGATAGGGGGCAGCATTGCCTTCGAAATTGAGCATGTCTTCCCATCGGAAGACAATCTGTTTTTCGACTGCTACTTTCAGGAGCGCATACCGGACGGATGCAGAACCTATGGCTTCGGCTACTTGTCGGAGGAACTTGGCATTAGCAGCAGGGTTTCGTTCTTTTACTTCTTTGCGGGCTCGTCGTGTGGCTTCGCGGATGACATCGTCGGTGCTGACTCCAATCCATGTGCCTTTTCTTCCGGAGAATCGGGTGTCGGGGAGGGTGACGAATTCATATGCGAGGTGATAGTAGTTAGAGGAAGCCTGTTCGTAGCCTAAGGTTTGAAGGGTGAGATAGACGGTTCGTTGGGCTTGATTTTGGGGCATACCGATGACGTTGTAGATAATATCAGCAGGATGATAATGTCCAGTTTCGCCCTTTTGGGTGGTTGTCCAGATAGTGCCTTCTTTGGCTTTAGGGCTTTTAAAGGGCGCGTAGTTGAACGGGTCTTTAATGATACCAAATTTCCAGAAGTGGAACGCGATGTCCTTGCCTGTATACGTAGCGACGCCGTCGGAGCGAACAAGCACTTTATCTGTGTCTTTGAGTTGTTGAAATTCTTCGTAACTGCTGAGATCAACAATGACACAGCCAGCCTTCTCGCCTGTGGCGGGTTTTGTAGTTGTGGGAGCCCCAAGCATTTTTTCCAGAGCTTCAGCAAACAAACCAGAGTGGGCAATATTACTTTCCCAGACGAGTAAATCATGATGAACGTTGAGTTTTAAGTGGGTTTTATGGTGGGCGCGAAGGACCCGTTCAGACATCTTACGGACTTCGGTGGCAACTTTGTTGTTACCTTGTTCCATTAATTTGAGATACTTGCGGACTTGGGATTCATCGTATTTTTCTTGAGCATCCACGTATAACCGCCCAATGACTTGATCGTATTTGCCTTTGTATTTCGTGGCATCCAAGTGTTTTAGGGCCCAATATGCTACGGCGATTTGAAGTCCAAGATCATTTATGTAGTCCATTCGAGTGACTTCGTATCCAACGGCATGTAGCAGTCGTGTTGTGGTATCCCCTAGAACAGCATTCCGGGCATGCCCGATGTGCAATGGGTTATTCGGATTCACAGCAGGGTATTCAACTACGACGTGTTTACCGGCGAATTTCGTTGATTTCCCATAGCCCTCATGTGTCTTTTTGATGGCATCAACAACGAGTCGACGATAGGGAATAATGTTGATATAGAAATTCACATAGGGTCCTTGAGCAACGACTTGTTCTATCAAGGGAAAACGTGATGGATCGAATACTGCGAGATCTTTTGCAATTTCAGCAGGGCTCTTCTTATGTTGCTGAGCCAGATGAAATGCTGCTGTACAGGCGAGATCTCCGTGATGGGGTTCGGCAGGGAGTTCGAGGTACTGACTTAGGTCTTGACCACTGGCAAGTCGAAGCGCTTCAGTGACCTGTTTTTCAAACTCTGCCCAAGGATTTTCAACTTTCACGGTTATTCGATTCCTGTTGAGAGTACACAGAGTCAGCCTTTTTTTTTCTTTCGCCAGAGTTTGGATTGGGTCAAAACATCGAAAACCGCATCGAAACGATTAAAATGGGGGAGGTTATAACACGCCTGTTTCATTTGTGGGCCCGTGGCCAAGTGGATACGGCGACAGGCTTCGGACCTGTAGATCCGGGGTTCAAATCCCTGCGGGCCCGCCATTCCTGTTTGAATTAATTTTTGCAGGCTACCGTGTAAGGAAAGCTTGCAGCTTCGAGCGCCTGTGAATCTTACTGATGTAGCTCGACCCTTGAACAGCTACTTAGCTTATCAGTCTCATACACAATGAGGAACGTGTGCTTGAGGACCTTGAAGACTAGTTGTGGAAGTGAAGATTTGCACTACTTAAGAGGTTTAAATCTGTTCTTTAGCTTCTTCAAGACCTGGGGAAGAGTGGTGTACTCCATGGAGGATGGAGGAAGCCGGTGGGGTTCGAAGGGTCCATGTCGACGAAGATAATCGGTTACATACATGCATTGGTCTCGTGTGAGGTCCCAAGCGGGATCATCAAAGACGTCAATGGGTTCTGTTAGTACACCGTTTTTCATACTGAAAGCGAGACCTGTTATACGTGGGGGACCGTCAAAGCGTGTGCATTGGGAATAGTGGAGGGGCACAGGCATTAGAGGTCCGTTATGACTTCCACGCATCCAGCCAGTTACGAGATGACCAAGGGCAAAGCCTTCAAGAACTTCTCCTGTTGCAGGGAATCCACTTTGGGCACGAACGATGGCTGCAGGGTCATCTTTGCCGATATATTTTCCAGCGACAGCATAGAGTTTTTCAGTTGAAATGACTGCACCAATGCCTCGAGATTCGTCTTTGGAATAGACGCGTTTGATGACGTAATCTTCGGTTGAACCAATGAGGGCAAGAAGGTCATAGGTTTCGGTAGGAGTTTCTAATTTGACCATTTTATCGTTCTTGATGTCAAAGACTTCGAAAATGAAGCCATCGTGCATCTTTGGATCAATGATGAGTCCTGCAGTATTGAAAGGGTCGGCAAAAATTCGGTAAATAGGATAATTATAGGCTCCTGGGGCGGTTTTATCTGCTGTAAAGACTACAAAAGGTTCAGCTGGGCGTTCTTCAAACTCCATTTCTGCAACGCCAGGACCCATTCCTCGGACATTTCCACTGAAAGCTTCTTTCAGGATGTCCTGCCCAGCTCCGTACAGTCCACGTTCTTTCGCATTTTGGGCACCTTTCATGAGTGCGTCAAAAGCGGTTTTGTGGATTTCTTCATCATCAATTCCACGAGTGTGGGTCATCAGTATCTCACTATCATCGCCCGCATTCCAGATCTTGTAGTCAATGATGAGTCCGGATTGATGGGCTTCGTCGATAGCTTGACAGATGACATCTGTTGTCACATCACAGGTTCGAATATGACCGCCAATACTACCAATATCGGCTTTGATTAAACTGACAGTAATTTTCACAGGCTCCACCTACAAAGGGTAACTTTGTGTCAGGTGTTGGCATGCAACACGTTGAAGGCAGATTATCTTATCACTATTAAATAATTTGGTTTGTGAATGCCCTGAAATTTGAATGGAACATCAATCCTGTGAAGTATCACTCGGTGTTCTATTCACGTAGTTGCTTTAGGTATCTGCGGCTCAGTTCGACATAGACCTTCCAAGTAACTTCCAATTCCTGTAAATCAGTAGGTGAAAGAGTCCGTACAACCTTGCCTGGCACTCCAACAACTAGGCTTTCAGGGGGAATTTGTTTCCCTGGATTAATCACACTTCCTGCGCCGATAATAGTGTGATGTCCGATCTGAACATTGTTTAGGATGACTGCACCAATACCGACGAGTACATTATCATCAATGTTACAGCCGTGTGCAACGGAGTTGTGTCCTAGGGTAACACGATTACCAATCTTTGTAGGAAAGCGAAGATCACAGTGTACTGTGCAGTTGTCTTGGATGCTTGAATCAGTGCCAATGGAGATAGTATTATAATCTGCACGAATTACGGCGTGTTCCCAAACGCTACTTCGTGCTCCAATGGTTGCAGCGCCAATGACGGAAGCGCGGGGTGAAATATAAGCATCTGTTGCGATTTTTGGTTTCTTATCTTTGTAGGGGATAATGGTCATGGGTGCACAACCTCTGTATCTGTGCTGGATGGATACTGCATCCCATAACTGTTACTCATTCACTTGAGCTACAGCGAGAATTGCGGCGCCCAATGCTCCAGTGTATTGCGGGTCTTCAGGAACCCATAAATCGGTGTGAAGTTCTTTCCCTAAATAGTGGCGAAATCCGGGATTGAGGGCGACGCCCCCGGTGACTGCGACAGGAGGGTTGACTCTGACCCGTTGGGCGAGTGTCGCGATTTTGCTAGCCATGGCTTTATGGACACCTGCGGCAATATCAGCTGGGTTGTCACCAGCCCCAATGCGTCCAATTACTTCACTTTCAGCGAATACGGTGCAAGTGCTGCTGATGATGGAAGGCGCCTTGGCTTTGAGGGATAGAGGTCCCAATTCGTTGATGGGTAGTTCAAGGACTTGGGCCATTACTTCGAGGAAACGACCTGTGCCTGCGCTACATTTGTCATTGAGTTCAAAATCTGTCGGACGTCCGTCCTTGCCGATACGAATGACTTTCGAGTCTTGTCCACCAACATCGATAAGAGTCACGATGTCGGGATTTAGGCTATGGACTCCCAAGCTATGGCAGGTAATTTCGGTAACAGATTTCATGGCATTGGGGGCTTGACGCCGCCCATATCCCGTGCTAATTGCGGGTATCTTGGTGAGATCCTCCTCAGAGAGTGATGCTAGCTCATCAAGGCAGCGTTGTACTGATTTCTGAGCTGAGGCTCCTGTGGCTAATAGGTAGTGGGCTACTACGGTGTGGTTTTTGTCAAGCAGTACTGCTTTGGTAGTGGTGGATCCTACATCGATACCAATGC
This sequence comes from Promethearchaeota archaeon, assembly GCA_048939625.1. Classification (GTDB taxonomy): domain Archaea; phylum Asgardarchaeota; class Hermodarchaeia; order Hermodarchaeales; family Hermodarchaeaceae; genus Hermodarchaeum. The sequence continues at coordinate 8,555 of JBHLPH010000002.1, forward strand.
CGAGTTTTGCTTCGTTGACCACAGTTATCGGCTCTTATACTATCATTTCAAGGAGGGCTTCCACTCTGGTTTCAGCTTGGGCTTCATTATACTGTTGGCTATCAACCATATCGCCTTCGATGATAACGCCTGGTACACCAGTTCGTCGAGTGATTTCTTCTTTGGTAACCATCTGACCTAATGAATAGCGTTTGCAGGAACGAACTGAGAAGAGGACAAATCCTTCCAAATCATAATCTTTGATAAGAGAACACATCTTGTCAATTTTGGCAGGGAGACCTTTGTTCAGGTAGACATTTGAATATACCTTAGCAATGCTTTCGATAACTTCGCCTCGAGGGATTTTCGCTGACCAGGCATGAGTGTAAGAATCCGCTGGGAAGACGACGCCCTGTTTTGCTAAGGTATTGAAGAATTTGTAGATTGTAAACCATGGGGGGATATTGTCCCAAAGGAGGCGCACCTTTTCGTCGACAATTGCACCAACACCATTTTTCACACGATCCTTGACTTCTGTGAGAAATGCCTGGTAGAAGTTAATGGCTTGCTGGGTTCCACGTAACGAAACAATGGGTGCCATGGAAAGAAATCGATCAGCACAATTAAGTGGAGAAGGTCTGTTTTTACACGCTTCGAGCGCGCGGGTCCAGAGGTTCACCGCCTCATTTGATACCTCGGCGACTTGAAGCAATTTGGTTTCATCATACTCTCGATCAAAGGTTTCACTTAGAAAGGTGATGAGTCCTTCAAGGCTCGATTTGACATAGGCAAGGTGGTGAGGAGGTTGATCTCCTTCAAGCGGTGGCGTATCGACAAGATACACAGGGGCCCCAGTCATTTCAGAGACAGCCTCATACCAAGGAAGAACTGTGCCACAAATATTGTTACACGCTAGTAGTGCCTGTGGTGTAGGAAGGCCTGTGAGTGGACTTTGCTCAGGGCGTTGCACAGAACCAATGCTGGAACGGGCATATGAGCACAGTTCTTGGGAAAAGCCCAGTTCTTCAGCAAATCCGCAGAGGAGGGGACCACATTTATCTGAGCCTACAATAGCCCCATATTGTTCTGGATAGGCAGCCGTGACATCGAAGGCAACTGGGATTTCAACTGGGAAGCCGGAAGTGACCCATGCCAATCGCCCTTCTTGGGAAGCTTGTTTAGTGCTCAGGATGTGTAAAGTCATGGTTTCACGAAGAAGTTTGCTGGTGTTGAGTTTACGGTAGGCTTTTTCTTTGGTTTCTGATGACACCATTATTCACCTCAACGTATTCATCTTGCTGAGAGAGTTTCCAAGAAACTTTGAATACGTCCCTCCAGACGTACACGATCCGAAAATTCAGGATCCAATGGAAGACGAATGGCTGGAATTTTCCGTTTTTCCGCTAGTTTTAATGTGTCAGGGACCTCAAATTGATCGGGATCACAGAAAGATTGTTCACTAATAATCAACCCGTTCACTTGTAGATTCTGCAAGAGTTGGTCGATAAAGTGTAATCGAGCGGGTAAACCCTCTTGCGTCGGTTCTGTGGGGGCGCTGAGGATACTCCGAGCCATTTCGGTGAAAGGATCCCCTTGGAGGTTCGGAGGTTTCACAAATATATTCCGGAACGAAAAGGAGAGTACATCAAGCATCAGTTCCAAGTTTTCCAGACCTGCACTGGTTTTTGCGTTTTCAAAATGGACTGCAAATCCTTCAGGATCAATCATCCCACCTAGAGCGAGGAGGCGTGGTTCATTGGTTGATTGGATGGCGATCTGGTGAGGAATTTGTCCTATGAGTAATCCATGCCGTAAAGCTTCTGCCACAGGGAGAAGCTGGACTTTCCGCAATTCATCTTGTAGATTAGAGGCGAGACCTTCGATTTCTTGGAGTGATTGTGCGTTGGGTGCAGTGAAAAATCGGCGCAGGAGCCGCGTATAATCCAAATACGGATAAAGTGAAGGCTGAAGGATTCGAGCAACGGTTACGAATTGGGCCGCAGCTCTAAATTCAGCAATAAGGGCAGCACCTTGCTGATAATGTTGCATCGAAAAGCGTGCACCCAGAGTAACTTCCAGCTGTTTACTTAATTCGCGGAGCTCATTGGTGAGGTATATGAGGGCAGCTTCATCATTTGCCACAGGGTAGGTGAGCCGAAAGACGTTGTCTTCTGGGAACCTGGCCTGCCAGACATCACCGAGGTTTTGGAGAGAATCACAGGTGCCCCCAGGAAAGACAAGGCCTTTGAGGTGAGGGAGTCGCTCTTTGGCGCGTTGGCTGAAGAGGTTTCGTGAATACGCGCAACAGAAAGTTTGTAGACTAGCCTCATACGCACCAGGAACCTTGGGTTCAGCCCATAAGAGAGTTGGCGTAAGGTTATGAGCAAGAAATAGTTCAAGGGGAGCATGAGGATATATATATCCAATGAGGGCACGGTTGGAGGCAATTTGGTCTTGAATAATCTGATGGCGTTCGGTGACGAGGGAATTATAGCTAAATGGAGTACTCATTGGAACCGACCAACAAGTGGAGATATCAGTTGCCTTTTGCCTTAAACTTTCGCACCCAACAAACTATCTCGTGGACTAGTTTTACAGATTTCGAAGGAGATTGCTCACCTCGACTTGTCCAGCCCGGCGAGCAGGAAGATAAGCACCAGCTATTAGCCCTAGAATTACTAGCCCTAAGATGGCAATGAGGAGACTAAAGGGATAGATGATGCTAAAGGGAATCACATAGGGTTGGGGGAATAGTTGAAGAAGTGAGAACATTAGTACCCAAGAGAATATAACGCCAATTATGAGACTGAAGATGAATGCGGCTAATATCAATCCAACGAATTCGCCTAGAACAATGGCTGTGATTTGGCGTCGGGTGCCTCCTAATGCACGCATGATAGCATATTCAGTTCGTCGTTCAGAGACAATTGTATTCACGAAGATGGTGAGAGCGACCACACTTATGCTGAGTGCAGCAAGGAACCCCACGGATAACAGACTGATGATTCCTTGCGAAAAGAGATAGCCATCAGGATAGGCAGATTCTAAATCAAAAGTTTGTGGAGCCCATGTGTAGTAAACAAAATCTATGGATTGGAGAGCATTGAGTGCACTTTGGATGGTATAAGCGTTGTTGAGTCTGGCAAGGAATGTTTGAGTCAGATTTACATAGTCATAAACCTTCCACGAAGGGACTTCTACAAGAAAATAATCTTCGTGCACAAATGCAAAGGCGTTTCCTGTCTGGAAACCGAAACCGGGACTTGTTGACACGGAGGCACCTGGATCAGAGGGGTTGGCATAACCAAACCCAGGCGCAGTCCGCATTATCCCTACAACTTCGAAGGTTTTAGTTTCAAGAATTACAATGCGTTGATCCCAGACACGGATATCAATAGGGTCACCTACAGCTTTGTTCCAGAGAGTAGCTAGATGTTCAGGTAGGATTATTCCATTAGGGTTAGCTTCGAGACGGTTTAGAACGGTAAGGTAGTCATCTCCCACCATGCTAGTTTGATCCCATTTCCCTACCTGTGCATAGCTTGCCGGGTCAATTCCATGTAACCGGAATTCAGTTTGTCCTAGGTTAGCGCGAACTTCTATGAAAGGTGTCGCAGAGTAAATCTGTGGAAGTGCTGTGATTTCCTGAACTCGTTGAGCTGGAACCGGACCACTGTAGATGCGGATATCAGCCCCAATGTAGTATTCGATTTGCCGATTGAGGTGAACTTGATAAGTTTGGGCTTCAACAGCAGAAAAGAATGTAACTGAAAAAGTGAGCAGCAGAATGATTAGCAAAGGTACAATTCGTGAACGGCGTACCTTTACACTTTTAGCAAAAAGCGTGCTTTTTTGCCCGAATACCGGACGAAGGAGATTGGAGAATCCAGCAATTCCTGGTCGAAGAACACGAGCAGTAGCATCGGTTAATATGACCCAGAATGCTACAGTGCCAATGAAGAGAAGAAGAGCCATATCAATTGTAAGTGGAACAGAGATAACGTAATTGATAAGTGGCCAGAAAACGACAATGACCAAGGCTACGTAGGCTACTTGCATCCAGGTTTTGATTTTCCATCGGGAATTATCCCCACGAATGGCAGAATACAGTTCGGTTTTAAGGAATGATCTGGTGATGAAAATTGTGTAAATAGCTGCAGGAAGAATCACGACTAGTGCTGCAAAAAGCCAGGAAAATGGATTGAGTTGCGTAAAGGTGAGATACCGCATGAAAATGCTCAAGTCAAAGAGGAGGAAGGTAACCGCGGAGGGTATGAGGCAACCAATGAGGACACCTAAAAATCCACCGATAACTAATCCGACAACAGCTAATATTAAGAATTCAAGTAAGAGGGTACCGTACAATTGTCGATAACTTGCCCCGCGTGAACGAAGAATAGCGATTTCTGGACGCCGCCCAGAAATGAAAAGTGAGGTGGTAAATGTCGTAAGGAGGACGGATAGTATTATTATGGGTAACACGAGGATTCCCATTGTTCGACGGTCAGTATAAGATTGGATATAGTTGATTAGACTGTTAAGTGCTGAGCGCCCACCCAGAAAGACATCAAAGCTTTCTTCAATTGTTGCAAATAACCGATCCAAGATTGGTACCGTATTTTCCAAACCAGCCGCATAGAAAGGTACTGGATTGACTTCCACCAGTAATCGCGGATAGGTGACGTGCAGAGTTATATAATTATAATCAGCGGCTGTGAGCTCGGTGTTTGAAAGTATCATGCTGTCGAGCCAGCCAAAGACGACTTCTTGCCCTGAAAATGGTCCCCAGTTGACTCGAGAATAAGTGGGGAAGGATTCTAAGAGTGGATCTAATGTGGTGCGCACCTCATAGATGCCAGCCACCCGTTTATCTCCGAGATAGGCGAGATTGAGAGCTCCGATAGTGCCTCCATAATAAGTTCGAGCAATGGAAATATCGATGGTGGTTCCCACTGTGACTTCAAGCCCCATAACAGTATACAGATCTTCGACGACCCGACGACTTAGAAGAACTTGTCCAGGGCCAACACGAAATGATCCTGCAATAATATCGAAGGAGCGTTCAGCTCGGGTTAGAAAATCATTATCAGTAAAGAGGGCTTGAGCGTCTTTGATTCCTCGCATGTACGGCCATGGTAAATATTGCACATCGGGACGAAAATCACGGGCCTCAAATAAGCCTACAGATCCGTACACGATATGCGATGATCGTGTGGTTTCTTGATTGTTGACAAAATCTCGGACCGGATAAATGGCATTGGGATCATCATAGGGGTAGTTGGGGCTTTGGACGCAATAATAGTGAAAAGGTGTATCTGCAAAATAGTCATCAATAGCGACACGAGCTCCCGTATCTGTCCAGACAAAAACGGAGGTAACTAGCGCGACGCCAATCATGATACCGATTAACAGACTTAGTGATCGTCGCTTGTGCCGACGAATTCCGGTGAAAACATAGCCCCACACGTACAATCCTTGGGCTATACTACCCTTCTTGGGAGTTGGCGACACACTTTCTGTACTTGGTTCTTCATCTTGAGCAGTTGTCTCATCAACATCGTCGATATCAGACGCCAAGATTCAGACTCCTTTCCGTGGTTGGTGTGGAACTACTCCTTAAGGATTGAACGCCACGAACCCCTTGATTGCCCAAAAAACTTTTGGAAGAGACAAAAAAATTAGAAGCATAGTGAATTCTTGTGTTATCACCAAAAGCTCCTTAAGATACAGAGAGCCTACGGGTCTGCAGTGATTCAAAGTGACATCCTCGATTGAAATGGCTGATTTGACGAAGCGATTTGAGAAGATTACAGCAGTGAAAGAGGTTTCCTTAGATGTTCACCGAGGTGAAGTCTTTGGATTCCTTGGACCGAACGCTGCTGGAAAATCAACGACTGTAAAAGTTGCTGCAACTCTTTTGACACCCACTAAAGGGTCCATTTCAATTGAAGGGTATGATGTGCAGGAACAACCAGTTAAAGTTCGTTCGATTATCGGGCTTCTCCCCGAGGATGGAGCCGCGACTCATTATGATCGGCTATCAGCCTATCAGAACTTGTTCTATTTCGGACGATTATATGATGTTCCAGAAGAGGAGCTTGAGGACCGGATTGAGAGACTTCTTGAGTTCCTAGAGCTATCTGATCGCCAAGATGACTCGCCTTCGACATTTTCGACGGGATTGAAGCAAAAACTCTCAATTGCTCGTTCGATGATTCATAATCCCACAGTGATTTTTCTTGATGAACCCACGTCGAGTCTCGACCCCATTATGTCGAAAAGAGTTCGTGAGTTCATTGACACGCAGGCCGAAGGTGGAAAACAGACTTTCTTTCTTTGTACACACCTGCTTTCTGAAGTCGAAGCACTTTGTGACCGTGTAGGATTCATCTCAAAGGGAGAACTGGTCGAAGTGGGACGCCCTAAGGATTTACGTCGCAAGTTCTGGACGGTTCGTACATTTGAATTACAATTAGCGGATTCTGACCCCAAACAAAGCATGGAAGCTATTACCGCTACAGGATTAGTCTTAGCTGCAAGAGTGGAAGGAAAACGGGTAATATTCGATGTTGAAGATGCTGAGTCAAAAAATCCTCAGATTCTTCGTGCCTTAATCGAATCAGGAACTAGAGTTGTACAGCTTCGTGAACGTATACCAGACCTAGAAGCAGTATACATGAAGGTGATTGGAGGGAAATAGCATGTGGAAGAAAGCATGGTTTATGGCACGGATGGAAATCCGGATGGTCTTTAAGAGCCGCCAAGTTCGAATGATACCGATTTTAGTATTGATCATGTCCATTGTATTCGGGGGATTAATGACTTGGTTGATTCTTTCCTTTGGAACAGTTGATGTCTTCTTTTACACAATGATGATGAATAGCATTATGGGCGTCGTTATCACACTTCTCCCTATCATGCTCCCAATTCTCATTGCAGCCGATTCGATTGTTGGTGAAAAAGAACGCCACACACTTGTTCCCTTACTAGCTACTCCATTATCTGATGGAGAGCTCTTGCTTGGAAAGTACCTTACTGCACTTATCCCTGGATTAGCTGTGGCATATGGAAACCTCGCCTTGGCTGTTTTTATTGTGAATGGAGTGGTTCTCTTTATGGCTCCTAGTCTCTTATGGATTTGGCCTGATCCATTATCTTTGATACAGGCATTAGTACTTCCCATCCTCTTTTCAACCCTCGCCGTTGGCATGATGGTAATTATTTCAGGACGAGCCAATACAGTATATGAAGCGTATCAGACTGGTGGAATCATAATACTTCCAGCTATGGTGTTTGCTTATTCGGGATTCCTCGCAGGATTAAACTTGATAATTCTTGTTGTAGGAGTGATAATCCTCATCATCATCAATATTGTCCTGTTTCGCATTACTGTGCGATTATTCAAACGTGATGACTTAATGACCCGAACAGGGTAATCAGGGCTTCTTGTGGAACAACATTAAAGACCTTAACTTGTCAAGAAGCAAACAATGAGTGTGAATCTTCATGTCAAAGGTTTATCGAGTAATAGCACGTGTTCATGAAATGCGTGCCGAAAAAGGAAAAATGCCTTGCCGCTTGTATAAAGTCGGCGACGAATTCGATCTCTCCAAACCAGAAGAAAAGGAGAAAGTGTGTCGCTGGGCTTATAATGCAATGTTTCCGTTCATTACAATCTTAGAATTTGACGGGACAATTCCATGGGAACCTGATGCAGATCGAGGATTTGTCGCCTGCCCAGATCCTCACAATATCGTAGTTTTCGAAATACGCCGTGAAGAGCCTCTCAAAAAGCGAGAGAATCCTTAGTATGAATTATTGAGTACTGTCAGAGTCTTTTGTTCCCTTCAGTGGATGTAAGAGGCAGGAGGGGTCTTCAGCAAGAGGATTCCCTGTAACTGCCCAAGACCTCCCACGACACCCACCACACAGTTTGCGATATTCACATTGCCCGCATTGACCTTGTAATTTGCTTTCCCGGTCACGCAAATCTAAAAAGAGGGGCGTCTCACTCCAAATTTTGGAGAAAGGCATTTTTCGGACATTTCCACAGGAAACCGCGATGAAAGGACAAGGCCACACTTCACCATTTGGTTTGATATATACAAAACCATGTCCGGCTGAACATCCATGAAAGACTGTTTCGGCGAGTTTTAGAAGCAGACCACTATGAATGCCGTTCTTGTGTAAAAACGGTAAAATCCTTTATACATCTAACTTAGGGATAACCTCAGGGAAGGTCGGTGTTTTAGAGGGCTGTTCCACAATTGGGACAAGTAACCCGATTTGAGGCAACCAGTTTGCCACAGATTCGGCAGGTGACCAGTCGGACTTGGACGGCAACAGCATCCTCAATTGCAGAGGGAGTCAAGATGATTTTGCTGTCTTCAACCTCGATTTGGAAGCGTCTTGGATGCCCCAATTCACGAAGTATGTTTTCAGGGAGGGGTAGTCGATCCTGGTTATCTAATTCAAGGACCCGGGTCCGTTCCAATTGTTTGAGATGGACACCCGCATCGTGGGTACCACTGATAATCCCGTCTCGGAGTTCAAGTGTTCGGCGAGCTTTAGAAGCAATGAGCTGGCTGTGTGTGACGATAAGGAATGCAGTACCGAATTGTTCGTTGAGGTCCTTGAAGAGGTCTAAGATTTCTTCTGCATTAATCAGGTCAAGATCACCAGTAGGCTCATCCGCAAGTACTAGAGAAGGATTGTTCATAAGCGCGGAAGCGATTGCTACTCGTTGGCGTTCGCCACCTGAGAGTTTGCCTGGAATAAAGTCCATGCGGTTACCAAGTCCGACGGCTTCAAGGAGTTCTGCAGACCGTTGGTGTCGCCACGATTTAGGAAATCCTGCAATTCGTGCGCTGAGTTCAACATTTTGTCGGGCAGTCATATGATGCAATAGGTTATCGACTTGGAAAACGAAGCCAATGAAGCCTCGTCGAGCCGCAGTTATAGTACGATCATCTAATTTGGAAATATCTTGTTTGATATTAGACCAATAGACTTGGCCTGCACTGGGACGAAGTGTCCCGCCTAGAATATTCACGAAAGTAGTTTTTCCACTACCCGAAGGGCCAACGACGGCGACGATTTCGCCTTGGAAGATTTGCAAGGATACACCACGAAGAGCGACCGTTTCGATTTCGCCAGTCTGGTAGATCTTATAGACATCATTGGCCATAAGAACCAGATCTTCAGGGACTTCTGCGAATTCTTCCTCTTTGACGAGACCGGTTGATAGTCCAGATATTTGATCCATGATTAACGACTCTTTTAATTACAGGTTGCGGAGCACCCGCCCAACGTTGATACGACCTGCACGGCGTGCAGGAATGTAGGTACCTATACTCATTCCGACGATAACTATGCCAAGCACAATTACGAGGACAAGGAGCGGAACTGCAAGTGCGAAGGGTACTACAAAGGGGAAGGGAAAGAGGCTGAGTAGCACGTTCATTAGGAGCCAAGAGAATACAAAACCTAGAGCTAAGGCTACTAGAAATGAGGTTAGTATCAGCCCGATGAATTCTCCAAAGACAATCGAGATGATTTGTCTTCTTGTACTTCCGACAGCTCGCATGATAGCATATTCGGTTTGGCGTTCAGAGACTATTACACCGACGAAGAGCGTGAGTGCGATGATGCTGATGATTAGACAGGCAAGGAATCCAATAGAGAGAATGCTGACTACTCCTCGGTTGAAAAGGTATCCGTCAGGATAAGCTTCTTCAAGAGAGAAGGTTGCAGGTGAATAAACTCCAATTGGAAATCCTAGTCCACGAATGTCAGATTCTACATTATCTATTTCGGAATCGCCATTGGTTAAGGTTAGGATTAGCTGGGTGTTAGTCATGTTAAGACTAGTAAGATAACTGAGGTTCACAAAGGCGTAAGGTTGGGCAGTCTGAAATTGAAAGCCGTTTGTGGTATCTGGTGGACGTATAGGATCGTCAGGATCAAAATACCCTAATCCCGGTGCACTTTGTCCAATACCAACAATGGTGAAGAGTGCGTCTTGAACCACACCCCCACCACCCTGATCATAGACGAGGATGCCCAAATCTCTTCCCACCCAGCGTCCAAGTCGTTCAGCGATGGTGCGTGGTAGGATGACTCCGTTAGGTGTATCCCGGAGTCGGTTAAGAACGGTCACAGGATCTTCTCCAATAAAACTACTTGGATCCCAATATCCAATCTCGCCATAAGCGTCGGTATCTATTCCGTAGATGGCAAAAGAGATAGTGCCAATAAGCCCCCATGTACGAACAAGGGGAGTTGCGGCTTCAACGCCAGAAACTTGTAGAATATCTTGAACTCTGGTGGTGGGTACCCAATTGCTTTCTACTCGGACATCTGCTCCAATGAAGTATTCGATTTGCCGATTAGCGTTATCTTGCACGGTATAGGCTTCAACAACTGCGAATACAGTTACTGAGAAAGTGAGTGTTAGGATAAGAAGGAGGGGTACAATGCGTTCTCGTCGAGTGCGCATACTTTTCTCAAAAATGAAAGCCTTTTCTCCAAAGATTCCACGGAATCCCCGTGTGAGTCCTGCAACTCCTCGACGCACAATTCGAGATCCTGCATCACTTAGGAGTGTCCAAATCACAACTGCGTATATGAATTGGAGGATGGCAACCATCGGGGTTGCGGGGAAGAAAAGAACAGCGAAAACAAATGCTACGAGGAGAATAAGACAGATAGCAAAGTAGAATGATATTGCCAAGAGATCCGATTCCCCAGGAGGGTTGATACCGACCATGGCTTGGTATATTTCAGTTCGTAAGAAGGATCGAACATAGATTAGAGTAAAGACAAGGGGAGGAATGATACAGGAGATAAGGGCGATAAGCCAGGTGAGGGGTTCCAGGCGTACAACGGAGAAGAACTCAAAAAAGATATTCATGTCAAATATCAGGAATCCTGTAGAAGCGGGTATGAGCGAGCCGACGAATAAGCTCAGAAACACCCCAAAAACCAGGGCTATGATGGCTATCACAATGAATTCGAGAATGAAAGCAGCATAAAGTTGGCGGAAGCTTGCCCCTCGAGCTCGGAGGATAGCGACCTCTGAGCGGCGACCACTTAGGAAGATATTAGTGGCAAAAGTCGTGAGAAAGATTGATAGAATGATAACAGGGGCAACTAGCACTGCCATGGTTTGGCGTGAGCGATATGCGGCGATGTATTGTTCAAGATACAGAAGCTGACGTTCTCCCCCGATAATGATGTCACCTTGGAAAGCAGCTTCTGCTTGCGCCTTAACGTTACGGAGAATTTGTGGTACTCGGTCGATTCCGAATGCAAGAACTTCAGCAGAATTCAATCGAACGAGTAATCGGGGAAAGAGAGCATTGGTTGTAAGAACGTTCCGTTGCCCAGCATCCAATTGTTCATAATGGAAAATGAGCCCATCATTCCATCCGAAAACATTCTCCAACCCTGAAGCAGGATAATTAGTTCGACCAGAGCCTGAAAAAGTCCCATAAAGAACTGTGTCTTCGGGTCGGAGATTATAGATCCCGACCACTTGAATATTGGTTATATTGAATTGAGCGATATCCCCTATCGTTGTGGGATCATCATACATAGAGGCAACTGCTATGTTGATATAACTGCCTTCTTGAATGGTCATGTTCAATATCTCTTCAGCATCTCTTACTACTCGTGCGCTGACCAGGCACTGACCAGGTTGAACAGAAAAGCTGCCATTATAATCAAACTTGGATTGCACCTGAGTGAGAAATGAGGGGTCGACAAAAAATGTCTGAAAATCTTTGACATCATTCTCATACGGATATGGTAAATAGGGGTCACTAGCGGCTTTAGTGGTGCCATTGAGGATGCCCACTGATTGGTATATGACATAAGATGCCTCATATACGGATTGCGACATGAACCAGCTTTGAACTGAAAAAATCATCTCAGTATCAACGGGATATTCAAACCGTTGAACAATGTTGTATTGGAAAATGTTATCATCAAAATAATCATTAATGGATACTCGAGTGCCGGTGTCAGTCCAGACAAAAACTGAGGAAACAAGGCATACCCCGATAACAATTCCTAGTAATAAGCTTAAGGAGCGAGTTTTGTGCTTTCGGATACTGTTACCAACATAACTGGCAATATAACTTCGACTTCCAGTTGCATTTAGGGATCCCGCTCTAGTCTCCGCGGTCCCATTCATGACTTGGCCTCCTTAACCTCGACTTCTTTTCCGTACATGGAAGTGTCAGTGTGAAGCTTTCCATATTGGAGGACAAGAATTCGGTCTGCGGCACTAGCAACTTCTGGGTCGTGTGTAGCAACGACCATAGCCTTCCGTTGATTATGTGCTAACTCTTTGAAGAGCTTGATGATTTCCACACCAGTAGCAGTATCCAGGTTCCCTGTAGGTTCATCGGCAAGCATGATGACAGGTTCATTGGCTAAGGCGCGCGCTACTGCAACTCGTTGCATTTGTCCGCCGGACATTTCATTGGGGTATTGTTCAGCAGAATCTCTCATCCCAACAACATCTAACAAATCAAGTGCTCGTTGAACGCGTTCCTCTTTTGATATGTCGGCAAAAATCATTGGAACTTCAACGTTTTCACGGGCATTCATGATATCTAATAAATAAAATCCCTGAAAGACAATGCCTATCTTGTGTCGCCGCATTAAGGAGAGGTCTTTGTCTCCTAATCCATTAAGGGAGGCACCATCGATAACAATCTCGCCTTCTGTAGGTTTGTCTAGAAGCGCAAGAAGATTGATTAATGTGGTTTTTCCGCTTCCACTTGCACCCACAATAGCGACAAATTCGCCCTGTCGGACTTTGAAATCTAAACCCTTCAACACTTCAACCTTGAGGGCCCCGTCATCATAGTTTTTGATTACCTGGTTGCATTCAATGACTATACGATTGGATGACAAGCTAAGCACCTATATGGTCACTATTGCGGGATCTGGTCGGTCCAGCTGAGCCAGCATCACAGTCCTCAGCTTTAAGTTGGTGGCATGTGCAAAATTTAGCTTTAGAAGTTTTTGGTTCAAGCACGGATTATAATTTCGCGATTATTGACTTGCCAAATCTCTTGATTTGGGTAATTTCCATCGTATGGGGAAACATAAAAATCATGTGTTCCACTCCGATCTCTTCAAATTCACGCAATCGTCTCACAATCGAATCTGCCGTGCCCCATAAGGCTTTGTTTATTCGTTCTCTGTATTCTTGAGTTGACACATTACGGGTTTTAGCGCTTTCAATGATAGCTGTTTCCATATCTTCGGCGGAATCGAAGATTCGAGTCCATAGTCCTAATGATTTCTTGAGTGCTGCTGAATCACGACCATATTTTTTGCATAATTGCGCAAGACGGTCAAATCGTTCTTTTAATTCGGAAGGAGTACTCATCCATGCCACGTTAATGCCATCCCCGTATTTTGCCGTTGCACGGAGCATGAATTCCTTTGCGTTCTGGGCACCGACCCAAATCGGCATGGGTTCTTGGACCGGTTTTGGAAAAGCGATGACATCCTCAACCTGATAATATTCTCCTTTGAAGGTGAACCGCTCATTCTCCCAAATCCCTCGAATAATTTGGATCGCTTCAGTCATTTGTTGAATCCGAACTTTTGGAGTAGGGAAAGGATATCCGTAAGCCTGGTATTCAATTTCTTTCCATCCTGCCCCTATACCAAACTCTAACCGCCCCTTTGACAAGAAATCTAATGATGTCGCCATCTTAGCGGTTAGAGCGGGATTGCGGTAACTCTGACAAAACACCATACTCCCAACCCGGATCGTGGGGTTTTGCTGAGTTAAAGCGGTCATAAGTAACCATGGGTCTAAGAGCACTCGATTAGTGGATACTTTATCCAACATGAAATGATCCGAAAACCAAATTGTGCCAAATCCATTTTGTAAAGCAACATCAGATATTGAGGAAACTTCTTCAAAGGTGTAACCTAACTGTGGCTCGATTTGCACTCCAAACTCCATTCTAAATTCACTAACTCCTTCAGTTGCCTGAAGATATCAAACGCGGTTGGTGAGGTCGGCTTATATATTATAAATTTGCTAGCCCTGAGCAAGACTCAATCGTTGGAGTGGACAATCCATGCTCGACAAACTTCAGGCTGCAGTCTTGACCGGTGAGAAACTTGGCGCTGACTTTGTTGAAGCTCGTTTCGATGATTTCACCCTGCGTACACTTAGACGAATCAAAACCCGAAGTAACGATACTTGGAAAGATATCCTCTCAAAATCCCGAACGGGAATTGGAATAACCTGCTACTTCCATGGAACCCCCGGATATTCCTTCACTGCCAGTGAGGAAACAGAGGATATTGAAGAAACAGTCAAACGAGCCTTTCGGATGGCTAAAGCGGCATCCGCCGCGGCTTCCCTCAAACTAGAATTTGACCGAAGACCAGGAGTGAAAAGCAGACCTTCAGATACCCTCTCCGTGAAAATCCATCCTGAAACCAAAGCACAGGAATATAAAATGGATCTTATCAACCGGATGGTAGATACTGCTTCTGTATACGGGAAAGAAATGGAAAACATCACAGGAGCCTACGGAGAACTATATGGACAAAAGATTTTCACAAATAGTGAGGCATCGAATATCGATTGGGAGTTTTTCGTCGTTGATTTGACCTGCAGAGTTACTTCGAAAACCAGTACTGGTGACATGGTATTTGCTTCAGAACGAAAAGCCGGCAGTCTAGGTCTTGAAGCCTATAACCAGAAAGGTTCCACACCTGAAGAGATTGGTGAAACCGCAGGGACAATGGCGACAGAGCAGCTTAAGGCAAAAGCCTGTCCTGCAGGTAAGTTTCCGACTCTAATTGATAACGCTTTAGCTGGAGTATTAGCACATGAGAGTTTTGGTCATCTTAGTGAAGCGGATTTCGTCACGATTGGTGTTTCTCCACTGGCAGGAAAAATTGGGACTACTCTCGGTACAGAACATGCCACCATAATTGATGGAGGAATTCCAGATATCGATAAAATCGGGGGATTGTGGCTTCCCTATGATGACCAAGGAATTCCAGCCAGCATGACCACTATTCTTGATAAAGGTGTGTTGAAGCATTTTCTCCATAACCGGGGAACCGCCCACCAATTAGAACAAGAAGTCACAAGCAACTGCAGAGCAATTCATTTTGGTTTCATGCCTATTCCCCGAATGACAAACACCTTTTTTACTTCAGGCGATTTGACAGAAGAAGAAGCGCTTGAAGAATTGGGTACAGGTGTTTATGCGATTCAAACAGCTGGTGGACAAGTAGAAGGAGACGGGAGTTTTCTTTTCAAAGCGAATCGAGGGTATTGGGTGGAAAATGGACAGATCCAACATCCCATTCGAGAGGTAGCGCTTTCAGGTAATATTCTTCAACTCCTTCAACGGATTGTTGGAGCTACTCGCGACCTTGACTTGTGGGGAACATATTTCGGCGGATGCGGAAAAAGCGGACAACATCCATTACCCACAGGTCTTGGTGGACCAAAACTGCTCATAGAGGATGTGACCTTCGGAGGAAAAGCGTAGGCCCGGAGATGTAATCTGATGGAGTATGAACAGATAAAGAACAACCTACTCGCTGAGATAGATTCTGGTTTGAAATTTGCCCAATCTCAAGATAGCGCAGCCAATTTTGAACTTTTTTTGTATTACCGTAGTGAATCTAATGTAGAAATCAAACAAGGCGTTGTTGAAGCGACAGATGGAATAGTAGCGGGAAATGCAGTCCGGGTGGCTAAAGATCAGCGTGTTAGTTTCTCTTCTTCGAGTGGAATCACTCCGTCACAGATTCAAAGGAGCGTTAATGCCGCTTTAGCGAGTTTGAAAGCAACCTCAGAAAGGGACACCCGCTTCAAAGGTTTCTGTGAACCCAAACCACCAGGTAAAGAAGGGAAATTCTCTCATGAAATTTTAGAACTATCCACCGATGATTTAGTAAAGATGTCACTTGAACTCATCGGAGACATGACTAGTGTAAATGGGCGTGTTCTTGCGGCTGTTGCGTGTGAAAGGACATGGGGTGGATTCGCCATTGGTAACACTTTGGGAGTACAACAGGCATCTTGCTCCGCGTATAATGCTTGCAGTGCATATGCAATGGCAATTGACGGAGATCAGCGAAAGACAGCGTCTGAAGAGTTAGTTACCCGTGAAAAAGCCCTTGATGTTACCGGAATTGGAAAAAAAGCAGCAACGAAAGCGATTAACTTACTTGGAACCAAAAAATTCAATCGAACGACAAATCTACCTACGCTTTGGGTACCTTGGGCAGCATCCAGCTATATTCTCTCGAGTCTTCAACAAGCAGCAAAAGGACAAGCTGTAGTTGAAGGATTATCTCCTCTAAGTGATAGACTTGGCGAAAAAATTGCCTACCCCAGTTTCACCCTTATTGATGATGGACAGGATCCCTTAGGCATCTCAACTGAAGCCATTGATGCAGAGGGACACCCTCAAGGAAAAACGAGCATCATCGAGCAAGGTGTTTTGAAAGGATATCTCTTCGACTCCTATTATGGTCGAATTGCTGGAAAAGACTCAACGGGTAATTGTGCTCGTTCCGGTGGACCATTTGGGTCGCGATTACCCTATGAAGAAGCCCCCAGCATCTTTAGCAAAAACTTAGAAGTTACTCCTGGGAATAAAACCCTTGAAGAGCTCATAGCATCAATTGATGGCCAAGGAATATTGATCACAGATATTCCTATTGGAATATTCCATAGCTCAGTTGCAACTGGTGAATTCTCAGTGGTAGCGAATTCTGTATTTCTCATTGAAGATGGTGAAAAGAAACACCCCCTCGAACCGGTGTCAATTGCAGGGAATTTCTATCAAGGGCTAAAACAACTTCGAGGTGTCGGCAATGATATTGAAATTACCTCATTATTTGTCACAACACCCAGCTTACTAATTGATGGATTTTCCATCACTAGTTAAAACCATTATCATTCCAACTGAAATTTCTGCTCAAATCCTTTTAAACCACAACTTTTTTCGAAGTTCAGATACTCGATTCCCTTAGAGGTGTCTGAATTCCGATGCCCGAAACACTCACATCCATCATATCTGAGGTAAAAGACTATTGGGGATTACGCCGTAAACAACCCATTGGCCAACTAGTAAAAATTCTGCGGAAAGAAGGCTTCAAATGCCCACATGTTCTTTCATCAATTGGCGAAGATTCGGCTGCTATTGATTTGGGAGGAAATAACCTTATTTTACTTTCAACTGATGCGGTCATCCCCGAATTAGCTGAATCGAAACCATATGCCGCAGGGTATTCGTCGATCTTAGTCAATGTCAACGATATCTATGCGGCTGGAGGCCGACCGATTGTTGCTATGGTGAATATTGCCTTCACCAAGATGGAAGCGGGAGTCAAGTTTATGGAGGGAATCTGTACAGCGGGTCAGAAATTCAAAGTTGAGGTCGTTCGCGGTCACACTACCCCCTTCGCTCCTGTTAACGGAGTTAGTGCCTCGATTTGCGGAACAGTGGCCCGTGAGTCATACATTAGTGCGGGTGGAGCACAGACCGGTGATGAGTTAATTTTAGCTGTAGATTTAAACGGACGGATTTCCCCGAATTATGAATTTGGATGGGATACAACATCTATTAAGACCTCAGAAGAGGTTCTGAGACGCTATGAGGCGATGCGAGTTCTTGCTGAAAGACGAATGCTTTCAGCGTCTAAGGATTTGAGTAATGGTGGAATCATCGGAACTACACTGTTAATGCTTGAATATGGGCAAAAGGGAGCATTGATTGACCTGGCAACAATCCCAATTCCAAATGGGCTTGATCTAATTACTTGGCTGAAAATGTATATTTCAACAGGCTTTGTGGTCTCTACTATCCCAGAGAAATCCAAGGAGGTGATAGCCACTTTTAGAAAACATGGATTGACAGCTGTACGGATTGGAACAGTAGATGCATCACAAAAACTAACGGTCGAGTATAAAGGCGAAGCTAATACGATTTTTGATTTCGCTCAAGAGTCAATTGTAGCGCCACCACCGCCCCCTCAATTGAATCGGATAGCTCCTCGCAAATCAAGGGAAAAACAAGGAGAGAGACCCTAATCATAAATAGAGGAACGCCCCACAATTCTATATGGAAAATACAGGGTGAGTAATATGGCAACAAAGAAGTCTAATGAAAAAGATTACACCGATGAAGTGGCAAAAGCAACAAAACGCATCCAAAAGATTGTCAAAGACATGAATAGGGAGCTTTTAGAACAGCGTGAATTCAACCTAACCTCCCAGACCCGGTTTGAAGAATTAACTCAAGAGTTACAAACGAAAGACGCAACAATCGAACGCCTCGAACGGACTATCGCAGAGTTAAAAGAATCGGCTGATCAAACAACCGATCTTATGGTAAAAAATCGTGCGATGGAATCGGAGCTTAATGCGATTAAGAGTCAATTAGAAAAAATGTCTGATACATATAAAGAGCTTGTCGCTGAACACGAAGCGTCGATTCCAGTCCAAGAGTTATTAGCTCTTTACATCGCTTTGCTTGAAGATGTCTTTTATGCCCAACCACATGCCAAGACCCTGTTTTTACTTCATGGACGCAAGAAGGAAATGACGCGTGAAGAAATTGTAAAAACTGCAGGACATGAAGCCACAGCCATTAGAAAAGCTTTGGGTGATCTCTCTCGGGCTAATCTAATCGATTATAATGTGGAAACAGGGAAAGCCCAATTGAAAAAACGCCTTTACCCCACTTAGACCTTCATATCTGTTAGTAACTGGTTGAAGCGCGGTAAATTATGGAGAGTCGATGTAAGGGCGCTGATGTAGCGGCTAAGCTCAGCTTGAATAATTCGTTCTATATCAGACAAAGTTTTACTATCTGCGGCTTTATCAACCAGTTCGCGAGCACTACGATGAATGACGCCGACTACTCGTTTTTCGACATCAGCTGGTCCCCAATCAAATGAACGGAGGTTTCGTTTCGCTTCACTTAGACTTGATTTGGGTGAATTATCTTTCAATGCGTTTTCGAGCTGATCATAAAATTCCCGGCTTGCTTCGGCAATTTTATTTTGCTCTCGACTCGTTAATTCCGTCCCCAATGTTCCTCGTCGAGATAACTCTTGCAGTAATCCCGCACAGGGGGCCTCAGCTAGGAAGCGTCGAATAAGCGTGTAAAAGACCTGGCTGGCCGTAGTGGTGACTTCTTTGATTATTTCACGAGGTTCGCTATATCGGAATAATTCACGACAGGATTCAAACCAAAAATTCGGTAAGAGTAAATGGCTACGACTGGAATATTTGTCTAGCAATTGCTGTAAAGGAGGGAGCTTCTTATCAGGATCGTAAATGGAGAGTCTCCGTTGGAAGGGTTTCCCTGTCAGTCCTGCCAGATCCTCACTCGCTTCGGCAATCAGTTGCTGTGTAGCTAGTAGTGGTTCCTTGATTTTAGTTTTTGAAATCTTTTCTTTCCGAGATTTCGAATAAGAGTCTAGAGCTGTTTCAATTCGTTCCAGATGGGTAAGAATGACCTTTATCGTGTCATCAACAAAAGAAGAGCCTGAGGAAGCGTGGTTATTTTTTGAATCAACGAGTGCTTGTTTTACGGATTTGCGAACGGTTCGAACACCATTGGCTAATTGGTTAATTTGTTGAGGATCTAAATCCCCTTCGGCTTCAATCGTGATAAGAGCATGGATTAGTGTTGAGTTGACGGTTGTAAGTATGAGGATGCGTTCCAGCAATTCTTCTGCTGTAATCAACCTTCTTTCTCTCCACTACCGTTGGTCTATTTCATTTCGAGATTGAAGAGTTCGGCGACATCGCGAATTGCAGCTCGGAGGACTTCTTCACTAACCCCTTTGGACTTTTTGAACCAACCTCGGCGCAAAGGAGAGGGGCCTGAATGTAAATCGACAAGTTCAGTGGCAGAATTGACAAGGTCTTCAATTTCGGGAATCTGGGGAAGCCCTAAGAGGAGGAGTAAGTCTGAAGGATGAGCTTCGTCTTCATAGGAAACAAAACAGGGAGTAATTGCTGCACCCTTTGCCGTGTATGGACGGAGAGCCTGTTTGATGTGCGGGTCATATTCAGCCCGGGCGTATTCTTTGGTACCAGAAAATGTGTAGTATGTTGATGAGGCTCCGGGTTCTGAACCAATTTCTGCGAAGCTGCAATGTTCGACTGCATACTTTACCATTGTTTTTAGCTGGGTGGGAATATTGCCAGCAGATGGGATGAGGCTAACATCAGTGTATAAGCATGGGACAACGATTGGATCTAATTTCCGGGCATAATCAGCAATATCCGTTGTTGGAAAGACTTCTTTTCCAGGTTCGACTACACCGGGACTCAGCATATGCTCTACAAATCTTAGAGCAAGTGGGTTTACAAGTTCAACAAAAGCTGACTCTTGGGCCTTAGAAACGTCATTAGCACCATCTACGGTTGATGGAACCATCCCTTCGACATCAGTTACCTTTGCAACATCTATTTGCAATTGTTTTTGCAAAAAGTCAGCCACTTCACCCTCTCTCCAAGCTAGGATACGACGAAGCATCGCACGATTACTAAGTAAACAAACAAGATCGGCTCCACGGTCCTCTAATTGCCCTCGAAGAAGCTTCGAAAGGGACCACATCGTGTTGAGGGCTTCCGAGGTCTGATCCTTGAAAGGCAGTACCGTAAAGACATAGACAAAGATGCGGCGTCCCTCTTCTTCTTGAAACCGTTCCTTTAGTATCTCGATTAGTGCTGGGGCACCACCGCACCCTGTTCCACCACCAGATGAGGTGAAAATGACAAAGCCAGAAACTCCTTCGAAGCCTAATTGAGTCAGCTGACCCATTATGACCTCTTTGAAGTCATGAACATAAGTATAGCCATCTGTAAAGTTACCCCCACAGCCAATATCTGAAGCGCCATAGAGGAGGGTATTCTCTTTAGGAATGTCATATTTCTGGCGAAGCTTTGTGATGTCTGAGCGATCGGTGTTCATACACAGGTACCCACGGATTCGTGGAGGTAGCATGCGTTCACGAGCTTGTTTGAGGTAAGCACCGACGAGGTTGCTTCCACATTCTCCAATTCCGATGGCAAATACTTCCGCAACACGCGGTCCTTCATCTGATGCTTCCATGTTGTTTCACCCTATTTCTTCTTGGCTTTTTCTTTCTGTTCAACCATTGCAGCTCCCAGTTCTCGAGCAGCCCACGTGAGGTAATTTGCGGTATCCTCACGAGAATAGGTCTCTCGAATTCGTTTTTCAATTTCGTTCAATTGGCGATTTCGTTCAGCTTTAGGCGCTGCGGGATTAAAGTCTGCAAGAAATACGCGAAGCGCCTTGTGCCATTCATCAAGTTCTTTAATTTTCTCCAGCCATTGTTGTTCTAGGCTTCGAATTGTGGTGAAGATATCTATGGCTTCAGGAAGAGAATTAACGGTTTCTAGTTTTCCACGTAAATTCTGTAAAGTGTCGATTGGAAAGATAATTTTGCTAAACTCAGTTGGTCGAGATGCATAAACACGTTTAATTGTGGAATAATATTCAGTCGTATTCTCAAGTAATTGTTCAAATGCGGATTCAGTCTTTTGTTCCATATTTCGAAGGATGTCAAGAACACTATTTTGGGCTTCAACTAAAGCCATACAGATTTCCAGTACCGTGTTTACTTGTTCCGCCTCCAAAGCATCAGGAACCCGAGCAAGGAGATCCTTGAGTTTAACAACAATCTCTGCCTGACCATGTCTTTCAAGTAGATCAGTGACCGAATTGAGATTACGCCAAACCTCATTGGCTTTGGAACGGATGTCTTTCAGTAATTTTGCGTCTGTTAATAATTCCCGAAGTTCGTCAAAACGATCCGGTAGTTCTTCAATATTGGCTGGCAATTTATCCTGTAATTTCATTGATTGCTTGACATAGGTGTCGGTTTTAATTCCAAGAGTGGCGGAGACGCTAGTTAATTCAGAGAAGGCTTTGATTTGTTCATTAAGAGTCTGGTTGAAATACCCTACGATGCGCTTCTCAAAGAGTTCGACTATGTGATGAGCTTTACGAATTGCTTCCTCATAGGTTTCGCTCGCAGGAACGATCTGGGTGAGCTCTTGAATGGCAGCCTGAACTTCTGAGGGGATGGTTAAGCCCATCCCAAGGAGTTTGGAAACCGCAAGCCGCAGCTTGAGGTCGAGTCGATATTTAAGATTCTCAATGGCATCTTGCGCCTTATAGAGAGCATCTCCTTGTGCTTCCCGGGCAACTCCTTCAATCTCTTCGAAGCTGGTGCTATTCCTAATTTGTGCAATTGAATTTTCTAAAAATTCTTCCATAGTTTTGAAAGATTCACGATAGGTTGGCTTGATAACTTGAATTTCAGCTAAGAGGGCGTTGAGTTCACGCTCCCAAGCTTTTCGGAATAAATCGATTCGATTTTCGACATGCTTATGAAGGCGGGCGTACGCCTCAACTAGTTCGGGGAAACTAATATCTGAACTTCGAACTGGCGCTGGGGCAGCACCCATTGTGGTTTTATCAAGGACGGTGCTTGCCGTTTCAGAAATCCGTGTAAGTAACGCTTCCTGCGTTCGAATCTCTGCAAGCAGTTTCCCATGTTCTTCAATAATCTGTGCGGCAACATCTGAGTAGACCTTGACAAAGGCTTTGAGATCGCCTTTTTGCAACTTCTTGGTTTGAGTTTTGACAAATTTGTCCAGATCATCCGTATTTGCCAAGACTTTGCGTTTTACTGCTCGCATTAAATCATCTAAAATCCGCGTGGATTCAGCCCGAATTGCTGTTTCAACATTAGTTTTGTAAGCCTGTAATCGCTCAAAGCTAGCAATGAGAGCTGCTAAATCCGCTTCTTTAGGAACTTCAGGAGGTGCAGGCGGAAGAAATGTCGCTTCTTGGGAGATATTCGCGCTAGCTAGTATACGGTTTAAGTTATGGCCGAATTCTAAAATTTGACTTCTAATTTCACTCGAAGCTTTGAGAACCTGTCCATCATATTGCTGAACCAATCCCAGAAGTGTAGTGAGGTTAGTTTCTCCTTTGAGTTGTTTCTTCAAGCCTTCTAATGACGTGGAAATCGCCATGGGCACCTTTAGGTTTAGACTCCGAGCACTTTCTAACAGCGATATGGAAGATTCAATACTAGCCTGTAGTTTTGCACGTAAGGTATCGACGACCTCTCCTCGCCGGCTAGTGAGGTATTCATGCTCTTTCCGGAGAGTCTTCCGAATCTCGAAAAGCTCCGGGATTGTGTTTACTCCAACTGATTCACGTTCAGCACTAATTGATACATCGCTGGTGTCAATACCAACAAAACGATCATAGGTTTTAATCAATGCCCGATTTTGTTCAAGCATATCATTTGTTTGTTTTTGCAAAGCTTCACGAAGTTGTTTAGAAAGGCCTTCTAGATTTGATACAAACCGGGAGAGAACGGGCAACACAACTGCATAGCCCCCTTGTGTTGAGGGAAAGGAGAGGCTATTGAGGTCGCGCCCTAGTTTGATATCAAAAGTCATGATTGTAGCTTTCAATTCTTCAAGCTCAGTCATGTAAGATTTCAGTAATTCGATATGAAGACGTAATGAACGTGATAAATCCTCATCAACTTTAGGAATGCTCTGATCGATTTGTTTTACAAGTCGGCGTTTCTTGGGACTAAGAGACCAACTTGTTTTTGCGTCTCTATCAAAGCCTTCAAGGGCTACAAGCTCCCGCCCAGTATCCTCTAACGAGGTCTCGATTTCTGACGGAAGACCGCCCATTATTGTTTGGCATTTAGCGCTAACATCTTTGAGCATAGAGTAGTACTTGCGAAGCTCTGCTAATGTCGTCAAATTCGGAGCCCCCGAGGTAAGTGGCTTACATCCACCTTCCTAACCATTGGAAAGTCTATTCTTAACTCTTTTGAGCCCAAGTCAAACATGGAGCAATAGCTAAATTAAAGTCAACAGCCGATTTTAACTAGTACCCACCCTTTTTCTTGGGTAATTTGTCTGGTTGGATTGAAAAGAGATGGCTGCTACGGAGAGACATGAAAAAGTCCGTGAAAAGCTATTAGAGGCTGGTAAAATTGCCTCCCAAGCCCTTGCATTCACGTGTGAACTCGTGAAAGTGGGATCTTCGTTACTCACAATCGCTGAGGCAGGCGAGAAGAAAATTCTGGAATTAGGAGGAAAACCAGCTTTTCCAATTAATATCTCAGTCAATCATCATGCTGCCCACTACACGCCAGGTTTGGAGGACACGACTGAGGTACCTACACAGTCTCTTGTGAAAATTGATTTAGGAGCACATGTCGACGGGTATGTGGCGGATAACGCTCGAACCGTGCTCGTGGGAGATGATGAAGCGCTCCAACAGCTTATTGTTGGGGCTGAAGCCGGATTACAAGCCGCTTTGGAAACGGCTCGATCGGGAATACGGATATGGCACTTATCGCAAGCCATCTCCAAAGCGATGCGCAAGGCAAACACCCGACCCATAGAGAACTTAACAGGCCATAGTATAGAACAATTTAATCTACATGCAGGGATTTCAGTACCCGCCGTAACCCATTCAATTAGTCGAGTAGCGTCCCCAAGATTAGAGGAACACATGGTTGTCGCAATTGAACCTTTTTCTACTTATAGCCGAAACCCCTACGTTGAGAATCTAGAACCCGGGCACATTTACGGTTTTACACCAAGGCGCAACCCCAAAGATGCTGAGTTGCGGATGCTTTTCAGTAAGATGAAGATTGAATTTGTACAACTCCCCTTTGCCTCACGGTGGATGACAAAATTCGTAGAACCAAGTCAGATCACTCAAACACTTAACAAACTTAGAGACCAAGGGTGCATTCACAATTATGCTCTCTTAGGGCTTCGGGATGAAAATTCCATTGCTCAAGCAGAGCATACAATTATTGTAGAAAAGAAGGGATGTACAGTAACTACTACACGCCCTTAAGAATGGAGTGATCACTTTATGGAGTATCAGAGCATTTTACAGAAACTCATTTCATTACCTACAGTCAATGATCCTGCGAAGGAGGTGCGTCCCACTCGAGAGTGCCCCGAATTCCTACATGAAAAGCTCTCTGAGATTGGCTTCAATTCGATAATTCTTGAAAAGAACGGCTTCTACTCTGTTTTAGGAATCTATGGAAAAGGTCGTCCCGTTACGTTACTTATTTCTCATTTTGATGTGGTGCCCATTGGTCCCGGATGGACGACTGACCCTTTTGAATTAACCGTGCGCGACAGATTTGGCTATGGACGAGGAACCGCAGATGATAAGGGAAATACGACTGCACTCCTCCTCTCAGCTGAGGAGATTCCTCATCAGAAAATTAAGGGTACCGTTGCTTTTGCGATGACGGGCGATGAGGAAATTGGTGGCACCAATGGAGCTACTGCAGTTCGTTCAAAACTCGAAAAACAGCACTTGTTTCCGAATTATTTGATTACTGCAGATGGGGTGGGTATGCAGATTGTTACTCGCCGTCGGAACACTGTCTCGGTCTCAGTTAGTGTTCCTCAACACCCTTTACAGTATGATGGAGCTGTTGAAACACACCGATTCACTACGGATTACGTTGGCCGAGCATCCCGTCATTCAGCTTACTTCATACCCGGAGTGGACCGACATGCCCTCCTTGCGGCATCGAATTTTCTACTTCAAAATCCACACATGAGAGTCACCTCGACAGCGGGCAGTTATGTCAAAAGTAATGTTGTCCCAGACTGGTTTGAGCTCGAAGTTATCAACCCACAAGCTTCCGCCAACCAAGCAAACTATAAGATTGATCAAAATCTTACTACGCTTCTTCAAGCGTTACTTCCAATTTCACGAGTGCAGTTTACTACGAATCTCAGTGATTATGGAATTACATTTTGTCCTAATTTGCTGTTTGAACGCGAAAATCGCTGGGAAGTTTATTTTGATGGACGTGCAATGACCAACGATGTCCAGGCAGTAAGGAAAGCATTGAACGCAGTGTTAGCAGAGAAGCTCGCTGGCATTGATTATCAAATGAAAGTTCGATTAGGAAAAGCTTTCATGAATACAGCCACTAATTCCCAATTAGTACGAGTTGCACAAAAGGTCGCACAGGAATTGGGTCAAAAGACAAGCCCAATTGAATTAGGGGGGGCTAGTGATACGCGGCATTTTACAGACCGGCCCATTCAAGCTATCGACTTTGGTCCTATTGGGTATGGGATCCATGGTTCCGATGAACATGTTCTCCTTGAATCCATTCCTCAAACCGCAAAATTCTATACTTCTGTTGTTCGGGCCCTCCATTCATCTTTCAAACCTTAGGGAGCCCGTTCAGGTCCAGGAATTGGTGGCACCGTTGGAGCGGGGACTTTTACAAGAGTCTCATTAATGGTGAGATACCCCATAGAAACAATGATTCGAATAACGACTATGGTTAGCATCATCGCTATAACAACACTTGCATAGGGAAGAAACGAGACCATGTAATCTAGCAAGAGACCAGAAACCATGGCAGCACAAAAAGCGCTGAGTCCCGTGAAGAAGTTGAATAGCGCAACGACAGTACCACGATAGACCTTTGGAGCAGAATCAAGAAGCCATGCTGTGCTACTAACGATGAATAATCCTGTTAGAAAGCCACCGGCGATATTACTTGGTAAAAGAAACCAAAAATTGCCTGTGATTGCGCCTAGTGCATGAGAAAGAGGAGCAAGAAAGATGACTGATCGACTTACAATGATAATGGGTTTGCGACCATACCGATCAGTAAGGACACCTCCACTGAGTTGGGCGATTCCTGAACTGATACTGAAAATCGCAGTGAAAAAGGCGATGAAAAATAAATCGATATTTAGGATGCCTCGCGTTATGATTGGGAAAAGTGGCCAAGCGGCACCCATTGCAGCAAAGAAGAGCGTGTTTACAATTAAAAATCGTCTGAAGTGTGGTGTGCGTTTGATTGAATCTCGAATCTGAAATAAGCGACGTTTTGAAGGTCGCACGGTTTCGCTGAGAACTAACACACAAATAACGGCGATAGCCATCGAAACAGCTGCAGTATACATAGGCACTTGATACTGGGCTAGGCCCGTCAATCCAATAGAAACAGCAACGAAGCCTACAGTGACTAGAGAAACTGCTGAGGCTATTGTTCCGATTGCTGTTATGATTCCTACAAATCGCCCTCGCCCAGTTATTGTGGTAAGATCCCCGAGGAGACCATTCCAAGCGGGGATAGCAGCGCTTCCAATGATGGTCGGAACCAAAAGGAGTAGGATTAGGTGCCAGGCATTCGTAGCGAACGGAACCAGGGCTGCTGTCATGCCAATGGCGAGTAGCCCTAAGAATAGAAATGGTCGTCGTCCAAAGCGATCAGTTAGGCTCCCCCAAGCCCACTGCATGGAGGCGTTACCGAGGGTTTGAACACCAGTTACAGTGCTTTGTTGCACTCCAGTTGCACCAAGATCAACGGCGAGAGCACCCGTATAAGCCCACAGGAGATTAGCGCCAACTTGCCAAGAGGACCAGAGTGTCGCCACTTGGATTGGTTGCTGACTTAGCGGCGTCTCTTCGGCAGTAGGGTTTTGGGTCAAAATCATCGCCTGCAGTTAAGGTCAGCCTTCCGGTGTTAGTGTTGAAAAAGCTTGTTCAACCACATACATTCTAATGAAAGGAATACCAGAAGTCCCAATGACCAGCTTTGGAGTCGATTAATCATGTGTGCTGAAATTGCTGAAAAAATCCATTCAAGTATGCGCAAACATGAGGACTGGCGGCAACATTGCTTGAACCTTATTCCCTCCGAGAATCTGACAAGCCCACAAGTCCGAGCCATGTTAGCATCAGATTTTGGCCATCGCTATGCTTGGGATGAGCCATGGTATGGTGGACAGAAATATTCAGTGGAAGTGGAAAAACTCGCCATCAATGCTGCAAAGAAACTGTTTCATGCACAATATGCAAATGTTCGGCCCCTATCAGGGCACCTTTCACTTATGGCCGTAATCATGGGAATATGTCGACCTAATGATCCCATTCTCATTTCGCATTTTGATAATGGTGGATATCCGCTAAACCTTCAGGCTCGGTTTCCGTTAGAGGTTCATTATCTCCCCTATCTTGCTGATAATTATTCGATGGATATTCAAGGGGCGATTCAACAGGTGGAACAGATTCGTCCAAAGATCCTCATTTTAGGTGCGAGTATTATTCTAAAGCCACATCCGGTATCTGAGTTAGCAAAGATATGCCAAGAGGTAGGTACTATCTTGGTCTATGATGGTTCCCATGTTCTTGGGTTAATCGCAGGCGGGCAATTTCAGAACCCATTTCAAGAAGGCGCACAGATTATGCTTGGGAGCACACATAAGACCCTTTTCGGTCCACAGGGAGGAATTGTGCTAGTAAAAAACAATGCTGAACTCGCGGAACAGATTGATTTTACTTTGCGCCCAAATCCAGTCTTAGTTGATAATTATCACCACCATCGAGTGGCAGCGCTTGGCATTGCCCTAACAGAACTCCTTGCCTTTGGCAAAGATTATGCAAAGCAGGTTGTAAACAATTCACAGCAGTTAGCGAAAGAACTAGCAGAAAGGCAAATTCCCCTTATTGGAGAAGCCTGGGGGTATACAAGATCCCATCAAGTTTTGTTACACACCGAGAATTTCAACCAAGGTGAAAAAATGTGTGCCAGATTAGAGGCTGCTGATATCATTGCTGATGCCGGGGTTCGTTTAGGATCTCAGGAGATAACTCGTCGAGGAATGAAATCCGATCAGATGCCAATCGTTGCTAATTTAATCGCAAGATGTCTTCAAGGCGAGACACCGAAGACGATCAAAGCAGAAGTCCATTTGCTCACCCGTCAATTCCAAACACCAATCTATTGTTTTGATTATGAAGTGTGATTGAACCAGAAAATTGAGTATTTTGTGATACGCGAGATTTCGTTCTTCTCAAAGTGTTAGCCACAAAGTTTTTTGAATACGCTTCTTGATAGTCTAGTACTGATAGGGGAATTCTTATGCCCACTGAGTTACCTGAGGAGCCAAGTAATTCTTCTGAAAAGAAATGGAGATTCCGCAGACCAGGAGAGCAAACCAAGGAGTCTGCAATGGAAACAGTTGAGGAGCCATCCATTGATGATTCTGAAACAATCGTGGAGGAGTCTTCTGAAGAAGCGGATTTTGAAATCGATGATGAATCCATAGAAGTAGAATCAGTCAGCCAAGAAGATGAAGTGATTATTGAACGGTCTGATGAGGAACTAGTTGAGGAAAGCACCGAAGAAGAGGAAAGTCCTCTAGAGGAAGTTGAGGATACTTTCGTAGCAGCTGAGAGGGAAGAAGCCAGTGAAGAAAACCAGAAACTTACTCAACAGGTTGCTGATTTGCTTCAGCAAGTTGAGGAGATTAATACTAAGAAAATTGCTCTGTCAGATCAGGTTAAGGATCTGAGTGAGCAACTGGACCAAGCGAACAATGATAATGCTGAACGCCAAGAACAAATATCTCAATTGCAAGAGAAACTCGATGAAATGATCGCCAGCGATAAGGAGAAATCCAAACAGCTCAAAGACATGAGCACAAAATTATCATCAACAGAACAGACGAATATGAAATTAGAAGAGGACATTAAGACAGCAGAAAACACTGCAAAAGAAAGAGAAGAGCATCTGTTAACTCAACTGGAAGCCATGGCTGAACGCATGGGGAAATTACGCGAGGTCGTGAAAAAGCGTGATGAAGAGCTACTGGCTCTGCAAAAGGATATACTCGTGAAAAAAGATATTGCTCAAGATGCACAGGAAGAAGTGTCACAGCTCAGAACTGTGAGTATTGTACAACGTGAAGCAGTGCAGGACACAACCGTCCTGCAGCGGCGAGTCACTGATCTGGAAGTCGAACTTGAGCGGTTGAAGAAAGCCCTCGAAAAAGATCCCAAGTACCGAATATACATGTTAGTACGTGAAACAGGTCAGCGAACCCTCGAAGAACTCAGTAAAATCCTAGGTGTTGGTGTCTATGAGGCACGGCGTCGAGTCCAAGAGTTAGTTCGCGGGGGATTATTGGAACTGAAAGACGAAACAGTCACAATTAAACGACGGGGCAAGTAAACAAAGGCAAGTTTTCAATCTTTTAATACCCCCTCCAATACATACATGAACAACTCCTCCTAATCATCGGAGGGTTCGAAGCCAAATGATCCAGGTGTATTACACACAAAAAGATGAGTTCCACAAACTGGCAAAAAGCGAGGATTTTCAAAAAATCTGGCGTGATACAGACTTCATTTGGCTTTCTGCAATAAATCCAACCGCAGAAGAATACAATCAACTCGGTTTGTTTTTATCCGTTGATTCCAAAAGCCTTTCACGGGTTTTTGAACGAACCCTTGAAGGTCGGTATCACCGTTTCTACGATTACTCAGCATTCCACGTCCCCACCGTAATTGCCAAACCAGTTCAACTTTTAGAACCCGTCTTAATCCTTTTAGGAGAGAAAATGGTTGCCACGGTTGGAAAGAACATTCCACCGGATGCCATTGAAGAAGTTGAACAAACACTGCGAAACCTTGTATCCGCTGGAATGGAAATTTCGCCTTCTTTGGTTTCCGTTCGTATTGTACAAGAGCTCATTGAAAGGAATACCCTCATCATTAACCAAATTATTGAAGCAACAAAGGAACTGGAATCAAAATACGCTGACATTAACATTAACACATTATTAGCGGAGATTCAACGAATTCGCGCCCTTCAAAACGAATTCTATCAACATCTTACAACCCAGCGACATTTTGTAGACATGATGCTACAACACGTTCCACGATACCTCCACCTCAATGATGAACTACGAGCACTCCTTGACACAACTATTGGCGAATTAGAACGCCAACAACAGTCACTAGAAATCAATGCCCGTAACCTGACGGACCTAGTTTCATTGCATTCGATTTTACTCGCCAATCGGTTGAACCGAATAATCGTCATCCTTACTGCAATCACAGTGACTGTGGCCGTACCCTCTCTGATAGCCAATATTTTAGGCATGTATAACATTTTTTGGCCATTCCCAATCCTCTATCTTCCAAATGGGATTCCAATCTATACATGGCAAATCCAATTATCAATCATGATTCCTGCAATCCTTATACCCATTGCGTGGGTAATAAGGAAAGGCTGGATTGGATTCTCAGCGCCTCCCCGGGAAAAGAAATAAGGAATCTCCAAAGCTCTCAGAATCTGAGATACCAAACATCAAGGTCGAATGAATTATGACTGAATCCAGTAAAATTACCTCGTTGGCTAATCTAATAGGTCAAAACATCACGGATGGATGTCACATCTATTTAGAGGGAATCCTAGCAAATCGATTACCCATGGCCGCAATCCATGAAATCATTCGTGCACAGGCTAAGAAGTTACGTATAGTAAGTGCACCTAACAGTATTGGTGTCGATCAGCTCATTGGTGCAGGCTTGATTTCAGAACTTGAATTCTACTTCCTTGGCGTGATGACCAAGAACGGGTTTTCGACAATGCGGCGCTTTCGAGAGGCAGCTGAAAGTGGAATGATTGATGTGAAAGAAAGCATGGGTTATGCGATTTGTATGGCTTTACGAGCAGGAGCATATGGCATTCCCTTCATTCCACTACCAGATTTCAGAGGGTCCGATTTGCTTTCAAGCCGTGAGGATTATCACATTTTACCCTCTCCCTACAATTCAACAGAAACGGTCATTACAGTCCCAGCTCTGTGCCCTGATATCTTGTTGCTTCATGCACATAAGGCTGATACAAAAGGAAATGTAGTCCTTGATGAACCGTGGACGGCCTTCACTCTAACGACAGCTCAAGCGTGTAAGAGAGTGCTGGTCACCGTTGAAGAAATTGTTGAGCCAGACACCTTAAATCCCAAGCATATCACCATTCCCCATTTCTTGGTCGATGCCATTGCGCATGTTCCTTATGGGGCAGCTCCTACAGCCCTAAATCAAAAATATGAAATCGATATGACTCACTTCGCTTACTATCAAGATATGGCCCAAACCAAAGAACAGTTTGCCCAATATTTACAGTCCTATGTGTTAGAATGCTCAAATCATGCAGCCTTTCTTGAGAAGGTAGGTTTACCACCTCCTTGGAAAACCACCTCAGAAATTAATTCGGGGGAAAATAAGTGAACGCCCCAGCAAAAGACTACTCTTTTGATGAACTCATCATTTCAACGCTTGCCCGTCAGCTAAAGAATGGAGAGCGGGTCTTTACTGGAGTGGCTAGCCCTGTCCAAATGATAGCAACACTATTAGCGCGGGCAACACATGCTCCCGATTTATTATATTTCACAATACTAGGCACTATTAATCCGAAACCCCAGGTGCTACCCTACTCCACAGGTGATCCCCATCTTTTTGATAGATGTGAAAATGCAATCACTTTTCCTGAAATATTCGATTTAGCGAATAAAGGACGCATGGATGTAGCTTTTTTGGGTGGAGTCCAGATTGACCAATTTGGCAGCTTAAACATGAGCATAATTGGTTCCGACCCTCACCACCCAAAGGTACGATTACCTGGTGGAGCAGGAGGACCGCTCATGATCCGAAGTTTCCGTCGCATCATTTCATGGCGACCAAACCACAGTTCGAAAAACTTAGTTAAGGAAGTACCATTCGTTACGAGCCCCGGGTGGATTCCTATAGCAAAGGGTCCACGTCATGGAGGACCAGATATTATTGTAACTGACCTATGTATTTTCCAGTTTGATCGGAGCTCCAAACGTATTATTCTCAAATCTGTTCATCCGGGTGTAAAATTACAAGATGTTCTAGAAAACACTGGATTTCAATTCAAAATTTCTGAAAAGATTGCTGAAACAGCACCCCCTTCAAAGCGGGAAATCGAGATTCTCTCATCACAAATTGACCCAGACAACATGCGGAGAACCTTGCTTTCCCCTCCCAAATGAGGTTAAAGAAACCGAGAGGACACAAATGTTTATAAGTTGTTTATCCACTGTCGCGAAGCGAGCGCGGGAAATCCATAACCTAGTTCATGGTGAGAGTTGTGTTAACAGACAAGCAGTTTAGTTATCTCAAGCGGCTTATCGAACGGCGCGGGTATGAAATCACCAAACGTGTAGAAGGCGAAAAAGAAGGCATTGCTGATGTTCATGCGAAATCAACCAAGAAACCCAAAGATACACTCCTCGTGCGTATTATTCTTGATACTCCAACAGTAGGAGTGGAAATTCTTCGAAATACCATCAAAGAGCGAGATAATGGCGAATTCACGCATGCCATCATCATAGGGGGCGAGCGGTACACTTACGCAGCGCGACGCGAAGCCAAAGAAATGGATGTTGAACTGCTACACCGTCGTTTTCTCTCAATTGATTTGTTCCTTCATGATTTGGTACCCGAACATGACATCATTACAGAGAAAGAAATCGAAGAGATTGAAAAGAAATACGGAATACACCGAGAGAAATTACCGAAAATTAAAGCTGGAGATCCGGCAGCGAAGGCGATTGGTGCCCGTCCCGGTGACGTGATTCGGATTGTTCGTGCAAAATCTGAAACAGCGGGTAACCATGAAGTGTACCGGTATTGTGTAGCCTAGCCTTCAAGTTTCTCGAAGTCTTTTAGGAATTTTGTTAGTTCCATTTCTGTTGGAAGAGCAGTCATTGCACCCATTTTAGTGATTACCAACGATGCAACGGCAGTACCCCATAATACAGCTTTCTGAAAGGGTAACTGACGGACAAGGCCTGCTAATAGTCCAGCGTCATAGCCATCCCCAGCACCTGTAGTATCGACTACCTGAACCGGATATGGAGATTGAAAATATCCTTGCGTTTCACCACTGGAAGTTCTCTGAGAATTATAACTTCCTTGGCGCCCCCGTTTTACGCAGACAGTAGAAGGCCCATTTTCATGAGCAAGTAGAACCGCTGTATTAAGATCTGTTGTGTTCATTAGTATCGTCAATTCTTCTTCGGAGGGTAGAAAGATATCAGTATATTCAAGGAGTTCACGAATTGTATTCCGGCATTCCTTGATTCCTTTTTGCCAGAGAGCTAACCTGAGATTTGGATCAAAGGTGATTGTGGCACCATAATCGTGAGCAGTCTTTACGGCATACAAGGTTGCATCTCGGCTTGGTTGGCGAGTTAAACTTACACCTCCGACGTGAAGGTACTGGATGTTCTGTAACCAGTCGTGGGGTATATCGGTTTTCTGCAGGAGAATATCAGCACAAGGATTGCGATAAAAGAGAAAGTCTCGGTCGCCACTGGCAGACCGACTGACGAAGGTTAATGCCGTTGGGGCTTCGGTTGTCTGGGTAATCCCGTCCGTATTAACACGGTTTTGTTCTAATTGGGTTTTTACAAAATCCCCAAAGATATCAGTGCCGATTTTACCGATGAACCCAGTTGCCACATTTAAGCGTGCAAGGCCAACGGCAACATTAGCTGGTGCCCCACCAGGATATTTATGGAAAGAACGAACAACGTTCAGGGTTCCGGTTTCTTTGGCGATGAAGTCGATAAGGGCCTCACCCAAGCAAGCGACGATGGGAGAACCTTTTTTTATGGAATAAGGAGTCATCAAAGGACCATTTCTTGTTTTATACATTAAAATGTAAACTTCGTGTTATCTGAACCGACATGAATCTCTCCCGCAAAATATCTTGCAGCTCCAGCGAATAAACTATGGTCATCTCGAGCCCGAGCGCGACTAGTATGGATTAAAACTAGCGTTTCTACTCCTGCTTTAGCTGCATCCAGACCTGCACCTTCGGGACTGGAATGTCCTTTTGTGGCAGCGAAGTTATGGACAGCGGTGGGGAAAGTGGCGTCATGGAATAGGGCCTTCGCGTCTTTGGCTAAAGCAAGGAGTGTTTTACAGTTTGGAGCTGTGTCTGGCACGATAACTACTTTTGTGTCACCCTGAATGATGCCGTATCCCGCCGCCATTGTAGTATGACAAGCTGCTGCAGCCCACATTTCAGTGTTTGATTTAGGGAGCGTTATGAGATATTCTGGTTCATCAGGTGTAAAGGTTTCAAAATTAACGAAATCCGGAACCCCCGACGGATTATAGAACCGAATGAATCCGATAATATGATAAAATGCATTTTCAGGACAGAAAATCGTTAAAGGCTTTTTTCGGTGATTTCGTTTCATCCGACTAAGTAATGCACCTAGAAACATAATATGATCGGGGTGCCGATGTGTAATGAAGATATGACTTACTGAGAGAACATCTTTTCGTCGTCCAAGTAGTCGCCGTGTCCCAGCATCGATAAGAATGCGATCGCCTTTTCCAAGGTTAATAAGGAAACTCGACCAGCTCCCCTTGATTGTGGGGATGAATGATGAGCTTCCTAAAACTTCAATTTGCATGGCGAATGGTCACAACCAGTTTATTTGAGTTCTAGCTCCGATGGGCAATAGGGGGTTTCTTATTCTAAAAGATTGAGGACTTACAGTTCAGTCATTTTCGGCTGAGTCATCCATTTCTGTCGGAATTTCCTCTGCTGAAATCGAGGGAGTTGCGGCGGTCTCCATCCGGGTAATTGTATAGAGGATACTTGCTAACAGCCATGTGGAATCTGAGTCAAGATGGCATTCAATTTGGTAGTGTAATGGCGCGGGTTTGTCTTTGAATCGAAGGCGACCAACAGAGGTTGTGGGTGTGCAGAGATGGACAATTTCGGGAGTGAGGGGGATGAAGCGGGCTATCACCTTCCGAGAAGATTCACGAACAAGAATAGTGGAAGAGGGGAGAGTTAGAAGAATGGATAATTGTTCTAGGTGACCTTTGTAGAGTGAGAATCGAGGAATACCATTAATAGAGGTTGATTTGATTTTCATCGGAGGTGCTTTAGCCGGTTTGTAAGAGTGAAGCGTGTAAGAAATCGGTTTAGTAGGCTTTCTGGTCACTTTGTGAAATAGGGTTTGTTCCTTGTCCCTGACTTCAAGTTTCCAACCATTTGGATGCAGCAAAGGAGTCAGAATATACTGAAAGGGGCGTTGTGAGGCTGAGGAAGGTGGTGACACTTTCCCGAGTTCATCAGTATATGGCATAGAAGCAACCACAGAGGCTTTTAGGGGAGAGGTGGGGTGATTCTTTCACCTCGTGGATATTCAACCTGAAAGGAGTAGTTGATTTTGGTTTCTCCCTCTTTGGGGATTTCGATTTCCCAAGTGAGGATACCTAACTCATTTTTATTCGGTTGTGGGGAAAACTTCTGGTCCTCAATTTTGATGATTTCTGAATCGCTGTGGGGGATCCGATCCATGATTTTGATTGCACTCATTTTTGAGCGGAAGTTTTTGATGGTTAATTCGTAAGCATAGTCTCGGGCTACATTGCCTTTCAGCAATCCCTTCTTTTCAGTACTCTTGGAAACGAGTTTCTTTTCCACTTTTAGATCGTAGGAGAAGCGCATGCCTACATCGACTTTTTCGTTGGGTGCGATGAGTCCAAGATGAGTTTCACCGAGGTATTCATCTTGGAAGTAGATTCGAGCCCGTCCAGGGAGCAACACACTGGCACCATTTTCAATCGTAGTTACTTCAATGGCCTCAGCAAAATCTACCGCGTTCCAAAAGAATTTTCGTTCAGCTTCAAGAGTAAGTTGACTGGTTGGAAAAGCATGGGGCTCACCATCCGCTGCGACCTTCACAGGATCTGGTAATAAAAACACATAAACGCCACCTACTTCCATTGCAGTTGCAGTGACAGGTGGAGGCGCCATATCGGGGAGTGGTTCTTCTGGTACCATTTCTAATTCGGCAACTTCAAATTCATCAGTTGCAGCTCCAGAGGCAGCAGGTGCAGCCATTTTCGCAGCCTTCATCCTTTCCCGTCGTGGTGCCGGGGGTGGAGGATGATAGATTGAAACAAAGTAGGGTGAAGGCTCAGTGATTGATGCAGTACGTCTAGAGGCTGTTGATACGGTAAGATTCACTTTCTCCCAGTCTTCTTGAGTGTTATTCTGAACCACCGTGTACATGGTGACTTCGGTTGAGTCCTCAGAGAGAACGAAATCATATGTAGGCTCCCAGTAGGCATTACTGACAAAATAGGAGATGTTAAACTCACATTTACCTAACTTATGGGCATCAACATTTACGAACACGCTGTTGCTAATTTCGTATTGATTCATTTCACTTCGAAACTTTTCGATTTCACGGTTCAGGATCGCGATTTCCTTCTGGATATCTTCCCGCTTTTCTTGAAGTTTCATTTGTGATTGGGTGAGTGAATCAACTTGTGTCGTCACCAAAGTTTCTAGCGAGCTAAGTTGGTCAACATTACTTTCGCCTGCAGGGATCCACCGGGAAAATTCACCTGCAGAGTTATCCAGAACTTGTGTATAGAAGTTCATCCGACGGGTTAATCGTTGGAGTTCACTTTGAATTGATGTAAGTTGCTTTTGTAAATTTTCACGTTTCTTGATGAGGGTGTCAAGTTTATCATAACCGCTTACCTCGACAGTTGTGTCAACCGTGTCGAAACTCACAATGGTGGCGTGGCCACGCCCGGATACTCGTACACTTTCCTTGTCTAAAAAGCGGGTGAGATTTGCGATTTCAAGTTTATGGGCGCCGGGTTTTAATTCAATATGTCCTGTCCGTTCGATTTTGGCACCATTTCGATAAATCGTGACAGCTTTAATTTTGGTATCAAGTTTAGGTAATTTTGCCATGTCCGTCTACCTCGATATTCAAAGAATCTGAGACTGTCTTTCAGGCTAGGAATTCATCCGTAAAAACCTTCTGGGTCTTTTTCCTATTCTAAGAGAATCAGTTATTTCAGGAGGTGAAGTTCCCGTCGTTTACGTGTGTCAGGAAAAACGACTCTGACTGTCTTGTCATGAGTCTGCCAGAACCAACCTTGAGTTGATTTCTTGAACGAGGTTTCATCAGAGATGGATGCAAGCATTTCTCCATCCAGCGTAATATGGTTTGGTGGTTGACTGAAGCACCGAAAGATTAAGACATAGATTCGGTTTGCTGGGGTAAAGCTTCCATCAGGCAATTGAATCGTAAAGATAACTCCTTGGGGCTCTGTGTAGCACCAGTATTGCGTGGTAACGTAGTCACCATTTTGATAATCGAGGGAGTGATAGTCGTCTTCATAATGGCAGTACTCGATTCCATCTTCACAGTCCAGACAAGGATAGATGTCCAACTGAATCTGATTCACGGCTTCATCCGAATGCTGCACCACGGGTTGAAGTGGTAGAATGCATCCACGGCGAATAAAAATGGGACAGACCGTTAAGGGAGTTGGAACTGTGATTGTGGTTGGACCACGATAGGTCTCTTGGCTATGGGGATCAAACCAGTCACCCTCGGGAAGATAGACTTGTCGAGTAGTAAGACCCTGCTGAAGAACCGGTGCCACTAGGACCGAAGGCCCAAGTAAGAATTCGTCTTCGATGCTATGACAGCGATCATCTGAAGGAAATTCGAGAATAAGTGGCCGCATTATCGGAACGCCCGTTAGTGAGGCATCTCGAGTAATATCATAAAGGTACGGTAATAGCATATAACGGAAAGAGATGAACCGTCGGCTGATTTCTTCGACTTCAGACCCGAATTCCCAAGGTTCCTGATTGGGAGTGCCGTTTGCAGTATGGTTGCGACAAAGTGGACTGAACACCCCTAGCTGGTTCCATCGTGTGAATAATTCGGGTGTTGGCGCCTGATAGAATCCCCCAATGTCACTGCCAATTAAGGGGATTCCAGCCATTCCGAGATTCAATAATTGGGGAACTGTTTGTTCAAGATGTTCCCAAGTACTATGATTGTCGTGGGTCCACACAGCAGCATATCTTTGAATTCCCGCCCATCCTGCTCGTGAGAGAATCCAAGGACGTGCATTAGGACGACCCTTCAACATCCCAGCATAGGTAGCCTGGGTCATGGCTAGCCCGTAGAGGTTGTGAACTTCAGCATTAGTGTAGGCGTGTTTTTCATCCGAGTGTATGATTTTAGCCATTTCCTCATATTCGGGTGTAAGAAAGACCTGGGGTTCATTTAGGTCATCCCAAATCGCTGCAATTCCGAAGTCAAGTAATGGTTTGTGGAGATTCGCCCACCATTCACGCACTTCGGGGTTGAGGAAATTCGGGAAAACAGATTGAGTAGGCCAAGTGGTTCCAATGAAGAGTTCGCCGTCTTGTTTACGAAGAAAATAATCGTGTTTAATGCCTTCTTGATAGACGGTGTACTGATCATCTACTTTTACACCAGGATCGATAATGGTAATCACTTTGAAGCCATCATTCCTCAAATCATCAATCAAGGCTTGGGGGTCTGGGAAGCTCAGGGGATTCCAGGTGAATACTCGATACTCGTCCATATAGTCGATGTCAATCCATATTCCATCACATGGAATCTTGCGGTTGCGTAGTTCGGAGGCAATTTCTCGGACCCGTTTATCGGGGGTATAGCTCCAGCGACATTGGTGATAACCTAGAACCCAACGAGGGGGCAAAGACATCTGGCCGGTTAGTTGACTATAGCTATAGAGGACTTGTTTCGGATCCGGACCAACGATAAAGTAGTAATCAAGTTCGGTATCATTAGCGGTAATGATGTAGTTTTTGGAATCAGTCGCCCCCATGTCAAAGATAGATTTTGCAGGTGTGTCCAGATAGATGCCGTAGGCGGTGCCATTTTGAATAGCGATGAAGAAAGGCACACAGGTAGAGAGAGGATCTGAGGTGAGATCATAAATTTGGTAATGATTCCACATTTCCATGCGGGTGCCTCGTTTGTCAAAGCGACCCGTTTTGTGTCCGAAACCGTAGAAGTGTGATTTTTCTGAGAGTGTCTTCGAGAGCCGAATCTGATTAGCAGAGAACAACATACCTGTCGGGTGACTATCTTCTACAATGGTAATTCCTTGAAGATCTAAGAAGCTAAGCCGACATGGACTCCGATACACCTGAATATGCATGGTGGGTGATTGGATTTGCCAGCCTGATTTGGTTTCTTGGATTTCCAAGTGACCCACTATTTCTTTTGAAGGTGGAAGAACAATGAAGGAGGAAGTTTCCTTGAACGACGTCTGGGAAGTTGCTTGGATACGAAGTACATGTTTGTCATGTAATGATAACCTGAGGATGGCGTTGGTGCATTGAAACGTGACAGCGGTTTCGTCGACATCAATCTGGGTAACATCCCCGATGGAAGTGAAAGTTGTTTGGAGTTCTTTATTGTGGGTCATTTGTTTTCACTAGCCTCCATCGATGGGGGCCTTGGGGTGAGGAGTCCATAGTCCTGTATCAATGGTATTTCTGTTCGTGGGAGCAGGCGAAGCAGACTAAATCCCACCGTGATAGAAAATAGTGTTCCTAGAACGACTTTAGTGGGTGTGATTATCCCTGCGGTGATCCATATCCAGTAGAGGGCATCAGGAGTTAACCCATAAAAAAGCCAATAGGTCTGCCCGGGAACCAGTACAAATACACGAAATAGGATATCTGCTTCAAGCCCGATAATCGCTGCAAAAAGGAGCAGAAACCATACACTTGTCCAACGATTCGATGGCCACCAGCTGCGACTCATTAAAATAGAGAACAGAAGAAGAAGCCCAAAGGCAAGTAAAATATCCCAGATTCCGATGATCGGTAAAGTCCAAGACACAGGATACAGGAGATAACCACCCAGCAATATGGCGTATATGACGAGCACTGGTTTCCAGCGTCGTTGAAAAATGAGAGCGGCACATAAGGTTCCGACACACGCGCCTAGCATGAAAACTAGCTCAAAGGGATCTCGAAAATAGATGATGTGCCCAAGCAGACTGCCGAATCCTACTGCGAGGAATCCAAAGAATGGACCCAGTAATACCCCGATGAGGGGGCCAAACAGAAAAATCCAGGAATCCCAGATGCCCCCATAAAACCCAGGAAGCATGGGGATAACATCGAAGACTGTAATAAGCGCAATAAACACTGCGAGATAGGCGACTATACGACTCCGGATTTTTCCTATTTCGAGCACCATATCGTCCGCTTACCCCTATCTTCGTGATTTAAGCTCTCGTCTCATTCTAGCGACTGATTGTTAAAGCACTTGCCGAGCAAATTGAAGCGATAGTTTGATTTCACGCTGCCCATCTTTCATCGCAATGCCCATGTGCCCGGGAAGCAGCATCTCAACGGGCAAACTTGCTAGACGTTCAATGGATTCTTTGAGAATCTGTCCGTTTCCTGTGGGAAAGTCGACTCTACCAAAGGACCCATGACGAAATACCACATCCCCTGAAATCAACAACTTGTGTTTCGGTTCAAAGAAGCATAAACTGCCAGCACTATGTCCAGGCGTGAGCAATACTTCGAAGGAATATTGTCCGACTTCGATTTTATCCCCTTCGTGGAGTTTCTTGGCAACTGGGATTGGGGGCAGGCGTTGTCCCAACATACTCCCCAAAACAATAGTGTCATCGCCTTTCTCCAGAAGCGTTCCCTCCTCTTCTGACACCCACACTTTAAGATCTTTTAGTCGTCCTTTAAATTCGGGAACTGACCCTGAATGATCTAAATGTGTATGCGTCAAAATGAGCCGGTCCATCTGTTTGAGATCCAATCCTAACTCGTTAATCGCCTCAACGGTATCTTTGAAAAAATGATGAATTCCAGCATCAAATAACACAAACTGATCTCCATCTTTAACTAAGAAGATATTACTATCCGGTAGCATTCCTTCCCGCGCCATAATCCAATAAAAATCATCCAAGACTTTTTGAACTGTTTTTGCAGCCATCGCGATTAACACCACTGAGGTATGCATCAAGAAGTTGATTATTTCAGCTAGCGTTCCGTCTGCTGACCTTCATCAAAAGCTTTTGCCACTTGCCTCCTTGTCTTCGTCTTTAAATCCCCCGATAATATCCAGACCTAGAACCAGATGATATGCAGATACATACCAAAGGAGTACCCACCCTTATACTCAAATCTGCGACAAGAACTGATGAGCTCTCCCAGATCCAAAACGGATCGTGAAGAGACTAACCTCTCTTCGTCCCAGTCCTTAAGGCCCGCAAGGGCCTTAACCTCTTTTTTGCGCGAATCTTATCGTTCAGCAAACCGCTGTTCAAGCCACGGATCTGCGCCTTGATGATAACCCCGTTTCTCCCAAAAGCCCAGTACAGCTTCTGTTAGAAAACTGATTCGCCGCACCCATTTCACACTTTTCCAAGCATAAAGCCGTGGAACAACGAGGCGAAGGGGCCAGCCGTCTTCAATGCGGAGTGGCTCATCATTACGGTTCCAAGCCAAGATTACGTCATCTTCCATCGCAACTTCCAAATTGATGCCTGATGTGTACTCGTGTTCCGCGTAAAAGAGAACAAATGTTGCTGAAGGTTTTGGCTTCACAATTTTAGTAATTTCTTTGAAAAGCACACCTTCCCACTTATTATCAGGCACCGACCAGGTCTCAACGCAATGGAAATCACTGAGCTGGGTTGTCACGGGAAGGGTCTTTAGTTCCTCGTAGGAGAAGGTATGGGGGTTTTTGACTTCACCATTGACGGTGAGAGTCCAAGTTTCGGGATTGAAGGGTTCTGGCATGCGTTCGGCAGTGCGGACAGGAAATCCGGTAATCCATCGTTGACCGGGTGGGAGGCGGGGTTTCCGTGACATGGACGTGACCTCGGTAGATGTCTCGCACGGTTAGAGTTCATATAACCTTCGGATTATCCTTTGACTCTTCTATATTGAGTGGAGATGCCGCATTGAGTAGGAATAAAAAGTCTGCTGTCAGGATTCAAAGAGTTCTGGAGGCTTCACATATGAGAAGTTACTTGACAATATATGTGAGTAGCGAGGGTGCAGCGCCTAGCGAAGTCGTTGAGCGACTCATGCGGATGGGGTTTCAGCCTGTGGCAGGAAATTACGATTTTGTTATCGAGTGGGATGAGAACGGCACGGTGCAGGATATGATTGAGGTGGCGAATCAGGTCCATGCTACGCTGAAGGGCTGCAAGGTTATTTTCAAGATGGAATCAGTCCCGTCGAAGTGAGATTTAAGACCTTCATTATTCGATGACTTTCCTGAGGAACTTACCGTTTTTGTAGAAGAGCTCATTATCCGCAAAGATCTTCCCGTCTTTAGTCATATCCGCGAGAATATCCCAATGAATGGCTGATTCGTTTTTGCCACCACTTTCCTCAAAGCCATTACCAAGAGCGCAGTGGATTGTTCCAGTGAGTTTCTCATCGAAGAGAATGTTTTTCGTGAACTTTGTGATGCCAGGATTCGTTCCAATTGCGATTTCACCGAGTCGCTTCGCTCCATCATCAATACTCAGTATGTGATCGAGCAGGTCTTGTCCCTCCTCGGCAGTGGCTTTGGTGACTACTCCCTTCTCGAAGGTAAGGGTAATGTCTTCGACTTCTTTTCCCATGAAAATACCTGGATACGAAAACCGGATGGTGCCTTCGACACTATCTTCGATAGGAGATGTGAATACCTCGCCATCGGGCATATTCAAGTGTCCGTCGGCGTTGACCCAATTTCGACCAGTGACTTTGGCTGTGAGGTCGACGTCGCTACTTTCGAAGCGGATCGTGTTCTTGGTGTTGAGATAATTGGTGATTTTGGCTTGTTTTTTACTTAGTTGTTGCCAGAGTTTCACAGGGTTAGGTTTGTCCACGAGGCACGCTTTGTAGACAAATTCTTCGTATTCCTCAGTGCCCATGTTACCCTCTTGAGCCAGGCTGGATGAGGGGTAGGGAACGAGGGCGTACCAACCCTGTTTGAGTCGAGCAGTAAATCGTTTGTGGATTTCAGTTTGCGCTTTTGCTGCACGAGCTTGTTTTGCTGGGTCAACGTTAGCCATCGCTTTTCGGTTATCAGATGAGAAGACGACGAGGTAACTGTCGAGTTTGTCAATCATTTCGAGGATTATTGGATTAACGTAATCGAGTTGGTGGTCTTGGGCATATTTGAAAAAGATTTCTTGCGCACGGGGAAGATAAATCCTAGTAAAGGGGTGACCGCCAGCTTTCATGATTTCCCGGGATAATTCGAGGACTAAGGGTTCAGCAAAAGCAGGGGCGCTCACTCCGACTAAATCACCTTTTTTGACGCCGAGTGAGTATTCAACGGTGAGTTGAGCTAATCGTGAAATACGCTCATCAACCATAGTATGTTCACCTTGAAGGTGGTCGTGAATATGCGATGTTAATTGGAAAAAGGTTTGCATTAGAACCATACGCTTAGAAGGAGATACCACGGTTTTGGCAAATCCATTTGACACCTTCCATTCCAAAAATAGCAGGAGCTGCCAGAAGGAAGGCAACTACCCAGTCAACGGCCGTTAGCGGTATGAATCTGAAGTCGATGCCAAAGGTGGCAAGGAGTAGATTAGCATCAGGGATATACATCACTCCAGCGAACATGAGAAACACAAGTCCGATCAGGAGATAAACAAGCCAGAAACTTTCAAAGCGGATTGAGCGCCACATGGATTGGTTAATTCGCCGTATACTGAGAACCATGAGTGATTCCGCAAAAAGGAGGACCGCGATAGTCATGGTGAGACCTTTATAAAAAGCCTCAGGGCTGTATGGTTCAAGAAAATTACTGCCAGGAAGCATTGCAGTAGTAGTGAAATAGTAGGCAATAGCGGATCCAATGAATATCAGAAAAGCGTTGAGGAGAAGATAGAAGCCAAGGCGTCGTGTGATGATTGATTCGGTGTCCCGTGGTTTTTC
Source organism: Promethearchaeota archaeon (assembly GCA_048939625.1). Classification (GTDB taxonomy): domain Archaea; phylum Asgardarchaeota; class Hermodarchaeia; order Hermodarchaeales; family Hermodarchaeaceae; genus Hermodarchaeum. The sequence goes on from JBHLPH010000002.1 coordinate 53,282, forward strand.
TTCCATTACGTATTTTGCTGTCTTGTCGAATACTAATGCTAGTCCAGGCCATGAGTGACTTGAAATGGTCAGAAAGATATGTTGGGGTGGAGTAAGGAAAGGGATCCCTAGTATGAAGGTACCGAAGAAGAGAATGGATTCTCCGACATTAATGCAGATATAGAAGAAAATCATCATCCGTATTTTATTAAACAGCCCCCGACCTTGTCTGACGCCTTCAACAATGGATGTGTAGCTATCATCAGCGATAATCATATCAGAGGCTTCTTTTGCCACATCTGTCCCCGTGATTCCCATTGCAATTCCAACATCACTCATACTCAAAGCTAAGGCATCGTTAACGCCATCACCAGTAACAGCGACGGCGCGTTTGGCATTTTTATGGCGTTCAACAATGAGTTGTTTATCTTCGGGATCAACTCGGGCAAAAACGCTGATGCGATTGAATTGATCATCGGGAACGTTTGCAATATCTTTACCTTCGATGACTAAATCATCTTTTTCAACAATTGCTAATTGGCGTCCAATGGTTTCTGCCGTTGCTGCAGCATCTCCAGTTATCATAACGGTTTTGATGCCTGCATTTGCTACTTCGACTACAGCCTCCCGTACACCTTCACGGGGTGGATCAACAATACATACGAATCCAACAAAAGTCAGGTTCTTTTCAATGCGTTCTCTAAGGGTTTTCTCACTGCCAGCAGGTAATGTATCGAACCGACGAACAGCAAAAGAGAGGACGCGATATCCTCCGGCAGCGAATTCGTTGGCAAATTGTTCGATTTCTTTACCTCGTTTCTTAGTAAGCCGTTGAGCTTGATGGTCATCACCAATCTGATTACACCGTGGAATCAACACATCTGTGGCACCTTTTACGAAGGCAATGTAACCACCTTCTGGGTGAGAGAACATGCGTGTCATCCGTTTCAATCGAGAATCAAAGGGGTAATCTTGTTCTAAGGTGTATGCAGCACGGAGTGAAGTTTCGTCTATACCACTTTTACCAAGTAAAACGAGAAGAGCCGCTTCAGTTGGATCTCCGATGGCTCGCCACCGCAAGGCCCCGCCTTCAGTTGCTTTATCTTCAACAAGTTGGGCGTCATTATTCAGACTCCCAGCACGAATCAAAAGTGCAAGTTGGTCATAGCTTTCAATTTCGATTGAGCTTGCTGAAATGATTTCAGATTTCGTATTTGGGCTATTAACTAGAAGAATTTTACCCCGTGGTTCAAAACCTTCACCAGTTACCTGGAAAAGATTGGCTGCATCCCAAATGAAACTAACCATCATCTCGCTCCGAGTGAGAGTGCCAGTTTTATCAGTGCAGAGAACACTGACTCGACCGAGGCTTTCAACAGCAGAAAGGTTACTAACAATGACCCCAACCCCTGCCATAGCTAAAACTCCAGTGAGTAAGACAATGGTTGTGAGTAGTGGGATGTTGATTGGCATTACAGTCATTGCATTAATTATTGCTTCGACGGCTACTTCAGGTGGTGTAAGAATAACACCATCTATTGGACGTGGAAAGAGAATATAGGAAACAAAACCAACAATTCCAAGGAAAATGGCTACACTGCCTAAGTAGATTGCAAGTCGGTTAACTTTTCGACGGAGTGGAATATCGCCGGTGTTGAGCGTTTCCAATCCCTGACTGATGTCTCCAATTTCTGTTGCTTCGCCAGTTCCAGTGACAAGGTACCGTCCTGAGCCTGTTGCGATATAGGTTCCACTGTATACCATGGTGTGACGCTCATGAAGGGGAGTGTCTTCATCAAGTGGTGACTGGGATGCAGTCTTGAGTACGGGTGCACTCTCGCCGGTGAGTGAGGCTTCTACTGTCGTAAGTTGGTTCGCATCTAACAAACGTCCATCTGCAGGTATTCGGTCACCTTGTGCCAATACAACAATATCGCCAGGTACAACTTCACTTGTAGAAATTTCAGTTTTCAATCCTTCTCGGATAACCATACTGGTATCCGCGGTAAGTGATTGGAGGGCTTCTAATTGTTTCTGGGCACGAAATTGCTGAATGATTGCCAAGAGTGCATTAAAGGCGATGACGACAATCCAGATAATTACATTGGAGGTACCTGGTGTGTCGAAGAAGATGACGATAGACGCTAGAAGAACAATGACTATCAGATAAATGAGAATGAGCCCATTAAGAATTGGCGCAAGATAAACACGCCAGAATGACCCACTAATTTTAGGAAGTTGATTAGGACCGTAAATATTCAACCGCCGTTGGGCTTCTCTGCTCATGAGTCCATGGTCCAAATCGGTTTCGAGTTGTTGGGCTAATTTGGATACGGATTGACTATGTCCATTGCGAATCGGTTCAATGTCTGGGTTAGTCTCTCCGCTGGAAGACATCCGGCGTCCCTATTGGGGCTTGTGCGAATATTGCTTAAAAGTGAATTGCGGTTCGCGGTCTAGTTCCCGGGGCGATTATGTTCTCGCATGATGTTCGCCATTTCCTGTAACCGCTTATCGACACGTCCAAAGATCGAGTCCTCAGGATAGGTGCCATCTGCTTGTCGTTTTCCAGCGGGAATCCCTGTGAGGAGTTCAATTCCGTCTTCGATGGTTCTTACCGAATAGATATGGAATTTCCCTGCTTCGATAGCCTCGATAACTTCATCTTTCAGCATAAGGTTTTGCACATTAGATTCAGGGACCAAGACGCCTTGATCTCCGGTTAGACCATTTTCTTTGCAGACTGCGAAGTAGCCTTCAATTTTCTGGTTGACACCACCGATGGCTTGGACATGCCCATGCTGGTTGACTGAGCCTGTCACAGCAAACCGTTGTTGAATGGGGACCTCGGATAGCGCGGATAGCATAGCATAGAGTTCAGTGCTACTTGCGCTATCGCCATCAACACCTCCATAACTTTGTTCGAAGGTAATCCGTGCGGAGAGACTCAAGGGTTTGTCTTGACCAAAGACTTCGTGGAGAAATCCTGTGAGAATTTGGACCCCTTTGATTTGGATGGGTCCACTAAGTTGGGCTTCCCTTTCGATGTCAATAACTTGTCCACGGCCTGGTGCGACGGTTGCTGTAATGCGAGACGGTTGCCCGAAACTGAAATCGCCAAGAGAGAGTACTGATAACCCGTTAATTTGACCGATCGCTTCACCCTCTGTATCGATTAGGATGACACCTTTCTTGATATATTCCCGGACTTTTTCGGCATACAAACTTGACCGGAAGAAGCGCTCATCGAGGGATTTTTTGATGTGAGATATTTCAATGATGGATTTTCCGTCCTTTTTCGCATAGAAATTGGCTTCACGAATGACATCTGCGATAATATCAAACCGTGTAGATAATTTATTTTGGTCATCAGCAAGCCGCGAACTGAAATCGACAACCTCAGCTATTGCATCAGCATCCAAATGGAGCAAGTCTTCTTTAGCAGTCAGAGTGCAGACAAAGTCGCCGTAGATTTTCACAGAAGCTTTATTCCGGTCCATGGATGTGTCGAAATCGGCTTTCACTTTAAACAGCTCGCGGAAATCAGGATCCAATTGATACAGTTGCTGATACCATAGAGGCTGACCGATGAGGATAACCTTAAGTTTTAGCGGAATAGGCTCAGGATGCAGGGTTTTCACGGAGAGAAATCCCAGAGTTGCAGCAGGTTCTTCAATGACAATCTGATCATTTTGTAGCGCACGCTTCAACGCTTGATAAGATGCAGGAGCAATCAGCAATTCTCTTACAGGAATCACCAGATAGCCCCCGTTTGCCTGGTGTAAACTACCTGCCCGTATCATGGTGGTGTCGGTTACGAGCGCACCGAAGCGGGGTTCCTTTTCAATGACCCCGAAGAGTCGATCATAAGCAGCATTCGTAACGGTGACTATCGGAGCGCCTTCTGTTTCGGAATTATCAACTAGAAGATTGACCCTGTAACGTTTGGCAAAATCTTCGGGAGACGGCATCCGCATGAGAAGTTCGGGAGGCAATCCTTGGGGTTGCCTACCGATGAACTCGTTCAGATTTTTAATTAGATCATCAGCCAATTCCGTAAGCCAAGTAACAACTTTTTCATTGCCAGCGAATTCTTCTTCAATTTCATTTAATAATGGTTCAAGTGTAAATCTGACGGCCTTTTCTTCCATATCATGAAGTTGATTACGTAAATCCCGCTCTAAGGATCGCAATTTTCGGAAAGCCGACCGTAACTCCGTTTCCAAAGCTTCCCGACGTTTCTCGATTTCTTTTCGGACTTCTGGCTTTAGCTTAGGAATCGCATCTGGCGTAATAGGTTTGCCGTTGATCATAGGCACCATTAACAAGCCAGTTTGGGTCCCTTGCAAAACAAACCCCGCGTGCTCAGCCTTTTGCCGCATCTGCTCTGTGAGTTCGTCGCGTTCCTGTTCAAATTTCCGAGTCAACTCTTCACGTTGTTGCGCGTATTCTTCACTTTCGAGCATCCGCTGAATCATATTCCGTGCGGCTTCGATGAATTGATCAATCTTAGCCACAAAGACCTTCCCCATACCTGCAGGAAACTCCAAGGCTTGGGGTTTGAATTGGTTCTTGTAATTCGTGACATAGCACCAATCAGAGGGCACTTCACGTAATTTGGCTGCAATATCTTCCAAATACCGTTCCGTGGCAGTATGTCGACCAGTCCCAGGACTACCTGCGACATAGACATTGAATCCTTTGTCAGGAATCTCCAAGCCAAATTGCAGGGCGTTCAGGGCACGTGGTTGCCCGACGACCCCTTCGAGAGGGGATAGTTCGGCACTTGTTTTACATGCAAACTCGCGTGATTTACAACGCGCACGCAATTGGTCAGATTTTAATTCAGACATTATACATCCTCCCCATGAGTGGAGAAAGTTAATACTATCTACTATTTAAGACACTTGAGGATTTTCAATTTCTTTTCTACGACGACTTCGTTACACAAGCGAAGCAATACAAGTAAAGCAACGACTTAACGCTGTGAATGGTTGTGAAAACCAAAATCTCTTAAGGAAGAATACGGCATGAAAAGACTACACTGAACCTTTCAGGTAGTTGACCCATCATGGCCAAAACACCCACAACCATGACCATCCCAATTGGTCCCCAACACCCTGCGCTCAAAGAGCCAGAAAACTTCACCCTCACCGTCGACGGGGAAGTCGTCGTCGACGTCGCACCCCGAATTGGTTACGTCCACCGAGGTATCGAAAAAGCATTTGAAAGCCGAACGTTTAGCCAAAACGTCTACCTCGCGGAACGGATTTGCGGTATCTGCTCCCAATCCCATACCACATGCTACGTCCAAGCCGTCGAAGAAATTCTCGATTTAGAAGTTCCCCCACGTGGATTATACATTCGGGGCATCATGAATGAGCTGAACCGGATTCACAGCCACATCCTCTGGCTAGGCGTGGCTGGTCACGAAATCGGATGGGACACCCTCTTCCACTATTCGTGGCGTGATAGGGAATACAGCATGGATATTATTGAAGAAATTTGTGGGAACCGTGTCAACTACGCCAACAACATCATTGGCGGCGTCCGCCATGATGTGGAGAAGAGCCAAGTCCCGGGCATGGTGGAACGCCTCGAAAAAATCCGTGACCGCATGCACCACTACCTGAAATTAATCCTGAATGAACAAACCATTTTAGACCGGGCCCTTGGTGTGGGCATCCTCGAAACTGAAGTCGGAAAAGCCCTCTGTGCCACTGGTCCCACTGCCCGCGCCTCCGACATCCACTGGGACGTGCGCAACACCCAACCCCGCACCCCCTACCAAGAAAGCGAAAACAAACACTGGGAAATCCGCACCTCCGACCTCTGCGACGTCGCCGGCCGCGTCGTCGTCCGAATACTTGAAACCGTCGACGCCTGCACCTGCTGCATCGACTGGCTCAAACACCTCCCCCCAGGCGACATCAGCGTCCGCGCCCCCCGCCGCGTCCCACCCGGCAAAGCCCTCAGCACCTTCGAAGCCCCCCGCGGCGAAGTCGTCCACTTCGTCGTCAGCAACGGCACCGACAAACCCGAACGCCACAAAGCCCGCGCCCCCACCCTCGGCAACATCCCCAGCGTCGTCGAAATCATCAAAGGCGGCAAAATCGCCGACGTACCCATCGCCCTAGCCAGCATAGATCCCTGCTTTTCATGTACTGATAGAATCATTCTCGCGTATCCCGATGGTTCAAAGGAGGAAAAGCCTTGGGCATGGTTCCAAGAAAAAAGCCGCGAAGAGAGAGAAAAAGTGAAAGCTTGGCGCCGTTAGTGATTCAGCCTCTTATCCTAGAGTAACCTTTCCATTCCTATCTTTGCCTTCCCTTTTCGGTCAATTGACTTAAGGGATTTTTGCTTTTGATAATCCTTAATCCATTCGAGAGCCGCTTTTCTTTTCTCCCCAGAACTTGGTGGAGTTATGATTGCCCAGCAATAGGTATCATTTTCGGATTTGGTATAGATTTCCCAGATTGCTGATACCCGATTGGTTTCATGGAGAATGATTTTTTTAAAGATCGTTGTCATTTGAATGCCTAAACTTTTGATTAGATTCTTTTCATCTTCAAGAAGTTCACAAGGATGGTTTTTAATAATTCGTCTTAATTCCCTGGCTATTTGTTCATCTTTTTGTGTCATAGCTTGAGACGTTAGTTTATCTAGCCTTCCCTTCAATATTTCCATTCGTTTTCTGGGTTTATCATCTCGTATGGCTTCATATCGCTCTATACCATACTTCTGGATGAATTGATTATGTCTATGTGTGATCATTGGTTTGTATCTATACAGCTTGGTTTTGGGTCCTGCGTCGAGTACATGAGCACGTTTGATTCCGAATTTCATTTGTCCATTTCTTTCAACAAAAAACCCATCTTCGGGGACAACTTCAGCAAGGTAAGCAGATCTCATCTCAAGTGTACCTTGTTTAATGGTTTGTGGTAAACGAAAATCGGGGCTGAGTAGTTTGTCGCCTTTGGGGACGCCCCAGTGTTCGAGGAGTCGACCGACGACTGCTGTTATTGTGAGACGTTTTCGTTGTCCTTGAAGTTCTTCGGTTTTGTAGTCGGTTTCTCCGAGTTGTCGGAAGAGGGTTCGGACGTATTCAATTCGTTTTGGATCTTTTTCGTGGTAGGTGAGGACGTGGGTGGTTTTGTTGATGTGGCAGTCGCTGAGGGCGATGGCGATGAGGCGGGCGCGGAGTTCGTTGAGTTCTTTACCTTCGGGGAAACGTGGGTTGTGGATGCCGCCGCTGTGTTCGGTGGTGCTGATGCGGCCGATGTGGGTTATGTGGGGGGTGATGGTGTTGAATGGTTGGTTGGTGGTGTTGAGGAGGAGGTGGAGGGTGTCGCCGTGGAGGTAGTGGTTGTATTTGGTGGACCAGAGTTCGTAGGGGGCGGCGCGGGGGTTGTAGGTGCGGTGGCGGGGGTGGGTGGTGAGTTGGTTGAGGAGTTGGCCGAGTTGTTGGGTGTTGGTGTTGAGGTGGTGTTGGGCGGTGGTGAGGAGTTGTTCTTTGATGTGGGGGGTGAGGTAGAGGAGTTCGTGGTGGTAGGTGTTGAGCCAGTGGTCGGGGAGGGTGGTTTTGCGCCAGAGGTAGAGGACATCATGATCGATGGCGAGGCGAAGTTCTTCGTGGGTGTTGGCGAGTTGTAGGCGTTCGGTGAGTTTGCGTTCGAGTTCAGATCGGTGTTTTTGAATGGAGTGGGCGATGGTGCGGAGCTGTTGGGGGCCGCGTTTGTGGTAGGGTTTGAGTTCGGCGATGAGGAGCCGTTGGTCGGATTTGTGGTGGTAGAGGGTGGCGAGCGCGGTGGTGAGGGGGGCTGGGGTGTGGGTTGTGGGGTCGTCGAGTAAGTGTTGGAAGGTGGTGTAGACGAGGCTGGGATCGAGGAGGTGGGGTTGGGTTTCAGTTGGCAGATGGCGTTCCCAGCGGTGGCGGGCAGCCTCATGAATGGTGAGGGTGCGTTCGAGGTGGGGCTGTTTGATGCCAAGGTGCCAGTCGCGGAGGCGTCCGGCGGGGATGCCGGTGAGGTCTTGGAGGTCTTTGTAGGTTTTGTTGCTGAGGTGGCCATCGTGACGTGCCGCGGTGAGGATGCGGTGCCAGAGGGCATTAATGGAGGAGTGAGTGCATGTAGTGCGGGTTTGGAGGTAGGGGTGGCGTGCAAGGTCGTGTTCGAGGGTTTTCCAAGCGCGTGTGCCATATGTGTTGAGGAGTTGTCGGGCTTCGGGAGTTGCAGCTAGGGTGTCTCGGAGCATGGCCCAGTCGTGGATGGATGTCCAAGTCTGGTGAATGGAGTTGGTGGGAGACATGGTCTGTTCAGTAGGAGGGGGTGGAGAATTGGCTTTATACTCCTCAAATGGGGTGGTGGGAGTTATGGTGATGAGGACACCTCTCCCAGGGGCCCGGATTTTATTTCCTTTAAATGGATTACGGTGAGCAGAACGGGAGGTGTGTCTGTGAGCATGGTTCCAGGCGAAGAGTTGGGGAGAGCGGGAACGCGTGAAGGCGTGGCGTCGTTAATCATCCTGAATGAGGTTGGTTATTCGCACCCTGCAATTCAAACAGTAGTTCGTCTTAGGTCTTGTTATAGGAGAGTTGTTTGTTTTTTCGTTTCAGCATAAGGGCAAAAGTGCCGATTAGTGCGATGAGAATCGCAGGCCACGGGAATCCAGGAATGGGTATTGGTTCTTCACTCCAGGCTACTGTAAGTTGACCATATTCTGCGGTGGTGGTGGCTCGTTCGAGGATAACTCTCGTTGGTGTCTCGATGGTGAGGGTTAGATTGTATGTTCCAGGACTGGTTTTGGACACGATTGCTGTGGGTGCCCACCCATAAGTTGGATTGGTTCGATTGAATTGGTAGGTGGTGCTTGTGTTGCCAGAAATTTGGTGAATGTCGGATCTGGCACCGTAACTGCCCGACCAGTCTCCCTCACAGTACACGCAAATAATAACACTTTCAGTCGTTTCTCCGGTAACTCGGTTTGGGAATGCTAACAAGCCACTAATAACTATCACAACTAAAATGGCGATACTCAACCTTCGGCTCAACAAACCATTCACTTTCCGACCCTCCAGTTCCACTTCAGAACCCTAAGCTAGTATTAGGTGTCGTGTTCTTAAATTTTTGTGAAGTTTCTGTGGTCATGAGAAGGCTTTGGTCCAGGTGGTTTTGATTTCATCTGTTGTTATTTTTCTGATGGTGTTAGTTTTGGTTTCGATGACGGCGGCGTTGAGTTCGTCGGGTGTTCGGGTTTTGTCGCGGAGGAGGGATTTGATGGTAAGGGCGAGAGCCTTGTTAAAGGCGTGGTTGGGTGCGTATTCTTCGTTGAGAATGGTGTTGGTTTCGTTGCGGTGGGTACCTTCGCACCAGGTGAGGACTTCGCGGTATGTGCCACTGGGATCAAGAACATAGAGGTGGAGGCCGGTGTCGTCGATTCCTCCGATGAGGGCGAGAAGGCCGAGGGGGCGGATGTCTTTTTTGGTTGTATAGGAGTGGATGAAGAGAGCGAGACGGTTGGTAAGTTCTTCTACGGGGATTGGTGTTTCAGTTTCTCTTTGATAGGTTTGTGCTTCATGGATGGCTCTGTGTTTGAGGAGGAGAAAATCCCCAGAGAGGCCAGTTGGTACCATGCCGATATGGTCGGTGATTTGGAAGGTTTCCCAAGGCTGAGTGAGGATGGTGTGGTGTTTCTCCGTTTGGGAAGCTTGGGGACGTTCTTTGGCGAGGATAATGCCGCCTTTGTAGCGGAGGCCGAGGATGGTGACGCCACGGGGTGGAGATTCCATGGCGTATTCAATTTGGAAGATGCGTCCGTCAGGGGAGAAGAGGTTGGTATCGTCGTAGCCGCTGGGGACGCGGATGGGGAGGGTTTCGATGTAACGGATGAGGGCAGCGCGGATGAGTTCGGCTTTACTGCCAAACATGCCTTTCTGAACGACGGTGTTCATATATCGGTCCAGCTCATTAGACACAACAACGCGTACTTCAGGCATACATGAAAACTCCTATTCAATGGATATATTACGGATACTTTTAAATGCTCTGCGCATTACGGAGTAAATGGAGTAGCTCCATGAAAAAGATTAGCTTACCCGAGGACAGTTATTGGAAACTAGTTGAGTTGAAAGGTAAATTCCGTTGCACAACATGGAAGGACCTGGTTGATCTGATTCACCAAAAATACCTGAACGACTGATTCCTGTTATCCAGTTACATTTGGTTCATCGTCGAAGAAGAAGATGTCTTCGATTCGTTTCCCTAATTGTTGTGCTATGCGGTGGGCTAGTCGCAGGGAGGGGTTATAGGTTCCTTTTTCGAGGAAGAGGATGGTTTGGCGGGTGACACCAACAGCTTCAGCCAAGTCTTCTTGAGTTAAGTTATGTTGTTGGCGTAGTTCTCGGATCTTGGTCTTCATGGTGGTCTAGTCTCCGCGTTTGTCATAGTACATCATTGAAGCCCCCCACATTGTATAGCCTACAACCATGATGAGGACAAGGGCAGCAAAGAAGAGCTCTTGGACTGGTGGTCCACCGATGGCAAGCCAGGCGATGGCGATTACAGCACCCATTAAGGTGATGAGGAACATCACGGCGATGAAGCCATTTCGGGAGGCTTTGACGAAGTTGTTGACCAGTCGCTCATCACCTCGTCCTTCGAAGCGAAAGAAGCTGAAAAACCCAAAAAAACCGAAGAAGCCAAACCAAGCCACAGAGCCAGTTAATAGATAGAGAAGCCCTAAGAATCCGAGGAACCCAAGAAAGCCCAAATAATACATTCTCACTTCTAGCAACCCCGTTTGATGTTAGAAATAATTAACGTTAGAAATATTTAACATTTATTGTTTGGCATCAAGAAGCCCCTTCTGTACGGATCGAACCATTCTCTCATACCCTGATGGAAAGTAGATAGTGCGTCCTTTGCCGTGGTTCCAGCAGAAGAGCCGAGAAGAACCGGGAACAGGTGAAAGTCTGGCGCTGATGATTGACTAGACTGCTGTAGTCGTGGTGTTTACTCCGGGTTGCTAGAGGAGAGTGGGTCTTTCAGGACAGTTGTTGTGGAACTGTTAGGCGAATTCCATTTCGAGGCGTTTGATGGCGTTTTGGAGGACCTCGATGGCTTCAGTATTTTTGGTTTGGATCATGAGGAGTACGCCTTTTTCGAATTCGGCGAGGGATTTGGTGAAGTCGCGCCAGTATGGGTTTTGTTTCATGGAGAGGGCGATGTCGATAGGCATTTGGTAGCGGCGGTGGAGCCAGCCGATGACGGAGGCGAGGGGAATGTAGATGACGAGGAATACGAGGAGAAAGTAGAGGATGTTGGGGAAGAGGATTTGCATCCCAGGAATATTGACGAGGACGAGTGTGTACATGAGGATGCTGAAATTCATGAAAGCGAGGAAATAGACGAGGTAGGTTCCGTGTCCCGTGCGAAAGTCAGTCCAACGACGTTGGAAAAAACCTTTTTTCGTGGTCATAGTTGATGCATCTCGAAATTACTTTACTAGATTCTGCTTTTATTTCATTGCGGTATGGGATTATCCGGGGATATTAAGGGTAATCAATTGAAGAGAAGCCATGGGCGTGGTTCTAGCAGAAGAGCCCTAAAGAGCGGACCACGTGAAGGCGTGGCGTCGTTAGTGTGTTTTTCGTTCTTTGTATTAGAGCCCGCATGAGGTCGTAGTACGCGATAGTTGTAGATTTTGTCAGGGTGATTTGCCGTGTTCTAGATGAATTAGAATGCGGTAGAAAAGGCTTGTAAGGAAGTAAAGAGGGAGTTGTGTTCTAGCAGTTACAATCAAAACAGCGGGTCATGTTTTTAATAGCGTTGCGATTCGTTTTCCGAAATCTTTGCACTTGGGGAATTCGCCTTCTGTGACCGGTCCTTTCATGCCGTCAACTTGTATTGACAGGCCAGGTGTTATGAGCTTCAATTGAGGAGCCTTTTCGCGTATTCGCGTCTCTAGTTTCTTCACGGATTTTTCGAAGTCTTCTCCCAGATAGGTGTCGAACACCGCGGCCCATTTCGCTTTCAAGTCGAGTTTGCCAAGTTTATCAATGAACTTATTTATACCCCTAACTGGTCCTCCAAAATGCGTGGGTGACCCGATCAATATTGCGTCATAATCAGCTGCCTTTTTAGCATCGGTATCCTTGATATCACTGATAGCAGTTTCTATTTCCTTGACTTCATTGAGTCCCTCCACAATCTTTTCGGCTACAAGCTTTGTGTTTCCGTACTTTGTATCATAAACTACAAGCACCTTTACCATTTTGTTCACCATTCATTACGCTTCTTTTCTGAGTTTTTATGACTTGTGGGAGTCAGCGTGCATGTTCTGAAGTACTCTGCAGTGCTAGTGATTGCGAAAAGCAATTAGTGATTAGCTGCAAGTAATTTACTGATTGAAATGAACAAAGCTCGAGAAATGACCGAAGAAAAATGGAAGAAGAAGTTGTCAAAGGACGAGTATCAAGTATTGCGGCAGAAGGGCACTGAGCGCCCTTTCACCGGGAAATATTGGAAGCATAAGGAGAAAGGGACATACAAGTGTGCGGGGTGTGGTTTGGAGTTGTTCTCCTCAGAGGCGAAGTTTGAGTCGGGGAGTGGGTGGCCAAGTTTCTATGAGGCCCTGGATAAGGACAAGATTGAGGAAAAAGTGGATCTGTCGCATGGGATGCGCCGAATCGAGGTTCTGTGCAAGAACTGTGGGGGGCATCTGGGTCATGTGTTCGATGATGGACCAAGAGATAAGACCGGGTGCCGATACTGTATCAATTCCGTTGCACTCCAGTTTGAAAAGGATGAGTAGTGCAGTGGCTTAGGCGATGGCTTTGTTTTTCAATTCGTGAGTCCGTAGAATAGCGCCCATGACGAGGAGAATTATCCCGCTTAGGATGAATGCAAGGCTGATCCATGGAGCAAGTGGATGGCAGGGACCACAGAAATAGAATAGCGATGATCCGAGGACTGTGCCGATGCCAAGACAGACTACGCCAATGATGATTAAACCAGTTCCAAAGGGGACTTCAGGTTTGACTTCCTTTTCTACGTGTGCGTTTGGTTCCGTCATAGTATGATTCCCCTACCCATTGTACTTACTTTGCAGCGTCTTTTTTGAATTTTCCTGTTGAGAAAGGAATTTGAGGGAAAACTTTGTGGTAGTAGAAGGCTTTTTTAGCAGAAGCGAATCATAAAGGAGACCCACTGGAGAGTGCGTCATGTGCAGGTACTGTTACCTCCTCCGTTGAACGCGATTGTCACGTTATTGATGATTATTATCTTTCCTGGGTTCCTATTCCTGACAGGCTATGCCTTCTATATGGAATGGGTAGACCGCAAATTCTATGCCGACCAACACCACCGCATTGGCCCACTATACACGGGCTGGCGGGGAATCCTCCAACCCTTCGCCGACTTTGTCAAACTCATGGCGAAAGAAGATGTGACTCCTGCAGCCGTTGATAAGATTGGGTTTACTCTGACCCCTATCCTGGCGCTAGCTATTCCCATCACAGTGCTCATGTTGGTGCCGATTGGCATTTCCCAGACTCCCTTCTTCGTGGTGACCGGTATCATGTACTTTGAAGGCGATCTACTCATGATTGGCTTCTTTAGTACCATGTTTACGTTGATGCTATTTATTGCTGGGTGGTCCTCATCGAACCGGTTTGGGTTTACAGGAGCTGTTCGGGGTATCGTACAGATGCTTGCATATGAAATTCCCCTTCTCCTAGCCCTCTTCGCTGCCGGTATGGTGGCTGGTAGCCTTAGCCTCACCGGCGTTGTCATCTACCAAGCCAACCTAGGCCTACCCCTCATCGTGAATCCGGCATTCATCGGACTCTTCATCGTCTTTCTGATTGCCGCGCAAGCAGAAGCCGAACGCATTCCCTTTGATGCCCCTATTGCGGAAACTGAAATCGTCGGGGGCTGGGAAACCGAATTCTCTGGCAAGAAACTCGCCTTCTTCCGCCTCTCCAACAACTTCGAAGTGTTACTTGCCTCAGCACTCGGTGCTGCAGTCTTCCTCGGCGGCCCCCTCGGTCCCGAAGTCCTTATGGTGTTCCTTGCCAATGGTGGCTTCGTTCACAACATCACAATCAACTCTGGACAATACATGACCTGGGTCACCGCAAACATGCCCTATCTCCTCATCCCAGGCATCGCCGCCATATACTATACCTTCTGGTTCATTGTCAAAACCACTATCATCGTTCTCATCTTGTCCAACATGAAGGCCCTTATGTCCCGTTGGCGCATCGACCAAATCGCTCACGATAGTTGGAAATGGGTCATCCCTATAAGCCTCCTCATGGTAGGTATCCTGTTAGCTTGGCCCTTAATCATGGACTTTATTATCGCCCTGCCCCCCTAGGAGTGTGAAAAGAAAACATGCCACGACCTGGAGCAATGGAAGGCGAAATCCTCGGTACCGTCCTCCGACGGAAAACCGCCACGATTCGTTACCCCTTCCAAGAAGCTGTCCGCCCCGAACGCCTTCGCGGCAGCATCGAATACGATATCGAAAAATGCACTGGCTGCGGTCTCTGTAGTCGCGACTGCCCTGCCACCGCCATCGAAATGGTTCCCTCAACCAAAACTAAAACCCAAAAGAAGCCCCAATTCCGCTTCGACCGCTGCATATGGTGTGGAACCTGCGAAGCTGTGTGCCCAAAGAAAGCGATTACGTTGACAACGAAGTTTGAATTGGCAGCGTTTTCGTTGAAGGATGAGCATTTGTTCGTTGTGTCAGAGGATCCGGAGCCCACAGAGAAAGTAGAAGAGTAGAGTGTGTACAAATTTGGGCTAATCGTTTCTTCAAGTGGAGAGTAGGGTCTTTTGTAGTCAGAAACAGTTAAAATTTTTAACCGTAGTTTTGTTTATTGTTCTTGAACGTGGGGGTAGCAGTGGTTAGTTTTGTACTTCAAACTAATCCTTGGATAAATTGGTTAAACGGAATAGCACATTTGAGTGTGGTAATTCTAATTCTAATCGTGTCAATTGGTTTGCCACTTCTGTGTGGGCTGATTTGGTATGCGGTTCAGGAAGAACGCAGGCGGAGTTGGTTGAGAAGCAAGGGAGAGGTTCTGCCTGATTTGGTAAGTGAAGATAGTGTGCGGAATTTTTCTGATTCCTGCATTGAAAGGATTGACCTGAGGGATTTTGTTATAAAAGGCCCAGGATTGTATCGGATGCGGGTGCATTTGCGGATGGACAGTGGAATTTCGTTTGAGTTAACAGGTAAGAAGAGCGCTGCAGGAAAGGTGTATGAGCCGGGTGAAGGAGAAACTGGGATTGAGATAGTGGATCGTCATTTTTGGACTGAGAGCCCTGATTTAAAATCTGCGATTCGCGTGTTGGACACTCCGAAGGTTAAGAAGGTTTTGGCGAAGTTGAAAAAAGTATATTCTGTACATGTCATGGGGGATGAGATTGAGATTGTGTGCGAAGCCAAAATCGAGTTGCTTGAGCCAATTTATGATTTCGTTACTGCATTAGCTCAGGAATTATTGGACAAGAGATGAGTTGATATTAGTGTTGTCCTTTTAATCGTTCTAACAGTCGCTCCACGATGTGTTGGAAGGCTTGAGCGACGGGTGTTTTGGCTTCGGCGACGATGAAGGGGGTGCCTTCATCCGAGAGGGTCATGACCCGTGGATCAAAGGGGAGATCGCCTAAGAAAAATATACTGAGGTCTTTAGCTGCATTCTTACCACCGCCTTTGCCAAATAGGTTGGTGACTTTATTACAGTGAGGGCAGTGAAAACCAGACATGTTTTCGATGAGGCCAAGGATTGGGATGTTCATGGTGCGGGACATGATAGCGGCTTTACGGGAATCGAGTAAGGCGACTTCTTGCGGGGTGGTGACAATGATGACGCCGTCGAGGTCGGGGAGGAGTTGCATGATGCTGAGGGTTTCGTCGCCAGTGCCTGGTGGGAGGTCGATGATGAGGTAGTCGAGACTTCCCCAGTTAACTTTGGAGAGGAATTCGCTGATCACGCGCATTTTGAGGGGCCCGCGCCAGATGATAGGGGTATCAGCGGATTGGAGGAGGAATTCCATGGAGACAGTGAGGATGTTGAGGGGACCGAGGACAGGTTCGAGTCCGGTGTCGCCACCGATCATGCGAGTGCCTTCGAGGCCGAGCATTTTAGGGACGTTGGGTCCAGTTATGTCGGCGTCAAGGATGCCGACGACGTTACCTTTCCAAGCGAGGGCAGTGGCGAGGTTGACTGCAACAGTAGTTTTGCCAACGCCGCCTTTACCAGAGAGGATGACGATTTTGTGTTTGACGTGTCGCATCTTTTCAGCGATTTCTTGTTCTGCGCTCGTTTGGGCGCCAACCATAAGATCTTTGGGAATTTTACCCGAGGATTTTGTTGTGTCTTTCGACATAGAAGTGATCACGACCAGAGACTAGTCGGTGGTTGGTGCTTTATGGGGAATACCTTTAATGTTACGCATCGGCAAAACATCAAAAATCCTCAGATCGATGGGTTTAGCAAGTATTGAATGTTGATACGTGTTAGGTGGATTGTATGGTAAAAGTGATAGCACATCGTGGGATGGGAGAAGGCTTACTTGAAAACACCCTCACAGCCTTTCAGACCGCAATATCGTGGGGAGTGGATTGCATTGAGTGTGATGTTCGGAGTTCTCGTGATGAGGTTGCAGTCATTATTCATGATTTGTCATTGGAGCGGCTATCCAATGAACCTAGAAAAGTGGCAGAATATTCATTGAGTGAACTGAAAGCAATAACGATTCACAATGGTGATCGAATTCCTTCTTTGGTCGAATTCTTGGAGTTAGTGAAACCGTACAGCAATCTAGAAATCAATCTTGATGTCAAGGTCGTGGGTCTGGAAGCCCAGATAATGCAGCAGATCAGTGAATACGATTTAGTTTGTCGAACGATGATCTCGTCGTTTATTCAACCAGTTTTGAGAGAGTTTCGTAACCTCAATGATGAGATTGCAACAGCTCTATTATATGAGTACGATTTGCGAAACCCCACAAAGGTGGCTAAGGAGCTTGGATGTACTGCAATTAACCCACAGTTGCATTTTACTGATTCATCTCTTGTGCAAACTAGCCATCAAGAAGGATTGGAGATTAATCCGTGGGTAATTAACGAGCCAGAGGAGATGCAGCTATTCATTGGCATGGAAGTAGATGGGATTATTACGGATTTTCCAACTCGTCTATTAAAGATACTCAATCGTGGAGGTGCATGAGAGTTGCGTGATTTGCTGCGTGAATTAGTATTTGCTGATGCACCACCAGGCCATGAAAATGAAGTTCGTGACATTGTCATTCGGGAATTAGAACCACTTGTTGACGAACTGCAAGTCGATACATTAGGAAACGTGATTGCTACCAAAGAAGCAAAGGAAGAAACGACATTCATGTTAATCGCCCATCAAGACGAGGATTGGGCACTGTTACTGACCCATATTAGCAACGAGGGATACTTACGGTTCAATCGGTTGGTTGGTCACCGATGGAATATTCTTGGGCAAAGGGTAACCATTCACGGAACACAGAGGAAAATTCCTGGTATTGTGGGATTGAGTGCACCTCACACTATTCCGCTGAATGAGTATCAGCGAGGTTATCAGCCAAGATTTGATAAAATGTTCATAGATTGTGGGGCTCAAACTGCGGAAGAAGCACGAGCGATGGGATTAGAAATTGGTCAATATGTTACTGCTAAAAAAGATCTTGTTGAACTGAGCAATAATCGTCTGCTAGGCAACTGCTTTGATGACCGCGTGGGGCTTGTGGCAATGATTGAAACTTTTCGTCGAATCCGAAATCAGAAGCTGCCAATGAAGGTGGTGGGCGTGGCTTCAGTGCAAGAGGAGTTGGGGACTCGAGGTGCGGGGCCTGCATCATTTAGTGTAGAACCAGAATTCGCTGTAGCCCTTGATGTATCACCAACTGGTGATCATCCCAACATCAAATCTGACCTCATACCTGTTAAACTTGGACATGGACCTGTGTTGTTAAAAGCCGATCAGTTTCATGTCACGTCAGATTTGATGAACAACTGGATTGTTAAAATCGCTGAGAAAAAGCAAATACCATTACAGGAAGCTGCATTGCGTGCTCCAATTCGCTTTGGAACCGATGCGGCTGCCGTTGAAATTACAAAATCAGGAAGCAGGGCAACATCGTTGCTTGTTCCTGCTCGCTACTTCCATACTGCAAATGGGGTAATTCAGTTTTCAGATGTCGAATACACTGTTCACTTATTGATAGAATTAATCAAAGCCCTTAATCAACTGGGGAGTTGTTAATTTGTGTGAAATCCGCGAGACGGCATATTGTTCTACTCAATGAGACCGAGGTCGCGCATATGGTCGGCGAGGAGATAGATGGCTTTTCGGGTGATGGTTTCTTTGTTTGTACCAGCGCAAACAATACGTCCGCTGCTGAAGATAAGGAAGACGGCTTTTGGCGTTTTCATCCGGTAAATGAGACCAGGGAAGACTTCGGGTTCGTACAAACAGCGTTCTAAGGCCATCTGAGCCATATCGAGGTCTACACGACTATGGAGATCGCCCGAGGCGACGATGTTTTGGATGGTGATTTTGGGAACGCCAGAAACAGTGATGCCGGCTTTCCGGATTTTGGCGATTACGTTTTCGACGGCCTTCTCTGCTTCACTTTCGCGGCGTAACCCGGTGATGACCATTCGTCCACTGTTGAAGACGAGGATGGTGGCTTTGGGGTTTTTCACGCGGAGCATTAATCCTGGGAATTGTTCAGGATTATATTCGGCATCTCGTTGTTTGCGGGCAAGAAGATTGAGATCAATTTTGGCGTCGACTTCGACGCTGGCAACGACATTTTCAATTTTATATTTTGGTCTCTTTGGCAAAAGAGGGACCTCCCAGTCCGTTGGAGTGTGCTTTATAACCTTTTTAAGGACGGTTATAGAGTGGTTGATGCCCTTATAAACTTTTTATAGGTTTCCGAAAGTCCTTTAGAGAGGATAAAGAAGAAGGTTCCGGCTCGCATGGAGCCGGATTGGTTGGCTTTCTATGTGTATGGACCCGGTGTGGTGTCAATGGCGTCGCGTTTAGTTGACATGGCATCGATATATTCTTTATAAGCTGTGAGCATCTCTGGGGTGATGCTGGGCTTGATTTTATCCAATGCAGCGTCAAAGTGTTTGCTGTTGACCGTTGTGAGTTTTTCTTCGTGGCGGATGGCATTCATTCCAGCTTCGCGAACGAGATTCGCAATATCAGCGCCAGAAAAACCTTCGGTAGCCTTGGCTATCTTTTCCAGGTTTACATCATCTGCAAGGGGCATGTTACGGGTGTGAACCTTTAGAATTTCTACGCGTGCCTCAGCATCGGGTGGTGGAACCAAGATAATTCGATCAAAACGTCCTGGTCGAAGGAGGGCTTTATCGATGATTTCAGGACGATTAGTCGCTGCGATGACGACGACACTTTTTAGCTCTTCCATTCCGTCCATTTCAGCAAGGAGTTGGTTTAAGACCGATTCGTAGACATGGCTGCCTTGCCATTGTCCGCGTGCAGGAGCAAGGCTGTCAAGTTCATCGAAGAAGATAATACTAGGAGCAACCTGTCGGGCTTTGCGGAAGATTTTTCGAATTCCCTTCTCAGATTCACCGACCCACTTGCTAAAAATCTCAGGTCCACGGATTGCAATGAAGTTGGCTTCACTTTCAGTGGCAACCGCCTTAGCGAGCAATGTTTTTCCACCGCCAGGTGGTCCAACGAGGAGAATGCCTTTGGGTGGTTGCACACCGACTTTTTCGAATTTCGCCGGATACTTCAAGGGCCATTCAACGGCTTCCCGCAGTTCGGCTTCAACTTCCTTTAATCCCCCTACATCGTCCCATGATACTTTAGGAATTTCGAGATAGACTTCGCGTAGAGCGGATGGTTCTGCACGTCTAAGAGATTCTTTAAAATCTTCAGCGGTGACTTCTAAATTCTCAATCACTTCTGGGGGAAGGGGTTGATCTTCTTCCAGATTGATTTGTGGAAGGAGTCGGCGAAGCGTATTCATCGCAGCTTCACGGGCAATTGCGGCAAGATCTGCTCCGACCATTCCATGAGTAGAATCTGCTAGAGCATCGAGATCGACATTCTTGGTGAGAGGCATTCCTCGCGTATGGATGAGAAGGACCTCTTTTCGTCCGTTGCGGGTGGGAACGGGAATTTCGATTTCCCGGTCAAATCGTCCTGGTCGACGAAGGGCGGGATCGAGGGCGTCTTGACGGTTGGTGGCCGCGATGACAATAACACGTCCACGTCCTTGCAGCCCATCCATGAGCGCAAGGAGTTGTGCGACGACACGTCGTTCAACTTCTCCCTGAACCTCTTCACGTTTAGGTGCGATACTGTCGATTTCGTCGATGAAGATAATGCTAGGAGCCCGTTCAGAGGCTTTCTCGAAGAGTTCACGAAGACGTTTTTCGGATTCACCATAGAACTTACTCATTATTTCGGGTCCATTGATGGAAATGAAGGTGGCATCAGATTCACTAGCTACGGCCCGTGCGAGTAGTGTCTTTCCGGTGCCTGGGGGGCCAAAGAGCAAAACGCCCTTTGGTGGATCAATTCCTAAACGGTCAAAGAGGACAGGATGTTTGAGGGGGAGTTCAATCATTTCTCGTACACGGTCGATTGCTTCATCGAGGCCGCCAATATCTTCGTATGTCACGATTGGGGTTTTTGCAGTGACTTCTACGGCTTCAGGTTGGATTTGAATAATTGTGTCCTCGGTAATTTTCACCACTCCTTTCGGAGTGGTATTGGTTACGACGAACTTGATTTCGCCAAGGGCGAAAGGAGCACCGGTTCCGCGCATCATGGCTTCGAAGATTGAAGTTGAGTAGTCTCCACTTCGATATGCTCCGGATCCTGCAGTGCTAATGATATCGCCTGGAGCCACAGGTCGTTGGTTTAGGCTTGGTTTGACGGCATCACCTTCAGCGACGATGCGAACGCCGCGCTGTGCAGGAGCAAGTTCGACTCGTTTAGCAGCAGGGGGATCTATTCGTCTAACTTCGACGAATTCTCCGATTCCAGTGCTAGCATTACTGCGCACCAGTCCATCCATGAAGATTTTGCCTGATCCTGCGTGAATGGATTGGCCACGCCAGACGCGGGCACCTGTGGACTTTTTTCCTGTAATTTCTATGATATCGCCAGATGTTACCCCGAGACGTTCCATGACTTTGGGGTCTACACGGACAATGCCCCGTCCAGCTTCATCGCTGGGGAGGGAGACGACACGTAATTGGATTTTGCTTGACATTTAATCAAATTCCTCCGTCATTTCGGATAAGCGTTTACGAACAGTTTGGAACTCAGATGCCATTAACTGGAAGAGCGCTTCATAGGTATCAAAGTAGTGGTCGATCATTGCTTTTAGTAAGTGGTCACCATCTTTGGTCAACCGGTAGTATCGGCGCATCGGACCTCGACCTTCGCTACGTACTTTGATATCGCCAACAATCCAGCCTTTTTCCGCTAGACGACTGAGTAAAGGGTAGATGGTTCCGGGTTCCATTTGAATCCGTCCCGTCGACATTTCATCGATTAAGGCGCTGATTCGCGCTCCATAAAGGCTTTCTTGTCGGAGTAGGGTGAGTACCCAGAACTCAAGAATGCCTCTGTTGATTTCACGCGTCCATTCGCGTAGTTTATCGTGAGTCTTATCGGTGGGGGATTCGTTCATATAATATCGCTCCAAATATATAGCGTGACTATATATAGTCTGACAAAGCAGTAATACTATCCTATTTAAACCTATCGAATATCGAAGCCAAAGCCCCCCATTAAATTGCACACCATGAAAACTACATCGTTCCAATACTTCCTATGCAGAAAGACTTTAAAAGACGCATCTGACATTGGCTCTGAGCCCAAAGAACAGTAACTGCAAGGTGGCCAACTAGTGAAACTGTCAGTCCGCATTTGTACTTTACTGATTGCCGTGTTGTTCCTTACCACAATTGTGGGTTTGCAGAGCTTCACACCTATCAGAGCAGATCCTGACATCCAGGTCACTGATGTTCAGGTTCCTTCTGAAGTGGTCCAAGCTTATAGGGGCCAAGTCCAAGCAACAGTTCGCAATTTATTAAACACTTCCTTTGATGGATATGCGCAGTTTTCAGACGAATCGGGCGAAATTCGCAGTATTAATCCAATTAATCCGCTAAGTGATGTAGTGAACTTCACGATTGGACCAGAAGAGTCAATCACCGTGATCGTTGACTATGAAGTAAACGAATCCGCAACAATTGGTCTTCATATTGCCACCTTTGAGATTGTTGTAGGCGGGTTTTCATTCTTATTTAACCAATACCAGATTACCGTTTCACCTGTCGCGACAATTACCAGTGTTGTGCCCGGAGCCGTCTTTTCCCAAGGACAACCTGGTCTACTTCTGATCTCAATAGAAAATCGAGCGGACCGAACACGATCAGTTCGAGTTGAGGTTTTTGGACCAAAATTTGTAAATTCTACGCAGGATGTGGAGCTAGCCCCAGGAAATAACCAGCTGGCAATACCGCTGATGCCGAATGTCTCCCATGTGTATGATTTTGGAATGTTTCCAGCAAACGTTTCTATCTACTATTTTGACGAATTAATCAGCAGCGAAGATGTCATTGTCCCGGTTGATATGTTGCTCCTCAACAAAGTTGTCGCTGTTATCCTTCCAGCGGGCCTATTTCTTGTCTTGGTCCTCTTTTACGCTGTTCGGAAACGAGGTCGACTTCGCGCTGCTACTATTGAAAGTGAATAGCATTAAGAGGAAGAAAAGCACTCCCTACCGTGTAGTGCACAGTAGATGGTGAACCATGGCAGCACCCGAATGGACTAAGATTAGACAAGAAATCCTTGACTGCCAGAAATGCCGATTAGCTGAATCCCGAACCCAGGCAGTGCCTGGAGTTGGACCCCAAAGTGCTCAATTGGTAATTATCGGAGAAGCCCCTGGACGCCATGAGGATCTTCAAGGAGAACCCTTTGTTGGAGCTGCTGGTAAATTACTTACAAAGTTGCTTGAAGAGGCAGGGATTCCTCGAAGTTCAGTATTCATCACCAACATCGTGAAGTGTCGTCCTCCGGAAAATCGACAACCCTTAGCCGATGAACGAAGGGCGTGTTATCCGTATCTCATTCGTCAATTGGATCTCATCCAACCGAAAATTATTGCATTGGTTGGACGTGTACCTGCTGAGACTATTCTGGAGACCACCGTGCGTATGGGAGCGATGCATGGAAAAACGTTCCACCATGGTGGACGAACGTATATTGTGATGTACCATCCTGCTGCAGGATTATATAATCAGGATCTGGTTTCTGAGCTCCAAGTCGATATGCAAAAACTAAAACAAGTACTCGATTCAGGAGACCAGTCAAAGCCTGAGAGTGGACAACAAGACTTGAGTAAGTTCTTTGAGAAGAAATGAATTGCTCTATGAGCTAGTCCTCGTTTTCCATCATTGATTCAAGTGCCGCCCGGCGTCGAGCGAGGAATGATTGGAGTTCACCCTGCATTTGAGCCCGAATTCCAAAGCCACCTGATGCTGCCGCACCCATCGGAGAAGTAGGTGTTTGCGGAGGAGGTGCTGCAAGACCAGGTGAGGAGCTAGGTCCAGAGGGTGCCGGTGGCAGCCCAGGACTTGCCGGAGTATCTGCTGGCGTGGGTGGAGTTGACAAAGAGGGTGCAGAAGGAGCTGTGCCTTTTGGCCCTCCCATTCGGAGAACAGTATCAACTTGTGTTTCAATTTTCGAGAGGCGGGTTCGTAGTTCTTCCATTTGTTTTTCGAGAGATCCCACACCATTCAAAAAGATGGTTGCAACCCGTTCGAGGACTTTTGCGAGCTCCTCGATTTTTTTAGTCGTATCTTTTTCTGCTGCTAGAAAGTCGAATCCGCCGAATGCCATACTGTTTCAGGTTCAAGTTAGACTGTATGGTTTAAAACCTTGTGGGGCATCAGCTCTGTTCTCAGAAGATTTAGGGGAAAACTAAACAATTATCCTTTTAGAAGCTGAAATGCTGTGAGATGACGCAATCGATCTTGTCGCAGTCCCAATATCCACGGGTAATTACGTGGATATTACAACTATTGCATCGCCGAACCCAGAAACCTAGTATTCGTAAGATGAATGGATTACTGGTTCAGATTTGCCCGCAGGTCTTTAATCCGATTACGGGTCGAACTACACAGTTCTTCATTCAGCACATGCAAATTAAACCGGAAAATCGAGTATTGGAGATTGGGACTGGCTCAGGAGCTATTGCGGCAGCAGCCGCTTCTTGCGCACAGTCAGTGACGGCCACTGATGTGAATCCATATGCTGTTCAGTGTGCCCAAACCACAATGCGATTGAATGATCTGGAAAAGAAAGTCCGTGTCCTGTTGGGAGACTTGTTTGCTCCTGTGGATGGAGAGAGATTTGATGTGGTCTTATTCAATCCTCCATATTTGGCATTTCAGCCGCGAAGTTGGCTAGCCCAGGCATGGTCTGCAGGTCCGAATTTTGAACTTCTTGAAAAATTTTTAGATGGAGTGCGAGAGGTGCTTAAAGATGAGGGTAAGATTCAGATTTTACTAAGTTCTGCAACAGTCCTATCAGAGATTTTCAAGTTAATCAGAAATGCAGCATTTGGAATTCGAGTGATAGCGGAAGGACGGATGCTGGGTTTTATGGAGCGGATTTACTTATTACAGCTCTCATGAGATTCCTCGTAATTTCCGAAGGAGTGATTCCCAAGGTAAAAAGAACAAACCAATCAAGGCTATGCCAATGATAAGGTAAACGGTATCCATGATGGGGTCGGACCCACCACCAAAGATTTGGAGTAAAATGGGTTGAAGGAGAGGATTTAACGCTCCTAAGGTTATGATCAGGGCCAATGCTACTTTTCCAAAGAAGCAGAAGAGAACTGCTTTCCAAAGGGGATACTTTGTAGCTCCAAGGGCGATGAGGAGAATATCATCAGGTAGGGGTGTCGCAGCGTAAATAAAAATGAAGAATCCGCCATAGCCACGTTCAATTTGCTCGCGGAGTTTGAGGATTCGCTGTCCGGTTGGGGATTCTTCTAAGGATTCACTTTGGGTTCGTCCCAGGAGCCAAGCTACGGTCTCACCGATGGCTGCACCTGCACCAGCAATTATGCCGAGAAGTAGTGCGTCGAGGAGGGTGAAACCAGGCTGGAGTGCGATGAGGAGTAGAATAAACAAATAGGGAATGGGAAAAATTACGGTGAAGTTGCCAAAGATGCTGATGATGAAGACACCAAGGTATATACCCAAGGGACCAAAAACCGCGATTGCCCATTCGATAATGGTGTTCATGATGTCAAGAATAGAGAGACCAAGTAGGACTGGGACGACTAAGAGAATTACAAAGAATGTTACGAAAACGAGGAAGCGGAGTGTTCGTTTGACATCAGATCGTTGGATGCGGGCTTGCCAAACTTGCTGAAATGTCAAATCTTTGCCACGATAGACTTTTCCGAGCCCCCACATGAAGAGCACAATTCCAGGGAGGAGATAACCTAAACCCGCAATGAGGGAGGCTAGAGCAATGTTAGGAGCGAAGAGGAGGACGCCGAGTGAGGTAACCAGGAATGGAAGGAGAAGAAGGATCCCTAAAAAAATAAAAGTCCCGCTACCGAGTGATAAAAAGAACTTGGCATCACCAGCTCTTTCTTCCAACGAACTTGTATCTTCAGATGGTGTGGAGGATATCTCCGACATGCATGTTCACTTCACTCGAAATGGATGAGGGTTTGAATACCATGCGGTAGTACTTCCTGTGAAAAGAGATGATAAAAATAAGCTGGTTGAGAGCAAGAGGCTAGAAGGAGGTAAATTATCTCGTAATGAGCGTTGAAGTCCGCTCTACATTTCGAAGAGCACGGATTCTTTCTACAAGAACGTAGAGGTCTTCCATTGATTCAGATTCCACAGAAGTAATGATATCCCAGGAGCCTAAGGTTGTACGTGCTTCTTTGACTTGTTTGAATTCTTTCAGACTTTCAATGATGTCATATTCTCGTCCGGATTTTGCTAGAATGAGAACATATGCTAGAACTACGGCCACTCCGTGTCACCGAGTGGGAGGGAAACCTTAGAAGCCTTTAAGTCTTTTTCTCCTTTGTGGGACCTAATTCACGGAATGCGACTTGATGAGTGGTTTTTGCTTCTGTGTTAGCAGGCACATCCGCGGACAGAATTGTACCCGGAAGGACGATTGAGTTTACTCCGATTTTGACTCCAGGATAAACAGATACATTTGGACTCAAGATGGCGCCGTCTCCAATGACTGCACCATATTTAATGCGGGGAACAACCTCCCCCTTTCCTTTAATAACAGAGGTGATAGTTTCTCCGGCAAGTGAACGATTAACAAGCTGTGCACCAGCACCAATATCCACATTTCGTCCAACAACGCTATCACCGACAAAGCAAAGTCGACCAATTTTTGTTTCGTCAAATATGAGGCTTTCTTTGATTTCCACACCAAACCCAACTAAGACATTTGATCCTAATGCTGTATATTCACGGACAAGCACATTATTTCCAATGTAGGTGTTGGGTCCGATGTACGTGGGTCCACGTATAGTTGAATGAGGGCGAATCACGACTCCTTCTGAGATATGAACGGAGCCTTCAATGCTGCTTGGTTGTTGAATATCCGCAGAAGATGCGATGAAAGAGCCTTTACCAGTTAGAACCTTATCGAGGACGAATCGATTTGCTTTAATTAGGTCCCAAGGATACGAGATTTCAACCCAATCTCGTTCCCAGACTGACCCATAGATGTCTTTTCCATCTTTGATAAGTTGTTGAAAGGCGCTGGTCAGATCCTTTGTATTTTCCAGGAGATCGAATATGGTGGATTGAACAATGTAGATTCCTGCGACAGCGTAACGGCTTTGAATTTCAGTGGGTTGGGGCTTTTCCACTAATTGCTTAATACGAGCTCTTTCGTCAATATCAGCGATTCCATAAAATTGGGGTGTATTCGTGAGGGTAAGACTGACTACAGCTTCAGCACTTAGATCCTTGAAGTGTCGTTGGGCCCTGCGGAACATGGTGGGTTCACCAAGAATATCGGCATTGACAATGAAGAAAGCGTCCTCTCCTTGCAATTCTTCCTTGGCAACTAAAATGGAATCAGCAATCCCTCGCTGTTTCTTTTGAACAGCGTACTCGATTTTTGCCCCTAAATGATGACCGCGACCAAGAAAATCGTGAATTTGGTCCCCACGATATCCAATGGATACAACAATATCTCGGATACCAGCCGCACACATGTCCTCGATAATCCATTGGATGACTGGTTTTCCACCGATTGATAGAAGTGGTTTGGGAGTTGTGTCGACGAGTGGCCACATTCGTTGACTTTCACTACCAGCTAAAAGGAGCGCTCGCATCGTTGGTAACCCCTACTATAAGTGATTGCGGGTCAGCCAGCACATTAATCTTTTTCCTTTCGAACCCGTGGCAGTATTTCAACGGAAAACTTGCTTTCAACTTTCTGGCTTTTTCCACTAGGTCCCAGATAGTTACAGGTCATTTCTCCTTCATGGGTCCCAGCTTTGGTGGCAATTAAGTAGAGAGGGAATTGTACATGTTGTTGGGATGGGAGACTGATAATTTGCTTCTCAAGGGTTCCAGTTTTTAGTAAAAGGGTTGGTGGGAGAGTCACCTTGATGACAACATCTGATGCATCTCCATGACTATTATTTTCAACTCGGAGAATTAGTTCGAATTCTTCTTGAGAGTGTGGGGGCGTGACAGAATCAATGACGAGGTTGATTTTCGGTGTAGCCGCGGTAATTTCTAGCGGAACAGGATTTGATTTGAATTGAAAATGCTGGCCGTCAATTTGAAGAAGAAGCACCATAGGGCCCACCTCAAAAGTTCCGGGCAATCGGGGATCCAAGATGAAGCGTATTTTTAACTTCTTTTTGGGGTCATGAGGAAAGGCGATTTCTTCTAGAAGGGCGATATTTGAGGGAAGGGATAGTTGGATATCAAGGACCTGCGTTGGAACCGGAAATGAGATCGTTCCGTATCCCGAGATCTGTTCCTTGATTTTTACTTCGTTCTTGTCTAATTTCAGTGTTAGGGAAGAGGATTGTGTATTTTGAAAGAGGGCAAGAAGTGTCGTAATTAGCTGATTAATGGTTTCTGACTCATTTATTCGAGAAGGAAGTTCCAGATCGGCGGGAACAACTCCACCTTCTATGAATCGGTTTACAAGGATAGAGGCAATCAAGTAAGTGTGTGTTTTGACTTTCTTTCGCCCAAAGCGTTTCTCGATTTTTTCAGCTTCTCGGTAGGTTTGTTTTGTTCTTGCCAAGTCATTTCCGGCCAGAAAAAAAATAGATTGTAAAGAATAAGTGCGAACCAATAACTCATCATCTTTATTCCGTGTGCCAATACGTATGACTTGTTCTAATGCGGCTGATGCGGAAGAGAAATCGTGGCTTGCTATTGCAACATCTGCAGCATCGAAGAGGATGGCTGTTTCCCGTTTATCGTCTCGAATGGCCAGATAAAATTGGGAGGCTTGTAAAAATGCATCATAAGCTCGTTGATGGTCAGGAATCTTTGCGTATTCACGACCAGCCGCCGCCCAAGAATCCGCGGCTTTGACTTCATTACCTTCCGCTTGGTGTTCTCGGGCTCGCTTCTCATGTTTGGCAGCGGATTTTGCTGGGTCACCGGAGAGAATTCCTTTAAGAAAAGACATAATGAGGCACGCTTCCTGTGAACCTGCTAAAATCTATTTCGGGTATTAAAGAAAATGCGGGTTACGCAGGGAATTTCATTGTCACGCCAGGTGTGGGGATTTGTACGGGGATATTGGTGGCTTTGATGAAATTTTTGAAGAGTGCGGGGGCTTCTGTATGAATTGGTATGACTCGTTTTGGTTGAATTTCTTCCAGGGTTTGTGACAGTTGGAGTGGATGGATGTGGCCTGAACAGTGGGCGGAATACATTGCAAGCCCAGATAACGCAAGCCAATTGAGTAGTTTTTCAAAGCTAATCTCGCTTTCTTCATTGAACGGCTCTGAAGCGCTCAGCAAGTACACTCCGGATTCAGGGGGTTTGATTTGCTGAATGGTGCTAATACTGGCAAAACTGCTGCAGAAGATGTATTTGGTTGGGTATTTGTGAAGCTCTTTAGTTGTAACACTTCGATCAGAGAGCTCTTTAATAGTAGGATCTGCTTCTTTCATTAGTCTTTCATATTTGGAGATACGCTTTTTCTCTCCATCAAACCATCGGATTTCAGTGTCTGTTGCAATGTTTGGCATGTGGAGGTCACGACATTTATTGATGGCATGAAGAATCCACATTCTTCGAGGGTCAAGCACTAATTGACGATTATTAGCCTTTGCTGCTGTTTGCATGGTTCGGAAGCGGTCAAAATCTGGTTCAGAAAAATCAGCGATTGCGAGGCTTTTACATCCTTGAATAATCGTAGTAGCTTTTTCGAGTACTTCGTTTTCAGTGGCTAATTCTGCTTTTGCGATATTAGTTCCTTCACTGAGCACAACGTCTGGTGAACCACCTTTCTGTATCTCATGAACGAAATCTGCGGTGAGATGAGGTACAGTTCCATGACGGCGAAAATCGCCTGTATACACGATACTAAGTTCAGAACAGTGAACAATGAAGCCATAAGCTGCGGGGATACTATGATCAACATGAACCGGTCGGATGTCTACTCCACCGATTTTCACAGTGTCTCCTGTTCGGAAGGTTTTGATTGTTTGCCCTTCAATATCACAGTCAAAGGTCTTCCGTGAGCCTTCAAGGCGTGCTTCAAAGATAGTTCTGGTACATTCACCCATATGGATCGGAATGCTTCGGTTCAGTAATGGGAGATAGCCACAGTGATCTGTGTGGGCATGGGATAATACTACTGCATCAATATCAGAAGTAGGCTGGGTTTTTTTCGATGGTTGATGATAGAGGTTGGGTATGTCAGGTGTAGCGCCAACTTTGATTAATTCATCAAGGGACCGCGGGGCGATAGGAAAATCATAAAATTCACGCATCGTATCAAAGGATTTCCCGAAGTCGAGAAAGAACTTTACATCATGACCTTGATCTTCGATGAGTATTTTATTGGCGCCGATTTCGCCCGCGCCTCCATAGATGGTTATCAATACACTCATGGCTTTTTTCCACCGGACTGATCTTTTTTACGATTTAATCGACGAATTTTGGGTACATAGCTGCGGAGGATGCCGTGGGAGAGACTTCCGCAGCCTAGGATAGTGTCGTTGTGGGTGACAATTACATATCCTCTTCGGTCGTCTTCATAATTAACCGATTCCCCTCTGAGCCAAGTTTCTGCCTGCAATCTAGTTAATTGGACGATTTGCTTTGTAGCATGAGTACCAAGTAGTTGAGCACCATCCATGGAGAGCCGAAATGCTGTGGGCGAGTATTCACCGATGTATAGTCCGGTTGTGCCAGTGTATGGTAATTCCGAAAGGAGTGCAAATGCTGCATCACTAATAAGGCGAATCCGTTTGCGTCCTGACTTGAGAAACCTAAATCCAGCAAGTTTTGGAATGCCAAATTGGCTATAGAGTAGTTGCCAGATGTGGGTTTCCCGCGCAGAATCAATGGTCAGTGTTTGGCCGTGAGACATTAGGCGTCCTTCCTGATCAAGGCTATGAAGAAGCCGTCTGTATCATTATCCTGTGGATAAATTCGAAGACAGTCTTTGAGAGTTTCATGGTAGTGCGTTTTATTCCAGTAGGTGATTCCGGGATGGTAACGAAGGTTTGCGGGTTGTGGGGATTCAATGGAAGCCAAAGGAAAAGCACCAAGGAGGTGGTCGACCACCGCTTCATTTTCTTCCGGATGCAGACTGCAGGTTGAATAGACTAACAGACCTCCCGGTTTGAGTAAGCGGAATGCTGCTGTTAGAAGTCCTTTTTGGATAGTCTGGATGCCGAGAATACGTTGAAGATTAGTAACCTCATATTGAGGTGATTTACTGCGAAGATGTCCAGACGCGGTGCATGGGGCATCAACAAGGACGCGATCGAATTGAAGAGGGATTCGTGTGGATAGGTGTCGACCATCTTGGCAAAGTGTGATAGTATTGATGACGCCACACACCTGTATATTGTGACCTAGGCTGGTAAGCCGTCGGAAAGATCTGTCGTTCGCAATTAGTGCGCCTTCGTTTTTCATCATCTGAGCGATCTGAGTGGTTTTCGATCCGGGAGCGGCACATAAATCAAGAACAACATGGTGTGATTGTGGGTCTAAAATTACGGGAGGAACCATACTTCCTCCTTCTTGAATATAGAATAGCCCTAGCGAATATTCTTGGGTAAAGGGGAGTCGCTCATAGTCCCCAGTGATGCGGAATCCATCTGAATACCAGGGAAGTGGAACGGGATTAACATTGAGGGCTTCTAATCGAGCGAGACCTGCTGTGAGGTCGGTTTTGATTGTGTTGATGCGGATGAAGTGAGTGGGAGGTTGGGAAATTGAAGCGAGGAAGCTTAGGTATTCATCTCCAAGAAGGATTTGGAATCGTTCTTCGAAAGCCGATGGGAGAGATTTAGATTTGTTCATATCTTATAGTGCTTCCTTGAACCCCACATCATGGCGGGGAAGAACTAAGCCGATTCCGATGAATTGACCAGGTGGATATAACGCGATTGCCATCAACAACGTAATAATGAGCAAAAAGGTTAGCTGTCAGGCATGAATGGTTTGGAATTATACGAAGATGATCACCGGGCGAGAGCGCCTTATGTTGTGTTTTGTCAGCAAACGTGATTTTCCCATGTTCCTGAGATAAGCTCGTTATTATTGCCTGATGTGTGGTGTTATTTTCATCCGGATTAAGAACCACTCCATATCCTTGGTTTGATGGAATATGTGCTGCTCCGGTATCCTTGGATAAGGCAGTGGCACCGGCGTCGACCACCACATGCGTATCTTGGACACCAACTACGCTGGTAAGCACTGATAGAGCACAATCGGTGAACCGGCACACGCCAAGTGCGACTTGAGTATTATCAAAAAAGACATAGTTGCCAGGTCGAATTTCGGTTATTCCATCTTTAAATCGAGTTGCCAGCTTGGCGGTGGGTGTTGAACCTATCGAAACAACCTCAGAAGCTAGTCCATGAGATTGCAAGCTGTCAGAGAAGTGGAGCATTATATCTTGTTCATGATTAGCAATTGCCTGGATTTCCTGTGGGGATTGAGCAGTGTATGCATGACCCGCATGAGTGAGGATTCCTCCAAAGGTCAGGTTAGACGCCGCATCAATTTGCTTTGCAAGAGAAATCGCACGGGAGTCTTGAGGGTCAATCCCACATCGATGATATCCACAATCCACCTTAACTAAGACGGTGAGCTGGAGATCTGCCGCAATGGAATAGGCTTCCAAGAGGGGAATCATTGCGGAATGATCAGTGACGATATTGAGTTGAGCTTGTTGAGCAAGTTCACCTAGACGAGGAAATTTATCAGGAATAATAGGATATGCAAGTGTCACATCCATAAACCCATGATCAATGAACGTACCAGCTTCCCCCAAAGTCGAGACAGTGATGCCGTTTGCGCCGTATTCACGTTGGAGATTCGCGATTTCCATACATTTGTGTGTTTTAATGTGAGGGCGAAGACAAACCTTGTTTTGATGAGCCTTATCTGCCATGTTCTTTATGTTTCGGAGAAGTCTACTTTTCTCAATGAGCAAAGCAGGAGTGATTAGGTCATCAATTTTCATCAACATCAACTCGTAAATGAACGGATCAACTGCTGAGAATGTGAAAGGTGTGGCTCCGCCTTGACTGAACCCACTTTCCTCGCAGCTCCTAACGGAGGCCTCGGTGGGTTTAAGATAGCCGTGTCGACGGAGCCAACTATGCTTTCTGTTCAGCACCTGAAAAAAGCTCCCGTAGAGCGACAAGTGCAACCTTTTTTAACCGCAACAAGCAAAACCCCGTAGTCGAGGGACGCTTTATGGTGAGCCTAAAATCGTATGAAAAGGTCCGGAAAGCTCTTGAAAAAATCGGGTTACCCGGACAAGATGCCTATGATTTACCAACCAGCGACCACCGGTTTCCAGATGGAGCCGGCTATCGGATTGAAATCTCGGGCGTTGAACGCCCGGAAGTCTTAGAAGCACTAATTGATGAATCGGATAAACGCGATGTGCCAGTTCATCGCCTCATTAGTGTCGTCATGGGAGCAACGCTTCTTGACGATAAAGAACTGAAGAAATTTGCCCAACTAGCCCATGATGCACAAATGGAAGTGATCCTTACCCCTGGCCCACGAACCAGCTGGGATGTGGGTCGACAACTTGTTACATCTGAAGGTGTCCTGTCAGGAATGCGCTTTCGCGGCGCTGATAAGCTAGTAGAAGTTATTAGCGATATCAAAAGGGGCATTGAACTAGGCTTCCGAGGTTTCTTAGTCATCGATGAGGGACTACTCTGGGCTTTGAACAAGCTCAAAGAAATCGGTGAAATCCCGAAGGATATTACCTTCAAGGTAAGCATCTTTGCTGGCCACGCTTCCCCAGCGGGTGGTAAACTGCTAGAAGAATTAGGCGCAGGTAGCTTCAATCCAGTTGCCGATATGACCGTGCCCCAACTAGCAGCTATTCGCCAAGCAACAAAGCTGCCAATTGACATTCACATCATGCTCATGCCCAGCTTTGGTGGATTCAATCGATTCTATGAAGCAGCCGAAATTACACGATGCGTCCAACCAGTGTACTACAAATTTGAACCCGGACCGAGTATGGCCTTGTACACACCTTGGTCCTCGATTGACGGCCTAAGTTTCCTTGCCCGTGAAAAAGTCAAATGGGCTGAAATTGTACGAAACTTGATCCAAGATAATTATCCAGAAGCGAAATTATCAAAACTCGGAGTCAAGGACTTAGCGATCCCTCAACCCTAAAGCGAGGAGCGTTAACATATGGGATTTAAACCTAGCGGCGTGAATCCAGCACTGGTTACGCCGTTTACCAAAGATGGATCGAAAGTTGATGTCACGGCCTTCCGTCAGCTAATTCGCCATTGCATCGATAATTTGGGGGTCACCGGTCTTGTTCCAGCAGGCACAACTGGAGAATTCACAAGTCTGACATTGACCGAGCACAAGCAAGTAGTAAAGCTTGCAGTTGAAGAAGCAGCAGGTAAGGTGCCAGTAATTGCAGGAGCCGGAGCGAGTAACACCAAAACAACCATCGAGCTAGTCAAGGCAGCAGAAAAGGCGGGAGCAGATGCGTGTCTGGTGGTCACACCGTATTATATGCGTCCAACACTTCGTGGGCTCTATGAGCATTACCGTCAAGTGAGTGAAGTCGGTCTTCCAATTGTTCTGTATAATATCCCTCAATGTACCGGTCTTGATATGCCGTGGCAAATTGTTGAAGACCTTGCAGATCTTGAAAACATCGTCGGCATCAAAGATTCTAGTGGACAACTAAAGCTCATCCTAGCGGTCTTGGAGAAAGTTGGTTCGAAAATCAATGTGCTGGTGGGGCATGATGAAGTCGTATTCCCTGCTCTTGCATCGGGTTGTTCGGGGGCTATTCTTGCGAGTGCCCAATTGATTGGGGATATTTGGTTAGATATGCTCAAGAAGGTACAAGCGAAGAAATTCGATGAAGCCGTTGCACTCCAGTTGAAGGTCCAAAAACTCACGCGATTGATTGTGGGCTCAGGAGCTGCAGGAACAAAGGCTGGTCTCAAAATGATGGGTGTTCCAGTCGGTAAACCTCGACTACCCTTAACCTTTGGCGGAGTTCTTACGTATGAGAATCGGGAAGAAATTCGAATCGAACTAGAAAAACTCGGTAAAATCAAGCCCAAAGATGTGATAATTGAAGTCGAACCCAAAGAACCTCTTAAAGCACGATTTGGGGCATTTGGTTTCTCACCCGACCAGGTTAAAGATTTCTCATTGAAGATTGGTGAAGGGCTCTCTGGGGGTGGAGCTGAAGTCGCACACATCGACTTGATGATTGGACGTAAGGACGGTCCTGTTGGTTTTGCCTTTGCGCAAGCTAAGGCGGCACCCAAAGAGCGCATGGAACCTCTTCTCGCCATTCTGGAACCCAACCTCATGGTGAAGCCTGAAACACTGCTCGTTCCAACTGTTGCCAACCGTAGTATGCATCAAGCCAGCCTCTTTGGAGGTCCCGCACAAACAGGGTGTGCCAAAGCCGTCATGGATTCCGTTGAAGAAGGTTTTATCCCCAAGTCAGCAGTCGACAAATTAGTAATAATTGCCACAGTCTTTGTCCATCCCACAGCAGTCGACCGGAAGCGCATCCAAATTAACAACTATAAAGCAATGCGACACGCCATCCGACGAGCCATTGAAGGCCGCCCAAGCATCGAAGAATTACTCCGCGACAAAGAATTTGCGAAACATCCGTTTCGCTGGGGACCCTGAGTCTCCTGTTAGAGGATAGATTTGATATTTCCAAGGAATAGGGCAAGAAAGAGTGCAGCTGAAAGTATGTCAGCAGTGGTTCCTGGATTCAGTTGAGAACCTTGTGAACGGAGGTACTCGTCGAAAGGTTCAGTTTGTGTCGCCCAGCTCGTTTCTTGCATTTTCATAATTCGTGTATACACTTTCTGGGCACGTTGCATGACATCTTGTGCAACCTCGGCGCCATTTTTCCGTTGGATAAAGGAATCGGGGCGATTACTTAGAGCCCAAAGATAGGAGGCAAGGACAGCGTCTTCTGTGCGTGGATGCTGGTTCAGCGCCTTGGTCACTTGAGGGTAGAGCGTATCAAAGGTGTAAGCGAAGTTCGTGGTATATTCATGGGCAACGGAATCATAACTTGCTGCTAAAGCTTGTAAGTCACAGAGTGTATATTTTTCGCGACGAATCAACTGAATGGTATGAGGTGATTGGAAATCAAAAGCCTGAGATTGTGGTTTCCATTTGGCTGTTTTAGGAATGGCGCCACCGGGACTAGCTGCCTGTAGGGCGTGAATAAGTTCAATGGCATCTTCAACAGTAGTATTTGTTAGAATCCGTTTGAGGCTTTGCTGCAATGTTGTTTTTGTGGATCGAGGTCGTGTGATTTCATGTCCAGCAGCGGCAGCGAGTGGAACAAGGAGTAGAATTGTGCCAAGTAATGTGTTCTTTCCATGGGGCTCCATTGAGGTTTGGACTGCGAATCTGATGAGTTTCCCAAGGCGCGAAGGTGTATAATCTGTCGTGCTAAACTCATAGCCCCACTCCGCACTTTGATGAAGGGGATATCCCAAGCTGTTGATGCTGGCAACAAAATGGATAAACCGAGTATCAGGGTGGTCCTTGTACCTATGCACATTGCCGGGTTTGGGAGTGAGAATGTCTAAGAACATGGCAAATTGTGCCTTCTCAGAAATGTCACACAGTTGCTCCTCAACCTTAACTCCCGGAACCATTTGGGGATATCACCTGTTATGAGAAAAGGGGGATTTGAGTGGTATAAGATGTTTGGTTGAATCCTTGGAACACCCTCAAGGTTTTTCTCCGGCAACAGAATAATGTCGCTTTGTGATGCCGATGCCTCCAAATGAATGGGAACAAAAGGTGCTTTCCCGGGTTGATGAGTTACGAGATGAGCTCGTAAAATTGTGTCAGGATATTATTCGCATCCCGAGTTGGGATCGCGAGACCAGGGGTGAAGCGGAGGTAGCTCACCGGGTTGGGAAGACAATGGAAAAGAGGGGAATTCAAACTGAATATGTCACATCTCATCCGAGTATCGATAACCTTGTAGCAACTTGGGCAGCAAAGAATGGCAAACGCTTACTGTTTAATGGTCATGTAGATGTAGTGCCACCTGGCGAGGATTGGACGGTCGATCCCTTTGCTGCAGAAATCCGCGAGGGTCTCATTTATGGACGCGGTGCCATGGACATGAAAGGCGGAGTGGCCTGCATGACGATGGCTATGAGCGCATTACATGATCTTGAGGTGCCATTGAAAGGATCCCTAATCGTTAATGCAGTTGGCGATGAAGAGCGGCAGGGGAAATTGGGAACAGCATATTGTATTGAAAACGCTTGGAAGAAGATTAAAGCAGATGCAGCAATTGTTGCTGAGCCTTCAGGAATTGGGCAGTTCGGACACGCTGTTAATATTGGTGAGAAGGGGCCGGTGTGGATGAAGGTTACGACAAAGGGTGAGAAAGCACATGGCAGTATACCATCAGCCGGAAAGAATGCCATTATCATGATGTTTGAGTTGCTTGAAGCCCTCCGTCAAGCTAAACCTCCAACAATTCCACCTCCCATAACCCGTAAAGCAATTATTCACCAGTTCGCTGCCAGTTTAAACCTTGAACCAGAAGTGATGGAGTCATTTATTGAAAAGGGAGGTGAATCTAATCCGTTCTCCGCAGGATTAGAGGGACTTACAGCAAGTACGATGAACATCGGAACAATAAACGGAGGAGTCGCTGCCAATGTAGTACCTGACCGCTGTAATGCCCAAATAGATTTTCGGATTCTCCCAGGCCAAACACCGCAGGAGATGGTTGAGTTCATTCAACACTATGCGGAGAAGCTGGGAATCTCAGAGGTCTGTGACATCGAAATCATTGAAGCATTTGAGGGCAACTCCATTCCCAATTATGAACAAAACAAAATCGTAACCACCATGTTTGATGCCTCAAAAGAAATCGCAGGACCTACTGTATATTTCCTAGTACCATATGCTACAGATGGTCGCCTTCTCCGCCGCGCGGGCATCGAGTCAACAGTGGTCTATGGACCCGGAAATTTATTCTTAGCGCATACAGCAGACGAAAACGTTGCTATTGAGGACTTGGTTAAAGTGACCAAAGTCTTTGCACTGACTGCAATCCGCTATCTGGGAGTGAAGGACTATCGATAAAATCTAGGCAGGACGGAAAACCAGCCGCATCACCGCTTCACTGTCAGCAGATCCAGGGAATTCCTCAAAATCAGCTACTACCGCATCACCCACATGAATTTCTTCGGGTTTGAGGGGATCAACTCCTACTAACCGAGTACAGACAGATGGACCTTCCTTGAGTGCCACAATAGCAACGATATAGGGAACATCCTCCGAGTACTTGATTCCAGCAATGTGAATCACTGTAAAGGAACGAAGTGTCCCTTCTCCACTGAGTTGAGTCCAATCAGTAGTTTTACTATTACAATTTGGACAGAACAATCGTGGAGGCAGATGAAGTGCATCACAGCTCGAACAATGGGCTGCACATAGTTTCTGTTCATTGATTAACTCAAAGAATTTCTTGATAGTTGTTTCTTCACTCATCTCGATTACCACCGTTCACAAATATGCACAACTGCCGTCGCTCCCGATCCACCAACATTATGAGCTAATGCCAAGTTAGGTGAATCAATTTGACGTTTACCAGCTTCGTTTCGAAGCTGATGGTATAATTCGATGATTTGAGCGACACCAGTAGCTCCGACCGGATGGCCTTTAGCTTTGAGACCACCACTAGGATTAATCGCAAATTCGCCATCGAGCGTAGTGTATTCTTCTTCGACGGCTTGTCCGCCCATGCCGGGGTTGAAGAAGCCGAGGTCTTCGGTGGCGATGATTTCAGCGATGGTGAAGCAGTCGTGGACTTCAGCAAAGTCAATGTCTTTTGGTCCGATTTTAGCTTGCTTATAGGCATGGTAGGCTGCTGTTTTAGCGGAGTATAGTGTGGTGAGGTCGGTGCGGTCAGACATGTCCATATTGTCATTGGCTTGTGCGGAAGCGATAATTTTCACAGGGGCATCTGTAAATTTCTTAGCGTGTTTGTTACGGGTGAGAATTACGGCAGCAGCTCCGTCAGTGATTGGGGAGCAATCATAGAGACCTAGAGGCCAAGCGACCATGCGGGCAGATAAGACTTGGTCTAGGGTGATAGCTTTTTGATATTGGGCTAAAGGATTATGGACGGCGTTGGCATGGTTTTTGACAGCGACAGCTGCAAGTTGTTCTTTGGTGGTACCGTATTTTGCCATATGAGCAGTTGCGAAGAGAGCGAAGATTCCGGGGAAAGTGATGCCGGGTTCAGCTTCGAATGGCTGGTCCGCGGCCATGGCTAAAGTCTCAATGACACCGGGCGTTCTGAGATCGGTCATCTTCTCTACACCGGCAGCCATCACAACGTCGTGTTGTCCGGATTCGATGGCAAGAATAGCAGCGCGTAATGCTGTAGCAGACGAAGCACATGCCGCTTCACATTTGGTTGCGGGAATGCCTTTCATTCCAGCAGCATCCACCATCATCGGTGCAATGTGGGTTTGTCGATTGAATTGGTCGGCGGAAAGGTTACCGATAAATGCGGCTTCAACATCTTTGGGAGTGATACCCGCATCTTCGATGGCTTCATGGGCTGCAAGTGCAAAGAGCTCGCGCAAATTGTAATCGTCATGGCGTCCGAATTTAGTCTGTCCGGCGCCTACAATGCTTACATTGATCACAATAGTACACCTCTGTTTAATGAGGAACGCTGAATGAGGCAACGGTAACCTCAAGGAATTATAAACTGTACCGTTGTCCAAGCTTGGTTGAAAAAGAGGTGGGGTATTTTGATTATTATCGATTATGCCCTTTATGCAAATGTTGCCCGTATTCCACTAAGGCCCAAACAGCCTTTGCTGCCCTGGCAGGTGTGGGTAAAGCAGGAATTCCAGCTTCTTCAAGGAGTTGGGCACCTTTCATTGTGAAACGTCCTCCAGCTGTAAGGGCGACGAGAGGTTTCTGATATTTCCGGACTACGGCAACTAATCGGTCAATGATATCTAGATTTAGTAAGGGGACCTGCATCATCACGATAGCAATTGCAGCATCATAATGGGGAGTGCCAAGTAGTGTATCGAAAGCTGTTTGGTATCGCTCGGCATTAGTGTCGCCGGTTAGATCAATGGGATTGTGGACACTACAATATCCAGGGAAGGCATCTCGTAGAACGCGTTTGAGTTTTTCTGGTGGCTCGGGAACAGTTAAGCCTAAGGCTTCGCAGGCGTCGACTGTCATTACTCCTGCGCCACCAGCATCGGTTACAATAAGGATACGGTTCCCTTCAGCGGGAGGTTGAGAGGCGAGAGTTTTTGCCATTTCGAAACCATCTTCAAAGTCACGCGCAGACAGAATACCGGCTTGACGGAAGGCAAAATCATAAAGTCGCGCGTCACCAGCAAGAGCCCCGGTGTGACTGGCAGCAGCGGCAGACCCACGTTTTGATCGACCCGATTTGACAACGATGATGGGTTTTTGTTTGGTGACTCTTTGAGCCGTTTCGATATATGTTCCACCGGTACTTGGTGAGAGCCCTTCCAGATATTCGACGATTACACGCGTTTCGGGGTCGTCGCCGAGATAAGTGATTAGATCAATTTCGTTGACATCGGCTTTATTACCGAAACTGACGACACGACTGACTCCGAGACCTGATTGGGCATTCATATCTAAAACGGCAGCTGCAAAAGCACCACTTTGGCTGATGAAACTGATGTAACCTTTTTCAGGCCGTCCCATTCGGGAAGCTGGGAGGAATGTGGTGTCGACGCCAGTATTTGTATCGTAGATTCCGACACAGTTCGGTCCAATTACACGGATCCCACTTCGTTTAGCGATCTCTACAACTTGTTGTTCAAGATAGGCGCCTTCAGGACCAGTTTCTTTGAATCCCCCACTAACTATGATGACCGCTTTCACGCCTTTTTTTTCACAATCTTTCATGATATTAGGAACAAGTCCTGCAGGAACAGCAATGACGGCGAGATCGACTAGTCCAGGTAAATCGGAAACTCGTTCATAACTTGGAATCCCGAGGACGTCAGTGGCACGGGGATTGATGGGATATACTGAACCTTTGAAGGCGGGTTTGAGGAAGTTTCGAAAGATAACTCCGCCTACGCTTGCTTTGCGTGCTGATGCTCCGACAACGGCGACCGTTTGAGGATTGAAGAACGATTCCAAGTCAGACTTCATGACAGGCCTCCAGATGATCTCGATGTTTTTGTTTTATTTCTGGTTTAGAGAGGCGCTCCATGGACATCCATTTCGAAATCCGCTACGAGGTTGGTTATAGTATCGAGGACGCCTTTGATGGCGCGGATTTTCCCAATTGTTTCCATGATATCGCGCATGCCTTTTCGTTCGATTTCAACAATCACATCATAAAGGCCGAATAGCTTGTGCGCTTCTGAGATAGCCGGGAATTTACTAATTTCGCGTAGGATTGTGTCTTCTTGTTGAGGGGCGACTTTGATGAGGACATATGCTTTGTAAATTGTTATCGACTCCTAAGTATTGGATTTAAGCAGAGTGTGAAGGTGATACGCATTTTCTAACGTGGTTACTGCTCGGTGGGAATTGGAGAATACAGGAATGTTCAGCCGCTCAAGGCTGTCGATAAGGAGATTGTCTCGTTCAGTAGCAGGTATGATTCCGATAATTGTTTTTGGTGATTTCAACGTTTTCAAACGTTGACGCAACATGACATAGAGGTAATCAGGATCGATATTAGGTGAATCAGGTAGGAGACTGATTAGGATACTATGGGCAGTAGGATCAGCAAGTACAATGCGAAGAGCAATGTCTAGTCGTTCTTCATCAGCATTCGTGTATAACCCGATGGGATTTGCACTGCGGCAGTAAGGAGGAAGATTTTCTTTGAGAGTAGCAATCGTGTCTGGAAGCAACTTGGCTAGCTCCATTGGCGAATCATGGAGGGCGCTTGCAGCATATACACAGTACGCTCCGAAGTTTGAGATTGCTACAACACCTTTGCCTTCAGGGAGGGGTTGGTTCTGACAGAGAAGGGCTAAATCGACGGCACGCCCCCAAGAGGAAGTGACCATAAGGTTGTGTTCTTTCGCTAGTGCAGCGGTAAGGGGTTGGATAGCTTTTCCCGTTCGTCGGTGTAATCCAAGTTGGTTGGTAATATTTTGCGGCCATAAGGATATGATGATTGGTTTCTTGACACGGTGGGCTTTTCGTACAGCGGTTCGGAATTTGGTAAGATTTGTAATCTGACCTACTCCGAGGAGAATCACGCGGGTTCCAGTATCTTGTGTAAGAAATGCAAGGAAGTCTGTTTCAGTAGTTCCAAGTGTTTCGCCAAGATCCATGAAAAGGGAAACGCCGCATCGG
The DNA here is from genome assembly GCA_048939625.1 of Promethearchaeota archaeon. GTDB lineage: Archaea > Asgardarchaeota > Hermodarchaeia > Hermodarchaeales > Hermodarchaeaceae > Hermodarchaeum. The sequence goes on from JBHLPH010000002.1 coordinate 95,453, forward strand.
TATTTGGTGACTTGTTCGAGTAAGCCATATGCTACATCCCGATTATCTGTGATTACTCCTGTTGCCCCATTTCGGGGGCGAGGGAGGACTTCGGTAGGAAGTGGTATCATGTCGATATTTGTTGAGGAACTGTAGAATCCGGCACTGCGGGGACCAATCACTGGTATAGATAGTTTTGCGATGGTCTTTCGCGCTGCGTCGAATTCAGTGGATTGAAGCTCAAAGAGTAAGAGGATTCCTACAGGTTGGCGTTTCCCAATGATTCGAAGCGTCTCTGTAAAATCTCTTGTAGGTGAAGCGATGATCCAAAGATGGCTTCCTTCCGGAACTTCATTGATGGTTGCAAAGGTTGGATATCCAAGAACTCGTGCTTCAGTTGGGTTTACATAGTGGACTGGACCTTCAAAATCTCGGATAAGAGAGCGGGCCACTTGGAACCCAAAGGAGAGTGGATTATCACTAGCACCAATTAGAACAATAGATGAGGGAGCCAAAAGTGATTGGATTTGTTCGTGGGCGCTCTTTGAGACCATCTATGACACCGAGTAGTGTGTAACACGTTAGGGTAGTAGCTCGCCTTTGGCTGGTTTTACTTAAGAACCATTCGCAATTAGAAGAGGAATAACTGCAGGGATTTTCTTGTGTTTCAAAAAAGATAAAGGATGAGGAAAGGGAAGCTGAGTTAGGAGATAGCAGTAGGAGCCAATCGACCTTGACTAAAGAATTGGAAGCTGCCGGATTAATCGTAAACTATAATCGCCGTGAATATTTGCGTTCTCCATTGACTCCAGATCGAGTTTGGATTTGGGATGAAACGCTCCGTGATGGCGAGCAAACCGCAGGAACTCTCTTGACCATCAATGAAAAGGTTGAGATCGCGAAACTAATGGATGAAGTTGGTGTAGCAATTATCGCTGCGGATTTCCGGTGGTCTCTGAAGAAGAGAAACGGACCATTAAGCTTCTGTCAGAAGAAGGGTTTAAACAAGCAAGACTAGCAGCTCCTGCTCGTGCGGTTATGGGCGACATTCAGGCGTGTTTAGATTCGGGTGCGGATATTATTCCGATTTTTATTGCTCCTAGTCGTCTCCGATTAGAATATCAGTTGAGAATGACTCTCGATGAGGCGATTGCCCAGGCTGTCAAACAGCATCATGCTAAACAGGATAAGAAAGATATTCTCAAGCGCTTTGATGAGTGCAAAAGTGAGTTTAGCCACTTGAAAGCAGATCTCAGTGAAGAAGAGCTTCTCGCCATCGCAAGACCCATTCTCCAAGGCAAGAAATAAACAGTTGTCCTTGAACGCTATTTGACCTTGAAAATGCAGGCTGGCGTTTTAGGCAATTTTTCGAGCTCTTTCTCAAGGTCTGTGATTTCTACTTTGGCCTTAGAATCAGTAGACCCATTGGCTTTCAGTTTCTTGAGCTTGTATTCAAGCTTCGCTCTCGTAACGTAAGCTAACCGAAGATTCGTTTCGACTTTCGCTTCCTTAGCTCCTAATGCATCCTTTATACCGGTTAAGTAGGGGGCACAAATAAAGTCCTCACAGCGCAGGGCATATTCCAGTTGGCCAGCGAGAATCCGATCCCAAATCGGACAAGTGGTTACCCTGATAGTGTGATTGTTGACATCCACTGTTCTTCCAAACATGGAATGGGCCGCTTCTGCAGTTTTAATGATGTCGAGACCTTCAGTCTTTCCTATTTCGCCGACTTTCTTTCCAGCAGCTTGCCAAGAGTTTTGGAGACTTTCAATCATGGAGAGAGCACCGACGCGGTCGCGCATACTCCACCAGAGTTCATCCATCCAAGTGACAATGAATTCCTGTAACGTTTTGAACTGATCCATCATTTGTTTCTCCTCGTTTATTTTGCAGCTTTCTTGTTGGGTTGCCAGTTTTGTCCCCATTTATCAACATAGGTTATTTCTTCGGGAGTTTGACGGGGTGGGCCACGAGTTCGTGGGAATTTGGGATAACCTATAGCTAGACACATGATTGGCGTCCAATGAGGTTGTGGGATATCGAGTAATTCGGAAATCTCTCGGATATCATCATAATGGTCCAGCTGGACACTTGATACACAAGCTCCAAGACCTAAAGCGGAAGCTGCCAACCAACAGTTCTGCAAAAACATACTACCCGCGATAATAGAATGGCGTAAGCTACTCCACCCGTAGACACCTCCAGTTCCTCGTAAAGTGGGTTGAGAATTACCCACATGGGTTGATTCAACGACTAACACCAGAAGAATGGGGGCTCCATCCGTTTCTGGTTCTCCTTTGATGTATTCAAAGCGCCTTCCAGTAATGAGCCAATCAATAGTTCGTTCACGACTTGGTAAAGCTTTGACATATCCTAGACGCCGTTCAATCTCCTGACGCGGTGTGATACGGCCAAAGAGTTCGATGGTTCGGATGACGGCTAATTCGCCGATGCGGCGCTGCTTGTCGGGATCCCGAACAATAATCACACGCCAGGGTTGTTGGTTTTCCGCGCTAGGCGCATAACCACCTGCTTCGATGATTTTGTAGAGGAGTTCATCACTCACCGGTTTGTTTGTGTTAAAGTCCCGGATTGCGTGACGTTCCTTAATCAGATTTAACATCAATTCGCTGTCATCAGGCTTCGTCATGCGTATGCCACCGTATAGCAACTTGTCCTAGGCAACATACGCAGGAATCCCACCTAATAGTATTACCGGTTACACCTTGAAAGACAAATCGAAATCGTGTCGAATGGCGCTTAGGGTTTGTTTCTATTGCTTTTCGCCATCGATGACGAAGTCTTTCTTACCTTTAATCCGCTTCCCTTTGGGAGCATCGTCATCTCGTTTTTCTCGGAGGGTTTTAAGCACTTTTTGACGTTCGTCTTCTGTCAAATCCTTGATCTCTTCCATCAGTTTTTCTCGTTCTTCTTTGGTGAGGGAGGGGAGTTCAGCGGGACCAAGTGGTTCAGGTGCTTGTACGGTTTGGGGAGCGTGGGACATTGCCAGGGTCTCAAAGATTTCATTCCAGTCTTCCTTAGGCAATTTCCGCAGTTGTGCAGCGATTCGGGTTTTCTCAATATCACTGAGAGCAGGGAATAAGGCAAGCCGTGCTCGGAGGAGGGTTTCAAGGTCTTCGTCGAGTTCAGGTTCCTTGATCTTTCGGTCGAAGCGTGTGCCATCGGCCATTTGTTTCCTCAAGTCTTCAACGAACCAGACGCGCTCAGAGGGCGCGATTAGCTTCATTTGCTGAAAGAGTTCCAGTTTTTGCTCATATTCGATGAAGGGCAGTGCTTTGAGTTGGGCCCAGATGGCATCCTCTTCGGCTTCGCGTTCACTCCAATCGATTTCAGCAGGAATGACAACTGATGCGCCTCCTAACCCAACAGTTCGATAGGCCGTTTCTACAATTTCTTGCATGATATCGGGTCGACTAGAGATACGACCAATTTCGCCTTTGGAGAGTGACGGTGTTTGCCCTTTACTGATTGTACGAGCCATTTTCCGCATCTTTCGCACCACCCAAGGAATCGAGTAAACTCGTACATAAGCCAACCAAGTCACCAAGATTATAATGCCCAAAACAGCAATGATTGCCCCGATATTGATGACGTTTTGTACGACTGGATTAGTCTCTGCAAAAAAGGTGATAGGTTCATCATTGATAGTAAATCGATCATCGACTTCAACATGGACTACGAACTCATGTCTTCCTGGTTGAGGGATACTAAAGAAGATTGAGTAGTTTCCATTATTGTGATTCTCAAATGGTAAGTTGAAAATACGTAGTGATTCACATGAGAGGGATACATTTGCATGTGTAACCGGTAATTGGTGAAAGCTATCCGAAATATACAGGACTAACCGGAAGAGTGCCCCTGCCGTAACGCTCGTTACTCCTTCTAAAATTGTAATTTCTGTTTGGAATTTGGTGACAATTAATTCGAATGTGGAGGAACGTCTGGTCTCATAATTTTGTTTACTCATGGTAATCGTGAGTTGATAAGAAGCGGGAGTAACACCCGTCAGGTCAATCGAAGCAACATAGAAGCCGTCAATATACTCGAGTGGGCCTGTGCCGAAGCCCCAGTTATATACTCCGGTTGCGTTGGGGATACTCAATCCGTTTTTGTCAGTGTAGTTAAAATATAACACCAGAGTATCACCCCATGGGATTTCCCAGGGTGTTGTGTTTAGGGTGCGAGTGGTGGTTTGGTAGTGGGCTTCAGCCTGCATTAAAACAAGATCGGTGCTTTGACGGCGAATATTCACTGTTACGATGGCAATACGGTATTCGTAGCTGGGGTGATCAGCGGTTAATGTGAGGGCATAGAAAGAGTCAGCAGGATAAAAAGTGCTTGAAAGCGTAATAGTATACCAGCCTAATGAACCATTAGGTAGAAGGGAGCCAGTTTGCTCAGCCCAATTAAAGGTAATATTAGCACTGGATATTGGTGAACCAGAGATATTATAGAAGTATGCATTCACGGTAAAGTCATCGCCCCAATCGACGTTAACTACGGGGGCTTCGGGATCAAGACTACATGGAATTAGAGATAGATGCACGGTGACTTGAATCCATTGAGTTTGCATGGTGGCTTTGCTTGCGCTGATGTAAAGCGTGTATGAGCCTACACCCATACCAGTTGAGCTAATGGTGGCGTTGTAGACGCCTTGAGTTTCGTCAATGAAAACACCATTGTGGGGGCCAAAACTGTATGTGACCGTAGCGCCTTCAATGGGTTGACCATTTGTGGTGGTGAAGTTGACAAGGAAGGTAAAACTGGTATTAGCGATTGTAGTTACAGGGAACGGCGTTATTTGTTCTAGTTGAGTTGTGGTTTCTTGGATGATTAGTGCGATGGATGCTGATCCGATTCGATAGTTCGGGGGATTGGTGGCGATGATGGTGACAATCCAGCTCCCAGGTTCTGCGTCGGCAAGGAATGTAGCAGTCCATATTCCGTTCCCGAGGAAGGTCATAGTGACGTTGGGTCGACCAGCCCAAGCGTAGACTGCTGTTCCAGTATTTATGGGTCGTCCTAAATGATCAGTGACGTTGACCGTTAGGATTTGCATATCGTTATACCAAGTGATATTTTGTCCACTTAATGGACTGATAATGTCGATGAGGATAGGGATTGGGTCAAGAGTTAGGAGAATCGTAATGGTTCTTTCCGCAAAATGAGGACTTAGATGGGAATCACTCAGAGTGATTTGGACCGCGTGTTGACCTATTACTCGATTGGTAGTGTTTAAGACGAGGAGGTAGGTGCCGTTACCGTAATCATAGAAGGTGTAGAATCCGATATCCCAATCAGTTGTGGTTGTGGCATAGGGAATGTAGGTGCCTCCATGGTCTAAATCTTGATAGGTGAGGCGTATGGTGAGATTGTCTCCCCAAGGCCAAGAAGCGACATAGGAGGGAAGGGCGGAGAGGCTAGTTTGGATTTCTCGAATTACAAAACTTTGGATGTTGAATCCATTGGCGTAATGACTTTTGATTGCATATATTTGGATGGTATAGCTACCTTCGATGCTATTGTCAGTGTAGATGGTTAGATAATAGGCATTATCAGTTGCATTATGGTAGACGTCCCAATAAGAAGCGTTCCAGTTACATGAGATGCTCGCACTGGATATTTGGAGTTCATTTTCGGTATCATTGTAATGGATGATTATGGTAAGCGGTTCACCCCAGGGAATTGAAGTGGTGGTCTGTCCCATTACCTTAGCGTCGACGATGAAGAGAGTCGTTTGGATATCACGTACTTGAAATGTAACATCAATTTGGTCTGAATCATAGTGTGTTTTGGATAAAGTGAAGGACACAGTGAAACCTTGGGTGCCTGCGGTCACTTTGGAGGTATTTAGAATGAACGTGTATGTACCATCGCCATTATCACTGAGCCAATAATCTATTCCAGGTAGGTTATCCATCCAAGAAAAGGTTATCACAGCACCTGAGATGCCAATATACCCATTATCACTGTCATTATACTTGAGCGTGATGACAACAGCAGTTCCCCAAGGAACTGAAGGATTTTCTGTTGAAGCCCAAGTAGCTGTATGGATTGAACGTACAGTGAGTTCATAATATTTTGAGTTGATTACGTAATTACTCTCATTAAACAAGACGGTGACATAATAGATAGTTTCTGAGACATCTCCTTGGAAAGTAACAGTGTAGGTTCCATCACCATTGTTAGCAATCGAATACTTTCCGCTAATGTACCCAGAAACGGTTACCGTAGCCCCTGTGATCGGAACAGATGTTGAGACCACGTCAGTATAATTGAACATAACTGAAAGGTCACCACCATACGGAAATTGGGCAGTGGTTGGAGAGTATGAACTTGTAAGTTGGGTGGCGCGTGCATCAATATTAACTTGAATTCGAATTGTTTGGGCTGCATGATCCGTAAAAGTGGCAGTCACATAAAGGTCAATTACACCAACGGAAAAAGCGTGCGTATCAAACGTGTATAAATAATATCCACTTCCAAGGTCAGTCAAGGGATATGATGAAGTATCGATGAGAATGTTGACAGTAGCAGATGCAATACCATGATGAGGTAAGGCGCTGATATTCTCATAATAGACATTGATATTGAAAGTTTCATCCCAAAATACATGGACCTGATAACTATCGGTTACGTTGTTGTATTCAGTCCATCCATCTCCAGTCCCAGTGGGAGGGTAGGTGATTGAGGTTCGAACTGCATCAAGATCGGTAGCCCAAGATACGACATTGATGATGATTGTGAAATTTTGTTGTTCAAATTCCCAAGAGGTTCCAATAATTCGCATGGTAACCTCATATTTGACTCGATGAACGTCACCAAAAGAGGGATCTTCTTTATAGAAAACACGAGTTGTAGCGTTTTGGCTGAAGCTCCCCGAGGCTAGGGAACTTCCAAAACCCGAGCCAGTGTCTTCATAATAGTCGTACTGAACCAAAACTGTTGGCCATAAAGAGGTCTTATTCAAGACATATGCTGATTGGAAGGGATCATAGAATTTAACCAAACTTGTGTAACCTTGGGATTTGGAAGTTTCAGCTGTAAATTCATCAGGGCCTGTTTGTTGGGTCGGTTTGATCATGGCATAGTTGATATTATTAACGAGATTAATTGTGAAATCGACTTGGGATCCTTCATCAGAGCTTGCGTTAACGTATCCGTATCGGTATAGTTCGACAGAGAAAGTTGCTGTCATGCTTGGTTGCATAAGACTAGTGGAAAATTCAGTGGAGTAGCCTCCCAGCCCATCCGCTGTCATACCTACGGTTTGTAATTGCATATTCCGGTCATAATAGCGAATTCTGGCACTGGCATCTCTGATGTATTCGCTCGTGTCGAGATTCTGCCATTTTACTTCGACTGTCACAGTGGAGCCAGAGATTACTCGTGTACCATCTGATGGAGTCACTTTGGTAGCAGTGGTCTCGATGGCAACGGTTATGAACTTTTCTCGCATTCCACATTGACTTGACGAGTTATAGGATACAGTGATAAGCCAGCCACTTCCCGCTGCTGAAGCATTTATTGTTGGAATCAACCATATTTGACTAACCAAAGTGCCATTAGAATAAATGGTGGGATTGGTATCAGTTTGCCATAACGAGCTGTTTGGAAAGAAAATAGAGACTTCACCATCATTATCAATTGGATCCCAAGCTTGTAGTTCCGCCACAACACGGATATAATCACCTTTCACGAAGTAATCGTCCGTTGATTGCGTGGTCCAGCCCCCAATCCCTGTGGCGCTAATTTGAGGAGATATGCTTTCAATATAGTTCGTGCTGGAGGCAAAAATCGAGAAATCCTCATTCGGCCCAGGAACATCCTCATCGATTTTAATGAATCGGCTTGAAGTGTTAAACTGATAATCGGAGATAGCGTCTCCTGTGTCATTTTCAACAGAGCTCAGAGCCCAACCAGGTTTTAAAAATAATCCAAATGTGTAGCCTAAATGACCTGAAGGTGGAAGAGAACTGGGTGTAGTGTAACTAACCTCCCATATTGGACTCGCATTGACAGGTGCAGTGAAATGAGTTGATGCAGCATCAAGTTTCTCAGTTTTTACATACATTGAGTAATGATAATGGAAGTTCAGGTTATATGGGGAGTTGAATTGAAAGACTTGTGTTGTTGACCAGCAATTTGTAAGTAAAGCTTCATCTTTATTTGCTGGGTCAGCGTGAACTTCGACTTCGCCCTTATTATTGCCAGTATTAACGAAAGCCGTATTGTTCAAGGTTAGAGCCACTTCAGTTGGACTCCGCTGGGTTAGAATTCGATAACGGAAGTTGTCGAAATAGACATGACCAGTAAGCCAATTGGTTTTTCCCCCAGAATAAATAATGGAGATCCGAAGCTTGGCTGACCCGTTGATGGGTGCTGTACTAAAACTTAGATGGTCCCAATTTGTTGGCGCATAGATGTCAGTGGTTTCTGACCACCCTCCAATTTCAGTTGTATGATAGATGAGGGCTACTCTAATTTGTAGTTCTTTTTTATGAGTTATAGTAGGTGAGTATTTGATGTCAAATTCGAGGGTTGAGTTGTAAGGTTGTTTATCTGAAGAGTAGGTGAACGTGTTGTCAAAGCGGGCTTCGGCGGCATTATCTTCCCATCTATCATCAATATTTATATCTAGACAAGGGGCAGGATTGCCTTCGAAAATAGTTGTACCCCAGTGTTCAACAATACCACGAGTATTGAGTTCTTCGGTCCAAGTGGTTCCTGGTTCAAATTGGTTGAACTCTCCGTTCGGTACCGGATTGTGGATTTCAAAGAGATTAGTGACCTCAGCATGAAGTTGATAGCCACGATAAACTGTTGGGGTTTGTGGAAACCAGCTACCAAGATAGCTAAATGCAGTATCATTGAGACCGTTCTGAAAGGTGAGGCTGCTTTCGTTTTTTGCAAACTCGTAAACATCGATTAATCCACCAACGCCCTCATAAGGAGAGTTTGGTGCTGCGGCTCCCAGTGGATTTGTAGTTAATCCGGATGGTGAGAGAATGATAACAGCGAAGAGTGCTACGATGGTAACCAGTCCTATCTTTAATCGGCTCATGCACCACACCTCATCGAAGATATCCCAATCGGTCAAAAAGCAAAGCTAGTTGCCGATCAATAATATATGTTGCAAGGAACTTTATGAGTATTTTCTGAATTATTCATCTAGACAACATAGCGGACATACTATGATTTTGTTTTGCAGAGATAGTTTGTTTACATTCTACCTAAGTCTTTATTCTTCAGTAAAATCAGCAGTTATTAAGCCTCAGTCTTAAGGGGGAAGAGATGTCTGAACCAAATCAGATCCGAACTGCTGCGTTGCCAGATTAAGAACCGGATACAGGTAATACAATTTAACACCAAATTAGAAGTGGTCTTGGGGTTGTTTTTGCAATTATTTTCAACACTTATCTTAATCGAATTATCCATCGAATTTATTGTTCATCGTCTGGCTCGTCAACTTGAAATCTTTTTTTGCCTTTCACGACTTTCCCTTCTGCAGTGTCCTTAGTTTTCTTCTCCCGAAATGTTTGTAGAACCTTGTGGCGTTCTTCCTCAGTGAGATCCTTCAATTCTTCGAGTAATTTGTGGCGTTCTTCCTCAGTTATTGTTGGTAATTCATCTGGTCGGAGTATTTCATCATCTGAGACAACCTGGGGCTTCTCAGCGATGGCTAGAGTGCTAAAGATTTCACTCCATTCTTCTTGGGGGACGTTGCGAAGTTGTTTGGCAATCCGTTCTTTTTCGTTAGAACTTAATTGAGGGAATTGTTTCAACCGGTCTTGTATTTCCTTTTCTAGTTCGGGAGACAAAGTGGGTTCTTTGGCTTTGCGGGCAAATCTGGTGCCGTCGGCCATTTGTTGTTTCAGGTCTTCGATGAACCACACACGTTCTGAGGCTGGTATTCGTTTCATTTCCTGAAATAATTCGAGTTTCTGATCGTGTTCGATATAGGGTAATTTCTTTAATTCAGCCCAGATGGCTTCATCTTCAGCATATCGTTCCTCGTAATCTAAGACAGCGGGAAGCACAGTGGAAGGAATTGGAATTTGAATGGTCTCGTATGCGGGTTCGATAATTTGGGTCATTAATTCAGGTCGAGCGCCTATACGACCTACATCACCCTTTGAGAGTTTAGGCGTTTTGCCTTTACCAATGGTGCGGCTCATTTTTCGCATTTTCCGGACCAGCCAAGGGATGGCAAGAACTCGCGTGTATGCGAGCCAAAAAATGATTATGAGTATCCCTATTACTGCGGCAATGAGGCCGATTTGAATTGAGGTTTGAACCATTTGACTTAGTGTGACCACAACAACGATGTTTTCTGTTGAAGAGCTATATTGTAAACCGCCAAGGGCGTTTATTTCAATGTGGAGTGTGTCAGCAAGGAAAAGAGGTAGAACTGTGAATGAATAATATCCATTTCCGCTGTCAACCATGTATTGTCTATCAATACCAAGTTCTGGAATGGTCACTGTGAGATTGCCCCCAATTATTGGTAGATTGTGGTAAGTATCATTATAGTAGACTACTAAACTCCAAGATGTACCAGTGTCCACTGTTCCAGGATCTGTGATAACTTGGATTTCGGTGGGAACACGGATAACGAATAAATCATAGCGAGGACTTTGCCCAGTTGCGTAGTTTTGTAAGGTCAATGTGACTTGGATTGAATAGGAGCCAGGAGCAGCTAGCGTTAGATTTAGGGTAGCGACATAGAAGCCATTTTCATATACAAGGAGGCCTATGCCGTAATCCCAACTGTAGGATCCTGTTGCACCATCTATTGTTGTGTTGGTTGCGTCTGTGAAGTTGAAGTATAACGTGAGAATTTCACCCCGAGGAACAATCCAAGTAATTCCTGTCAAATTTGTTACAATATCTTGTGGTGCGAAATAGGTTTGAATTAGTACTAGGTCCAGGGTCGTCGGTTGTGCACGAATAAAAATCTCAGCAGAGGTAATAGCAAAGTCATATCCTTCGTGATCAACGGTAAGAGTTACTTGCCAGTGTCCTTCGGTGTAGATTGTAGAAGGTAATAATGTGATGTACCATCCAGATGTTCCATTTGGTTGAAGTATTCCAATCAGCGTGCCCCAGATATACGTGATGTTTGCTCCATCAATGGGTAAATCATGATGGGTGTCTTTGAAGAATACTTGAATTGTGAAATTTGATCCATAATATACCTCCTGGATGCTCGGAAAAGCTTGGAGTTCTGTTGGAATTAGCATTAGTGTCACGCTTATGGTCGTTGTTCGTTCGATGGCATTTGGCCCTCCGGCTGTGACATAGATGATATATTGGGCTTTTGTTAAACCAGCGCTAGTTAGCGTGGCATTATAGATATTGTTCCCAACAAATAGGAGGAATCCCGTTCGGTTAGATGCCCAAAGGTATGTTACAGTGGCATCCACAATGCCTGTGCCATAAATTGTTGTGAAGTTAAGTGATATTTCGAAGCTTTCGCCTACAACGACTTGGATACTTGAGGTTATTGGGCTAAGAATAGTGTCAGTGGGTAGGATATTAAGCATGATGAATCCGGTACCGATTTGGTAGCCAGTTTTGTTTGCTTGAATAGTTACGACATAGGCTCCTGTATCTGCGGCGGCTCCAAAAGAGACGTTGTATACTCCAGCTCCGACAAATACCATAGTTCCATTTCCTCCTAGCCAATGGTATGAGGTCATAGAGTCATTCATTAGTCGTCCATACAGGTCTGTGACACGCGCTGTGATTACTACCAATTCAGTCGAGTTATAAGTAGTCGTAACTGGTGAGGAGGAAATAACTTCAACAAATAGCGGAATGGGTACTAAGGTGAGAGAGACTATTATGGTTCGTTGTGCAAAGTGGTCTCGCCAGAGTGTAATATTAACGGAATGGGTTCCAACGCCTCGACAAGTAGTGTTAAGAATTAAATCGTAGGTACCATTTCCATAGTAGATAATAGCATAATAGCTGGCATTCCAGTCGGTGGCAACTTCAGCAAAGGGTACTTGTCCTCCATGGTCTGTATCATTGTAGTCGATGCGGATTGTTATATTGAAGCTTAAAGGCCAATTCGGGATATAATCAGGATCCGCTTCAAGAGTTGTTTGGATTTTCCGTATAACAAAATTTTCAATTATTGAAAAGTCTTGGTAGTGAGCCTTGCTGGCACTTATCGTGACTGTATAACTTCCTTCTAATCGGCTTGCTGTTTGGATAATAAGCACATAAGCCTGTAGGGTAGTGTTATAGTAATAGCTCCAATAAAATTCGTCCCAATCACAGTCAATGCTGGCTCCAGGAATTGGAGAACCACTATCATCTAGATTAGAGTATGTAAAAACAATGACTAGGTTATCACCCCAGGGAACGGTGGTTCCTGGATCAAGGGATTGCCGCTGTAGTACAGTGAGATTATCACGGACTTGGAAGGACACAAAAACATCAGCAGTGTTGTAATGATTTTTGCCTAAGGTAATGATAAGCGTAAATGGATGCATACCCGATCCTACTCGTGTTGTATTGAGAATCAAAGTATAGGATCCATCAGGATTATAGAATAGCCAATAATCGATGCCTAGAATATCAGTTGAAGAGTTAAAGAATCCAGTGGTTGAAACGTATGCCAAATCTGCTCCATAAACGGGAATAATGCCGTGGTCGGTGTCATTGTATGATAACGTGATAGTTACATTTTGGCTCCAAGGAATTGAAACCGAGTCAGCAAGACCGAACCCAGTGGTTTGTATCGGGCGTACCGTAATTTCAAAGTACTTAGATTGAGTTGTACAATTGGTGCGGCTGAACATGACAGTTACATAGTAAGTGGTTTCGGTAATGTTTCCCCAGAATGTAATGGTATAAGTTCCATCCCCATTATTAGAGACAGTAAAGTTACCACTAGGATAACCTAGTATGGATTCAACAGCATCGGTTATTGAAGAAGGAATACCTGTAACAATATCGCTGAACGTAAAGGTTACGGTGAAATCATCCTCATACGGAAGATCAACTAAGGAGCTAAAATAGTCCTTCGAGAGTTCTGTTTTCCGTGCTTCGACAATCATTCTAATCTGAATTGTTTGGGATGCAAAGGTGGGATAGCTTGCATTCACTAAAATATCAGTGATTCCAAGTCCAACATCATTGGTGTCTAGTATGATGCCATAATACCCATTTGAGAGCGAATTTAGGGTTCGTTTCGACGTTCCAATCATGAGATGTGCTGTCGCACCCGGAATTCCCGTGCCGTTCTCTGCGAAGTGATAAAACACTGTGATATTAAAATTTTCATTCCAATAGAGACGCACTTCGTATGTATCAGTATTGTTGTTATATTGGCTCCATCCATCACCGGATGGTGGATATGAGGTTGTTGTTCGCACGGCATCCATGTCTGTAGCGATTAGAACAATTTGGATGATAATTGTGAAGTTTTGCTGTTGATAATCCCATGCTGCGTTTTCAATTCGCATAGTGACTTCATATTTTACTCGTGTAACACCAGAATATTGGGAATCAACCTTCTCGAAAATAGTTGGAGCAGAAGCGTTAGGAGTGAAACTTCCTTGAGCAATATAAGTCCAGTCGGGTTCGGACCAATGATAGCGAGTAAAGTTTACCCGCACTTTTTCATTCCATGCTCCTGTATCATTACGCACATAGGCTTGTTCATATAAATCGTAGAATTTAACTTGGCTAATATAGCCTTCAGCACTGGTTGTTTCTGCCGTATATTCAGTGGGCCCTGTTTGCTGGGAAGGTCGAATCAATGTGTATTCTAAATCATTAACTAAATTGATCGTGTAGCGGAGTTGGGTTCCTGTCACGTTCACATATCCATAATGGAATAATTCAACAAAGAATTCAGCAGCCCGATCAGGACTCATCAAATTTGTGCTAAAGTCTAGCTCATATGCACCTTGGCCATTTGCGGTCATATTTTCATATCGGGTTTGGAGATTACGATCAATGTATCGAATCCGTGCAGAAGCACCCGGGATGAATGCTCCAGTATCATTGTTCGCCCAGGTTACATTTACAAAGACTGTTTCCCCCCAGAGAACACGCGTGCCTGGGTCGGGATCGATTTTTTCTACAGCTGTCTCGATGGCGACTGTGAAGAATTGTGCACGCATACCACATTGTGTGTCATTATCAAAGGAGATAGAAATCTGCCACTTACTACCTGCATTATCTGTGTCGATTTGGTTGATTTGCCACGCTGAGCTCGTAATGGTAGCCTTAGTTGAATCAATTGTCGGGGAGGAATCAGTATTCCAAAGCGTTCCGTTGGGATAGAATATCGACACATCGGCGGTATTATCTGAAGATCCGATGGGTCGTAATGTAGCAAGGATTCTTAGCCAGTCATCCTTTAGATAATAGTCATTTGAGGATAGATTGGTCCAAGGACCAGATCCACTGCTACTCTTTTGGGGGTATATTTCCAAGACATAATTCAGGCTAGAAGCAATAATTCGGAATGTGTCACCGACAGAGGCTAGACCTTCATTGAATTTGAAGAACTGACTGGTTGTGTTATAGGTGTATTGGCTTATGGGAATAATATCATTAGTACCATTTCTTACCTCAATGAGGTTCCAAGTTGAACGTAAGTACAAACCAAAACTATAGCCCGTATATCCATCGGGAGGACGTGAGTCTGGAATTGTATAGTTGATATGCCAAGAGGGGAGTTCATCGGCAATCGTTGAGAAATCGGTAGAGGCCGCAGCAAGATTCTCACTCTTTATGTACATGGAATATTCGTAATGAAAGCTGATGTCACCGTAAGTAGACGAACTGAATTCAAAGAAGCTATCCGAAGCCCAGCATGATGCTAAGGGTATCTGATCTTTTGAGCTTGGATCAGCATAAATGTCAACTTCTCCTGCATTGCCCACAGTATCGGAGATTGCGGTTCCGTTAAGAGACAATCCTACTTCACTAGGCTTACTGTCTGTGCCAATGACGTATTGAAAATTATCAAAGTAAATATGTCCTTTTGTGTTAGCACCGCCACCACCCTGTTTTTCAATCGTGATGCGAATAGTCACGGTTCCATTGACTGCAGCTGTTAGAAAACTGAGAGAATCCCAAGTTGTTGGATTATAGAGATCAGTCGTATTCGTCCAGCTTCCAACTTCTGAAGCTTGGTATCTGACTGATACTTTGATATGTAACCATCCGGCTTGGGAAATATCTTGAGAAAAGCGGATATCAAAATATAGACGAAGGCTATCCGGGGTGATGGATGAAGTATAGGTAAAGTCGTTATCTATCCAAGCGTAGGCAGTATTTGGAACATTTCCATATTTTAGTTCAGCGTCAAGACAATAACCAGGATTCCCACCAGTCGCATTATCAATTGATTTGACCAATCCACCTGTAGAATCTTTTAATGTCCAATTATTCCCAGGTTCATCATATTGGTCAAAATCACCGTTGGGGACAGGGTCTTCTGTTCGGCGAAGGTTAGACACTAATGTGTGTAAGTGATAACCATAATATGTTGTAGGACTCGTGGGGTACCAGCTACTAAGATACGAAAATGTAGTGCCATTAATTCCATTTGTAAAGAGGGTACTGTCATTTTTTGCAAATTCTGTTACATCGAGGTAATCACCCAAACCTTCATAGGGAGAATTTGGAGGTGCAGCAGCCCGCACAGAATGATCTGGTGTCATTTCGTTTGGTTGAGAGAAGAGAATCAGAGCCATAAACAAAAAAATCGTTAAAAGACCCACTTTTTTATCCATTTTAATACACCCTATTCTCAAATTGATGAATTTACTGTTGAATACCCCGCTAAATTAAGAACATACTTTTGAGGTTTTATCAGTTTTTCTTGAAATGTTTCTTTTACAAAATAATATCGTGGAATAAATATTAAGGGATGAGAGTGCAAGTCGCACCCTCATTAAGATATGTTAGTCATTTTTACGTGTGGTTTCTTCGAGGGCTTTGATGACTTCTTCTTGTTCTTCTTTGGAGAGTCCACGGAGCTGTTCGACGACCGCTGCTTTTTCTTCAGCTCCAAGGGCGTCAAGGGATTGGAGTCGGGCATGGATTAGGGGATCGACGCCTTCAGGTACGGGGGTCGGTTCTACTGAAACCCGTCCAAACCGGGTGCCGTCGGCCATTTGTTCTTTGAGGTCTTCGATGAACCAGACCCGGTCCTTGGCAGGGATGCGTTTCATCTCTTCGAAGAGTTCGAGTTTCTGGTCGTGACCGAGGCCTTCGAGTTTTTCGAGTTCGGTCCAAATCATTTCGTCTTCGGCTTCCCGTTCTTCGATGGTTATGGCAGCGGGGAGCACGGTTACTCCAATGGGGAGACCGATGGCGCCATAGGAGGGTTCGATGATGGTTTCCATGGATTCAGGACGGGTGGCAATGCGGTTGATGTCGCGGTTGGAGAGATGGGTGCTCCCGCCTTTTCCGAGGGTTATGGACATCTTGCGCATCTTGCGGACAAGCCATGGAATAGCGAAGACTCGTGTGTAGGCGAGCCAGGCAATAAGGATGATGATGCCTAGGATGGCAATAACTAAGCCGAGGCGAAGACCTGTTTGGACGAGAGGATGAAGTGTGACTGTGATACTCGTCTGGTGGGTTGCGATGGAATAAATAAGACCTGTTTCAGCGGTGAATTCCATTATATAGCTTTGTTCGATTGGAAAACTGACGGAGGGGAGTGTGTAAGTGCCATCTCCATTATCGGTCAGGATCCAACCAGTCTCATCGGTGATACCAGGGATTATGACGGTGATTGTTGAACCAGGGATAGTTATGTTGTGATCGAGGTCCCAAAGTGTGAGGGTAAAGGTCATGGCAGTTCCTGTATAAGCGGACATGGCAGGAGGGAGGCCGCGAATTTCGGTTCGAACAAGGGTCACGGTGAGTGGGAGATTGAGTATCTGGGCGGTTTCGTAATTTTGTCGAGTCATTGTGACATCTAGGAGATAATTGGCGGGAGTGACTTGTGTCATATTCAGAATCGCGTAGTATAAGCCGTCTTCGTAGATCAGGGGACCGCTACCTTGTTGCCAGTTGAAGGACCCAAGGGCATTGAGAATTGTCTGGTTGGCATAGTCGGTGAAATTGAAATAAAGATAGAGAACATCACTGCGGGGTACAGTCCAAGGTTCTGAAATGTTCAGCCATGTGATTGTGTCGGTGTCGGGGAAATACATCCATGCATTGACAAGTTCCAGTTGTGTGGGGCGGGCTTCGATATAGATTGTAGCTGAGCTTACCACGAATTCAAAGCTGGGTTCATTGGCAGCAAATGTGGCTGTGTATACTGCGCCAGCTGAAAAGGCAGTACTTGGAAGGGTGACTGTATACCAGCCGAGACTGCCATTGGGTTGAAGGGTTCCTGAAAAAGGTCCCCAGAAGTATTCAATGGATGCGCCCGTGACTGGGGTGTCATTGAATAGATTGCGGAAGTAGATGTTGATGGTGAAATTCAAACCCCAATAGACCACATAGGTGGTGGTTTCGGGTTCAAGGGCTGCTGGGAGTAAGGTTAGGACAAGGCTAATGGCACGGGATTGCGAATCCACGTTAGGTGAAGAAGCGGTAATATAAATTGTGTAAGACCCAGCTATGAGCCCAGTAGTGTCGATGGTGACGTTGTAGATACCGCCTCCAACTTCTGCATAGTTACCAGACAAAGTACCGACAGAATAGGTGACGATTGCACCGAGTACAGGTCCTCCAAGTAGGGTGCTGTAATTGACTGGGAGACTGAAGCTAGATCCAATTGTAAAGTTTAGAGAATAGCGACCCGTGGGCACAGTATCGAGGAAGCTGGGGATTTGTTGGACATTAACAACAATGGAGGCAAAGCTTTGGGCACAGTTGGTGCGGTTTACAAACGCAGTAATATAGTGTACGCCGATGGTACCTGTGGAGGAAGCGAACCACGTACCATAATATCCTCCGGGTCCACTGGAGTTCATTGCAGATCCACCAACCCAGGAGAATGTGACTTCTGCATCTGAAATTGGGTCACCGAATATGGTCTCCACATAGATTTCAACCCAGAAGTTTTCGCCATAAACGATGTTTATGGGTTCTGAGACGGTGACCGTCAAATCGAGAGGCAGAGGATTAACATAAAATTGAACAATAATTTGTCGAGTATTATAGAAGGTTTTACTGACAGTGATAGTAACTGTGTGTAGCCCGACACCGACATTGTCTGTTCGAAGTGTGAGAAGATACATATCGGAGACAAAGTAAACATCGCCCCAGTCACAAGTGACTAAAGCACCGGGGATGCTGATGCCGCCGTGATCGGTGTCATTGTAGAAGAGAGGAATGGTGGTGTTTTGGCTCCAGTAGATATTGGTAGGATTGGTAAAGTCAAGGTCGGTGAGGATTTCGCGGACAGTCACTGTTAGATAGAATTGCTGGAACTGATAACGTTCCTTGTAGATGGTGATGTTAAGCGTGTAAGATCCGAGTGCTCCGGGTCCAGTTCCGTTAAGTTCTATTTCATACCATCCACTACCAGTTTCGGTGATGGTGTAATATCCGGCTGTCCAGTTTGCTGTGACTTCAATATAAGGAATACAGCCAGTGATTCCTACACTGTCAGTTTTTCTCGTATATTGGAGTTGGACGGTTGCATTGTCTCCCCAGGGAACGTATACCCCAGCAGCTTGAGGTGAATAGATAACCGTTTCTGCCACAATGTCGATTATAATATAACAAAAGGCATCATCATAGTGGCTTTTGCTTGCGTTGACACGAATCGTAAACTGGCCTACATCGCCTGGATCCAAGGCATTGATTTCGGCTTCCCAATACCCAGTTCCTGAGACATAATGGAAGGAGATTGTGCCGGTGGTCCAGTTACCCTCTACTAATGCCGGAGGTTCAAGCCAATCATCACTATCAACATCTAAATATCGGACTTTGGGGAATAGAGGTTGATCTTCGAAATAAGCTTCAATGAGAGATTCACGTGGTGTTAGGCTAGTTGCATGGCGCACGGTATAAGAGAGGCTAAATTCACCTGCTTCTGTGGAGTTGTCCCATCTTACGAAGATTTGATAGGTTCCACCGGTTGTGTTCCATCCATCATTATAAATGCTTGAGGTGTAGACCCAGCCGGCTGCCGTGGGAGTGACCAATTCGGAGTACCAAAGCCCGCCGCCAGGTTGAAAGATAGTCACATTCGCTTGAGTGCTTGTGACTCCTGAAGGTGGATTATCTGTCCCATCGAGAATCCGTGCGGCAACTCGGGTTGTATTATCTACACGAATCGCTGAAGTTGGCGTCCAGCCGCCATCCCATATTTGGAGCTCAGCCGAATCAACATAATTATGCGATTCTGCTTGAATCATCCAGTAGCCATCGGGACTGTTGGTGATTGTGGTAGCCGGGATAATCAGATAGCCATCACCTAGATCACCACCCGAGCATTGCCCAACTTTGTTAGTAGTGGGGAGTTGGGGTTCGGATACAAATGTGATATCCCAGTCAACGGGAATGGTGAAGTTGAAAACATCATTCCAGTATTGCGAAGGCAAGGCAAGCTGGTAGTAGAAGGTCCAGGTTGTATTCTGTCCACTCATTGCGGTAAAGCCAACGCCGACTGCAGAGGGATTCTGTGCATACACTGTTGTGGAAGTCTTATTGGCAAAAAGGTTCAAGTCACAAAGGGCCGTGACTTCGATGTCTAAGTCAGGATCTGGCGGATTCGGAGTGGGTGCCCAGACAAGGTTGGAAATCACAGGACTGGAAGTCCAGACTGTGGTGGGATATTGTCGGACAAAACCAGTCCCACGGCTGCCTTGATCCTCAACATCGAGACCATTCATCTGGAGGTTAAGTTCAGAGGGGTACACTTTGGTCTCCATGTATAGCCAAACATTATCAAAGTCAACACGCATCCAATTGTTGGAGCTGTAACCCACACTCATGGTGGAAAACATGCCGATTTCAAGTTCTACCGCGCTATTCGGGAGATCAAATAACCCGGTATCAAGAGAAAGGAAACCAGTATTGTGCCAGTTTGTATCGCCTACAGATTGAAAGCCTTTCGCCCATACCTGTGAGCCGTTGATGCGGACATAGACGTTGAAGAGGGCGTTGCTTCCCCAGGCGCTATCGACTCGATAATCCATCTTTACAGCGACCCAAGCTAGATCTGATCGGTTAACAGTGAAAGTTTGGGTCCACCAAGTTCGATCGTTGTTATCATAACGGTAATAGGATCCATCCCATCGTCCATTCTCTTGTACTCGAACAAAGCCGTTGCCATCAATTCCGCCACTTTCCCACGTCTGAGAGAACGTATTTGCACCGCCTAGATCACTATAGCCACTTGTCCAAGAGGTGGCAGCACCGTTAAAGCTGGGGTTTAGGACCCATGTTCGATTTTCATACAAATCGTAAATGGAATAATCAAGCCGATACCCTGTCCATCCCGGTGGAAGGACTACATCTGCAGAATCCGTACCTGGAGTCTGAGTTACACTATCATAAAGCAAATACACGCTTTGAGAGCCATCGGTCCGATTCGCGACTTCAAGAACCGATCGGGCATTACCAACACCAGCATAATCAGGATTTGGAACAGGTGGTGTGCCTCCCGGAAGTGGAGCTTGGGAACTAGCAGTTGGAAAGGGAATGTTTGCCGGAGAAGGCAGGATAGCTTCGGGTGCGCCTAAAGCAGAAACTGGCTGGGCCAGTAATGGAAGGGCAATACAAAATAAAGCTAGAAGAATAAGATACCGGGATTTCATTTATGTGCTCACCTTTTCTCGCAGTTTTGCGGTCTCTGAGCTGGTGTAGCCACTTAGCTAGACACACGTAGGGAATTTAAATAGATTTCCTGAAATCTTCTCTTGAAGAAACTGGCTTAAGGATAAGGTCAAGGGACGTGAGACGCTTTAAACAACAGCGCGATTCAATCCAGAAGAAGGAAGAGAGCTACTCTTCCTCTTCACTGGGAGTCTCGTATTGATCTTTGAGGGTTTCAAAGACTTCTTCGCGATCTTCGGGGGGTAGACTGCTAATTTGTTTAAAGAGGGTTTTCTTCTCGCGTTCACTGAGCGTGGGAATCGCATCCAGGCGAGCCTGGATGATTTGTTCCTCTGCGGTCTTATCGAGGAGCCCTTCTGGTGGGAGGGCTGGAGCACGTTTAAAACGGGTGCCGTCAGCCATCTGGTGCTTCAGGTCTTCGAGGAACCAGATGCGGTCCTTGGCAGGGATGCGTTTCATCTCTTCGAAGAGTTCCAGTTTCTGGTCTCGACCGAGACCTTCGAGTTGATCGAGTTCATGCCAGATATCAACTTCTTCGGCTTCTCGTTCATCAACTGAGAGCGCGATTGGAACGGCGCTTGTAACAAAGGCAATGTTGACGTTGCCATAGGCGTCTTCCATTATATCGCCCATTTGGTCAAGGCGATCGGATATCCGTCGCTGATCCCGACCGGAAAGTTTTGTCATCTTTCCTTTACCAAGAGTAGTTGACATTTTTCGCATTTTGCGAACCAGCCAAGGAATCGCGAACACGCGCGTATATGCAACCCATGCAATGAGAATGATGATACCAATCAAAGCCGCTATGAGCCCCCAAGTGATGATATTTCGGGAGAATTCGGGGACTTGGACGATAAGTTGGAGCTGGAATGTCGCTGGTGCGTAGTTCGTCTTTGAAGCCACGATATTGAGCTCCCAAACTCCTTCGAAGAGTACACTGAGCCCAATTGCTTCATAGACACCAGGTTCGACTTCTTGCATGAGAATGGGGCCAAGAGTCACCCCGGGAATATCAAGAGTCAAAACTGCTCCCGATATGTATGTAAAGTGGGCGAGGTCAGTGAAATTAACCCGGATTCGAAAGAGGTCTCCAACATTAAGCTCATGAAAGTCAGTGTCAAGAATTGGATTAAGCAGAAATAAATCTGTAGGGATTAGAGTTACCTCGATTGTAAAACTAAGAATTGATATTTCATAATTTTGCCCTGAGAATCCCGCAGCTGCAGAGTAGGAACCTATAGGTACTGTGCTGGAATTGATGATAACGCGGTAGAGACCATTGCCGATATATTCAATGGATTGGAAGCCTACTTGGTAACTGATTTGTGCTGTTGCATTGTGAATAAGTTGGTTCCACATTCCTGAGTAATTGAATGTGAGAATTAACAGGTCATTTATAGGCACCTGTAAGGTGCTGAAGTCAGTGATGCTATTGTTGCTGAGCCCTGCTTGATCTGCAGTGTATGCGTCGATGAGGGCAGCAGTAGTTGGTTGAGGAGCGACGTATAACAAAACTTGTGCAGTGGCATCTTCATATGCTGCAATTTGCGCGCGTATCGTAATGGTGTATGTGCCTACCGTGATTGCTTCAACTCGGAATGTGGTGGCGTACCAGCCATCGGTTCCGTTGGGCTGAAGAATTCCGGAAAACCCAATGCCAAAGAACTGCGGTGCCGCCCCTGTAATTGGTTGATTGGTTGCCGTATCATTAAGATACACAGTAAGGGTAATTGAGTCGTTCCAAAACACACCATACGATTGGTATTCTGGGATAATCTGGACTTCGCGACCTCGAATAACAATACTAATTGAGAGGAAAGCTTGCCAGTAGTCCACGGGGGCGTTGACATCGAGTAGAATCCGGAGCTGGTATGTCTCATTGACCAAATAGCCTGCAGCATTGAAGGTAACAGAATAATTACCGGGTTCACCGCCAATAGGATTGAGAGTTCCTGAATCAACATTGCTGTGAGTAGAGTTGGATAAAGTCCAGTTCGCGACATAGGGAATCGATGTTAAAGTTGCATCAATCGGAGCTCCGGCGACAAGGTCCCAGTACTGGACGACGAATTGGGTTGTGGTGTTGTAGCCCACTTCGATGTAGGGGATAGTGCTGGGGCGGACCAGTTGGAGTTCAGTGGGATGTTCCGTAGCCACAACCCCGATCGGCACATTAGTGCTGGTGGTATCGCTGACAGAAATAGGGGTGGTTTGGTTATGGACGCGGAATTGATTGATGTAGCGGATATTGACATCATAAAGACCAGGAAGCAGATACGTGGAAGCTGTCCCTGTTGGTAGTGTTGCATTTAAGGCAAACACTGGCTTGCCGGTTGTGGCATTATCAAGGAATATTTCTGCAAATGTAACTAGGTTGTTGTTAGTATACCAATCCACGACGTGAACGGTTGTGTCGCTGAGCTGGCAGTGTATAGTTTGTTGCCATCCACGTTGGGTAGTATGATTTAATGTAATCTGGGT
The DNA here is from genome assembly GCA_048939625.1 of Promethearchaeota archaeon. Lineage (GTDB taxonomy): Archaea > Asgardarchaeota > Hermodarchaeia > Hermodarchaeales > Hermodarchaeaceae > Hermodarchaeum. Next base: position 118,721 of record JBHLPH010000002.1, read on the forward strand.
GGTGTTAACGAGAAAGGTGACTGAACCTCCATAAGTCGAAAGTAGGGTATAGTTAGAGATAATCGTGTAGAGTCCATCTTCTAATTTGAGGAATGTCACATTAGCGTTTACAGTGGGACCGCTTTGCACGAGGTCCATGGAGCTGTTGTAGATGTAGACGTTAATATTGGATATATTAGAGCCTTCGACGTCTTTAGTCGTGCAGTTTAAGATGTTGTGCCGGAATAGTTCCTGTTCTCCCAATTCAATGGTTATTGGATTATTAATTTGAAAGGTAAGTGATCGCACATCGGTATAATTTGTGCCATATGCACTGGTAAAGACGGTATAATCATAGGTGAAGGTCTCACCAGTAGGCATAATGAAGAGGTCGCCTTGATGACCTTCACGGAGAATCTGTTCGAGCATGGTGTTATCGCCCATATTAAGCACAGCAAGTGACAGAACTTCCCAGCCCACAGGATTAACCTTGGCAATGAGACCAAGAGTAGGGTGCTGGGTTCCATCGTAACCGGCTTCTCCCGAGTCATCATACCAAACCATCCAAGGTTCAATTGGGAAGTCTCGACGGCGCCCATCAACCGATTCATTATATAATCCATATTTTGAGCCGATCCAAGCCTTGCGGTTTTGAACGGCATCAATTGTGCCTGGGGTACCAGACCCACAAGTGAAGGTCATAATATGCGGCCAGTCACCATAATTTTTCACATGACATTGTGTGTTTTGCCATTGTGGATTCGCTGTTATTTCAAGAATCACATTTACTAGGGCACTATCACCATGCCAATAGAAGGTATATGTAATTGTATAATTCAGGAAGCCAGCTGCGCCATTATTTCCACGATTAACAGTGTCAGATGTCTGATTACACCATGGCGAATTTTGATTACAGTAACCACCATCACTAGTAATAATTTTGATTCTTGTGAAAAGAGAGCCGTCTTCAATAATCCAAACTCCTGCTCCTGCAATCCAAGCCTCTGCAGGATTATCAGGAGCAACATTTGCTCGATTGAAAATAGTTGATCCCGATCCAGTTGTTGAATCGACGCCCTCAGGATCTAATGCGAATTCACCTAATAACATGTATTGTAGATTTGTTCCAGATCCCGTTCCGTTATTCGTGTCAAGAGCATCGGTATCACCGTAGCGTACAGCAATTAGACCACAACAGGGTCCGCCCCAGTCAGAGCCTCCACGGAGCATGTCAGTGAGGAGAATGGCAGCGTGTTCGCTTGAAGTTGCAGCGGAGCGGATGTAGACTATGTCAACATTAGTGTAGTTTGTTGAGGTCACGTCCGAGTAGACCCATGGCATGGTCGAATCGTCATTGATAGGACCGTTGGCGGGTATAGCAGTAATCTGGTCTATATATGTGGGGGCAACGGAATAATCATCATCATAGTAGATGTAAAAGACTTCTTGATGATTCAGCGTGATGTTGACCAGAAAACAGATAGTGAGTGAGTCATAGAAGGTCGTAGGGCCTGTTGTGTGAGTGGTGGTATTCCACACTTGGGAGGGTACTTCGTGCCAAGTCATGAGATCCCAGTAGGCGACGGCGATGATGTTTTCACGGGCAACATCACCTGAAAAGGTGAGGTAAACATGAACTGGTTCCATTGTTCTGGATGCGATATCCGGTTCGATGATGGTGATTTCGCGACGATAATCGTAATTAGTATCCCACCACTCGACGAGTGTTTCTCGACCTGTTCCTTGTGGATTGTCGGGAACGGGAGGTGCCCCAGCTTCTGAAGGAATTACGATGAGGTTGTTCTGAGGTTGAAAAGAACTAGCAATAGTGGTTGTTTCGAGTTCTGGATTTCCCTCCGCGGTAAGGGGTGTGGCGGGTATCATGGCGGGGACTGTAAATTCGAGTAAGAAGAAGATTAGAAAGAGCCCTAGGGCTAGATGTGTTTTTCGCATCCCAAATCGCTCCTTAGTGGAGTGTTGACATATGTCGGTAGTGACTAGCCAGAAATTGTGCTTTAACGGTTTTGCCTTTAACTGAGATGGTTCCGTTTAACTGTGGATTCTGCGAGGTAATTTCTTCACGCGTTGGATGAATATTGGTGTGGAAAATCCTATTTATCCACCACTTTGGGATCACGTTTTTCGAAAAACGCTTTGATTCCTTCTTTGGCATCTTCGGTTTCAAATACTTCTCCGAAATAGCGGGCTTCCAGTTTCAAGCCATCTTCGATGGGCGTGTACAGAGCACGTTTGAGGGCTTTCTTAGCAAGTTTGATTGCCTCAAGGCCACGAGCCGCTATCCGTTCGGCAAGGTGCAGGGCAGTAGGCATGAGTTGGCTAGGGGGAACGACTTTGTAGACGAAGTTGCCCATTTCAGCAGCTGGGATGATGTCACCGGTGAAGATGAGTTCACGTGCGCGTTGGGGGTCCATCCAGCGTTGGAGGCGTTGGGTTCCACCCCATCCGGGGATAATGCCAAGTTTGATTTCGGTTTGTCCGAAGCGGGCGTTTTCAGAGGCGATGATGAAATCACACGCTTGTGAGAGTTCCATGCCACCACCGAGACAGAAACCATTAACAGCCATGATGATGACTTTGCTGTGTTGCTCTAAGAAGAGAGTAAAATCTTGACCCATTCGTGATACCTTTTCAGCACCCTTAGCGTCTAGCCCTTCGAATTGTTTGATGTTGGCACCGCCAATGAAGAAGCGATCGCCAGCGCCGGTGATGATGATGACTTTGGTGTCATCTGAATCCAATTCCGTGAGGACTTTTTTGAGTTGGTTGAAGATCTCTTGGTTTAATGCATTTGCGGGAGGGTTGTTGATGGTGATGGTTGCTATCTGATTTTCTTTTTTGACTTCAATTTGGGACATGATATGTTTCTCCCGAGGGTTTCTTGATGGTTCTTACCGGTTTGAAGTTCCTTTTACTTGTTTGCCTTTTGAAATGTGATGAATAACCCTGACCTTTATAGAAGAGACCGTGGCAAAGAAGAACAAAGAGGTGGACGTTGATGCGCTTTGGTATTACAGCATTGGATTGGGCTACAGTCTTTAACCAATTGACCGAAGGTGGCTTCTTTGATTTAAGCAAGTTTGACTTTGCTGAAATTGTACGGTTAACTCATCAACACGGATTCTCCTTAATGGAACTAACCCTTGATCTTGGGTATGTAGTTCCAGGCGCTTTATCCGAGGACCAGATTACTAATTTGCTGGTGGCGAAAGAAGAACTGGATTTAACCTATACGGCGCATCTTCCCTTATGGTCTATTGAACCAGCGAGTCCCAATCCTTTTATTCGTGAAGCGTCTGTTGCCTGCCTTGTTGAAGCGGTTCAACGTGCAAAGCCACTGGACCCAGAAGCATACGTGGTACATAATGCGGGTTGGATTGGTGCGGAATTCAGCGAATTCGATATTGGTGGAGATGACCAACCCATTATTTCGTTGATAATGGGGAATCTAGCTGAACAAAGTATTCGCGAAGTAATCAAGCAGACGAACGTCCCATCACGCAAGTTCGCTTTAGAATCCATCGAGTTTCCCTTTGAAATCACATGGGCCATTGCAGAAAAGCTCGATACATCGGTGTGTCTCGATACGGGCCACGTTTTATCAGGACAGTCAGGGTCGACGGATGTTCTCGAGTTTGTAAACCAATATTATAACCGATTACTGGAGATTCATCTACACGATGGATCTCTGAAGCGTGTGGAAGGGAAACGATTCCCCTACTATGATCATAAGGTGTTGGGTCAAGGTGACTTACCGATCGTAGAGTTTTTAACTGCCCTGGACGAGCGGAGGTTTGATGGCCCCATAATATTTGAATTGAACCGAGTTGATGCATTAGAATCACTGAAGGTCATCCGAAAACTTTTACCTGATTTTGCGATTGACTGATATGATTGTGAGGGAAGCCCTGCTGTGATACGATTCGTGGATTTGCATACCCATACAACCGCCTCAGATGGGACTGAGTCGCCAACACAAGTGGTTAGTAAAGCGCATGCCTTGGGATTGGTAGGAGTGGCTATCACCGATCATGATACGATTCAAGGTGTGGATGAAGGCATACGTGCGGGCATCAATATGGGGATAGAAGTGATTCCCGGAGTCGAAATTAGCTGCAACTGGCTAGAGCACCAACTCCATCTCCTGGGATTCTACATTAACACCCAAGATTCAGAATTGCAGGCTCTGCTGGACTGGATGCGTGTTGGACGAGAACAACGCCTATCGAAAATGATTGCAAAGCTTAGAACCTTAGGCATTGTGGTTGACCCCCAGGAGGTGGAAGCCGAGGCGAAAGGCGAATCCACTGGACGCCCCCATTTAGCCCGTGTCCTCATGCGTCATAATCATGTTGCCACGCTTGAAGAAGCCTTTGACAAATATCTGGGGTATGGTCGTCCAGCTTACGTGGATCGTCCACGACCGACAATTAAACAGGGAATTCAAACTATCTTGCATGCGAAGGGCGTGCCAATAATTGCCCATCCCCTGACGGTTGATGCTGATTTAGGAGTGATGCTTGCAGAACTCAAACCGCTTCACATCCAGGGAGTTGAGTATTATTATCCATATAAGCAGGTTGCAGGTAAATCAGACCACTGGTATGCGACCATAGAACCCCGGCAAACCGAGCTAATGAAACTCGCAAAAGGTTATGAACTGATTATTACAGGAGGCTCTGATTACCACGGGGCGATTCCAGAGAAAGCCGATTTGGGATCCGTTGCAGTTCCCGTGGAAACGCTTGAGATGCTTCGGCGTCGGTATAAGGAGCTTTTCGGAAGCCTTCCGTTCGCCAAAGGCCCTGCTTAATGATTGACAAGATTTAAAAACCTGTTTTCCTGTCACACCCTTAGACAAGAGATACGTGTTCCACGTCGTGTCTCGATCATTTGATTTACATGATTTGATTCGAGACGGAACGACGGTAATTCACCTGCACGAAGAATACAGCGAAAAGACTGATTCTTCAGATGAGGCAGCGTGAACGAAACACCTAGCTAACCTGGAATACCTGAATCAGTAGAGCTTGATTCAGAGTCAAGGGTTGACTTGTCACACTTACCTAACAGAGGGAATGAAAGAAAAATGACAAAAACAACCTTCCTCGGCGGCTGCCGTCAAGTAGGAGCCTCAGCAGTTCTCATTGAACAAGCAGGCACCCGCGTCGTTATGGATTATGGTACTGCCTTCAATGGTACCCAACGTGTGCCGCTACCAATTTCCACACGGAATCTCGTTAGCGTGCTTTCTCACGCACATTTAGACCATAGTGGAAGCCTACCACTAATTGCTGGGAGTCAGACGCATAAGGTCCCCATGTATTCAACGACTTTGACCAAGGAGTTAACCCAACTTTTGCTTATGGATATGCTCCGTATCGGAGGAGAGACCCTGGCATTTGAGCGACCGGAGATTCAAGCCCTTCTTCGTAATACCAACACTCTCTCTTATGGAGAACCTGTTCAGATCCACCCGAAAATCAAACTCACCTTATACGATGCCGGTCATATCCCAGGAAGCGCCTCCATTCTCGTCGAAACCGAAGCCAATGGCGGACCTGCAGTCCGAATCCTTTACACCGGCGACCTTAACACAACCAATACCCGTTTAGTGAACGGCGCTCCATCCCTGCGAGCACTCGGAGATCTTGATGCCATTATCGTTGAAAGCACATATGCACAAGAAGAACATCCAACACGCCGTAATGTTGAAACCGAATTTGTAGAAACAGCTCGGTCCTCATTAGAATCAGGAGGTACCGTCCTAATCCCTTCTTTTGCCGTTGGACGAGCTCAAGAAATACTTGCAGTTCTATATCAGCACCGTCATCGTGGTTTAGACTTCCCAATTTTCATTGATGGAATGGCGCGGAAAGTCACTCGAATAATGCAACAGCACTCACACTCTTTTACAGGTGGATCACTTGTATCCAAAGCTGCAAAACAATCTGTCTTTATTCGAAATAGGGCTGACCGAAAGGTAGCACTCGATGAGCCAGCAGTTATCATTGCACCCGCGGGTATGCTCAAAGGCGGGACTGCACAATTGTATCTTCGTAATATCGCGAGCGATTCACGTAGTAGTGTCTTATTGGTAGGAAAGCAGCTCCCTGGAACACCCGGTGCTGAACTTCTTGATACTGGAAAAATCCAACTGAGCGATAAAGGTCAAGCGCCTGAAACATTTCAGGTTAAAGGAAAAGTGAGGAGCTTCGATTTTTCCTGTCATGTTGGGCGCCAAGAAGTCTTGAACTATCTTAAGCAGGCGAAAGGAAACCCGACAATCTTAACGATGCATGGAGAACCAGCATCCTGTGAAAATCTAGCACACACTCTTCGAATGCAGTTTGGATTCAAGGCAAAAGCCGCGACATGTGGCGAGACTATTCGATTCAACTAGATAGGTGCGGAATTAGTAGTCTTAGATTCACGTAGTTCGCGCCGAAGAATTTTCCCAACAGCTGATTTGGGTAAGTCAGTATGGAATTCGATAATGCGTGGATATTTGTAAGCTGCCATTTCCTGTTTCGCCCAATTTCGCAGTTCATCAGTGGTGAGATGGTCTTGATATTCGGTTTTGAGCACAACCACGGCTTTGACTTCCTCGCCCACCCTTGGAGAAGGAACTCCAATTACGGCGCATTCCGCAACCGCAGGGTGCCGATGAAGTAGGGCTTCAACTTCAGCGGGGAACACGGAGTAACCACTTCGTTTAATAAGATCTTTCTTGCGGTCTCCAATGTATAGATAGCCATCTTCATCAAAGCGCCCAATATCACCTGTGTGGATCCAACCTCCACGAATCGTTGTTTTGGTAGCTTCAGGAGCATTCCAATAACCTTGGAAGATTTGGGGTCCTTTAGCTAGAATTTCGCCCCATTCCCCAATACGTAGTTCCTTCGTACTGTCAACTTGATCAACAATTTTAATGTCGGTATTAAAGGTGGGAATGCCGACAGCCCCTGGACGCAGAACCCCTTGAGGAATCAGAGTCAGAATGGGAGAAGTTTCGGTCATCCCATAGCCTTCTACAATATAACTGCCTGTTTCACGTTGAAACTGCTCTAATACTTGTACTGGGAGTGAAGCGGCACCAGAGAAGCAATTTTCCAAGCTACTGATATCATACTTCTTCAATAAGGGACTGGCAAGCATTGACACATAGAGTGTTGGGACTCCCACAAGGACTGTTGCCTGATAATGTTCAATGCTTTTTAGAATCTCTTTGATCTCTGGTCGAGGAATGAGCACCACTGATGCAGCGATTAGAGTTGCAAGAATGATAATGCATGAAAAGCCAAAAGCATGAAAGGCAGGTAGTACTCCGATGAAACATTCTTCACCCTCTCGAACCTTAAACCACTGGCTTCCCACTTTCGCATTAAACATGAAATTTTGATGACTCAGCATTGCACCCTTCGGTGGACCTGTAGTTCCTCCCGTAAACAGTAAGGCTGCAATATCATTAGAGCCAATCTTCAGCGAAGGATTTTCTGGTGCTTGCTTTTTCAACAAATCACTAAAGAAATGAATATCATCACTTTTAGGAAGCTTTGGATAAGGAATTTTCCCTGCTAACCGTCCCAGAATCGCTTTGACTTTGCTAAGGTATTCTCCTGTTCGGGTGTATACTACTGATTCAAGAGAGGTTTCTTGTTTTCCGGCTTCCACAACCTCATGAAACAGATCTAAGGCGATGAGGTGCTTTACATTTGCAGAATTTAACTGATAATGTAGTTCGTGGTGTTTGAATAGCGGATTAATGGGAGTGACAATGGCGCCTGCTTTGAGTATACCAAAAATAGTGATAGGCGCTTGGGGAATGTTAGGAAGCATAAATGCAACAGAATCACCCTTTTTCACTCCCATTTCAATGAGCGCATTGGCAAATTGATTGGAAAGCCGATCCAGTTCCAGGTAAGTCAACGCTTTGCCTTGGAAGTGATATGCAGGATTTTGGGGGTATTTTTTTGCCGTCACTGTAAGGGTTTCATGAATTGTCGTAGTTGGTATTTCGATGTCGTAGGGTAATCCATCAGGCCAACTCTTATGCCAAAACCGTTTCATCATAATAACATCCACTGGAGTAGTAAGATACTCAAGCTATCAATATCATCCAGTATAAATGCTGATGAATCATTCCGCTCGGATTTTACAGATACATTCGTAAGGCTTTTTGATTCAAAGCAATATTCTTAGGGAAACTCATCAGTATCTCCGTATTATTCAAACTTTGAGGAAGTCCCCATGACTAATGCAGTTCTTTTGAAGAAAGAGCCAGAGAGAAAAATCGCATGGCTTGTTTTGAATCGTCCCAAAAAATTGAACACCATCAACGAGGATCTTACTCGCGAACTTCAAGCGGCCCTCGCCAGTGTTGAGCAGGACAAAGAAATCCGTGTTCTCATCATTACAGGTGCGGGAGAGAAAGCCTTCTCAGGTGGCGCAGATTTATCGGTTTTTATGAGCGGAGTAACTCCACTCTACGCCCAATATATTGCCGCAAAGGGACATGAGATTCTGGCGATGATTGACCGTCTTCCCCAGCCCGTAATTGCTGCAATCAACGGATACGCGTATGGTGGAGGTTGTGAAATCGCGCTTGCGTGTGATTTTCGATTAGCAAGCAAACGGGCGAAAATCGGTCTTATTGAAGTCAACCTAGGATTAATTCCTGCTTGGGGAGGTACACAGCGAATGCCTCGGGTCATTGGGTTAGCAAAAGCGCGGGAAGCGATTATGTTTGGTAAACAATTCTCTGCTGATGAGGCGTTGGAAATTGGATTAGTCGATCGTGTGTTTTCAGATACGTCTTTTGAAAAGGAGGTTCGGGAGTTCGCAGAGTCATTGGCAGCTCAAGCACCGATAGCTTTGCAGCTAGTTAAGCAATGCCTAAACTATGGCACTCAGGTGCCATTGGAGGTTGGATTAGCCTATGAAGCTCAGGCATTCTCAAAAACATTCACAACAAAAGACATTTTTGAGGGAATCACTGCATTTCTGCAAAAACGAAAACCCGAATACAAAGGCGAATGAAATTCAACAAAGGTGAATAGTATGAAAGAACTCCGTGAAACTGTTATTGTTGATGCGATTCGAACACCGATTGGTCGTAAAGATCGTGCCTATGTTAAGACACGACCCGACGAATTGGCTTCTCATGTCCTTCGAGAGATTACAAAGCGCACTAAGGTAGATCCGAAAGACGTGGATGATGTGATGATGGGCTGTAACACCCAAACGGCTTGGCAAGGCGCTAACATTGGTCGGCTTGCTCTTCTTGGTGCAGATTTCCCCTATACGGTTCCTGGGTGTTCAATCAATCGTGCCTGTGGTTCATCACAACAAGCAGTAAACTTTGCAGCCCAATCAATATCAACCTATAATGCAGATATTGTGATTGCTGCAGGGGTTGAGCATATGTCTTGGCTTCCTATCGGTGCGGATTTCGGTGAAGGATGGGCTGCTTTCAATCCCGAGTTGCTCAAGAAGTATCAGTTTATTCCCATGCCAATGAGCGCAGAACGTATGGCTGAAAAGTACAAGATTCCCCGCGAGGATCTTGATAAGTTTGCATTATGGAGTCATCAGAAAGCTGTTGCTGCATGGGATGCAGGGAAGTTCAAGAATGAAGTTGTCCCCACTCCTGCGCGACAAGAGGATGATAGCTGGATTACAATCGAGAAAGATGAGAGCCCTCGCCCTAATACTTCAATGGAGAAATTAGCTAGTCTCCCACCCTTATTCGGAGGAGTTGTGACTGCAGGAAATAGTTGCCCGATTAATGATGGTGCCGCGGCTGTGATGTTGATGTCCCGTGAAAAAGCCGATGAACACGGATTGAAGACTCGCGCCATTATCAAAGCCCAAGCTGTTGTTGGTACAGAACCTGTGGTCTGCCTTGAAGGACCAATTTTTTCAACACCCCCTTGCTTGGAACGAGCAAATCTCACCATTGACGACCTTCACGCCATTGAAGTGAACGAAGCTTTCGCAAGCGTTGTCATTGCGGCTGGAAAGATGCTTGGTTTTGATCCCCTCACTGATCCCCGATTAAATGTCCATGGTGGCTCGATTGCATTAGGTCACCCCCTAGGTGCTTCAGGAGCGCGCGTCATAACAACCTTGCTCAACGTTTTAGAGCACAACAAGGGACAATATGGGCTTGCAACATTCTGTTGTGGTCTAGGTCTTGGAACAGCGACAATACTTGAGATACCTAAATAGAAACTGTAGGCTAAAACAAGATTGTGGTAGTAATGGACGCGCTCTTTTTATGGGTAGCTCGGGGTTTACTACTAATTCTAATTGCTGTTTTCATCCTTGGGTCAAGGCCAGTCCAGCAGCGAATAGGAACATACCCAGGTAGATCAGCAACTAGGCTCCTGTGGCTAGCCGTAAAGGCACCCTGGCGAGCTCAAGAAGTTGAAACGGATTTTCTTCGTCAAGGATTTCCCACTCTAATATGGCTATTTACAATTACACTTCTGAGCGTTGGTGCTGCAACCTTCTTTGTATCATTCCTTCTCTTACTTGGTGTCTTCCAATTCCTTCTTTTTTTGGTTGTATTGCTTTTGGTCTTTTTTGTTTCAACCCGAATCAACGAAAAGGGATCTTATATTATCGCGGCCCTTAATCCCTCTCTTCTCTTCGTTGGTCTACTTTTAGCCTTGGGGAGCATTTATGGTTTTTCAGAATTTTTCTTCCTGTTTTCAATCAATCCTTTCTTTCAATATTCAATAATTATCATATCGATGATTCTGCTGGGTTGGCAATTCTTTGCGATAGTCATTATCAGCCATAAGGCAGTTGAACTCACTATTGTTTCATCAGTAGCGCGCCTGCTTATTGTCATTGGATTCGTGTTGTTAATGATTGGAGTGACAACCAGGACCATTGGAGTGGACCTAATTTATAGCCTACTCAATGACTTATCGATACTCCCAACGGTATTTGTAGTGACTCTAGAGGGAGTAGTTCTAACGTATCTTACGATATTTACTCCTTGGAATTTGATCAGTATAGGAGGAATTTTGATTACCGTTGGAGTGCTTCTGTGGATACTTGATTCTCTCAGAACTCGTCGAATGATGTTATCTAAAATGAAGGGTTAAGAGATCTGTTCTAACAGCCCGAAAATAAATTGGCGAACAGCAGATTTTCCGCGATATACACCATAATGCCCTTCACAAAGAATATCAGCTTCTAAGGCTAGCACGAGTTTCATTGAAGTTTGCCATTGCTTGATATCGCTACCCCATGCAGAATTAAAAGGTCCATGTAAATCTTGTCCGAATAGCACACGCCGATCTCCATCCGAAAAATATAGCACGATACTGCCTGGCGTATGCCCAGGAATATGGAGATAGCGCAAATCACCAGCTCCAATCGGAATCACACCTGCGCCCTTGGTTAACGGTAAATCAATATGAGTTGGTGATATGTTCATTCGATAGTGATTGGCAGCCGTAATGACTGGATCTCCTTGGCTAATAGGTCGAACGGCTTTTTCGTGGGCAGCGATTCTAAACTTTAGTCGTTTCTGTAAGGGAAGCGCTCCTCCTATATGGTCAATGTGTTCATGGGTTAAAATCAGAAGTTCAATCTTAGAAGGGTCTAAGCCTAGTTTTTTTAGATTATCGAGAAGCCGATCAGTACTTCGGCCAATCCCGGCATCAATCAAGACTAGGTGACCTGCTAGGTCAGCGAGATAGATGAAACAGTCATCGGGATCTGTGATGTTAGGTCCACCAATGCAGTAGGTGTTACGGGTGATTCGCTGGGGTGTAGCTTCCACGATAATATCCCTCGGTACGTATATAGTTGAGGTGGTTGAATATAGTGTTTCAGGTGTGTGAATAGCAAAAAGCCTTTTCTAGCTTCAAGATAGAGTGACCATTCCTAAGGTAGGTGAAGCATTTGCCCTTCATCATGCAACCACAAGCACTAACAGACCACATTGAACTCATCGATGTGCAGGGATGGGATTTTCATCACACTACGGGCAGTCTACTCATTCGAGGTAATGAGGTTGCAGTGGTCGAAACGGGTCACCATCGATGCGGCGAACAAATTCTCACTGCATTAAAGGAACGGGCAATTGCCTTGGATAATCTGCGGTACATCTGCGTGACCCATCGCCATGGCGATCATTGTGGCGGAGCAACTCCTCTAGAGTCAGCCGTTCCGAAGGCAACAGTTGTGGGGCACAAGTATGCCATTGCTACCCTTCGAAATCCGAGTCGACTAAACGAAGGAGCTCAAGCACTTTTTGGGGAGTTTGCCCAAGCGATTCATCCCCTCCGGAAAACTGCTAAAACTTGGGAAGTTACACAAGGAGACACAATCAACCTTGGCAGGGGTGTGAGTGTGGAAGTGATTAGTACACCAGGTCACACCTCTGATCACTTAGCGTATTTCGAGCCAAGCTCACGTACCGTTTACACCGGGGATGCAATGGGATTGTTGGGTCCCATACATTTCACGGTAACTCCAACCTCTTTTCCTCCGAGTTTCAAATTTGACCTCTACAAAGCCTCGATTGAGAAAATCGCCAGACATGACCCAACAGTGCTCGTCTTTTCCCATTTTGGTGCTGTGACTGGGCCAGATATACCTGTGATAATTGACCGGGCATTATCGACCCTAGACTCGTGGAAAGACACCGTTGAACAAGCCTGGAACACACACGCTTCACAAGACGCAGTAATAGCAGCAATTAGTCAACGATTTCTTGAGGAACTTGAAGTCTTTCCCCCTGAAGCCCGTCAACTCTTCATTCAAGTCATGGCGCAAGGTCTTTCTCAAAGTCTGATTCCTGATAGCACCTAACAAACCCGTTTATTGGTAAAACCGAAGACCTCAAAACCAAAATGCGTAGGAAGTGTATTCTATGTCAGTACCACCAGATGCAATAAGCAAAGCGATTGCCAACTTCAACCGACTTCGCAGCCCTGAAGCTTTTGCTGAATTCATTGGCTTTGACAACAATGAACTCTTTGTCCGATTCACGGGTTCCTTCTGTCGCACCTGTGGCGTACTCGATTATTTTGAAGACCTGATCTTCGAAGTCGACTCACGGTCCCCGATAAGCCTCGCGGTAATCGATTTCGAAGCTGAAGACGAAGTCACGTTCCAGGTCAGATACCGACTCACCTATCAGAAACCAAGCTGCGCTCGTTAAGTTATCGATCGAGCCCACTGAAACTACAAACCCATAAAAAGGAAAAGCGGAGCAGCCGCAATAAGGCTGCTCTTTAGGCGGGTTTGAAGTATTTGATATCGGTTAAGGCGCCTTTACGTTTATTCTTTGCCTCGAAAACCGCTGTGACCTTCGTGCCTATTTTCAGGGATTCCGGCTTGATTTCCCCAATCCGATGAATGAGCCCACCATCCGTCTTGTCGATTTTCACAAACGCCAAGACTTCAGGTTCAGGTAGGGGTGCCCCATCACGATCAAAGTAAGTAATCGTATAGGACTCAATAACCCCAGTCGAAGGTACCTCATCGAACTTGGTGAGTTCAGCGAAACACTGGTCACAATACATTCGCGGAGGCATAAACGTGATATTACATTTCTCACACTGCGTCGCTAGAAACTTCGCCTCATCCCGTAATGCGATGTAGAAGCGTTCACCAGCCACGCCAGCCGTGTAGATGTAGTCACATTCCATATCTCCAATTTGATGACGAATCTTTCGCGGATCACGGATCTTATCAAATGACATCTTCTCATTCCTCCAACGGTTCCCAATACAGTATGTCGGTCACGGCCCCCTCACGTTCCTTTGGAGGCTTCCAGACCGCTTTCACTCGCATTCCGACATCGATTTTCTCTGGGTCAACGTTTCCCAGGATGTGGAGCAACCCCACACCAGGACTCGCGCCATCAATGTCGATGACTGCAACCGGAATCGGTTCTTTGATACGATTCGCGTCGGCATCAAGATAGGACAACGAGAAAGTGTTGATGGTGCCTGTATCCTTACAGTACACCCATTCATTCGTGGCGACAAAGCATTGTTCACAGAACATCCGTGGGGGGACGATGATTCGCTCACAGCGACTACACTTCCTTCCGATGATTCGTCCCTCTTTGAGTTCATCGAGGAACCGACCATACGCAATACCAGCGCTCCAAGCATACTTGGCGTTTGGTCGCCATTCAAAGGTAATGACCTTATCGGATTTGAGTTCCTTGCTCGAAAGTGGGGTTCCTGGTACTTCTTTCATATCTTTACTCATTGTCATTCCTCCTTAGCTATCCCTCTTGAAGACGCAGACCGTCCCGACCTGCATCAAATCACCCCATGCCTGGCAGACACCTGTCTCTGCCTTGGGGACTTGTCGTTTACCAGCTTCATCACGAAGCTGCCAAAAGGCTTCACAACACTTCATAAGTCCAGCTGCAGCAATTGGATTACCCACACCGAGTAATCCACCTGATGGACAAATTGGCATATCACCATCCCGTGCTGTTACCCCTTCAACGGTTAATTTAGGCGCCTCACCTTTATCAGCAAGCAACAACCCCTCAGTGTGATGCAGCTCCTTGTAAGTAAATGGATCATAGGGTTCAGCGAAATTAACTTCTTTGCGAGGTTCATTGATTTTGGCCATCTTGTAGGCCATTTTGGCGGCTTCGGCGACGTATTGGGGGAAGTAGAGGTCGCGGTTAGTCCAGTAGGCGCTATCGAGGGACCAGCCGACGCCGTCAAGCCAGACAGGAGCGTCTGTATATTTCCGGGCTACATCTTCGGATGCAAGGACGAGTGCTGCGGCGCCGTCGCTGGGTGGGCTGATGTCAAGACGGTTGACGGGGTAGACCATGATTTCGGAGTTGAGGACGTCGTCGACGGTGATTTTGGCAGCGAGTTGTGCACTGGGGTGGTCGAGAGCGTTACCTTTGTTTTTGACTGCGACTTGGGCGATGTGTTCTTTGGGGATGCCATGGACTTTCATGTAGCGGTGCATTTCGAGAGCGAAAATCCAGACGAGGTTGGGGTTGAGTGGGCGACTGATGATGGGGTCCCAGATTGTCCTGAAAGCAGTTTGTGGGTGAGGAAAACAGGGGCTCATTTTTTCTTCACAGACGACAAGACATGTGTCGTGCATACCGGAGGCGATGTGCCACCAGCCACCGATGGGTGAAAAGACACCGGTGCCTCCACCGACGTAGACATGCGTGTAGGGTTTTCTGGTTGCGCCTGCACCGTCCAGGAGGTTTTGAGATTTCATGTGGATGCCATCAAAGGCGTCGGGGGCGGTGCCCATGACAACTGCATCGATATCGTTACGGGTCATGCCTGCAGCTTCGAGGGCTATTTTAGAAGCGTGGAAAGACAACTCTTTGCCGGACTCTTTCAGGCGTCGGCGGTAGAGCGTGATTCCTGCGCCAATTACGGCTACACGTTTTTTGATATTCATATTTTGTTCCTCCTGGGTTACAGTTGGTTGCTTAGTACAGCGACGCAACCACTGGCGGTTGGGACACCTCTCCAACTCTGCGCGAGTGCGGTTTTCGCGTTCTTTATTTGGCGTTTTCCTGCATGCCCGCGGAGTTGTTGGACGCATTCAAGGACAGATTGTAGAGCAGAACCCTCAAGGAGGTTACCTGCCCCTAGTCGTCCACCTGAGACGTTGACTGGGAAGGCGCCGTCATGGCTGAATTCGCCTTCTTCGGCGAGTTTGCCGGCTTTGCCGGGTTCGCAGATTTGGAGAGCTTCAAGGTGTTGAAGCTCTTTGTAACTGAATGAATCGTCA
Source organism: Promethearchaeota archaeon (assembly GCA_048939625.1). Lineage (GTDB taxonomy): Archaea > Asgardarchaeota > Hermodarchaeia > Hermodarchaeales > Hermodarchaeaceae > Hermodarchaeum. Next base: position 134,483 of record JBHLPH010000002.1, read on the forward strand.
ACTTCAGCAAGGTCAAGGTCTTTGCGGGGATCTTTGATTCCCGCTTGTTTGAAGGCTCGATCCCGTGCCTGATTAGCATAGCGTGCGACGCTCCAGTCACGTGCTTCGAGCCAAGGTGTATCTGAACACCATCCGAGCCCTTTGACCCAGATTGGGTGGTCGGAGAGGTCCTTGGCTTTCTTTTCGGAAGCAAGGACTATCACTATCATACCATCAGCGAGGGGGCTGATGTCGCGTTGGGTAAGGGGGTGAGAGACCATCGTGGAGTTGATGACCTCGTCAACTGTAATGTCTGCAGGAAATGCTGCCAGGGGATTGTTCATGGCGTTGTGTTTATTCTTGACAACGATGGCAGCACATTGTTCCCGCGTTGTTTTGGTCTCATGCAAGTAGCGCTGCATTTCTAATCCCGCGATGAAGTAGGGATGGGCATTGAATGCGCGATTATAGACTGGGTCTAAGGCATGAGCCAAAATACCATCAAAGGTGAGCATATCCGAGGCTTTGCTGTGCGCCTCGATTGCCACCACATCAAATAATCCGGTTTCAATCTGCATCGCCCCATTAGCGAGGGCAAGCAGACCGTCACCACCGATCGTACAGACGGATCGTAGAACAGCTCCGAGTTGGTCGGGTACAAACTCGTCAAAGATTGAGTACCCTTCCCAGTAATCTTCTGCAGCAGTGAGAAAGCTTCCAATATCTTTACGGGCGTTAACTCCAGCATCCGCATAAGCTTTGACAGCAGCTTCAAACATCTGCTCCTTAAAAGACACATCGGGCGAAGTTGAACGAAAATCCGTATGTCCGACACCGACTATGGCCACAGTCAAGTGGAGTCCCTTCAATTTTCAGTAGGTTGAGGTTACCTCATGATTGATCTTCATGATTTTACCTCGAAGTGACTTTGATTGAAAAGTTGTTCCTCAAAAGCCTTCCGCAACTAAAGTGAATCCGATAGCGCTTCGAGACTCGTGGAGATGTGGAAACGAGGCAAACCGTTAAAAGATGGCACCCATCCCTTGTGCAAATATTAGTGAATGAGGCTGATAGGATTGGTTGATCCACGAATCAAAGAACACGCTCGCATCCTAGTTGAGTACTCAACGAAAGTTCAAGCAGGTGAGATGGTCTACTTAATTTCAGACCTCGATGCTCATCCCCTTGCAGTTGAAGTCGTGAAAAAATGCGCAGAACGAGGTGCTGCAACAATGACGATTATGGATTCGTCGGAGCTTAGTCGAGGTTATATGGATGCAGCGACAGATGCTGCCTTGGACTTGTTTCCCCAACATCAAATGGAAGCAATCAAAGCTTCAGATATTCTCATTCGACTACGTTCACCCTCAAATACCCGAGGCTTTGCTGGCTTAGATCCAAAGCGACTTATGCAGCGACATAAAATCACCAAACCCATTTCAGAGGAAATTCTCACGAAACGATGGTGCCTCACAATTCATCCCAACTCCGCTTTAGCTCAGGAGGCGAAAATGAGTCTCACAGATTATCAGGAATTTGTGTATAGGGCTACACTCTTGGACTGGGAGAAAGAAGCCAAGCTTATGCGCAAGTTACGTGATAAGCTCCAAGAGAACTCAACTATTAACTTCATCGGGAAAGAAACCGATTTGAAGGCTTCGATTAAAGGGCGGTTATGGGTCTCCTCTGAGGGCACCCATAACATGCCGAGTGGAGAAGTCTTTACAAGCCCTATTGAAAAGTCAGTTGAAGGCCACATCTACTTTGATATCCCCTTCCTGTATGCCGGTAAGGAAGTGGAAGGAGTTCGATTAGAATTCAAAGAAGGCAAAGTCATCAAATACTCAGCAGAGAAAGGGCATGATGCATTGGATGCAGCCTTGAATGCTGATGAAGGAGCCAAGTACCTAGGTGAAATGGCTATCGGAACCAACCGTGGAATCCAACAATACACCTTGAACATGCTCTTCGACGAAAAAATCGGGGACACCATCCATTGTGCCTTAGGAAACGCATACCCCGAATGCAAAGGCACGAACCAAAGTGCTGTTCATGTTGATATCATCAAGAACATGAAAAAGGATGGAAAAATTCTTGCAGGCGATTTCGTAATCTACGAGAAAGGCAAATACTTCTGGGAGAATTAACGAAACTCAATGAGCTGGTCCTCGTCATATCAAGGAAAACCCGCATATGAGTACGCCTTTTAGGGAATAACTAAGATACCCAGCCTGATTTTATGACAGTCATTGATTTAGTACACCATGGAGTTGACTATGGTACTGCCCAAGGAGGCAAATACATCGAACTTCGTTACGTCAACTACGTAGTTAATGGTTATAGTACTCGAAATGGCGATATTCTCGCAGCAGGATCAACTGAGACAGCGGGAATCGGAATCCGTGCATTAGCGAATGGTGGCATCGGATTCGCTGCGACAGCAAAGTTGGAAAAACAAGAAATCGAACGCGCAGTTAAAAAAGCCATTCAGCTCGCACGAGCCACAAAACGGAAAACCCCACTAGTGCTTTCAGAGGAGCCTAGCGTTCGGACTAAATGGGAAGTCCCAGTAAAAACGCCATTCGCTGATATCGCGTCTGAGGATAAACTTGACCGAGTATTAGAAGCGGATAAAGCTCTGAAGAATTCCTTAGGTGATAAAGCCCTCCCCTACCGCGCTCTTATTGTCTCCTTAGAGACCCAGAAAAAATTCATCGCTACTAGCGAAGGAACTCAAGTTGAATCAGACTACAGCCTTAGCCGTTACCTCGCATTGCTTACTGCCCAAGGTGAAAAAGGAACTGAACAGCGCTTCCTAATGCGAGGAGCCACAGGTGGGTGGGAGATGCTCGAGTCTTCTGATTTCACTCAAACCTTTGTAGATGAGGCTAGGGACGCCAAAGAAGTTGCTGACAAAGCCAAACACATCACCTTTGACGAACCCATTGATGTGGTTGTTGGTCCCGAAGTTGCTGGCATCATCGCCCATGAAAACTGCGGACATCCATCGGAAGCAGACCGTATTCAAGGTCGGGAAGGGATGAACGCAGGTGAATCGTTCTGGATGGACATCGAAGTAGGAACCACACGAGTCGGATCTCCAGCAGTTACCGTTATTGACGACCCAACCATACCGAAAAGCGGGGGATTCTATCTCTATGATGATGAAGGGGTTAAAGCCCGCCCGCGATATCTCATCAAAGATGGTATCGCCAATGAAATGCTCCACGACCGCTTATCTGCTGGGCGAGCCGGTGTCAAATCCAACGGTTCGTCACGAGCCACAAATTACGATCGTGAACCCATCCCTCGGATGGCTAATACCTACATTGCCCCTGGTGAATTTACATTCGACGAACTAATTGAAGACGTTAAGTATGGAATATACATGCACTCATTCACGGAATGGAACATTGACGATCGTCGGTATCAGTCGAAGTACGTGGGCTCATATGCTCGTATTATCGAAAATGGCGAAATAACTGATAGGTTTGTACGGAGACCGATACTGGAAATAACATCCCGCGGCTTATTTGACGCCGTTGATGCTTGTTCAAAGGGCTTCGCGGCATGGCAGGCGATTTGTGGAAAGTCGGACCCAGGACAGGGCATCCCTGTGTGGACGGCAGGTCCAGACGCGGTAAGATTACGTGAGATCCGCTTGGGAGGTGCTCCAGCATGAGTAATCTAGATACTGTGCAGAGGATTGTTGACCATGTTTTGAAGGTAGCTGCGAAGGATGGGCAGGCAGTTGTTCGTGCTCGTGATGTGTTGGAGCATCAGGTGCGGATTAGTAATTCAGAGATTGACATTTTCAAGCAGTGGAAGTATACTGTTCTTGAAGTGTTCGTTGCCATTGAGGGGCGAATTGGTACAACAGAGATTTACAATCCAACCATCAAGTCTGTGGATGCGGAAGTAGCTCGTTTGACAAAATTTGTACAGAGTTTACAGCCCACTCCACTATTTTCAGGTTTGCAGGATGAAATCAAGCCACCAACAAAAGTGGACCAACTTTATGATAAGCGAATTCGTGATTTCCCAGACAAAGCACCGGATGTAGTGACCGAAGCCCTTAATCGTGCGCAGAAATCGGGCGCCAGACGAACAGCAGGGTCATTCTTTTTCGATGAAACACAAAATGTACTGGAGACATCTCAAGGGTTTAGTGGGCGTTATCCGGCATCATCCTATCGAATGACCTTACGAAGCTTCGTAGATCCTGAAAGTTCTGGACAAGGAGTGGCTGTGGGCCGAAGTTTGAAAGACATAGAGACACACATCGCACAAGCAGGAGAGGAATCTGGAGAAATTGCAAAACAAGCCGTTGGCGGAAAACAAGGCAAAGCTGGAATCTATGATCTGGTCTTGCATCCAACGGTTGCGGCCTCGGTGTTAGGGAGCCTCGCAGAATCAGCTAATCCTTTACTGATGATGTTGGGAATGAGTCCGTTAAAGGATAAAATTGGAGAAAAACTTGCTCCAGAAAACGTGAATATTTGGGATGATGGTCGTATTTCGAATGGACTAGGAAGTGCGCCTTTTGATTTTGAAGGAACACCTACCCAGAAATCCCCCATTTTCCAACAAGGTGTATTACAGGGCATTGTTCATAATGTGACATCGGCTCGAATGACACAAGCAAAGAGCACTGGGAATTGTCAACTGGTGAACTTCGGAATGGGCTCAAAACTTGTCGTTCCAGCAAACACCAATATTGTCTTTTCAGAAGGAGATGCGTCTTTTGAAGAGCTCCTCGAATCCAAGAGACCAACCATCTATGTGACATCAAACTGGTACTTACGCTACACGAGTCAGCTCGAAGGAACCTTTTCAACAATTCCCCGTGATGGGATGTTCTTGATCGAAAAAGGGGAAATTAGTCAACCTATCCAAAAACTTCGCATCGCAGATAACCTTCTTCGGATGTATGCCAATATTGAAGCGATAGGGAAGACAGCGCGACAAGTACAATGGTGGGAAGTAGAGACTCCGACCTTTATTCCATATATCCGTGTCAAGGATGTGCCCATGACTGCAGCAACTCAGTAATGCTCTTAAAGTACCAAAAAGTCTAGTCACGTTTATAAGGTCAGGACAATTGGGACCTACAATTCGACGAAAGACATAAGAAGTAAAAAATAACCGAACATTAACCCTCCACTCTCTGACCAACAAAGAATCGTATACACACAGGTTCCATGGGATGATAAGATGGGTAGAAACGGTGGCAAAAAAGTTGTATTGACTGCATCTGTTGCCGAAATGGCTGGATGGGATGCAGACCCCTTTATCGCATTTGCAGGTGGATTTCCAGGTCGGCTCGTTCCATCCTTCTTATTACGACAAGGATACAAACCTGATCCACCGAATGCGGATCACTCAGCGCCCTTTGCACCCTATGGACTTCGGAAAATCGAAGCGACCCTTTTAGAAAACGGCTTCGACGAAGATGACGTAATGACTGTGCATCCTTCACAACTGAAGCATGTAATGGGACCGAAGACAAAGGTTGTCGGTGTTTCAAGCATGGACCCCTTAGGGATGGCCTATGTAAGTGTGACTTATTCTTCTCTTACTGGAATGGGATACACCCCCGCAACCGGATTAGAGTTTTGGCGACTTACTCAAAACTCTGCCCTCCAAAAGCACAAAGTGCCACGTATTCTGGGCGGTGCCGGATCTTGGCAATTGAAGAACCCAAAACTTCGTAAACAGTACGGATTCGACTGTGTCGTCATGGGTGAATCAGAAAGAATAGCAGCGCAATTATTTGAAAAGGCGATTCGCGGTGAAAAATTACCAGGAATAGTCAGAGCAGAGCGACCAGCCGATGAGGATATTCCAGCTATTAAAAACGGTGCAATATATGGTGCTGTTGAAATTTCGCGAGGTTGTGGTCGTGGCTGTCAGTTCTGCTCCCCCACAATGAAATTTCGACGCACATTCCCAATCAAGAAAATTCTCCAAGAAGTTCGCGCGAATCTTAACTGCGGCGCCAATATGATTCTACTAAACACTGATGACGTCTTTTTATACGGATCCAAGGAACGCTTCCTTCCCAACCGGGATGCTGTTCTTAGTTTGTATGAAGCGGTTGTAAACGAACCGGGTGTTAAATACGTGCAAACCGCTCATGCGTCCCTAGCCCCCGCAATCGTCGACCCAATAATGGTTCAAAGAATTACAGAAATTATCGGTGATAAGTGTCGATATCGCTTCAAAGGCGATCCTGTTGTTACCGTTGAAGTAGGTGTTGAGACTGGTAGTCCGCGACTGATGCAAGAGCACATGCGGGGCAAAGCATTACCCTATGATGTCAGTGAATGGCCTGAAATCGTCTGCGAAGCCTATGGGATTCTCAATGATGCTAATTGGGTCCCATTATGCACCCTCGTAACTGGTCTACCAAAGGAAACCGAAGAGGATGTCTTACACACACTTGACCTAATTCATCGGATGCGACGTTTCAAAACGTTCTTTGTACCCCTCTTCTTTGTCTCGTTGGAAGATTGTGCATTGAACAAAGAAAAAACCTTGGATCTTCGACGTCTCACAGAGTTGCAGTGGGAAGTTTTCATTGAGTGCTGGGACCATAACCTCCATCATTGGCGAGAAAGTTGGCTAGGTGAACTCAAAGAAACCTGGATTAACCGCCAACTCATCAAACTGATTGGCGGGTTCCTTTACCTCAGCTACTACAAATTCAAGCATGGTGGAAAATCCAAACGAATGCTTTCACGAATCTCAGGAATTTTAGGTAAGGATTATCGATTTCTGTTACCCTTCAAACATCCCTTTGGTGGAGAGCTACCTGAATCCCTCAAAAAACAGCAATCACATCAAATCAGGCTATTACCAGTCATATCGGGAAGCGAGGATGTGCCCCGGGAAATGCAATATGCAAATCAAGAGGCTCAGTACCGTCTCCGACAATAATCACTTCAACGCTGAGATTTTATCACTTCGACAATAGCAGCGAGTGTTTCTCCTGCTTCAGCAGTAAAAACAAGATCTGAGACTGGATCAAAGGGTGTCGGTTCTTGGTTTATAATTATCAATTTCGAACCACTTTGTTTTGCGATGGTCGGGAGTGAGGCCACAGGATAGACAACAAGGTATGAACCGATTGCAAGCATTAGTTGACAATGTCTTGCAAACTCAATCGAAGTAGCCAGCTCCTTTTGGGGTAATGCTTCACCAAAAAAGACGGTATCCAATTTTACAAGCCCACCACAACTGGGACACATCACCGGAATTTGTCGTTTTTTCATAGCTTTTTCCAAGAGTTTACGGTCTACTTTGAACTGGCACACTGTACATGTACCACTAAAGAGGCTCCCATGAACTTCAAGAACACGCTGACTCCCTGCCTGTTGATGGAGACCATCAACATTTTGTGTAATTACCACGTCTAAGAGATTCATTCTCTCAAGTTCAGCAAGTGTCGTGTGGGCAGGATTAGGCTTTGCATACATAACAGTGGGTGCCATTTCCAACGCCATTTCCCACCAACCCTTCGGATCACTAAGAAATCCATCAACATTCGCGAATATGGTGGGGTCCACTTTTGTCCAAAGCCCATCTGGTCCGCGAAAATCAGGTATCCCACTTTTTGTCGAGACCCCAGCACCGGTGAGTGCAATGGTAGACGGGGATTCCAGTATCATCTGAGCTGCTCGCTCTATATTGGTAATTGACAAAGAACGGTCACCTATAATAAAAAAGGAAGCTTCGTGGTGTGTCATAAACCTGTGGGTGCTTCGAGGTCAAAACAAATTATAACGGCTAATAGAACAAGTATGGCAGGGTGTACTGTATTTGACAAAAGAAACGCTTGTGATGGCAATAGATGTCGGAACTAGTGGAACCAAAACCGCGGTATTTGATGCAACGACGGGTGAACTGATTTCGCAAACTCATCAAGAGTATTTTTCTGTATTTCCCCGACCCACTTGGGTGGAACAGGATGCTGAGGATTGGTGGCGAACCACTTGCATTACAGCGAAGACAACGGTGAAAAAGCTTAGAAAGAAGCTGAAAAATCTCGCAGCCATAAGTATTACAAATCAACGGGAGACCATCGTTCCAGTAAATCAACAGGGTGAACCTATTCACAACGCCCTGGTGTGGCAGGATCGTCGAACCGTACCCCAATGCACACTCATCAAAGAGTCATTGGGAGCAGAAAAAGTGTATTCGGAAACAGGCCTCACTATTGACCCATATTTTTCCGCGCCTAAGATTCTATGGTTTAAAAAGGAACAACCACAGGTCTTCCAACACGCACACAAATTCTTGCTTGTTCACGATTTCATTCTTCATCGCCTAACAGACCAATTTGCTACCGATTACAGTAACGCGTCCCGAACAATGCTATTTGCAGTTAAACAAATGGAATGGTCCAATCTGATATGTGACACGTTAGAAATTCCTAAAGAGAAATTACCAGTCGCTCATCCCTCAGGATTTAGAATAGGAGAAGTAACATCAGCTGCTGCAAAAGACACAGGACTACCCGAAGGACTGCCAGTTATTATTGGCGGAGGTGATCAACAGTGTGGGGCAGTGGGAGTTGGAGTAGTCAAACCGGGCCGTGTAAAAGCTACGATCGGGACTGGAACCTTCATTCTTGCATTTGAAGCCCAGCCACGATTTGATCCTCAGCGGCGTCTTCTCTGTAGTTGCCATGCTGTTCCTAATCGATGGGTAATTGAAGCAAGCATATTCACAAGCGGGATTATTTACCGCTGGTTCCGAGACCAATTTGGACATGAAGAGAAGCAACTCGCGAAACTTCTGGATGCAGATGCATATGAATTAATGGATGAACAAGCAAAGCAATCACCACCTGGCGCACGGGGAATTATCGTCTTACCACATTTTGTTGGAGCAGGTGCGCCTCATTGGAACCCCGAGGCAAGAGGCGTAATTTTGGGACTAGCTTTGGGCCATTCGAGATCAGATATTATCCGGGCAATAATGGAAGGAACTGCATTTGAGGTGCGGCTAAATCTCGAAACCATGAAAAGTATCGGGATTTCGATAAAGGAACTGCGACTCACTGGTGGGGCGACAAGGAGTGCAATATGGAATCAAATCCAATCTGATATTGTACACCTTCGAGTCCAACGGAGTAAAATCGAAGAAGCAACGGCACTAGGAGCTGCAATCCTCGCTGCTACGGGCGTTGGAGTGTATCGCGAAGTTAGCCAAGCTGCTGAAGCAATGGTTTCAATAGGTGAACAATACACACCCAGAAAAGAACTAGAATCACGATATAATCAATTATTTACAATCCACAATGATGCGTATAGTGCCTTAGAGAAGGCAAAGGTTTTTTCACAGCTGAGCACACTTGACCATTGAGCATTAATGACCGAACTTCAACTGCGTTATGGCAACGATCATATCCAATTGTCAGTTCCTGAGAAAAACATCGGTGAAATTATTCAACCACGCAAACAGCAAGCCTCTACAGACGTTCCTGGAACACTTCGTAAGGCACTTGATAGTCCATTGGGGCAGAGTGTCCAAGAGATAATTGCTAACCGTCGTGTTGGTGTCCTGATTGAAGACGGAACCCGTGCGGAACCGCATGAGATTTTTCTTGAAGAGCTGACTCCGTATCTTGAAGCAGCCAAGCATTTGACTTTTATGATAGCGACCGGCTCGCACGAACCTAATAGTGTACGAAATCAAGAGATTATCCGAACAATCGAAAAGAGCTGTAAAGTGAATAATCTCGATCCGTATCAGGTTATTGTTCATGATGCACTCCAGTCACCGTGTAAGTTAGTTGGAGCCACAACCCGAGGAACTGAGGTGAGGGTTAATGAAATCGCGTTACAATTGGATGCTTTTGTAGTTGCAGCCGATATGAAGAACCATTACTTCGCGGGCTACTCTAATGTTCTCAAAAACTTCTTACCAGGAATATGTGATTTCAACACAATTGAAGCTAATCATAGTCTAGCATTGAATTCTGAATCAACCTTTGGTCGCCACCCGTTTCACCCAGATCCCACCCGGCGAACCAACCCTGTCGCCGAGGACATGTTTGAGGGAATGAATCTAATCTTAGGTAACCGACCTGTTTTTCTGCTCGCTACAGTTACGAGTGGTCCCTATATCATATGGGCGAAGAGTGGTGAGATGCGTCCTGTTACACGCGAAGGTATTCGAGTGATCGATGAGTCGGCGTCTTTCACCGTTCCAGTAACAGATCATATCATTGTTACGCCTGGGGGAAATCCCCAAGATGAAAGCCTTTACAATGCTCAACGAGGGTTGGAGTTGACAAAGAATGCAGTTCGAGATAACGGGGAAATCTTGTTATTAGCTGAATGCCCGAAGGGCATCGCTCCAACTCCGAAAGCCCGTGAATTCTTCTATGACTATTTGATTATGCCACTTCCGGAAATGATGGCAAAAATTCGAGACAACTACAGGCTTTATACACATAAGAGTTGGAAATTTGGCGAGTTAATCCAGCGACTTAAGCGAGTCTGGCTCTACACATCGCTAGATAAAGATCAAGTTGAGACCGCTCACATTTCCTACGCTATCAACCCCCAGAAAGTTGTGGATTCATGGTTGCAGGCCGATTCGTCTGCTCAAATTCATATCTTTCATGACGCAAACAAAATCGCTGTTTATGGAAGAGACTAAGAGTCGATAGATATTTTGCATTCACGAGTAACTCGAATCTGTGCCGACTTAAAGTAATTCAGAAGCAAATGTTAAGAACCGTTTCTGTGCTATATACTCGGAAACAATCCTGGGAGCTCGCTGATGCCTGTCGTTTACACCTATTGTGAAAAATGTAAGGCGTATATCGCAATAGACGTCCCGCCGGACATCATTCAGCGGCAAAATGTCTTTCCGTTTCCTTACTCCTACGTGCATGGCGAGCCTTCCCATGTCATAACGATTTATTTGGACCAGGATCTTGTTGAACGAGGGCACGAAGTCTCAGAAATCCATGCAGGCAACCAAGTCGAGGTTACCCAAACTGAACCTGGTGCGGCTCCCCAGCCTCCCACACCAAGTCCAACACCTATGGTTGGAACCAAAAGCCGCCGAATTGTTCCTCGAGTAGTCGCAGACTTGGAGAAACAAAAATTATCGATTACTGAGTTCCGAATGCTCAGTTTATGTGATGGTAAAGCAACTCTTCAAGAGATTGCTGAAAAAATGGGACTCCAGTTTTTCATTGCAATGCGGATGTTGTTAGACCTCCAGAAACGAAAACTTGTAGATTTCGAAAAACGAGTTTAATTCAACCAATAGGAACGAATGATTCATAACGCTAGTTGTTGAGTACAATTATGTGGTGAAATAATATGGGTGTCAAAGGTTGGATTGGTTGGCACTTCAAGATGCAAAAAACCTCATTGAACGCGTTCCAAGCCTTGGTCGCAGCAGTGATAGATGATGTGCTACAGAGCAGTAAAGGCGACATAAATATGGCAAACGAAAAGCTCTTGCGGCTAGGTAGCGCAATGGCTGAAACCCTGTTGTTTGAATACAGCGATACAATTGGACAACACGCGACCACCTTTGATGGATTTCTTGAAACATTCACCTTAGCTACCAGGGTTATGCTTGGTAGAGCCTTTGACAATGCCTACTACGATAAGGCAGAAAGAAAAATCGTCTATGTTTTTGAAGACTGCCCAATTTGTCAAAATATCCGCATGTCTGATGAATTTCGTGGCCTCAAATATTGTAACATTCTCAGTGGTGTCTTTCAACACGTTCTGACCCTGCGTGGCTTTAGTAGCGAATGTGAAGAAGTGCAATGCCGAACGTGGGGAGACGACGCCTGTGTTTGGGAGCTTCGAGAGAAGTAGAGTATTATTTACCTACCTGAATTCTGTCATAGCACTCGATTTTGAAATTGGGAAGAAAGTTTGATAAGTGAACTGATGAGAGAGACACGATGAAGTGAACAGCGTGTCGAAAAAGACATCAGCCATTAGTGGATTTTACCGTCTATCAATTCGTGAGCGGGTTGAGAAACTGCGCGCTTTTGCTAACCTTTCAGATGAGGAGGTTTCCATCTTAGAAGCCTTCGGGGCGTTAGATCCAGCCACTGCGAATCGGATGATAGAGAATGTTGTAGGGTCTTACGGTTTTCCCTTAGGCATTGCAACAAATTTCAAAATAAACGGGGAGGACTATCTCATTCCAATGGTCCTTGAGGAACCTTCAGTGGTAGCAGCAGCTTCTAATGCTGCCCGTATGGCTCGTGAAACAGGAGGCTTCATAGCCACAGCAACCGATCCCGTAATGATTGGGCAAATTCAGGTTGCTGATATTCCTGATTTAGAAAAGGCCCTTGAATCTTTGATTCACCAGAGAGTAAATTTACTCAAGGTTGCAAATGCCCAAGACCCTGTTCTCGTCAAATTTGGAGGAGGAGCCCGTGACCTTCAAGTTCGAAAGATCGATACGATAATGGGGCCCATGTTGGTTGTTCATCTTTTAGTCGATGCCCGTGATGCAATGGGCGCAAATGCGGTCAACACAATGTGTGAAGCCCTTGCACCCTTAATCGAGGATTTTACCAAAGGGAAAGTGTATTTACGAATACTTTCGAATCTCGCAGTGCATCGATTAGCGCGCGCAGAAGCAATCTTTCCTGCAAAGGCACTTGGAGGGCCAAAGGTTGTGGAAGGAATTTTGAAAGCCTATGCTTTCGCCCAGGCAGACCCGTATCGTTGTGCAACGCATAATAAGGGGATAATGAATGGTATCGATGCAGTACTGTTAGCTACTGGACAAGATTTTCGCGCAGTGGAAGCAGGCGCTCACACCTACGCTGCTACGCAAAGTGGTGGATATCAATCCCTTACGCAGTATGAAGAAACAGCAGAGGGAGATCTCCGAGGTACGATTGAACTCCCCATGGCTGTGGGACTAGTTGGAGGAGCAACACGAACCCATCCTGTCGCGCGATTATGTGTGAAAATCTTGGGTGTCAAAACTGCTACAGAACTTGCTCAAATCATTGTCAGTGTAGGTCTAGCACAAAACCTTGCAGCTTTACGCGCTCTAAGTCAGGAAGGGATTCAAACAGGTCATATGAAGCTTCACGCACGGAACCTTGCTGTAGCAGCAGGGGCATCGAGAGATGAAGTAGACCAGGTTGCTAAAAAGATGATTGCGGAAAAACGGGTTCGATATGATCAAGCAGAAGAAATCCTCGCTGAGCTTCGAAAGAAAAAGCCATGACACAACAATTTCTTATAGACCTCATTACTTCATATTTAGTTGAAACACCCGATGTGTGGCTGCACAAGGGTGACACAGGCTCTTGCGGTGATGTGCTAAATGAAGCAATACCTTGGGATGATTGAAATCCTTGGTGAAGGGGGCGAAATGCAACCCCTGCATTGGAATCCAAAACATCTTGTTGATGGTCGTGCCATCCTCATCGTTGATGAGGCTGAAGGTATCGTATGGGTGTGGTTAGGACGAGGAACCTCGATGCTCCAACGAACAACCGCCCTTCGGCAGGCGCGCTTTATTATGAAAAATGGAACACATGTAGACGAAATTCATTATGGCACCAAATGCACAACTTTCATTGAGGTGCCTGGTGATTTACAGAATCCAAAGACCTCACTATTACAGAAACTTCTCGAAACGCATCAAAAGACCTCAGATTTTCTTGTGGTCATTGATGAGGAAGCACCAATTTCCACCTTTGAAGAAACTTTTCAGGAAAAGGTTGAGGTCATTGAGCAGACTATTGTTCCTGAACCAGTCCGTAAAGCCACTCCGATTCGGCGACGAATTTTGACATATGAGGAACAACTTGCCTCAAAGGTTCTTTTTGCGGTTGCTGATTGTTATGGACAAGCGAATATGATCCCGGTTGGTCCCAATGAATTTCAGGTTTCTGTTCTGCGATTACAATTACGATTCTTCTGTCAAGGCGAAGCAATACTTTTCTCAGAAATTCGAGCCGCTGCACAGGAAGACATCAATGCATTTGTACGTTGTTTTGGCCAACAACCTCAATTGACAGCAGAGGGACAATTGATAGTCACTTCACCGGGACCCATCTCAGAATCAGCGCCCTCTGAGGATTCTAAGCCGGTTTCAGTGGTTGAATCAATGCGTGAACAATTATCGCAGATAACTCAGAATCCTCAGAATGAAGAGGACGAAGCGACGCTTGAAGAGAATGAAGAGGAGGCACCAGAAAGAGAGGAGGAGAAAGGCGGATCCTCTGATTTCGAACTGTTCAGCTAGTCTTCACATTTGTTATCTCAGCCATAGGAGCCTTAGGCATTGGAACTAACCATTCACGGTGCAGGACAGACTGTCACAGGAAGTTTATTTCAGGTAAAAACACAATCAGTATCGTTTCTTATTGATTGTGGGCTGTTTCAAGGAAATGCTGCAGAGAAGGTAAAACGGAATTCCGCTTTTAGATTCGATGCATCGAAAATTAATTTTGTGGTATTATCGCATGCGCATTTAGACCATTGTGGGCGTCTGCCCATTTTGATGCAATCTGGTTTTCGTGGACCAATCTACGTTACCTCTGCTACCGCAGAACTTTGCGCACTTTTACTAAGAGATGTTGCAGAATGTGAAGAAGAAGACGCAGCACGAGCAGAAAGCCGTCGAAAGTCATCGCAGATACATCAAGACTATGATTTTCAACCATTGTTTACCACTCATGATGCTGAAAACGTGATCAAGCTATTCCGTGTAATGAAATACGGAGTAAAGAAAAGCATCCCTGGCAATATCACACTCCAATTTCGCGATGCAGGTCATATCCTGGGATCAGCTATTGTTGAACTATGGATTGAAGAACGAGATAAAGTGATTCATCTAGTTGGCTCAGGTGATGTTGGGCGGAAGAGTGCGCCTATCATTCGGGATCCTGATTTTCCTAGTTCAGCCCGGTATTTGCTCTGTGAATCCACTTATGCGAATCGCACCCATGAACACTTATCAAAGACTATCAAAAGGTTTGAACGAATCATCATCAAAGCCTATCGGCATCGAAGCCATATACTGGTTCCAGCCTTTGCTATCGGTCGGACTCAGGCCTTAATTTATGCACTCAATCTCCTCGTTGAAAACGCGAGGATTCCTGTCATTCCTGTTGCAATAGATTCCCCGCTAGCTATCAAGGCAACAGAGATATTCAGAAGACACCGCGAATGCTTTGACGAAGAAACCTGGGATCTAATCGAATCGGGTGATGCCCCTCTTGATTTCAAGGGTTTGCAGTATGTCGAACGCCAATATGATAGTGATAATTTAAGCCAGCAGCAAGGTCCAATTATGATTATCGCGGGTTCAGGCATGATGAATGGTGGTCGCATTCTGAGACATCTCTATCGGCGCATTGAAGATAAAAATACCCATATCATGATAATTGGATTTCAAGCTCCAGGAACTCTCGGTCATCGAATTGTCCATGGAGCTCACTCTGTCACAATCTATGGAAAAAGGAAACGAGTTAGGGCCCAGCTTGAGCGATTATATGGATTTTCTGCCCATGCAGATAAGACTGAATTAAAGGCGTTTCTGACAATGCTTCGAGAACATCCGCCCCAATCCGTTTTCTGCGTTCATGGAAGCTCACAGGCATGTAAAAGTCTAGCAAATACGGCGCGACGTCTTTTAGGAGTCCCCGCAATAGCCCCCCGAATAGGCCAACGATTTATTCTCGGATAAAAAAAGAGATTGGAACCCTACGCGTGGGTTGAAACTTTTTCTACTCGAAGCCATGGATTTTGGCGGGTGAACTCAAAGAGCGACTGAGTGAAACGTTCCAAATCATCGAGTTCGATGACAAAATTGAACCGCCCGTCTCCTAGAGGTAGTTTGCTAATAATCCGTCCATGTTGGTTGAGGAGAAGATTAATCCATCCTGTTTTCGTTGCGTTTTCTTCACGTGTCGAACCTCGATAGGATAGGGAGATATTTGCTTTCATCGGATAGCCTCACCAGTATGTCTTTTCTTGGCATCCGAGCCGACTTAAACCTTTCCAAAAAGGCTCAGGAGGCTTAATTCCAGAGTATTATCGGAAGGCACCTTGGCTGGAGGCGCGTGAAAGGCGCTGAAATAGTATGCCACCAAATCATAGGCAATATCAAAAGCCCAAAACGCAGCAGTATGAAAGATCGTTAACCAACCGAAGAAAGGGAGAAGTAATACGGTGATTTTCAGTATTGGACGATGAGCGAATATATAGTAAAACAATTTGCTCTGGAACTTGGAGGACCTTGAGTGCAGCAATTCATCCAGCGCTGAAGTAACAATGACCAAGACCAAAGTAGGAAGGATGAGCAGGAAAATAGCCGGTTCTAAAATCCGGAACACGCTGATGGGAAAAACAAACACTGCGAGAGTAATGAAGTATATATTGTCAACTTTCCGAGCGATAATCAATCCCACTACAAGAGCTAACACGAGAACAGCTGAGTAGATATCAAACAACACTAGTAAATTTACAAGACAGGCTAGCCCAATAGTAACAACCCAGATATGAAGGGGACGAAATGAAGGTAGAGCAGCTGTGTCAGCCACAGAATCTATGAGTTTAATGCCAGCGCCTATGACGGCATAGGACCCAACTAGCACTAAGGCAAAAAGAAAAACACTCATTTTTTTAGCCTAGAATCATCGTTGGATTATCCAGCCAGGGATTTAAGTTCGTGAGCAACGAGCTCTTTGAGTTCTTTTGGTGTCTTGGGATCCCATTTGAAGGATAATCGGCCTTTAGACCGTTTCATTTTGTGGCTAAGTCCATCGACGCTTTCAATAATTACTTCCTCAGAATCCCCTTTACCCTTGTATTCAATGTGCACTTGCTTATGAACCCGAATGATGGCCATCAAGGCAGCTTCCAAATCTAGTTTTGTGACTTTCCTTGGAGCGGCAGGAGTAGGGGTAGCGACAGTAGGTTGTACCGATACTTCTTCTGTGGGCGTTGGAGCACCTGTGACCACTGGGGCTGTTGGCGCACCTCCTTGAAGGTGTCCTATAATCAGTGTGCCTTTCGGATTTGCTATCGACTGCACTTCCATAGGTGATTCTAACAAGGCGATAAGGGTTGA
>JBHLPH010000033.1:0-16955 GCA_048939625.1 Promethearchaeota archaeon
CAGGGCATCAGCATGGTATGTGATAACCAGAGGAATATGGGTGAGTTGACTGGCTGTAGCTGCGATATCGACAGTCAGGGGTGAGTTGATATGCGCATGGAAAATATCGACTCGATCACGCAGGAGTGCAGGTAACAAACCGGGAAGGACCGGGTAATTGAAAGGGCGAGCGATGGCTCGGAATCTTCGGATTTGGATGCCGTGATAATTTTCAGTGCTAGGTGTGTTTGGGAGTTGCGTTGTGAAGACTTTGACGGTGTGTCCGGCATCGACCAACCCTTTTGCGAGGTTGAAGGCGTAAGTTTCGATGCCCCCGACGACAGGGTGAAAGTCATGGACGACCTGTGTGATGTGTAATGGACGTGGCACTCCCTGTCCCCCTTTTTGCTAGGGTCCTGTGACGTTCATGGGGAGATGGACCCATAAGCCGCGACCTAAGGCATCGCGAATCCAGACGATTTCATTGGTGTTGGGATCGTAGTGCCAGAGTTCGAAGGTGAGTCGATAATTGATACCAGGAGTCGTCATGTTGAGGGTAACTGGGAAGCGCCAAGTGCCTCCATTAGCGACAAGCCTTTCGAACTGCTGCAGCGTGGGAGCTGTGGAGGGAGTGGTGGTGGTAGTCATGGTGGTTTCATCGGCGAGTTTCATTCGGACATAGAAGTATTGGACTACGCCCATGTAATTAGAGACTTCGATGTTGAGGGTGATGTTAGTATTAGCGGTGACGTTAGTGGGATAGGGTCCGGCTTGCATGGATTCGTTGAGGAGAGCAATTGAAGGGGTGTACTCAGCCGGGGGGAGTAACCAAACGGAGACGAGAAGGGTTCCGGAGGCGAGGACGATGCCAAACATGAGGATGGTGAGGATCGTTTGTGTATATTTTCTCATGATGTCTCCTCCTGTTCATCGTCGGGGAGCCGAATTTCCATGCGAAGGAATTCTCGTCGACGTTTTTTGCGGTACTGTGCCAACTGCGTCACGACAAAGTAACTGGTAGGTAACGAAATCAACACCACGGCCACGACAACTACAATGAGTGATTGCGTCTGGGCGTTGGTGGTGAAACCTCGAAGCTGCGCTTCAGTGCTGACCGTTTGTGCCGTGGTTGCAGCGCCATCCGCCAAGGTGATAGCTGTGGAATAATCGGTCTGATTGTAAGCTTGCCGGGCTTGATTTAACTCAAAAATCGCATCGTTCAGTGTGCTAATCAAATCAGTGATTTCTGATCCAGCAGCATCAGCGAATGCTAAATTGAGGTAAGCGGTATTGATGTCAGCTTGTGCATCATCAATGGCTTGTTGAGCTTGATTTTGGGAGGGTTGGGTATACGACAGGCTAGGGTATGAATTAGCATTTTGAAGGGTGCTGCCGATGACGCATAAACTCAGAAAGAGAAAGGAGAATGTGAATAGCTGAAGAAAGTGCTTGCGTTGCATAGGCGTCGAAACAATAGGGGACTCAAAGGTTAAAAGAATCTTTGCTTAATGGTCCGACGGGACGGACATCTTATGCTGCTACGTGAAAAGGATACTTATGTTCCTGAAACCGTTCGCGAGTTGATTCTTGATGCATTACGTAGTCGACGGTTCTCAACAGTACAAGAAGTCGTCCAAGAATTACAGGGTAAAGGCGTTCCCGAAGACATCACGATGCGGATGATAAGGGATCTGGCGAACGAGGGGAAAGTACTGCTAAACCTTCCTGGCGCTCGAGAAGAAACGGTGATGACGCCGGTATCCGGAATCCCCGCATATTTACGAAGTATGTTAGCACTCGATTTGTGGCTAACACTAATTCTGTTGATCTTGGGTCTCAGTACCACCTTATTGATCCCTGTGGAACTATACCCGTTGGTTATCCTACGCTGGGTTTTCGGTGGTTTATTGTTGGTATTTGTTCCCGGGTTTGCTTTTATCCGAGCCCTCTTTCCCTTTGAACGATATATCGACCGCTGGGAAAGACTTGCCTTGTCCTGTGGTCTTAGTATAGCACTAGCAGTATTGGTCGCCTTTGGACTGAACTTTACCCCATGGGGGATTACACTGGTTCCCACCGCAGCAGTGCTTGCAAGTATTAGCATTATCTGCATCTTGATTGCCACAATACGTCGGGCACGTGTCCTAATTGCCTAAACGTTGGGACTTACAGGATAGGTAGGTTCTTCACGAAACAATGAGGTGCCTTGCAGTTTTTTTCTATTCGATATTCAGGGCAGATGAGTGCACCGGGGGGGATTATAGCCCCGGAGTCTATTATCGCTTTATCCCCCACAATCGTGTAAGATTCTAGCCGGATATCCTTTCCAATAATAGCGCCTTGACCAACAATTGAATGGTCAATAATTACACCTTGTTCGATGATAACATCATCAAAGATTACAGAGTTAGAGATTCGTGAATGGGTTCCAATGGTTACCCGGTTGCCAATGGTGACATCCGGTTCGACTGTTACCTCAGTGGCGATTGTTGTGTCTGAACCGAGATATGGAGTTTTGTGAAGAGCTGTACGGAGGGCATGATGGGCTTCAAGAAAGGATAGGGGAGTACCTGTGTCAATCCACAGTCCATGATGTTCCCACCCAAAAACTGGTGATTTTTTACAAAGAAGTGGAAACACATCGTATTCGAGAGAGGCTGTTTGGTTGGGAGAGATGTAATCTAACACTGTGGGCTCGAGTACGTAACATCCCGCATTAATCAAGTTGGTTGGAGCGTGGTCTGGATCTGGTTTTTCAATAAACTGGTGGATGCGTCCATTTGAAGCAATATCGACAACACCAAATCGAGTGGGATCTTCAACTCTGTAGAGAGCAAGTGTTGCTGTGGCTTGGTGCTCTCGGTGATATTGTAACAGATGATGGAAGGGTAGATCTGAGACGATGTCACCATTCACTACAAGAAATGGAGCATCATCAGGGAGATAAGATTCAGCGAGTTTAATGGCACCTGCCGTTCCGAGTGGACGCTTTTCAATCGAATAGTGTATAGTGAGATCGTGTTTAGCACCATCGCTGAGATAGTCTTGGATTGCGGAGCCATTGGAACCGGTTGCAAGAATTATTTCAGTTATCCCCACTTGTTGGAGCTGCTTCAGGATGTAGCCAACAAGGGTTGAATCAGCTAAGGGAAGGAGTTGTTTGGGGCGACTGCAGGTGAGGGGGCGAAGGCGGATACCATATCCCCCTGCAAGTATCACGGCAATCATGGAGTGCATATCCTGAGTTTTTTTGAGCCATAAGTATTTATGTGGACGTTGAGTCTTCTTTTCTATAGTTGGGGCTGCTTGTGGGTAAGACTTAAGAACAAAGCCTTATCAAGGCAGTCGCAGATTCCCTACTATAAGGGGTAACCAATTATGGCACGAGATAAAGTCTATGGTTTCCTCATTCTCCTCTTCGCGATTCTAGTTCTTCTCTATTACACCTATTGGGCTCTCATCTATCCCTTCATGTTTTACAGCGTGTATACAACTATTACTGGTCCACCTGTAACTCATCCATGGTGGCCATTCTTTGCCTGGATTCCACAACTGGGCTATGTTCCAGTTCTGTGGGAGCCCTATTGGGCTGTAGCAATTCCGGTGTGGCTGGCGATTGTGCTCGTACTCTTCATTGTGGCTTGGATTGGTTGGACAATGCTAACAACTCCACCCCCGATTCCCCTTGAAGAAATCGAGGAAGAAGAGGAAGCTAAAGAAGAGTAAACAGCATCCCGTCAACATCGGCTGTCTCCCTTTACGGGGGACAACCTTTCTTTTTTTAATTTCTAAAAGTCAAGGTAATTTTGTATTCTATGCCTCGGGTGGTTGATCCCCTGCTAACACTTCTCGCCATAATTCGAGGCTTTCTTCTGCTTCCTTTTGATCCATCTTTTGAATGGCATAACCTGTGTGAACGATGACATAATCTCCAGGATTGAGTTTTTCCAGAAGAGCGATTGATACTGAACGTTTGACGCCACCAAAATCAACAATGGCAGTACTGCCTTTGACGCTGACGACTTGAGCGGGAATTGCGAGGCACATGAAGAGTCACCTAATATTTTTTTGTGTATAAGAAGTGGAATCGGATGCTTCTTAAGCCTTCCCGCATTGCTAGAAGAATAGTGTGGTCAGAGTGACAACTCCTGATGCCGAACGCCTAGCAAAGGAGTACGGATACAAGACGTTCATGATCGAGCGGTACTTGGCACTCTTTGGTGAGGAAACCGAACAATTTCTTCAGGGGAATGACCGAATTTTACCAAAGACTATTCGAGTAAATACGCTGGCTACAACAATCCAGAAGGAAACACAGCGGTTACAGGCAAAGGGATTCAAATTTGAATCCATTCCAGGTTTACCTTATGCCTTTCACGTCCTCGAAGCGCCTCTAACTTTAGGTGCCACAACAGAGTATCTATTAGGGCATTACATGCTTCAAAGTCCCGCGTCCATGTGGGCAGTAGAAACCATGGATCCACGTGACAAGCGTATGGTG
Source organism: Promethearchaeota archaeon (assembly GCA_048939625.1). Classification (GTDB taxonomy): domain Archaea; phylum Asgardarchaeota; class Hermodarchaeia; order Hermodarchaeales; family Hermodarchaeaceae; genus Hermodarchaeum. Next base: position 4,481 of record JBHLPH010000033.1, read on the forward strand.
GTGGATATGTGTGCCGCGCCAGGAGGTAAAACCACCCTCATCTCCCAATTAATGAACAATCAAGGTGCCATAATGGCTACGGATATTAGTCGAAATCGCATTCGGAGCCTTCGATCAAATCTCTCGCGCATGCGCGTTGAAAACGCTTTTGTGATACGCATGGATGCCGCCCGATTACCAGCGATGGGCATTCAGGCGGAAGCAATTCTATTAGACGCCCCCTGTACTGGTGAGGGGTTAATTCCGTTGGACCCCTCCCGAAAACAGAGTCGTACCCCTCAGGATGTTGAGACGATGGCAAATGTTCAGCAGAAGCTGATTCTTGCTGGATCACAATTACTCCGAGAGGGGGGAACTTTGATTTATTCTACCTGTTCTTTTGCTCCGGAGGAAAATGAAGAAATTATTGACTATGCGTTACAGCAGTGCCCGTTAAAAATCATCGAGACTGGATTGCCCATTGGTGAACCGGGATTTACTTCGTTTTTTGGTTGTGAAGTCGATGAGAGCTTGCAATTAGCTCGACGATTCTATCCTCATAAACATGAGATGGAGGGATTCTTTATTTGCAAAATGGTAAAACTCGCCGCTTAACTTATGCTCTGGCTAATACAAGGGAAATCCAGATCATTCAGAAGGGAATAGCTGCCTACATCCCTGAGGATGTTGTCCAAGAATTGATTAAAGGAAAACACCTCATTATTGGGAAAGGGCGCCGGTATGAAGTGTTTCTAATTTCTGACCCCTTATGGGAGCTGTTTCAGAGTGTGAAACCCCAGCATCCATATTTCATCGGGGTATTTCTGGGTGAACTGAAGGGACACGAGTTTCAACCCAGTCTTCATATCCTCCAGCGCTTGGCAGACAATGCAAGACCAGGAGTAAAAATCATTGTATCGGCTTCAGGGGAACAACGCTTTCTTTATGGCCACTCTATAGATGCTCTCGAGTTTGCTACAGATGCACCTTCATCGGAAGGGAAGAAAACGGTCATTGTTGTAAACAAGGAAGAAGACGGGCTAGGGTATGGTTCCGTCGAAATACTCCCGGAAAGAACCACGCTAAAAAACCAACTCGATTTAGGATGGTACTTACGCCGAGGACAATAAGATACTTTTTCAACACCTAATCTGGACTAGCTTAGATAAGAATGATAAGCGAAGAAAGGTTGAGCAGGTGCCCCTGGTATTGCTTAGCCAAAGAGGGCGCCGAGCCCAGCTACTTCTTCAGGCTTTTCTTCCTCTTCCTTCTTAGGCTTCTCTTCTTTGGGCTTTGCCTCAGCAGGTGCTTCTGCAGCAGCTGCAGCTACGGGAGCAGCAGCAACGGGGACAGCTTTGACAGCTTCGTCAATGTCGATGTCCTTGAGTGTTGCAACGAGAGCTTTGATCCGACCTTCATCGGGTGTGACGCCTGCGGCTTCGAGCACCTTGGTTAGACCAGATGCGGAGACTTTTTTGCCCGCTTTGTGAAGGAGCATTGCACTGTATATGTATTCCATTTTGTGTTCGTCCTCCGTGTTTCGTGGGGAAGACAGGGGCGTTACCTGTGAGAGGGAACGCTTCAGTTGAGGCGTATTTTAATCTTTTGTCTTTTCGTTACGCCATGGTTAGTTGGGTAAAGCGTCTGGATTCTTGTTCCGGACGGCTTGAGCCAAGGCTGCGGCACTTTGTTCAGCCTGGGCAAGGATTTGATTGGTTGTTTCATCGGTGGGAATAGCGGCGAAGAGAGAGAGGCTCCGAGCCTCTTGTGCCGCTTGCTGTAACAAGAATGGCACAGTGTCTGCACTGACATAGCTCATCGTCAGAGCGAGAGCAAGGCTTTCTTGGGCAGCGGTGGTGAGTTGATCGACGACATCACCGCGCGAAATTGCAAAGACATCCGCAGAGAGAATGACGCCATTATCATAAGCTACTATAAGTTGGAGAAAGATTTCGTAGGGTTCCATTCCAAGACGAGACATGACTAGGGCTTGTTCACGTGTGACAGTTTCTCCGGCTTTAACAACAACGTGATCCTGAGTAATCCAAATGGATCCGCCTTGAATTCGAGTTTTTAGACCCACCTGCCCAAGCTCTGAGATGAGGGGACCTGGTGGGAAGCCCGTGTTACCCGCTTCAATGATGATATCTTCGGGAGCTACCGTTCCAACCTTGGCAGGGGCCTTGGCTTTGTTTTGTTGTAAAAGGTCACTGAGTTCAAAGGGGCTGATGTCAGAGAAGGCAAAGGCACTGGAGCCTTCGATGAAAGGAATGAGTTTTTCTAAGTTCTTTTTCTTCGTCGCAGCTTGTTCGATGGCCCGAATCATGAGCGTGTTCCGAGACATGTGGATCTTTGCGGTATCCCGTAGCACCTTCTTGATGGCCTGAAATTGCTTTGAACCGATTTGTTCCGTGCGGAGCAGCGAGATGTAATCATACTTTTCGAGAAGGGAAACTAGATGTGCAACCTCATCGAGTTTGGTTTGCGGAACTGGCCGTCCTTTGCTTGTGTGAGGTCTCTCGTCAGCGACTGGGGTTTGTTGTCCTGAGCTCATCATGATTCACCGTCTCATGCTATTTCGATTTGAATAGGAGGACCCATAGTGGTCTTGGTAAAGATTTTGTCGATGTTATGGAAGCCACGTTCTAGATTCGATTCAAGGGTTTTCACGACTGCTTCGATATTCTCTGCAATCAGTTTAGGCTTCATGGTGCGTTTTCCGACCTTAGCTTGAACTACTAAGTTTTTGCGCATTCGAAGCTTGACAGATGATGAGAATTCGGAAAGAAGTTTTCCAACATCCGTGTCTGGGGCAACGGGTCGGGGCATTTTGCCACGAGGACCAAGAAAGGGTCCAAGGACACGACCAACCAGGGGCATTAGATCCGCTTGGGCAATGAAGAAATCCATCTCTTCGGCTATGGCTTTGGCTGCATCCTTATCGGCATCTAATTGCTCAATTTCCTGAGGTTCTAGTACACGGGCAGCTCCGGAATCACGGGCTTTAAACGCAAAGTTACCTGAGCCAATAATGGCGACTTTGACTCCTTCTCCAGTACTGTGGGGAAGGGTGACATCCACATTGAGCTGTTTGCCGCCTTTTTTGAGGTCAATGCCTTTGAGGTTCACAATGACTTCCATGGCTTCCTCGAATTTACGTTTCTTCGACTTGGATTGAGCTTCGCTGACCGCTGTAACTATGTTTTCTAGTTTCAATGACATCGTTGTATTCACCTTAGTTATCCTTGTAGTTTCTCAGCGTATAGACCGGCATCGATTTCTTTTTGGACTTCACGTCCATCCTTACCCTCAATGGTGACCCCCATACTCACACACGTACCAAGAACTGACTTCACACGGTTTTGTAGTGAACTGCCGAGGAGGTCTTGATCCTTTGCCCGGGCCACCTTCAAAACTTGGTCTAGAGAAATATCTCCTGTCACTTCAGTTCCTGTTAGACCGGTGCCTTTCTCAACTCCCACCTCTTTGATAATAAGCGCCGAGGTGGGAGGAAGCCCAATTGTAATTTCAAACTCTTTGGTATCATCATCTACAACAATGGTGACGGGTACTTTCAAGCCCTTCAAATCTTCAGTTTGTTTGTTGATTTCTTGGACGATTTGAAATAAATTCGCTCCAGTCGGTCCTAGAACTGGGGCGATAGGGGGTCCGGCTGATGCTTTTCCGCCTTCGACAAGGGCTTCACATACGACTTTACCCATTGTTGGTATCTCCTCTAGAGATGGGTCAGCTTCAAGAGCTATACGCGATTTAAAAATGTTCTGCCTCAACTTAGCCGTTCTATGAGTTATGTCACTAGAGTTCGAGGAGTTCTTCCTCTTCTTCGGGCTCTTCGCGGGCTGCACGTTCGACGATTCGTAAAAAGTCAGCGTGGACCTTAACTGGGATGGGGGAGGGGGCTTCGAAGAGTTCGAGGGTAATTTCGTCTTTCGAGGTATCGATTCGCATCACTCGGGCACGTTCCCCTTTGAAGGGTCCACCTGTGATTTCGACGATGTCGCCGAGTTCCAAGTCTTCGGTGGGTGGTCGTGGGACGAGGATGTTTTCGATTTCATCAATGAGGATTTTGCCGGGTATGATGCCTTTGATGTGGGGAATTCCAGCGATGGCGAGTTCGACTTCGCGGGGGCTTCGGGCTTCGATGAAGATGTAGCCTTTGAGCGGTTCGGGAACGAGAATGGCTTTGAGGTCAACTTGGCGTTTTGTGACACGTCCTGAGATAACGTGAGCAATTCCCTTCTCTTGTCCGATGGTGGTTCTCACGATGTAGATATTGGTTGTTTCTTCAGCCATTCAGCGCACCTCCCTCGAATTGGATGTTTTGCGGTGTATGATTAACCGGCAAATCGTCCCGTAACGACGATCATGATGAAGCGAATGAAGAAGCCAACGGCTCCGACGACGAATAGACCAAGCATGCTGAGCTTGAATTGCATCCAGATTTCTTGTCGTGAGGGGCGTTGGGAAAGTTGGACGATACGCTTGGTGTTCTCCCAGAATTCGGATACCCGGTTTGACATTTTTTTCACCTATGGTCGACTAGAGGTCTTGGGCAGTCTCATCTTTCCTGTCCTAATAAGTCTTTTCGCATTCGCACATCGGTTATAGACTAATTTGTTTCGTCTCGAATGAGATGGCGGATCCGGGTGACCTGTAAGCCAAGTGCCTCTGCGAGTGCCGTAACTCGTTCTCGTTGTTCGCCTTTCATACCCTTCCAATCTATGGCAGCAATCGTAGGTTTTGGTCGACTTCGGTGGATTGCTTGAGTTATGAGCGTTTCAGATAATTGATCTAAATGGTATCGGGGCATCACATGGGAAACTGCATATTTGGTTTCAGAATTTAAGCGAGTAAAGCCAGGGCAGTAGTGAGGACCTCCAAACCCTAAAACCGCAGGATACGAAGTCTGATATTGTTGTGCGGTAGTAACAATAGTGCGGGCTACGATTTCTGCTGCAAGTGGGTTTTGCCATTCGTGTTCAGTACTTCCAATTTCGATGAACAGGACAGGAGTGGACTCGATGAAAGGGCCGTGATGGGTGGCTTCTAATCCACAAGCCCAGTCCGTGAGCCCGAGTCGTTTCTGCTCAGAGAGGAGGGTTTGTAACGCGATTTTCATTGCAGATGGTGGAGCAATACATAGGGTGGAGGGTTTTCCTCCTAACTCCGCCTCTGCCCAGTTTCCAGGTACATGGGTGAGAAGAGCAGGTTTGAAGGCCGCAGATTTGTGTCGGGACGCAAAGATGAAGAGGTCGGCAGAAAAATGGTCATCTAGGTTATCTGCATTTATGCTGTCGGGTTCGATTGTGACAACTGATAGTTGGTCTAATTGATAGATTGGATGATCATCATAGGTGTCTGATGTTTCGGTGAAAGGGAATAGTGTGAGGAGTTGGCGTTTGATGTGTTGGGCTGCGAGATCTTTTTGTGAGCAGAAACAAATCACTGACACTGGGTCGGACCTCAGGGGAGGTGTTAAAGGAGCAGCGCGAGGACGGCTTTTTCGGTGTGAAGCCGATTTTCGGCTTGGTCCCAGACGACACTATGTGGACCTTCAATGACACCATCGGTGATTTCTTCATCCCGGTGGGCAGGGAGGCAGTGCATAACAATACTATGAGGAGCGGCGAGTTTCACAAGGGCTTCGTTGACTTGGTATTTGGGAACAAAAGTCGCGAGCCGTTTCTTCCTTTCGGCATCTTGCCCCATGGATACAAACACATCCGTATAAATGATATCAGCATCTTCAACAGCAGCTTTAGGATTGTTCGTGATTTCGACTTGAGCCATATTTTCAGCTGCTCGTTCCCGAGCAAAGGTCGTCACCTCTGCATTAGGCTCAAAGCCAGGGGGCGTAGCTACGGTCACTTCGAGGCCCATGATTGCCCCACCTAGCATCAGTGAGTGACAAACGTTGTTGCCATCACCAACGTAGACGAGTTTGAGGCCTTCGAGTTCATGGAGTTTTTCTCGGATAGTAAGGAGGTCAGCAAGCCCTTGACAGGGATGGTACATCGGAGTTAGTGCATTGATAACAGGAATTGAACTGTGCTGGGCGAGTTCAACTACATTCTCATGGCTCGTTGCTCGAATAACGATACCGTGGAGATACCGGCTGAGCACACGTGAAGTGTCCGCAATGGGTTCACCTCGACTCAATTGCAGTTCCTGTGAACTGAGAAACAGCGCATCACCAGATAACTCGTTAATCGCGACTTCGAAACTGACCCTGGTTCGAGTGGAGGGTCGCTCGAAGACCATACCCACTGATTTTCCTAATAGGCTCGTTCCGAGCTCGCTTATGTAACGTTGCCGTTTGAGGTCCGCCGAGGTGTCTAGGATAAGTTGAATCTCCTCGCGGGTGAAGTCTTTCAGACTTAACAGATGGCGCCCTTTGAGTTCCATTTTTACCACGCACTTAGAGGAAATCGTTTGAACTTGCAAGCACTGACACTTTATAGCCTTTGCGTCTCACAATTGCTACGAAAGAATTAGTCGAGTGGGGCAATTTTTTGGGCAAACCACTCTGGGTCAAAGGCTTTGAGATCAGAATATTCTTGTCCCACTCCCACAAAGATGATGGGTTTGCCTGTTGCAATAGCAATGGAAAGAGCGGCACCACCCTTGGTATCTGCGTCGACTTTGGTAAGAATGGCAGCATCAATTCCGATTTTTTCATTGAAGGTTTTTGCTTGCTCAATAGCATCATTACCAGCGAGGGCATCTCCAACGAAGATGACAAGGTCAGGCTCTGCGACGCGGTGAATCTTCTGAAGTTCAGCCATGAGGTTTTTGTCCGTTTGCATGCGTCCAGCTGTATCGATAAGAACCACATTGATTCCGCGAGCCCGGGCATGGTTGATTGCATCATAGCCTACTGATGCAGAATCTGAGCCGTAGGGTCGAGTGATGACTCGGACATTCAAGCGATTAGCGTGGGTTTGGAGTTGTTCAGCACTTCCGGCGCGAAATGTGTCTCCACAGGCTAAGACCACTGAATATCCTTTTTTCTGAAACATGTAGGTCATTTTAGCAATCGTCGTGGTCTTCCCGGTTCCGTTTACACCCAAAAACATGATAGTAAGAGGTTCTCCCACTTTTTTTCGCTGTTCCAAGAGAGCAAAAATGTCAACGGGTTCTTCAGGTGTTAATGCTTCAAGAATGGCTTGATAAAGAGCTTCCCGAATGAAGCCTTTTTTGCTTTGTAAGCGACCGAGTTGTTCGCCTTCTAAGGTTTCTTTGAGTCGATCATTGATTCTTTCAGTAGCTTCGTAGGCGACGTCATTTTCTAATAGTGCCAGCTGAAGGTCTGAATAAGCGTCCTCAAGGTTCTTTTCGCTAATAGATTTGTGAGTGACTTTGTGGACGAACCCGTCAACAGCCTTGCGAAGTTTTTCAAACACCTGGAGTTCCCCTAAGTATTAGTCATTCGATTCGGGCTTTGGTGGTTGTCCTTGGGTAGTCTGAATAAGTTGATTGAGCTGTGATCGGTAATCTTCAATTCGGGCTTGGGCGTTTTGGATTTGTTCTTGTTGGCGTTGGGCAATGTCAGTGAGCTGTTTCTGTTGTTCCTCAAAACGGATCAGGGCTTCATCAATGGTTCGTTGGGCAGCAAAACCTGCACCAACCGAGGTCACAACATGCTTGGGATCAGTGAGCTTGACATAAATATGAACTCCCGAGCCGATGTTAACCATGATTTCGTCACCGACCTTGTGATTTTTCAGTTCCTGCACTGCCGTGGCCGTTTCGGCTAATCGTTGCAACTGAAGTTCAATCATCTGGAGATTGTTTTGACCACGAGCAATTTCCTCTTCGAGCGCTTGGACTGACATAATCAATTGTTGAGCGAGTTGCTCGGGATTGGGAGTTGGTTGCGCCATAATTATATTTCCCCCAGGGGATGACTGGATTGGTGTATCTGAGTTCTATTCAATACCACTAAGTTTTCGGATGAGCTGCTTCGCAGCTTCTTCGGGTGGAATTACGGTGACAGTTTCAAGGGTAATTGCCTTGCGATTCACTCGATGAAAGGAACCTAAGAGAGAATAAAGGTGTTCTTTGGCTGTCTCTTCACTAACAGCTCGAATTTCTTGAGAAAAGCGATACTCCCGTTTATTGCGCATATAGGTTCCTTCTAAGCGGTACACTTGTACTGACATTCTAACCAGCCTTCTAAAGATATGCAGACAACCATCGAATAGCCAGCGCTATTTTAACCTTTTTGCCTTGAATAGAATGTCTTTCAAAGAAGATAGTTATCAACCTCCCTCCCATGAACTGAAAAATATTGGTCACCCTTCTATTCTTGCATGAAACCAATGCTATTAGCAAGGAAAATCCGCATCACACCTACAGCTGAGCAAGCTAATGTGTTATGGGCGTTATCCGAAAAATGTCGACTTCTCTATAACTTCGCTCTGGCAGAACGTAGACGCCAGTGGGAAACTAATCGAATTAATCCAGTGTCCAAACGTAACTACATAACATATTTCCAACAACAGAACTTCCTACCGGTCCTCAAGAAGCTGTATCCTGAATATACCTGGGTTTATTCGAAAGTCTTACAAATGACGTTAAAACGTCTCGATGACGACTACAAATCCTTCTTTGCTCGTTGGAGCTGTGGTGATAAGCAAGCGCGACCTCCAAGCTTCAAAGGTCAAAACTACTTCACAACACTGTGTTACAATCAATCCGGATTCACTCTAGATATAACCCATAAAACAATTCGTTTTTCCCACCGCCACCCATCCGGTGTTGAATTAAAATTCGCCTTGCCCTGGCTACCACCTGTTAATGGTCAAGTCAAACAAGTTGAAATATTCCAGGATAGGCAGTGTCGTTGGTTTGTTTCAATCACCATCGAGTATCTGTATCATGAATCTTCTGATAATGGCCAGTACCAAGCAATTGACCTGGGCATTATAAATTTGGTAACAGCTGTAAATCACAAAGGGAGATTTATTCAAATCCGCAATCGTCGCCCTGACCTCTATTGGAAAGACCAACTTCGAGAAGTGCAATCCCGTCGTGATCATTGTTTGAAGTACAGCAACAAATGGCATTTCTACCATAGAAAATTATTGAAAATGCAAAGAAAATTAGCAAATCAATTGCGTGATTTCCAGCATAAAATTTCCAAAGTAGTAGTAACGAATACTCGTGCTCACACATTGATTATCGGCAATCTCGAGATCAAACAAATGGTACGTAAAAAAAGGCATTCGAGGACTAGTCGGAAAGATAAGGCTAATAGAACTTTGAATTATTCGATGCAAAGCACGGGTTTTCTAGGGAGATTCGCCCAATTCTTGACCTACAAAGCTCAGAGATTAGGTAAAAGTGTGATAAGAATTGACGAATCGGATACTACGAAGATGTGTTGTGTATGTGGTAAAATGAAGAGACGCTATTTATCAGAGCGTGTTATCCAATGCAATTGTGGAAATCCGTTTGATCGAGACCAAAACGCAGCGGTCAACATCATGATACGGTTTCTATTGCAGAAACCCCCTGTGAACGGGGAGCCATTACAAGCGTTCTTGAATGGCTTGCATCGACATACAGCCCTACCTCAGAACTTGCAGGTAGTGGATTCGATGGAAATACCTGCATAAACGCAGGTGTAGTTCACCTCTTTCCACCCCCAAAGGGAACCTTAGAAGAAGGCTTCAGTGATACGCATGAGTTCGGGGCCAGTCGTCTCGAATCCTGCTGCTGCTGCTTTCGAGGTGGCGATTAGTCCGATGGAGATGTAGGGGACGCCGCAGTTGATTGTGCCGATTTCAGCTTCGACTCTGAAAAATGATGCTAACCAGTCGAGTTCTTCTTCCGTGACATCTGTATGAGCAAGTAGGCCTCGATTGGTTACAACGCAATAAGACCCCACCAAATCTGATTCTGCGATGGTTTTCGCTTCAACTTCGACTCCGAGTGTATCACGGATACTTTTGATATCTTCCGTAGAGAATTTAGAACTTACAAGCGCAGCCTGGTCATTGGCTAGGATTAGATTCCCCAGCGCAGTGAGTTTTGAATCCAGTTGGAGTAGAGGAATTTCCAAAGACGTTTGGAGCGCATCCACTTCTTCATTGAGGATGATGTGGGGAACTAACAGCCCATTTTCATTTCCAGCCGTGAGAATGCCAACGAGTGTGCTTTGACCAATAGTGGTACGAGTAGGTTGCTGTTCGAAAAGGTCCACCAACCCTTTCGTTGTGGGTTCATTGCTTGGCGCTTGAAGAAGCCAATGATCAGTTGCCCGGCAAAATGCACCGATATTTGAACTGCCATTAAAATCGAAGCGTTGAATTTTGCCGTTCATCAGGAAAGCCACACAGAGAAAATTCGCTTAATCCGGTTTGAAAATGTGGGTGTTATCCTTCAACAAGGAAGACTTTGACCAATCCATCTCGATCTTTGGTTGCTCTGACGCGAACACGGCGTGGGGGTTTTTCGATACCGTAGGTCCAGAGGTATTCGTTGAGGGGGGGGTCGATGGAGAGGTTGGCTTCATCGTCGACTTTCATATGTCGGATTATGAAGGCTTTAACAAGATTAACGGCACGCTTGGCGCGTCTCTTGCGTACAGTATGGTAGGCTTTACCCAGGGGGATGGTGTAAAGTCGTTCAACTACGATTTCTTCTGTAACTTCAGGGACCCCGAGCGACTCGGCTACTGCATCGTCTTTTTCTGTCATACCTGGGTAATCTCCTTTCAGTGTTAGGGTTTAAGCTTGGATTGCCGCCAGTTTCGGCGTTTGGGGTGGGTGCGGATTTTACCATTAGTCTTAACCATAATCCAGGCAGGAACGCTGACATTGGATTTCAACTGACGGCCAAGCCGTAGTTTCTTTGCAAGTGGTTTGTTACGTGCCATCATTGCCACCTTTTCATTTAAACTGGATTTTTGTATCGCGCTGCCGTCCTGCTACTTGAGCAAGCATAGTCTTCAGGGTCTTATCGGTAATTGGAATTTCAGGTAGTCGATTCGCAGATGCTAGGCGAATGAGCTCATTTTCTAGTTGCTCAGCAAATTGGGGTTTTACCATGCGAAGATTGCTTAACCGTGATCTGGCCTCGGGTGAGAGAATCTGCCGTAGAACAGCGGCTCGTTGAGCCCGGACCTCGGCTTCTTGAGCTGTTACTTGTTCTTCAGCCATAGCCTGTTGTTGGAGTTCGGCCATTTTTCGCCGTCGCAGCTCATTTAGTTCATCTTCACTCAAAGAGTTAACCTCCGTGTTCCTTTATCCAGCATCCTGCGTTCGCATCATGTGTGCTAATTTGTCCAGGAAAGATCGACCCTTACTGGAAAGTCGACGTCCTGTGCCTTTATCGTGTTCGACGAGTCCTGCTTTTTCGAGTTGTTGGAGTGCAGTTCGAATGATGGACCCACTCCCTTTCGAGAATTGGTTTGGACGTGCGCCCCGTCGTTTCCGTCCTCCATAAGCGGTACGAAGACGGGCTACTCCGGTAGGACCTTTCACGTAGAGGCGTCGAAGAATCGAGGCACACCGAGTATACCACCAATCTGTATCGGTTGGGGGCTTTTCCTTATGAGCACCTGTCTTAACGTAGGCAGCCCAGTCTGGTGGAGTGACCTCTTTTGCTTTCTTGAGTTCCTCAGCGATGCGAGGAATCAGTTGTTCTGCAGGAACATCAAATACGGTAGACACGATAAAGACCCCACGGCGGATAGAGAATCGACTCGCCGACGAGTCGGCTGAAGTACACGATGAGAGCCTTAAAATTCTTTCGTAGTTACTTTGGAAAAAGTACTGCCGCTAGCGGGCAAGAATTATAACAAAACCTCGCTGACCCCAGACTTTGCTAGAGGTTTGAGCTGCCAGCTGTTTCACTAGCTCATCGAAACTTGCTGAATCGGTGGAGGCTTTGAGGAATTTGACTTTAATCACTTTGTGCTTTTTGAGTTGGCGATTAACTTCTTCAATTACACCCGGATCTAATCCGTCTTTACCGATGCGGACAGCCGGTTTCTCTTGAGCCCAGATTCGGGCTAGATCAGCTTTGGTTGGCATGGTTGATTCCTCGTGTTGAGTTCCAAAGGAATTTTCGGCGATAACCACATGTAAGACAAGTTATTACCAGGGACTTATTCTTACCGGCGTTACGAAGGCGAATTCGGGCGTTAATGCCGGGACGCAGATAGTGCTCACAACGATGACAGAACTGATGCCGCAATTCGGGAGGTAACCGGACCCGTGTACGCATCACGATACGCCGGGCGGATTGCACGTACCGCTGAGCCAGTGCAGGGTTCTGTGGTGCAACCACTTCAGCTCTCTGGAAGAGATTTCGGAGGTGCTGGACCACTGTGGCTCGCCATCGGCGACTCCCGCGCGCTCGCATGTTTAACACCGAATAGAAAAATGGGAAAGGTGGTGCGCTGTCCGGGATTTGAACCCGGGCACCCAGCGTGGCAGGCTGGAGTCCTAGCCACTAGACCAACAGC